>NZ_JAJQJF010000001.1:0-607049 GCF_021213615.1 Cupriavidus sp. UGS-1 | reverse complement strand
ATCCAGAATCGCGTAGGCGATCTCGGGATGGCGCTGGGGCCGACGGGCGCCGTGGAATCGATTTACGTCGTCCCCGCGCATGCGGGGACCCAGTGACTTTGGCTTCGGCGCAACAAGAGCCGCTGGGTCCCCGCTTTCCGCGGACCATGGAGGTAGGCGTGGGAGAACGTCAGCCTTCGCCCAGCAGCCCCTGCGCATCCAGAATCGCGTAGGCGATCTCGGGATGGCGCTGGGGCCGACGGGCGCCGTGGAATCGATTTACGTCGTCCCCGCGCATGCGGGGACCCAGTGACTTTGGCTTCGGCGCAACAAGAGCCGCTGGGACTCGCTTTCGCGGGGTGACGGAGGTAGGCGTGGGAGAACGTCAGCCTTCGCCCAGCAGCCCTTGCGCATCCAGAATCGCGTAGGCGATCTCGGGATGGCGCTCCAGGCAGCGCCGGATCGCGGCCGGAATGGTCTGCCGGGTCTTCTTGCACAGCCCCAACTGTTCGGCCAGCTCGATATTGAAGCCGCGCACGGTCCGCACGCCGTGAATGCTCGGCTCGATCGTCACCGTGATGCCGAGCAGCTCGTACATTCTTTGCTGCATGCGGCGCAGGTCGTCGAGCGTGCGCACGTCCTCGAGCCGCGCGATCAGCCGCTTTTCCTCTTCCTTGGTCAGCCGCAGCACGCGGATGTCCGCCTGCGGATCGTCGAGCAGCTGCTCGCGCCCGCAGACGCAGGCCCCGGGCGGGCACTCCTTGCGGATCGGAAACGGGGCGTTCATGTCGACGCGGATCGGGGCCGGGTTGCGCGATGAAGTTGCGTGGCGGGATGGCGCAGGCGATGCAAAGGCCGCATGGCGGCGGCGCGCCCGCAGCCGGGCATTATAGCGGCGCCGGCGATCGCCCGCGCCGGCGGCCGGGGCAGTACAATGCCGTCCGTTTCCACCGCTTACCGCCGTTCGGCGCCGCCTGCCGGCGCGGCACGGACGCTCTCCCCTCATGTCGAATCTGATCGTGCATGGCGGCACGCCGCTGCGTGGCCGCATCGTACCCTCCGCCAACAAGAACGCTGTCCTGCCGGTGCTGTGCGCCACCCTGCTGACCGACCAGCCGGTGCGGCTGCACCGGGTGCCGGACATCACCGACGTGCGCAAGATCCTCGATATCTTCCGCACGCTTGGCTCCGATGTCCGCATGGACCATGACAGCGGCACGCTGGACCTGCATCACCGCGACACCGTGTTCGACCCCGCCCGCCACCATCTGCCCGAGGAAATGCGCTCCTCGATCATGCTGGTGCCGCCGCTGCTGAGCCGCTTCGGCGTCGCGCGGCTCGAGGACAACGTCAAGGGCTGCACGCTGGGCGTGCGCGAGATCGATCCTCACGTCGAGATCTTCCGCCGCTTCGGCGGCGAGGTCGAACGCGCGCAGGGCTCGCTGCTGCTGCACAGCGAAGGTCCTCTGCGGCCGATCGACCATTGGCTCGACTACGCGTCGGTGACCACCACCGAGAACTTCGTGATGTGCGCGGCCGCGGCCGGTGGCACCTCGACGCTGACCAACGCCGCGTCCGAACCGCATGTGCAGGAGTTCTGCCGCTTCATGACGATGATGGGCGCGCGCATCGAGGGCATCGGCACCTCGCGCGTGACCGTGCATGGCGGCGAGAAGCTCGGCGGCGGCGAGTTCACCTTCGACGAGGACTTCCACGAGATCACGACGTTCCTCGCGCTGGGCGCGATCACCAATGGCGACGTCGTCGTGCGCAACGGCGCGCCGGCGAATTTCCCGCTGATCGATCGCACCTTCGAGAAGTTCGGCGTGCGCATCGTGCACGAGGATGGCTGGTCGCGCGCCGAGCGTTCTGGCCCGCTGCAGGTGCAGACGCCGTTCACCAGCAACGTGCTGACCAAGGTCGAGGCCGCGCCGTGGCCCTACTTCCCGGTGGACCTGCTGCCGATCTTCATCGCGCTGGGCGTGCGCGCGCAGGGCAATGCGATGTTCTGGAACAAGGTCTACGACAGCGCGCTGGGCTGGACCAGCGAGCTGTCGAAGTTCGGCGCGCATGTGTTCTCGTCGGACCCGCACCGGCTGATCACCTTCGGCGGCAACACGCTGGCGCCGGCCGTGGTGGAGAGCCCGTACATCATTCGCGTGGCCATCGCGCTGTTCATGGTCGCGGCCAGCATCGACGGCCGCTCGGAGATCCGCAACGCGGCGCCGATCCGGCGCGCGCATCCGCGCTTCGTCGAGAACCTGCGCAGCCTCGGCGTGCAGGTGGAGTGGACCGACGGCGAGTAAGGCCGTCAGCGGAAACGGCCAGGACGACGGCAAGCAGGCCGCCGGCCTTCGCCATGCAACATGGCCGCCTCGCAAGGCCGCCATGTAGCCACCCCTGCCGCTGTCTGGTTATTTCGCCCAGCGCAGCACCAGCGGATCGAGCCGCCGCGCGATCGCGATCAGCTCCCTGCGGGTTTCCGGATGCATCGGCGGCAGCGGGTGCCGCGGGGCCTCGCAGGCGATCACGCCGCCCTCCTTCATCAGCGCCTTGGCCGCAAGGATGCCGGCCTGCCGGTTCTCGTGGTTGATCAGCGGCAACCAGCGCTGGTACAGCGCGAAGGCCAGTTCGGCATCGCCCCGGCGGTGCGCCTCGATGATCGGCCGGATGCCGTCCGGAAAGCCGCCGCCGGTCATCGCGCCGGTCGCACCAGCCTCCAGGTCGGCCAGCAGCGTGATCGCTTCCTCGCCATCCCACGGCCCTTCCACCGCGTCGCCGCCGAGCCGGATCAGTTCGCGCAGCTTGTTGGCCGCCCCCGGCGTCTCGATCTTGAAGTACGCCACCTGTTCGATCTCGCGGGCCATGCGCGCGAGGAACGGCGCGGACAGCACGGTGCCGCTGGCAGGGGCATCCTGGATCATGATCGGGATGCGGATCGCATCGGACAGGCGCGCATAGAACTCGTGGATCTGCGGCTCCGGCACGCGGAAGGTGGCGCCATGGTAGGGCGGCATCACCATCACCATCGCCGCGCCCATCTGCTGCGCGCGCCGGCTGCGCTCGATGCAGACGGCCGTGCTGTAGTGCGTGGTGGTGACGATCACCGGCACCCTGCCCTGCACATGTTCGAGCACGGTGCGCGTCAGCACCTCGCGCTCGTCGTCCGACAGCGCGAACTGCTCGGAAAAATTGGCCAGGATGCACAGGCCGTCGGAGCCGGCGTCGATCATGAAATCGACCGCGCGCTTCTGGCTCGGCAGATCCAGTTCGCCGGTTTCGGTGAAGGTGGTCGGCACCACCGGAAAGATGCCGCGATAGCGCGGCGAAGCGTAGCTGTCAGGCATGGGCAGGGCTTGTCGTATCAGCGGGCCGCGCGCGGCTCGAGCGCGGCGCGTACCACGAAGGTCATGACCACCGCGAACACCAGCATCGCGGCGAGGAAATAGAGTCCGGCGGCGAGGCTTCCGGTGGCGTCCTTGATCAGGCCGATGCCATAGGGGCCGAGGTAGCCGCCGAGGTTGGCCAGCGAATTGATGGTGGCGATGCCGACCGCGGCGCTGGCGCCGGTCAGGAACTGGCCAGGCAACGCCCATACCACCGCCTGGATCGAATAGATCGAAAAGGCCGTCAGGCAGATGAAGAGGAATTGCAGCGCCGGCGTCTGGACCCAGGCGCTGGCCGCCATCGTCAGCGCCGCCGCACCCGATACCACGACGATGTGCCAGTAGCGCTCGCCCTTGCGGTCCGAATGGCGCGGCACCAGGTAGAGGCCGACCACCGCGAACAGGTACGGCACCGCCGACAGCAGGCCGGTACTCGCGTCGGTGACGCCGAACTGCTTGATGATGGTCGGCAACCACAGCGACAGGCCGTAGATGCTCAGCGGAAACGGCAGGAACAGCAGCGACAGCAGCAGCACGCGCTTGTCCTTCAGCGCCTTCAGCGGATTGCCGTGCGACTTCAGCGCGAAGGTCTTCCGGTCCGCCGCCAGCTCGCGTTCGATCCAGGCACGGTCGCGCGCCGACAGCCATTTCGCGTCCGCCGGGGACTCCGGCACCAGCCGCAGCGTCGGCAGGCACAGCAGCACCGCGGGCAGGCCGCTGACGACGAACAGCGTCTGCCAGTTCGACATGCCGAACAGCCCCGGCGTCGACAGCACCCAGCCGGCAATCGGGCCGGTGATGATCAGCGCGATCGGCTGCGCCAGCACCAGCAGGCCGATGATGCGGGCGCGATGCCGCATCGGAAACCACTTGGTCAGGAAGTACAGGATGCCGGGATAGAGTCCCGCCTCGGCCGCGCCCAGCAGGAAGCGCAGCACGTAGAAGGTGGTGGCGTTGTGGATCAGCGCCATCGCCATCGTGATCAGGCCCCAGGTCAGCAGGATGCGCGCGAACCAGCGGCGCGCGCCGAAGCGCTCCAGCGCCAGGTTGCTGGGCACCTCGCACAGGAAATAGCCGATGAAGAACAGCCCCGCGCCGAGACCGTAGGCGGCATCGCTGATGCCGACCGCCGCGTTCATATGCAGCTTGGCGAAGCCGACCACCGAGCGGTCGATGTAGGCCACGACATAGATCAGCGCAAGGAACGGGATCAGCTTGCGGGTCAGCATGCCGATGATGCGCGATTCGTCGGCGGCGGCGGTGTCGGCGGTGTCGTGCGGCAGCGGTACGGGCTGCTCCAGCCCGGCCGTGGAATGGCTGTTCATATGGGTCTCCTCACCTTGTTCTTGGAAATGGGATGGGCGATGCGCGAGCCTCAGGCTGGCGCGGGCGCCCCCTCCGGCTTGCCGCCGATGCGGCGCCGCAGGCCGAGCGGATTGCCGTCGCGCAACGCGTCGGGCAGCAGCGCATCGGGCAGGTTCTGGTAGCAGACCGGACGCAGGAAGCGTTCGATCGCCGCGGTGCCGACCGAGGTGCTGCGCCCGTCCGATGTCGCCGGGAACGGACCGCCATGCACGATCGCGTCGCACACCTCGACACCGGTCGGAAAGCCGTTGGCCAGGATGCGGCCGGCCTTGCGCTCAAGCACCGGCAGCAGTGCGCGGGCAGCGTGGTGGTCGTCATCATCCAGATGCAGCGTCACGGTCAGCTGACCCTCACACTGCTCCAGCACCTTGCGCAACTGCCCGGCATCCGTGCATTCCACCAGCACGCTGCAGGGACCGAAGCATTCCTCGGCCAGGTTAGCGTCGGCCAGCAGATCGGCGGCGTGCACGCGGAACAGGCTCGCGGTGGCGCGCCCCGCCGTGCGGGTACCTTGCGCGACCGTGGTCACGGCAGGATGCGAAGCCAGCCGTTCGACGCCGTCGTCATAGGCGCGCGCGATGCCGGCGGTCAGCATCACGCCGGCGGGCACGGCCGCGATCGCGCCGGCCGCGGCCGCGACGAAGCGCTCGAACGCTTCGCCGCCGACTGCCAGAACGAGGCCCGGATTGGTGCAGAACTGGCCGCAGCCCAGCGTCACCGAGGCGACAAAGTCGCGCGCCAGTGCGTCGCCGCGCCGTGCCAGTGCGGCAGGCAGCAGGATATTCGGATTGACGCTGCTCATCTCGGCATACACGGGGATCGGTATGGGCCGCGCCGCGGCGATCGCCATCAGCGCGAGACCGCCGCGCCGCGAGCCGGTGAAGCCGACCGCCTGGATGGCCGGATGCGCGACCAATGCCGCGCCGACCGCGTGGCCGGCATCGAACAGCAGCGAGAACACGCCCTCTGGCAGACCCGCCGCGGCTACCGCCTGCTGCACCGCACGGCCGACCAGTTCCGAAGTGCCGGGGTGCGCGGGATGGGCCTTGACCACCACCGGGCAGCCTGCCGCCAGCGCCGATGCGGTATCGCCGCCGGCGACCGAGAATGCCAGCGGGAAATTGCTGGCGCCGAACACCGCCACGGGCCCGATGCCGATGCGCCGCAGGCGCAGATCGGTGCGTGGCGGCTGGCGCTGCGGCAGCGCCGGTTCGATGCGGACGTCCCAGGCGTCACCGCTGCGTACCAGCGCCGCGAACATGCGCAACTGGCCGGTGGTGCGGGCGCGCTCGCCTTCGAGCCGGGCGCGCGGCAGGCCGGTCTCGTCCATCGCGCGCAGGATCAGCGCATCGCCGATCGCCTCGATGCGCGCGGCGATCTCGTCGAGAAACGCGGCGCGCGCTGCGTCGGACAGCGCCCGGTAGGCGTCGAAGGCCTCGGCGGCCAACGCGCAGGCCTGGTCGACCTCGGCGTTCGAGGCGCCGTGGAAAACGGGTTCGGCGATCGTTTCACCGCTGGCCGCATGGACCGCGTGGAAGGCCTCGCCGCTGCCGCGAAGCGCGGCGGCGCCGATCAGCAGATTGCCTGTCAATGGCATTGGGTGTGCTCCTGGTTGCCGTTCATCGGTTGCCGTGCCATCCGGGCTCAATGCGAGTGGCGCGGCACCTCGGCGCCGCGGCAGCCCACCAGGAAATCGAGATCGCAACCCTGGTCGGCCTGCAGCACGTGGTCGACATAGAGGCGTTGATAGCCCCCCTCGCCCGCGCGGCCGTCTGGCTTCGGCGGCCGGAACATCTCCATGCGGTCGGCCAGCTCCTCGGTCGAGATGTCCAGATGCAGCGTGCCGGCCTCGCAGTCCAGCTCGATCCAGTCGCCGTCGCGCACCGCCGCCAGCGGGCCGCCCGCGGCGGCCTCCGGCGCGACGTGCAGCACCACGGTGCCGTAGGCCGTGCCGCTCATGCGCGCATCGGAGATCCGCACCATGTCCTTGATGCCCTGCCGCAGCAGCTTCGGCGGCAGGCCCATGTTGCCGACCTCGGCCATGCCGGGGTAGCCCTTGGGTCCGCAGTTCTTCATCACCAGCACCGAGTCGGCGTCGACCTCGAGCGATTCGTCGACGATGCGGGCCTTGTAGTGCTCCAGGTTTTCGAACACGACCGCGCGGCCACGGTGCTTCAGCAGCGAAGGTGTCGCGGCCGACGGTTTGAGCACCGCGCCGCGCGGCGCCAGATTGCCGCGCAGCACGCGGATGCTGCCGTCCGCAATCAGCGGACGATCGAGCGGGCGAATCACCTCGTCGTTGAAGTTCGGCGCGTCCTTGACGTTGTCCCACAGCGTCCTGCCGTTGACGGTCAGCGCGCCCGGATGCGGCAGCAGGCCGCCTTCGCCAAGCCGGCGCAGCACCGCGGGCAGGCCGCCGGCGTAGTAGAACTCCTCCATCAGGAATCGTCCCGACGGCATCAGCCGGGCCCCTGGTCGGAGACCGACACCATCAGGCCGCCGTCGCTGCCGTCGTCGTGCCGCACGCGGCCGGCGCGCACGGTCACGGTGCCGCCCGGCGGGCTGTACTTGACCGCGTTGTCGATCAGATTCGACACGGCGCGCATCAGCAACGCCGCTTCGCCATACAGCATCATCTCCTCGTTGCCGGTCTGCACCGCGACGGTCACGCGGCGGGCCTGCGCCAGCGCCCACAGCGAATCGGCGGCGTCCATCAGCACCGTGGTCAGGTCGATCTCCGCAAAGCGCAGATGCTGCGATTCGGCCCGCGCCAGCTGGATGAAATCGTCGGCCAGCGCCAGCGTGCGGCCGGCGTGATGGCGGATGCGGTCGAGCAGCACCGGCGGTTCCAGCGCGCGCGTGGGGTCGGCCTGCAGTTCGACCAGCGCAAGGATCGACGCCTGCGGCGAGCGCATGTCGTGCGAGATGAAGCGCAGCGTTTCCTCGCGCTGGCGCTCGGCCAGCCGTACCTGTGTGATGTCGATGAAGCTGACGCTGAAGCCGGCGACCTCGCCCCCGTTGCCGCGCAGCGGCGCTCCGCGCAACAGCATCGCGCGCTGGTCATGCGTCTGCAGCTCGACCCCGGCGCGCTCGCCCCGCGTCGGCGCCGCGCCGCTGTCGGCCGCGCGCCTGAGCCGATCCCAGTATTCGAGTCCGCCCTGCGGCGGCGCGAAGATGTCGGCGATCAGCGTATCGAGCAGCGGGCGCGCCCCGCCCTCGGCATTGAGCGAGGACAGCAGCCGCGGCGACAGCGCGACCGCGCCGGCATTGGCCAGCAGGATGCTGCCGTCGGCATCGCAGATCACCGTCGCATCGGGCAGGTTTTCCAGCCCGTCGGACAGCAGGCGGCGCAGGTCGCGCTGCCGCGTGATCATCCGGTACAGCGCGCTCATGCGGGTGTCCAGCGTGCCGCCGGGCAGCGCCGGCTCGCGTTCGAGCCGCGCGACTTCGGCCGACAGGAAGCTTAGCGCCGATTCCTGCCGGCGCCAGCTCCACAGCGGGTAGAACACCAGGCAGGCGAGGATCGCCGGTACCGGCGAGAACCACAGCCGATCGAAATGCATCAGCGCGACGCTGGCGCCGAACAGGCCGACGATCACCGCCGCGCTGACCAGCAGCGCATCGCGCGGCGACATCAGCAGCGCGGCCAGGCAGGCCAGCAGCACCGGCAGCAGCGTCAGCGGCCAGTACCAGGCGCGCGGCACCGGCACGATGCCGTTGTCGTCGAGCAGCGCCTGCGCGGAATTGGCCAGCAGCTCGACGCCGCTGATGCCGGCGCCGTTCTTCGACAGCGGCGCGGAGAACATGTCGCCGAGGCCGGTTGCGCCGGCGCCGACCAGCACCAGCTTGTCGCGGAACAGCTCGGGCGGAATCGCGCCGCTCAGCACGTCGATCGCCGACACCGTGCGGAAGGTGCCGATCGGCCCGGCGAACGGGATGCCCAGCCGATAGCGCCGATGCCATTCGCCGGACAGCGTCTCGTCGACCGGCACCTGACGGTAGCTTGCCAGCGGCCGCTGCGGCTGGCCGAACTGCACCAGGCGCACGACGAAATGGTCGAGCATCTGGCCCGGCAGCCCTTCCTGCAGGTAGATATGGCGGGCCAGCCCGTCGACATCGGTCGCGATATTGATATGGCCGACGTCCGCGCCCAGCGCCGGCAGCGGATAGTTCAGGCGGTAGCCGTCCCGCACCGGCTCGGCCAGCGCGGGAATGATCACGTTGCCGGCGCGCGCCATGCTGACGGCCAGCGCCTCGTCGTCCTCGGGATGGCGCCAGTCCGGCTCCACCAGCAGCACGTCGAGACCGATCACGCGCGCGCCGCCGTCGGCCAGCCGATCGACGAGCCCGGCCAGCAGCGAACGGCGCCACGGCCAGCGGCCCACCGCGGACAGCGATTCATCGTCGATCGAGACGATCAGGATGTCGTCGCGCGGCGCGTGCTGCTGCGCGGCGATACCGATGTCGTAGACGGCGAGGTCCAGCCGCTGGCTGGCGCCGAAATCGGCGCGCACCGCGGCCAGCACCATCACCAGCATGGTCAGCACCAGCCATTCGATCAGCGTGCGCCGATGAAAGCCCGCGATCAGGCCGCTGCCCGCGGCGGTGCGCAACTGGGGCAGACGGAACCGGCTATCCGCCACGGCGCACACTGCCGGCGGCAGTTCCGATCGGAGCGCCCGTGCCGTCGCGCAGATGCTCGTGGACTTCGATGCGTTGCGGCGCCGAGAACGGCGACTCGCTGCCGTCGCGCTCGATGCGCGCGACCCGCACGTAATAGACGCCGGCCGGCGGCCGCGGCAGCGCCGCGGTGTCCGACTCGATGCGCTGGTCCTGCAGCGGCCGGGCAAAGCGCGGCTCGTCGGCCAGCTGCACCCGATAGGCCAGCGGCGCGAAGGCGGCCGATTGTCCGGCCGCGCCCCAGCGCAGCCGCAGCGGGCCACCGTTGTCCTCGACCACGGCGACGCCCGGCGCCGGCGGCAGGATGCGGAACGGCACCGGCGCGCTCCACGGCCCGGCCTGCCCCTTGGCATCGATCGAACGCACGCGCCACCACCAGTCGCCCGGCGCCAGCGTCTGCTGCGTGCCCGCCTCGCGGGTGCTGCCCTGCGCGGCCAGCGTGCCGAAACTCTCGTCGGAGGCGATTTCGAAGCGGTACTCGACGGCGCTGTCGACCGCCGCCCATTGCAGTTGCACTACGGCGCCATGCACCGTGCTGCGCGGCGCCGGCTCGACCGTATAGGGCGCCGGCGGATTGAGCCGCACGGTCAGCGGCGCGATCGCCGCGTTGCCGGGAATACGGTTGCGGTCGATCGCGCGCACCTCGAGATAGGCTGCCCCATCGGGCAAGCCCGTCAGCGCCGCGGACGCGGGCGTGACGGTACTGGCGAACACCGCTTCGGTACGCTCGGCATCGCGCGTGACGCGCACCAGGTAGCCGATCGCGCCCTTGACCGGCTGCCAGCCCACTTCGGCGTGGCTGGCGTAGATGGGCTCGGCCGGCACCGCGCTCAGCGTCGGCGCGGCCAGCAGCGTGTGCACCACCGCGTCGCCCGCGCTGCCGACGGCGATGCCGTGGCCGGCCGTGACGGTCCGCCTGGCGCGCCGCGCGCGCACCGCCACGGTTCCCTCGAGCACCGCGCTGCTGTTGGCTCGCCGGCCAGGTTCGTCGGGTTGGCCCGCGTCGACGGCGTAGCGGGTGCCGCGCACCCCGGTGACCATCATCGGCGTGCGGATCTCGAAGCGGCCCACGCCGGTGCCCGCGGGCGCGACGCGCGATTCGATGCCGCCGCGGTCGACCTGCATCACGGTGTCGCCCAGGCCCGTGCCCGCGAACACGCGCAGGCGCTTGACCTGCAGCCGAGTGCTCGGCGGCATCGCGACGCGGGTGCCGTCGGGCAGCTCGAACGTGACCAGGCCATCGGCGCCGGTTTGCAGCCAGGCCGCCTCGTCGACGCGCATGCCGGGCCGCAGCGCCGCGCCGTTGGCATCGGCCTGTCCGACCACCGACACCACGCGCGCGCTGGCGACCGTCACCGGAATGCGCGCGAGCGGAATGCGGACATGGGTGCCGACCGGCAGCCGATACGGATCGGCGACGCGGTTCAGCGCCTGCAGCTCGCGCCAGACGTCGGCGCGGCCGGTATAGCGCTGCGCGACCCAGAACAGCGTATCGCCCGGTTCCACCTGGTGCAGGAAATATTCGCCGTCGGCACCGGCCGGGCCCGCCTGCGCCGGTGCCAATGCCAGCAGCGTCCATGCGGCAACGGCGGCCCGTACGACCGTGACGACCGTGACGGCCGCGGCGGCCCCGGTGGTCGTCAGCACACCACCCTTACGCGCCATCGGCCTGCCCCGCGCAGCGCTCGAAACGATAGCCGTAGGAGTACACCGAGGCGAGCCGCACGCCGTTCTCCGGCCGCAGGCCGAGCTTGATGCGCAGCCGCGACAGATGGGTGTCCAGCGTGCGCGAACTGGCGCCAAGCGAGCGCCCCCAGACCGCCTGCTCGACGACGTCGCGCGCCAGCAGCCGGTCCATGTTGCGGAACAGATAGAGCGCCAGATCGAATTCGCGCGGCGCGATATCGACCTCGACGCCGTTCAGGCTGGCGGTACGCGCCACCGGGTCGAGGCGATAGGCGCCCACCACGATGGCCTCGTTGGCCGGGGCCGACGGATAGGTCCGGCGCAGCAGCGCGCCCACCCGCGCCAGCAGCTCGCCCCTTCGCACCGGCTTGATCATGTAGTCGTCGGCGCCGCCGGCCAATCCCGTGACGATGTCCTCTTCCAGCGACCGGCTGGTCAGGAACAGGATCGGCGGGTATTGGCCCGAATGCAGCCGCACGTGCGTTACCACGTCATAGCCGCTGATATCTGGCAACTGCCAGTCCATCACCAGCAGGTCGTACGAGCGCTCGCGCATTGCGCGCAAAAAGGCCTTGCCGCTCGAATAACTGTCGCAGGTATGCCCGGCGCTGATCAGGATCTGCTGAATCAGTTCGGCCTGGCTGGGATCGTCTTCGACCGATGCGATGTTCATTTTCTTCTCGGTTACAGGTCCGTTCGCGTCTTGCCGCACGGCGGCTCCGGCAAGCGCGACTTCATGGATGGGATCGATGAAATGTGTCGAATTGTAAAGCGTCGGTCACCATACCCGCCCGCGATGGCGCAATTGGAGCCGTCCGATTCGCATTACTGCAACATATAAGTTTCATATTCCAGGCGCTCGAGCCGGCGGTCCAGCAGCACCAGCGCGATCGCCACCACGATCAGCACCGCGAATGCGAAACCGTAGCCGTACCACGCGGGCCCGAGCGTCAGCGTCAGATGCGTCAGGCCCGCGTTCAACGCCAGCAGCGCCGCGCCGAGCAGCAACACCTCGCGGCGCCGGTCCAGATAGAAGTACAGGCTCAGCGTGGCAAGCAGCACCACCTGCAGGCCCGCGGCGACCATGTCGACATGCAGCAGCGGCAGGTACAGCTGCGTCATGCCGAACAGCGCCAGCAGCGGCCGCCCGAGCGCGAACAGCAGCAGCGCCGCGATCGCCAGCGCCTTGACGATCTCGTACAGGCCCAGCCGGACCGCCCGCACCATCGCGTTGCGCGCGTCTTCGATGCGCTGCAGCGAGCCGCCGCCGCGCACAGCGTCGACGAAGGCATCGTAATGGGCGACGAAATCCCGCTCGATGCGCAGCAGGAACACGGCCAGCGCGGGCACGACCGCGAGATGGGCCAGAAACACCGGGATGTCGTAGATCGCCGATGCATGCAGCGGACCGATGACCGCCTGGCCCGTGCCCGCGTGGTACCAGAACTGCAGCTTGTCGACCCAGAGCCCGAGCGGATACAGCAGGCCGATGGCGATCAGGCTCGGATAGCGATGACGCCGCGCGAACACCGTGAAAGACAGCAGGCGCCGGCTGCGATGGTGGCGATGGATCTGCATCGTGGTGCCGGCGAGCAGCACCAGCGCACCGATCGCGAAACTGCCCAGCAGCCCTTCCACGCCGAAGCCGCGCAACGCCAGCGCGGCGACGGACGCCCCCGCAACGCCGGCCAGGAAGGCGCAGGCGATCGTGCCGTACTGCTTCATGCCGGCCAGGAAGGCCACGGCGATCCAGACATGGCACATCAGCACGAAGCCGGCCAGCATCAACGCGCGATACGGCGCCGACTGCTGCGGGAACGCCCACAGCAGGCATGCCACGCCGAACAATCCCGCCAGCACGGTGACGGCCAGTCCCGTCGCGCGCAGGCCCGGCAGCACCAGCTCGCCGCGTCCTTCGGCGAGGCGATCGGCGGCGAAGCGCACCAGATGGAGCTGCAGCGGTCCGGTCAGGATCAGGCTGGCGACGATCAGGCCGGTCGCCGATACCTGGAACTGCATCGCCAGCGCGGACGACAGTCCGGCCGGCAAGCGGTCCGGCAATGCGCGCATGGCGATCGGCAACAGGCCGGCAAGCGCCAGCGCGCAGGCGCCGCAGGCCAGCACGCCGGCAAAGCCGTACGCCTGCAGCGTGCCGCCGACGCGGTTGCGGTCGCGGAGGCGGCGAAGGAAAAAGGTCAGGTCCACCATCATGGCGCTCCGGCAAACGGGCAACGGCCGGCCGACAGCCGTTCGGCCGCCGGCGGCGTGGCCGGCAGCACCGGACGGCCCACGCCGCCGCGTCCGCCGGCATCGGCGTGCGGCTTCGCGGCCAGGTGCTGGTACAGCTGGCGGTAGCTGGCCACCGTCGCATGCTGCGTGTAATAGCGCTCCGCGCGCACGATGGCCGCGCGCTGGGCGGCGCGCCAGCGCTCGCCATCGCCGAGCAGCGCGACCGCTTCGCGCGCCAGCGCCGCCGCATCGCCGATCCGCACGACCGCCCCCGCGGCGCCGAGCGCCATATCCTCGTCGCCGACGCCGTCGATCAGTTCGCGGCAGGCGCCGACGTCGGTGACCACGCAGGGCACGCCGGCGGCGAAGGCCTGCAGCACCGGCAGCGGCAGCGCCTCGCTGATCGAGCTCAGCACCAGCATGCCAACCTGTGGCAGCAGTTCGTCGATGGGCCGAGCGCCGACAAAGCGCACGTGGCCGGCCAGCCCCAGGCTTCGCACGAGGGCGCGGCATTCGCGCGCGTATTCCGGATCCTCGTCCTCGGGTCCGGCGATCCAGCCCTGCGCATCGGGACAGTGCCTGACGACGGTCAGCATCGCGCGGATGAAGGTCTTGACGTCCTTGCGGGGCACGACTTCGCCCGCCAGACACAGGACCTGGGGCACCTGGGCGGGACGCAGCGCGCGCAGCGGCGCCAGCGCGGGCAGGTCGATGCCGTTCGGGATCGTGCGCGTGCGGCTGGCCGGCGCGCCGTCCTGCACCTGCCGGCGGCGATTGCCCTCGTACAGCGCGACGATCTCGTCCGCGGCGTCGTAGCAGACGCGGCCCAGCGATGCGAAAAAGCGCAGCGACAGGTCGCGGCAATACCCCGGATCGATGCCATGCTGGCGCGTCTGGATCGCGTGTTGCGACACCAGCAACGGACGGTCGTGCCGGTAGCGCAGCATCGTTCCCAGGAAGCCGGCATAGCCGGTCGATGCCGCGTGGTAGACGCGCGCCGGCATCAGCGTGGCCGCGATCCGCGCCAGCCGCCACAGCGGCCGGTGGATCGCACGCACGGTCCCGATGTAGTCGGAGAACGAGACGTCGGTACAGTAGCGGCGGTACTGCTCGACGATGGTGTCCCAGGCGGCTCGGCTGTGCAGGAAGGCGTGCTCGGACAGGCGGCCGTCGTCGCCCAGCTCGTCGATCAGCGCGCGCATCGCGGCCCCGCCCTGCGCATGCCCCCCTGCCTGGCCATGGCTTGCGTTGCCTGGGTTGCCCGCGTTGCCGCCGTGGCCACGCAGGCGCAGCAGATCGTGCCACCGCGCCGCCTCGGCGAAGGCCTGTTCGTCGGCCCGAAGCCGCGGCATCGCGTCGGCCGGATCTTCGTCGTGCAGGAAATGCGTCTGCAGATCGAGCACGTTGCCGGGCAGCGCGTCCACGCCCTCGCCGCTGTCCAGCGGGCGGTCGGCGAGCAGCACGATGGCGAACGTCGTCTGCGGAAAGGCCCGGATCATCCGCGCGGCCCAGCCCGGTGCGCCGGTCCTCGCAAACGGATGGCCGCCCTCGAGCAGCAGCGCGACATCGACTCCCGCGGGCCGGGAGGCGTCGCGGCAGGCGTCGCGGGAGGCCGGGATTGGGGCCGCCAAGGCCGCGTCCGGCATGTTCTGCGTGGTCGCGATCATGATGTCCAGTAGCGCAGCAAGGGCTGAAGCTGCGGCGCCGCGGGCAGCGACGCGGCCTGGCGCAGGCTTCGCATCGCCGTTGTCACCGCGGCGAAATCGCCTTCCATGAAGGCCGCCTCGGCCAGCAGCGGCAGCGCACGCTGGCGCGGGAAGCCCAGCGCTGCGGCGCGCCGCAGCGCCGCGCGCGCGGCGGCGGGATCGCGGCGCGCCAGCGCCAGCCGGCCGCGCAACTGCCACAGGCTCGCCACGGGGCTTGCCACGCCGGAGCCATCGGCCGCCGGTACGTACAGCGTCGTCGCGCCCGGCGCTTCTGACAGCGCCTGCAGCGCGGCCTCGGCGTGCAGGTCGGCCTGCGCCAGCGTGTGGCTGCGCACGTCGCCCTGCACCAGGTTCTGATAGACCAGCTCCCAGTGCAATTGCGCCAGCTGTTCGTGCGTGGCGGCGCGACCGGCCGCATCGCCGTCGCCCAACGCATGCAGGCGGTCCTGCGCCTGCAGGATCCGGCGCGTCAGCCGCTGCTCGGCCGCATCGAGCATGCCGTAGGCGAGCAGCCTGACGTCCTCGACGTCGTCGTCGAGCAACGCGCGCAGCAGCGGACTGACGCTGCGGGCGGGCATCGCTTGCAGTGCGGCCAGCGCGCTCAGGCGATGCGCGTCCGCTGCACCGGCATCGGCGCTCGCGGATGCTGGCCGGCGCGCGGCAACGGCCGAACGATCGTTGCCGTCGGTCCGCGGCGCAACGCACGACATTGGACCCGACGCAAAGTCCGGCAGCGACACCAGCGCCACCCGCTGCGTCGCGAGGGCGCGGGGCCGCCAGGCAGACGGTGCCATGCCGACCCGCATCGAAGGCAGCACGGCAAACAGCACAACCAGCACGCCGCCGAGCGGAACGAAGGCGCCCGCGGCAAACAGATACACCAGCGTCGCGCCCGACGGCACACGCACGCGCCGCGACAGCAATCGCCGCAGCGGCATCGCCAGCAGCGCGGCGGCCAGCGCCTGCATCGCCAGGTACGCCAGCAGCGCGCCGGCAGCGCCGTCGCCATGCAGCAGCGCCGCCAGCGCGGCTGCCTGCACCGTGACGCCGGCGAGAACGAGCGGGACCTCAAGCATCGTGGCCGCGCCCGGGCCGGCCATCTGCCGAACCGCCGCCACAGCGTCCCAGCAGGCGCCGCAGCGGCTCGGGATCGCCATCGGCCGGCACCGGCAGCGTATGGACGCCGATCCGTCCCCGTTCGAAATCGATGCCGAACTGCGCCTGCAGCATCCGCTCGATCCGCAGCAGATAGCCGGTAGCGGCCTCGGTATCGGCCAGCGGCATCAGCGTCATCAGCACGCGCTGCGCACCGCCCTCCCGCGGCCACGCCAGGTCCAGCGCGCGATGGCTGCGTACGGTTTGCTCGAACCAGTCGGCGCTGTGCTCGTCGGTGCCGAAGGCCAGCGCGATCACCGTGCTGGGAATGCCCGCGTCGCGCCGCAGCCTTGCCAGCCGCGCATAGTCGAGCGCGAAATCGTGCGGGCAGTCGGGCAGCGCATCTTCGACCGCGCGCGCCGCCGCGGCGTGCTCGACGCCGTCGGCGTAGTAGCCGAGCAGCGCCAGCAGCAGCGCGAGATTGTCGTGATGCAGCGCGAGGAACGGCATCCGTTCGACCACCAGCACGCCGAGCAGCCGGTCGGGGCCGGACAATACCGGCGCCACCCCCAGATAGCGGCTCGGCACGCCGTCGCCACCGTCGCTGCGGCGATGCGCCAGCTGCCGGGTTTGCAGGCAGCGGCGCAGCAGCGGATCGCGGTCATCGAGCCGGCAGCCGGGCCCGACGGTCGCCACGGCTTCGGGCAGCACGCGCTCGCCGTCGCAGCGATACAGCGCGGCGGCTTCGAGCTGGCACGCCTGCGCGGCCAGCTGCAGCATCGGTGCGGCAGCGGTCAGCGACGGGGTCGGCGCACGCTCGCGGCGCATCGCCGCTCCGGCTGGCGGCTCGGCACGGCGCTGCGGGGCGGCCGCCTGTTCCGCGGTCGCGGCGCGCAGCTGGGCCAGCGTATCGCGCAATGTCGCCGGCTTTGCCAGCAGATCGTTTTCGAGACGGGCATGCGAGATCCGCAGCAGGTAGTGCTGCCTGGTCAGCGCGGTCAGCCGCTCGTCGAGATAGCGGTGGATCGAGCGCTGGCGCGCCAGCCGGCTTGCGCAAACGTCGCCGAACTGGCCGGCCAGCAGCACCAGCAGCGTGCCGCCGATGAAGAACGGCCGCGGAAACGCGCCGGGCTGGGCGCCGATCTGGTGGAACAGGAACCAGCCGCCGAGCAGCATCAGCGCCGCACCGATGCCGGCAAGCGTGCCGTAGCGCAGCGCCAGTACCAGTGGCAGCAGCCAGGCCCAGGGGAAACCCAGGTCGAGCAGCAGCGGGTTGCCGGGCATCGCCGCGTAGCCGAGCCCCATCGCCGCGGTCATCAGCACGGTCAGTTCGAGCATCGCGGTACGGGCACTGGCCGCACCCATCGCGGGCGCCAGCCATGCCGCACGGACGTCGTCCGCCCGGCGGGCCGCGGCGATGCTGCCCGCAGCCGCGCGCCGGTCGCCCATCGCCGTTGCAGTCATTCACTTCTCCAGATGCAGCCCGGCCGGGCTGCCAGATTCGGCCGCATCAACCGCGCACCCGCGGCGGCGGCTGCTTGTTGTCGCGCCATTCGGACCGCATCGGAACCGCCGGCGGGCGATACCCGGCAATCGCGGCATGGGCGGGCTGCGGGCACGCCAGCGCGCGGTAGAAGGCGAGTTCCAGGTCGCCGGCGCCGAGCGCGCGCGCCTGCGCCGCGAAGGCGATCAGGTCCGACGGCGGGGCCGGCATCCGCGCGGCCTGCCGCAGCAGCGTGCGCAGCTCGGTCCGATAGCGCTCGCGCGCCGGCAGGTCGGACGCGGCGGCGTTGGCCCGCTGGCGCGCAATATCGAGCCGCGCGCGCAGCATCGGCAGCGCGGCCTCGCCGGCCGTGGCATGCATCCGTGCCAGCAGCGTCTGCGCTTCGTCCAGCCTGCCGTCGCGCGCAAACTGCTCGGCCAGCTCCGCCATCAGCGCGGCATCCGGCGGCGACACGCGCAGCCAGGCTTCCATATAGGCGAGCGCCGGGCCGTCCAGCGCGCGGCCTCCATTCCCCCCTTCGCCAAGCAGACGGTCGCGCAGCGGTTCGCGCGGAAACATCAGCGCGAGGCAAAGCGCCATCGCGGCGGCAATGCCTGTTGCGAACGCCGGAGGCAGCAGACGTTCGCGCGCGGGAGCGGCTGCCCCGGACTCCAGCGGCGTCATGCGCACCGCCTCTTGCTTCCCCATGACTTCCCCGTTTTATTGCCTCGACGACGCGGCGTCGTCGCTCCCCCGGCCCGGATATCAATTTGTAACTACGAGCCGAATCCTAGCGAACGGTACAAAAAGGGAATGTCAACAATTGTCAAACGTGGCATGCCGCACACGCGCGATTCGACGCAATCAGTAGAATCACCATCATGAAAAAAACCACAAGCCGTGCCTCGATGCGCGGCCTCGCTGCGCGCTTGCCATTGCAGTTCCGAATGCAATCGCGATGGCAACTGCAACTGGGATCAGGCTGCGCCTGTCGGCGTACCGGCAACACAGAGCCATACCAGGGACCGCAGCTTCGGGAATGTCGACGGCGTCATCCGGGTCAAGCTCTCTGACAAGTATTCGCGCCGCCCCGGCCATGGCCGGGGGCGCATTGCCTTACACCAACGGTGTCGCGGTGCCGCCGCGCGCCTACAGGGAGACGATTGCATGTCGCCGGATTTACCCACTGCCTATCTGACCTTGCTGGTGCTGTTCGCCAGCACGCTGGGCATCTCGATCGGCCTGCGCTACGGCGCCGCGCAGGCTGGCCATCGTGCGCGCTGGACCGACGCCCATGCCTTCGCCTCGCTCGGCGGCATGGCGCTCGCGCTCGGTGCGATCGCCCCTGCCCCGCTGTGGGCGGTGCTGGCGCAGGCGCTGTGCCTCGGTGCGCAACTGATGCTGGTGCGCGGCCTGGCCGCGAGCGGCATGGCGATGGCCCCGCATCATCTGCGCGCGATGGTCGCCGGCGGCGTGGCTTCGGTGGCGCTGCTGGCGCTGATCGCCACGGTACAGGACGCCGTGATGGCGGAGCGCGCGATCCGCACGCTGGGCCATGCGATCACCGCGCTGGTCGTCTGGCAGGCGCTGCGCCTGCTCAACCGCGAACGCCGTTCGCATACGATCGGCCATGCGCTGGTTTGGGTGGCCTGCTGCGCGCAACTGGCCGCGCAGGGCCTGTGCCTCGCGCTGGCGCTGGCCGCCGGCGGTGCCGGCGCCTGGAGTCCGCTCGGCCCCGAAGAGCCCGGCATGCTGGCGCAGGCGCCGCTGCTGCTGATGCTGATCGCGGTGCTGTCCGGCGTGGTCGGTTTCACGCTGCTGAGCGCGGAGCGCCAGTTGGCCGAACAGCGCGCGCGCGCCCGCCTCGATTCGCTGACCGGGCTGTTCCATCGCGGCGCGCTCGACGACGCCGCGATGACGCTGGCGGCCGAGGCCGGGCGTACCGGCAAGCCGCTGTCCTGCCTGGTGATCGACGTCGATCGCTTCAAGCAGGTCAATGACCGCGCGGGCCACCAGGCGGGCGACCAGGTGCTCAAGCACATAGCCGAGACGCTGCGCCGCGCCTGCCGCTCCAGCGACGTCGCGGCACGCTTCGGCGGCGAGGAATTCTGCCTGCTGTGCCCGAACACCGGCGAAGAGGAAGCGGTGCTGCTGGCCGAACGGATTCGGGCCCGGATCGCTGGCATCGCGCTGCCGGAGGAAATCGGCGGACATGCCAGCGTCAGCATCGGCATCGCGCAGGCCGAGGACGCCGGCGATGCGCGCCGCAGCTGGGAGCAGCTGTTCGACGCGGCCGACCGTGCGCTTTATCGCGCCAAGCGCGAAGGGCGCAACCGGGTGATGCGGGCGGGTGCAGGCGCGGGGGTTGGCGCGAATGTCGCAGCGAACGCCGCAGCGAATGGTTCGGCGAATGCTCCGGCGAATGCCGCAACCCACGCCGTCAATGCCGGCGGCGTGCCCGCTTCGGCCGCGGCAAAGGCCGCCAACGAGATCACCGAACCGGCGGCGTGGCGTGTGGCCTGCGGCGTGTCGGTCGGCGGCTGAGCGCGCCGCCCTGCTCGACGCCAGCGCATCGCCGCCGCATCGTTAGCGCGCCCCACCCTGCGCGTAGAAGCTCGCCAGCGCGCGGGCATCCGCCTCGCCCAGCCGCTGCGCGATGCCGCGCATCGCGCCATCGTCGTCGTTGTGGCGGCTGCCGGTGCGGAACGCATCGAGTTGCCTGGCCAGATAGTCGGCCGGCTGCCCGGTCAGCCGCGGCAACAGGAATCCCTGCCCCTCGCCCTCGACGCCATGGCAATTGGCGCAGGCCGGCAATGCCCGGCCGTTGTCGCCGGCCGCGTGCAGCGTCAGCGCGGCCGACTGGCCGGATTGGCCATCGCCGGCCAGCGTCGACGACGGCGCCGGCTGGCTCGCGTAGTAGCGGGCCACCGCGGCGACCTCGTCGTCCTTGAGCGCCTTGGCGATCGGCGCCATCACCGGATCGACGCGACGGCCATCGCGATAATCGAACAGCTGCTTGGCCAGATACTCGCCGGGCATGCCGACCAGCGACGGAAAGGCGCCGGCGGGCACCGCGGCGCCCGCCGCGCCGGGCGATCCGCCGGCCGCGTGGCACGACACGCAGGCCACCGCTCCCGCGCCATTGCCGCTGGCGGCGATCGTCGCGCCGCGCTTGTCGGCTTCCTGTCCGGACGCCCGCAATGCCTGCGACCACGCCGGTTCCTTCGGCAGGAAATCCGTCGCGCGCCGCACCACCGCCTCGCTGGCCGCGGCCACGGGTGCCGACGCCGCGGCGGGTGCCGGGGCCTGGCCCGCTCCACCGGCCGAGGCGGCCTGGCGCGGCCCAGGCTCCGGCGCGAACAGGTCGGGCCAGACCTGGAACAGCAGCGCATACAGCGGAAAGGCGCCGATGCCGAGCACCAGGGCACCGACCCACCAGGTCGCGCGATTGCGCCCGGCTTCCACTTCGTTCGGCGTGTTCATGCGATCAGCTTCCCTGGCGCCTTGACATAGTCGCGCTTGACCGCGTCGACGATCCAGTACGCGGTGGCGCCGACCGTGCCGGTCGGATTGAAGTTCGAGTTCTGCGGAAACAGGCAGGCCCCGGTGACGAACACATTGGGCACGTCCCAGCATTGGCCGAAGCGGTTGACCACGCTGTTGGAGGGATCGCTGCCCATCGCCGCGCCGCCGTTCAGGTGCGTCGACTGATAGCTGGTCGCGGTAAACGGCCGCTTGCGCGGGCCGGGCTCGGTGGCGACCACCCCGCGCATCGCCTTGCCGATCCGGTCGCCCTTCTCGGTCAGGAAGGCCGACAGCTTGATGTCGTTGTCCGGCAGATCGTAGGTGATGCGCAGCAGCGGCTGGCCCCAGGCATCGCGATAGGTCGGATCGAGCGACAGGTAGCCGCCGCGCGTCGGCATCGCCGAGCCGGTGATCGTGATCGACGCCGAATGGTTGTAGTAGCGGCGCACCGCCTTCTTCCACTCGCTGCCCCAGGCCGGCGTGCCCCTGGGTGTCGGGTGGTAGCCGATCGGCGCGCCGCTGACCACCTGGATCTGGATATAGCCGCCGCCGACGAAGCCCAGCGGTCCGTGATCGAAGTTGTCGGCGCTGAAATCGTCGATGGTCACCGCCGCCGCGCCCGCGCCCATGAACGGGTTGATGTGGGTTTTCTCGTCGAAGAACAGGTTGACGCCGGAGGTGGTCTGGTGCGTGTAGTTGCGCCCGACCACGCCCTGGCCGGTGGCCGGGTCGTACGGCTTGCCGATGCCCGACAGCAACAGCAGCCGCACGTTGTGCACGCTGAACGCGCACAGGAACACCATGTCGGCCGGCTGGAAGAACTCTTGCCCGCCCGCATCGACATAGGTGACGCCGCGCGCGAGCTTGCGGTCCTTGTCGAGCTCGACGCGCAGCACCTGCGCGCCGGTGCGCAGCGCGAAGGTATCGAGCTTCATCGCCGCAGGCAGGATGCAGACCTGCGGCGAGGCCTTGGCGAAATGCTCGCAGCCGAAGTTCGAGCAGAACCCGCAGTAGACGCAGGCGCTCATCGGCAGCCCTTCGGTATTGGTATAGGGCCGCGTCGACAGCGCCGACGGCTGGATGTAGGGGTGATAGCCCAGCTTGGCGGCGGCCTCGCCGAACAGCGCCGAGGCGTGCGCAACCTTCATCGGCGGATTCGGATACGGCCGCGAGCGCCACGGCTCGAACGGATTGCCGCCGGGCTGGATCTTGCCCTTCAGATTGCCGGCAAAGCCCGAGGCGCCGATCAGATAGTCGAAGCGGTCGTAGTACGGCTCGAGCTCGTCGTAGTTCAGCGGCCAGTCCTGCGCGGTCAGGTCCGCCGCGAAGATGCCCTTGCCGTAACGGCGCTCGTAATGGCTGCGCAGCTTGAAGTCGGTCGGGTCGAAGCGATAGTAGGCGCCGGACCAGTGATTGCCGGAGCCGCCCAGATGCGTGCCCGGATAGGCGAACTGCCAGCGCCGCATCGGCAAGGCGGTCTGGCTGGTGTTGTTGCGGAAGGTGAAGGTCTCGGTGGCGGTGTTCTGATGCAGCGCGTGCCGCCGCGTATAGCGCAGCTCGTCGTGGACCGTCGGCGCCTGGAAATCGGGCGAGGGCCAGCGCGGCTCGCCGCGTTCGAGCATCACCACGCGCTGCCCCGCCGCGGCCAGTTCCTTGCCGATGATCGAGCCGGTCCAGCCGCCGCCGACGATCACCGCGTCGACACGATCGAGGGTCTTGCTCATGGCCGCCCTCCCTTGGGCACCGATGCAGCCCTGGCGGGCGAGGCACCATGACCGGCTCCGTGGCCGCCCCCGTGCATGGCGCCATGCCCCGAGGCGCGCGCCATCGCGATCGACATCGGCGGCCGGATATAGGCCACGCCATGGCGCTCGATATCGTTCGAATAGCTGGCGTAGACGCCGGGAAAACCGACCAGCTTCCACCCCGCCATATTGCGATTGCCGCCGTGGATCGGATCGCCGAAGAAGCCCTCCATGGTGCCGTCGAGCAGCATCTGGAAGAAGACCTTGCCGGGCAGCGCGCCCAGTTCGACCTCGCCCTTTTCCAGCGCCGTCAGCAACGCGTCCTGTTCGCGCGGCTGCAATTGCGCAAACGATTTGCCGCCATGCCGCTTCGCGCTGACCTGATCGATCGCCGCCAAACCCGCGCGAAATGCCTGCGCGGGCGTCAGCGCGAGCTGGTAGCCCTGCTCGGGGGTGCCTGCCTGGAACGGCCCATGCCGATAGAAATGGTCCCCGCTGCCCCACGCGCCGGCCAGTTGACGGTCCAGGAAATCGGTCACGCCCGCCTCGCGCGCGCCCGGTCCCAGTTCGTCGTTCGGAATCAGCCTGGCGACGATCGCATCCACGGTAATTCTTTCGCGCGCATTGAAAAAATGGGACACACCGCCGGGATTGGCCGCCGCCGCGCTGGCCGGGCCCGGCTGGGCCGCCAGCGCACTATCGGCGGCCAGCCCGGTTGCCGCGGCTCCGGCCGGCAATCCGGCCCCGAGGGCTTTCAGAAGCGTGCGCCGCATGGGCGTGAAGGGTTTCGTCATCGCTGCGCTCCTCGAAAAACCGCAGCCGATGCAAGAAGCGTGGCAAGGCCACGCCGGGATCACGCGAGATGGCGCTTTCGCGCCCCTGGTACGGCCGTTGCCTTCGTCCGATGGGGGACGACTATAGGAGCCATACCATGACGAAGCGAAACTGGATTTCCGTTGCAACCTTGAGCGTCGCCATGCTGGGCGGCCTGGTGGCCGGCTGTAACCGCGGCGGCGACGATGCCGCCACCACCGACAGCACCGCGGCCAGCGCGCCGATGGGCCCGGTCCCGAGCGACACCACCGGCAGCGCTGGCACCGGCACGGGCACTACCGGCACTACCGGCACCACCGGTTCCACCGGCACCGGTACGAGCGGCACCACGGGCACCACGGGCTCGGCCGACACCACGACCGGCACCACCGGATCGGGCACCACCGGCGCGACCGGCACCACCGGCACCGGCACTGCCGGCTCGACCGGCACCGGCACGGGGACGGGCACGGGCGCAGCCGCGGGCTCGGGCGGCAGCACCGATACGCGCACCGGCGCGAGCGCACCGCAGTAAGTACCGCAGCAAGCCTCGAACGCTGGCGGTCCCGCCGGCAACCCTTCCCCCCTCTCCTCGGCCCCTCTCCCGTTCGCGGGAGAGGGGCGTTCGTTCGTCCGGGCGTCCCGGCATCCGCGCGCTATACGGCAGGGCTACGCCCCCGGCGCCGCATGATCGGTCGAGGCCGACAACGCCTTCCACTGCTCGAGTTCGGCGCGCGCAGTGTCGAGCTTGCCGCCGATGTAGCCCAGCGCATCGGTGCCGGCCGCGAAACGCAACGGGGCCCGCGGCACGCCGGCCAGTTCAACGATGGCCCGCGCCAGCTTGTCGGGGTCGCCCGGCTGCCGGTGGCTATAGTCGTCGTAGCCGCCGCGCAGCGCCGCCGATGCCGGCGCATAGTCGGGGATCGACTCGGCCCCGTAGCGCACCGACGATCCATCGAGAAAATCGGTGCGAAAGAAGCCCGGCTGCACGATGGTGACCTGGATGCCGAAACGCGCCACCTCCAGCGCCAGCGACTCGGAAAAGCCCTCCACCGCGAACTTGGCCGCGCAGTAGATCGACGCGCCCTCGAAACCGACCATGCCGCCGATCGACGACAGATTGAAGATGCGCCCCGCCCGCTGGCGCCGCATTACCGGCAGCACCGCGCGGGTCACGTGCAGCGTGCCATGGACGTTGGTGTCGAACTGCCGCACGACCGCGTCGGCACTGTTCTCCTCGAACATGCCAAGCTGGCCGTAACCGGCGTTGTTGACCAGCACGTCGATGCGTCCGAAGGTCGCCACGGCGCGGTCGACCGCGTCGCGCGCCTGCGCCGGTTCGGTGACATCGAGCCGCAATGCCAGCAAGCGCTCGCCGTACCCCGGCAGGGTCTGCTCGATGCGCTGTGGATCGCGTCCCGTCGCGACGACGTTGTCGCCGGCGTCCAACGCCGCCTTGGCGATGCACGCGCCGATGCCACGCGCCGCGCCGGTGATCAACCAGGTCTTGCTCATGCCGAACTCCTTCAGGTGTGGATGGATGGCTGCCATGGTAGGCAGCGGGCCCCGGCGCCCGTTAGTTCAAAACTCGGGGGCGCTTGCCTGATCCTCCAGACCGTGCCGGCGGTGCGGCCCTGCACGGCCGCGGCCCGGCCAGCGCGCGCTACACTGGCGCCCATCCCGGCGTCCCACGTTCGCCGCCACGCCATCGTCCATGCCGACCATGTCCGTCACCGCCGCTCCGACGCCAACGCCGCCACAACCATTCGGGTCCGAGCAGTCCCGCCGCCAGCGTGAAGAACGCATGGCGGCACTGATCGGCCGCCTGGCGCCGGCCGAGGGATACACGATGTCCGCGCTCGACGCGGTCAAGTTCCTGCGCGCCAACGGCCCGCTGCCGCGTACGCCGGTGCTCTACGACCCCTGCATCATCGTGCTGTGCAGCGGGCGCAAGCGCGGTTTCTTCGCGGGACGCGAGTTCGTCTACGACGCCCAGCATTTCCTCGTGCTGTCGCTGCCGATCCCATTCGAGTCGCAGACCGAGGCCTCGCCCGACGAGCCGATGCTGGCGATCTCGATCCGCGTGGACCTCGGCGTGCTGGCCGAGCTGGCGCTGTCGGTGCCGCCGGCATCGGCACCGGCAGCGGCATCCGCGGCGGAGAGCGCGAGGTCCGCCGAGGTATCCGGCATCCACTCGACCCCGCTCGACGACAGGCTCGGCGACGCCGTGGTACGCCTGCTTGAAGCGCTGACCTCCGACATGGAGGCCGCGGTGCTGGGCCCGGCCATCCTGCGCGAGATCTATTTCCGCGTGCTGTGCGGCCCGCAGGGCGAGGCCCTGCGCGCATCGCTCGCCTACCAGAGCAACTTCGGCCGCATCGGCAAGGCGCTGCGCATGATCCATGCGGGCTACGACCAGCCGCTGTCGGTCGACGCGCTGGCCAGCGCGTCGGCGATGAGCGTGGCGGCCTTCCACGCGGCGTTCAAGGCGGTCACCGGCACCTCGCCGCTGCAGTACATCAAGGCCACGCGGCTGCACAAGGCGCGCATGCTGATGATCCAGCAGGGCATCAACGCATCGGTCGCGGCCAGCCAGGTCGGCTATGAAAGTCCGTCGCAGTTCAGCCGGGAATTCAAGCGGTTTTTCGGCCGCAGCCCGATCGACGAGGCACGCATGATGAAGGAAGCGATGGCGCTGCGCACACGGGTGGATTGGGCACGCGCCGCTTGAGCGCGGCGCGGGTCCTGCGGGGGTCCTGCGCGGGTCCTGCGCCGGAGAAATCGGCCAAGGAAGTCCTGCAGAGAATTGGGCAAGCCCCCCATAGGATTCGGCATGGGCTTGCGCGCTCGCACTTCGTACAGTGACGGCAAGCGATGGCATCGACGGTCGAACGTCGCCATCGCGGCCCTTCCTCTTTTACTGTACGGAGTTCAGATCATGAATGCACAGCAAGGCCAGCGCGACCTCGAAGGCCGGGTCGCCATCGTGACCGGCGCGGCCGGCGGAGTCGGACGCGCGACCGTGGAACTGCTCTACCGCCGCGGCGCGCGCGTGGTGGCCGAGGACATCAAGGACACCGTTGCCGAACTCGAGATCGACGGCGAGATCGTCGCCATCACCGGCGACGTGTCGCAGGAAGCCACCGCCCGCGCCGCCGTCGATACGGCGATCGCTCGCTTCGGCCGGCTCGACATCCTGGTCAACAATGCGGCCCGGATCATCAACCGCACGGTCGCCGACATGACTGTCGACGAATGGGACCAGATTCTTGCGATCAACGCGCGCGGCATGTTCGTGCACGCCCGCGAAGCGCTGCGGGCCATGGTGCCCGCCAGGCGCGGCGCCATCGTCAACGTCGGCTCCTACGCCTGCGTGGTCGCGCTACCGACCATCGGCGCCTATGCCGCCTCCAAGGGCGCGGTCGCGCAGCTGACTCGCGTGCTGGCGGCCGAAAACGGCCAGCACGGCATCCGCGTCAACGCGGTGGGGCCGGGCGATATCGTGACCGGCATTCTCGACGACCAGATGCCGAACGGCCGCGAGTTCCTCGCCGAACACGGCAAGAACAACCTGCTGGGCCGCGCCGCGCAAGCGGAGGAGATCGCCGAGGTGATCGCCTTCCTGGCGTCGGACAAGGCGAGCTTCGTGACCGGCGCGCTGGTGATGGCCGATGGGGGGCATACCGCGGTTTGAGTCCAAGGCATGCCGGCGGTGGTCACGTGCCGCGGTCGGCAGTCATGGAGACGCAGCCCCGTCCGCGAACAGTCCACCGCCACTCGCCAGCAGCTCCATCGTGGATTTCTAAACAGCGCGCAGTGATACTAAAGTATCGTTTCCGATGAATATGATACTTTGCTATCGTCATTGACTGCCCGCAGCACCGATACTAAAGTATCTTTATGGCGAAAAATGATACTTTAGTACAATGAAAACCATTGAAGAGGTGTCCCAAGTCCTCTCCGCCCAGACCGAACGTGTCGGCTACGGCAAGACCCGACTTGCCCATGACGCCGGAATCACTTTTCGGACCCTTAGCCATGTTCTGCAAGGGAATCAGGACTTCAAGGTTTCCACGCTGTTGGCCGTCGCCGATCGGCTTGGCCTCGAGCTGATGTTGGTTCCGCGGGAAGCCCGACCGCTGTTCGGGGCGGCGGGTCCCGCGCAGCCTGCCATTCCATCGGTGGTCGATGCCGCTCTCCAACGCCTGAAGTCCAACCGCCCGCAATGAACCTCAAGACCCTGGCCATCTATCTCGGCGAACAGCGCGCTGGCCTGCTGTTTCAGTACGGCACCGACAACCCGATTCTGCGCTTCGTCGCGGACGACGCCTTCGTTGCGCTGGGAGACAAGGCCCCTACCCTGTCGCTGTCGATGCGCGCCGACGACCCGGAAACGCAGCGCGCCTTGTGGGCCAATGTCTCGGCGCCGGTGTTCAACGGCCGGCAATCCAGACGCAAGGGCTGGCTGCTGCCCCCGTTCTTCCAGGGGCTGCTGCCCGAAGGCGTGTTTCGGGATCATGTTGCCGCGGTCCGTGGCTGCGAACCGGACGACCATTTCGAGATGCTGGCGGCGACCGGCAGAGACTTGCCGGGCAATGTCCACGCGCGGCCCGTCACACTGACGCGGCAGGAAGCCGCGCATCTGGTGACGCAGGATGCCGACTCGCTGGAAATGAGCGTCGTCGAGGAGCCGATGGAGGATGGCGTCTCCGTTTCCGGCGTGCAGCCGAAGGTCGGCGTCATCCGGGATGGCGACCGCTATGTGGGCCGCACAAAGATGCAGGACACCCACATCATCGCCAAGCTGCCCGTCGTCGGTCATCCGCTGTTGCCCGAACTGGAAGAACTATCGTTGCGGCTGGCCCGGGCGGCGGGCGTGGATGTCTGCGAGGCAAAGCTGGAACCGCTGGAGAAGCTCGCCGTCGAGCATGGCTACGACCTCGGCAACGACGTCACCGGCGCCACGAACTTTCTGGCGGTCACGCGTTTCGACCGGGCGCCCGGCTCACGTTTCCATGTGGAGGATTTCGGCCAGATCATGGCTGTCGAGCCCGAAGACAAGTACCGCCACAGCTATCTCGCGATGGCCGCGATCATGCTGGCGCAACCCTCTCTGGGCGAGGCGGCAGTGCACGAGTTGCTGCGGCGGATGACGGTCAACGAGCTGCTTGGCAACCCGGACATGCATCTGAAGAACGTGGGCGTCATCTACCGGGACGGCATCACACCGACCTTGTCTCCCGCCTACGACATCGTCGGCTACAGCGCCTATCAGCGCCGTACCGGCCATGCCATCTTCATCGTGCCACCGGAGCTGTTGCCGCCATCCGCGGACGGCACACGCGGGCGCCATCAGCACTTGTCGCCAGCCATGCTGCGCCAGTTTTGCGGACATCTGCGGCTGCTCGAGAAACCGGCCGCCGCGGCGATCCAGCGTACCGTCCTGGCGGCCGTGAAGAACTGGCCGCAGATGATCGTCGCGTCGCAGCTCACCGACATGCAGAAGAGCAATCTGCTTGCCCACTTCGAGCAGCACCCCATGGTCATGTCGGTGCGCAAACGGGCCGCCGGTCGGAGCCGCGCGGCATCCATCGAATCCTAGATCCGTCCGCTATCGCTGCGGCGTTGGTTCCACGGCGGAGGCGTGTGAGTAGCAAAGTAGTCAACGCTGTATTTGGACTACTTCGCTACTCATCTCGGCCACTGTGGCACCAGGCTGAACGGCGGGCGCGGCTTCGTGCACGCAGGGCTACGTCAACCGCCGATATGCGGCCGGTCCGACTGCATCCGGTCGCCCTGCTCGTCCGGTGGCGATACCTGCTCGTTCATCACCTCGTTTGCCGTGGGACCCGGTTTTTTGCCCGACTTTTCTCCGGCCTTTTCGCCTGGCTTCCCGCCCTGCTGCTGCCCCTGGCCCTGGCCCTGGCCGTGCTGCCCCTGCGCGCCGCTGCCCGCCGGGTTGCTTTCCGACGGCAGCGTGTCGGCTTCGGCGGCCGGATTCTGCCCGCGTTCCTGCGACAGCGAGCCCTTTTCCGGCTTCAGCGACTCGACGGACTGCGGGGCCACGGGATTCGGGATCCCTGAAGATTTGTCCTTCATGCGCATCTCCGTTTGCAATGGGTGGACGGTGCAGCCTGCGGCTTGCCGCGACAGCGCGGCGCCGCAGCCCTTCCCATTGCCGACGCAAGACACATACCCGCGGGCGCCGCGCCGCCTTCAGTCGACCGTCACCCCGTTGGCCCGGATGATCTCGCCCCATACCTTGATGTCGTCGCGGATCGTCGCCGCGAAGGCCTCGCTGGTCTTCGCGGGCGGATTGGCCATGTTCATCAGCGCGAAGCGCTCGCGGATCTGCGGGTCGCCCAGCATGCCGTTGATCTCCGCGTTGAGCCGCTTGACGATCGGCGCCGGCGTGCCGGCGGGCGCGAACAGGCCATACCAGCTGTTGGTATCGAACGGATAGCCCTGTTCGCGCATGGTCGGCACCTCGGGCGAAACCGAGCCGCGGCGGCTGCCGCTGATCGCCAGCGCGCGGATCTTGCCGGAGCGGATCAGCGGCAGCGACGACGAGGTATCGACGAAGGCCACCTTGATCATGCCGCCCTGCAGATCGTTCAGTACCTGCCCCACGGCCTTGTACGGGACGTGGCGCATGCGCAGTCCGGCCTGCATCTTCAGCGCCTCCATCGTCAGGTGCCCGCCGGAGCCGATGCCCCACGAGCCGTAGTCGTAGGCATCGGGTCTGGCCTTGACCGCGGCGACGAACTCGCGCAGGTTCCGCGCGGGGAAATCCGGCGTGACCACCAGGAAGTTTCCGCCCTCGCCGACCTGCGCGACCGGCGCCAGGTCGCGCAGCGCGTCGTAGGGGAGCTTGGGCTGCAGCGTATGGTTGATGACGACCGACGCCGCATAGGTGAACAGCAGCGTATAGCCATCGGGCGCGGCCTTGGCGACGGCATCGACGCCGATGATGCCGGTCGCGCCGGGCTTGTTGTCCACCACCACGGTCTGTCCCAGCCGCTTGCCCAGCCGTTCGGCGATGACGCGGGCGAACAGGTCGGTGCCGCTGCCCGCCGAGGACGCCACCACGAGCCGGATCGGCCGCGACGGCCAGGCATCGGCCGCCCATGCCGGCCCCGCCGCGAGCGGCGCGGCGATCATGGCCATCAGCGCCAGCAGCGTTCGCCGCCGACTACCTTGCGGCGCGCCGCTGTCCATGTCCTTGATGCGCGCTTCTTCCTTGCTGTCGAACGACATCATTCGGTTCCTCCCTGTCATCGGCTGAACGGTTGGCTGAGCGGTCGGCTGAACGGGTGGCGCTCGCCGCGTTCGATGCTGTCGGCGCAGGCCAGGTAGAGGCTGCGCGAAACATAGCTGGCGACCTGGCGCGAGCGCTGGCGCAGCCAGCCGGCTTTCAGTTCGCGCGCGCGCCGCAGCGTCGGCGCATTGCCGGGCGCGCCGGCGAGCACGTCGATCACATGGAGCGCGAGCTGAATCTCGCCCTTGTCGGCGAGCGCCTGGGCATGGCGGATCAGCGCGTCGTGATCGCTGACCGCCTCGGCGATCTGCGCGGCCGCCTGCTCCGGCGGCGCCGGATGCAGCGAGGTCGCGTTGCGGTCCCACCAGCCGTTTTCGGCGCGGTAGATGTCGCGCGCGATATAGCTGGGATCGCCGTAGCTCGGCCGCATCCATGGCTTGCCGAACAGTGCCTCCGGATAGCGCAGCGCCGCCAGCATCTCGCGCTCGTCCATGCCCTGGTTGATCAGCCGGATCACCTCGTCGTGCAGCCAGTGCAGCGCGCCGGCGGTATGGCGCAGTACCTCGACCGCCTGCGCGCCGCACAGGTCCGCGCCGAATTCCCGCACCACGCGCTGCGGCTCGAGTGCGGCGAGGTTTTCCAGCGTGCGCGCCCAGCGCGGTGCGTCGCGCAGCGTGCGCAGCGGTGTGCCGATGTTCGGGATCGAATCGATGACGGCAGGACCGCCGTACAGGATCCGCGCTTCGGGGAGCCAGACCGCGACCGCATCGTCGGTCTCCGACGGCGCCCACAGCAGCTCGGCGCGGCGCGGACCGGTGCCGACGGTCAGCCCCTGCGCAAAGGTCTCGGTCGGTGCGTGCTGGCTCAGCTTGCCGCCCAGGCGTCCGCGCGGCTGGCGGAACTGGACCTCGGCCAGCGCCTCCTGCAGCGGCATGGTGGCGCGGTAGCGGGCCTGGCGCGGCAGCACGTTGGCGTGGGCGATCACGCGCGGCGCGGGGTCGCCGCGTTCCGCGCAATGCGCGAGCCACAGCGGCAAGCCGCTGTTGTAGCCGAGATGGCCGTGGCTGAAGACGATGGCCGCCAGCGGCAGCGAGGTCACGCTGCGCAGCGCGTCGATCATGCTCCGCGTGATGGCGCCGCCGGGACCGGCATCGACCAGCAGCAGCGCATCGCCATCGGCGGCACCGGCCTGCGTGGTGGTCTGCGTGGCGATCCGCGCGACGAAGGACTGGCCCTGGCCGTGCAGCTTCCAGACGCCCGGGGCGACGGCCTCGACCCCATCGCCGGTGGCCAGCGCGGCGGGGCGCGCTTCGAAATCCTGCATGCGAACGACTCCTGTGACAGAACGAAGGACGAGCGCCGCCCCGCTCCGTTGGGGAGCGTCATCGTGGGCAACGCCAGGGAAAGGTGGGCTGCGCTAGCGCCGGCCGACGCGGGAACCGACCGGCGCGCTCAGGCTCGCGGCGCAGAAGTCGATCAGCTCGGACAGCGGCGGCTCGCCGCCGCGGCGGCCCTGATCGCGATACCAGTGCGCCAGCGAATAGACCACGGTGTCGTTGAACCAGGTCAGCCGCAGATTCATGACCTCGCGCGGCACCTGCGGACACAGCGCGAATACCAGCTTGCGCACGCGGATCAGCGCCGACACCGCGTCGCGTTCGACCAGTCCCTTCTTCAGCAGGTTCGGACTGAACGTGGTCTGCGCCAGCACCTGAAGATAGTGCCGGCCCCAGTCGGTATCGCGCACCGCATCGGCCAGCGGCAGGATGGTGGACTCGACCACCGCATGCAGATCGGTGTCGCGGCCCTCGGCGACAAGCCGGTCCAGATAGCGATGGCGAATCACGTTGATCTGGTGCAGCCGCCGGTTCAGCAGATGGCTGACCAGCGCCTCGCGCGAGCCGAAGTGGTAGTGCAGCGCGGAGCGGTTGCGCTGCCCGCTCTCGATCACGATCTGCCGCAGCGGCACCTGCTCGACGCCATGCTCGGCAAAGAGCCGCTCGGCGATCTCGAGCATCCTGGCCGCGGTGCCGGGCACCTGGGCGTCGTCCTCGGCGGCCGGCGCAGCTGTCTTGCGCCGCCCCGCCGTCTCGGCGTCCTCGCCGATCACCGAGCGAATCTGTTTCAGCTTCATGCGTGCAATCCGCGTTTTCCCCGCGACCATCGCGAGGTTCGCTGTCAGCATAGTCGCGTCGCGCCGTTCTAATACTAGGGATTAACCCGAGAACTCCGGCGCCGCCAACGGCGTGCCGGGCGCATCGGGGTAATCCCCAGATTTTCGAATCGCGATGCGGCGCTATGGTGTTCCGGACCCGCGTAATACGACGTATTAAACGCGAGCGGGCAACGAAAACACCGCAAGACGCGGAGGAGACACGGCATGAAGCGATGGTGGATCACGGCGGCGGCCGCCGGCCTGATGGCGCAGGGCGCGCATGCGCAATCGTCGGTGACCTTGTATGGCGTGGTCACCGCCAGCCTGCAGTACGTCAACAACTCGCAGAACGTCAGCGGCGGCGTGCTGGCGCCTGGCAGCGGCTCGCGCACGATGCTCAATTCGTCGGGCATCGCGCAGTCGCGCTTCGGCCTGCGCGGCACCGAGGAGCTCGGCGGCGGCACGCAGGCGCTGTTCGTGCTGGAGAACCAGTTCAACACTGACGACGGACGGATGGGGCAGAACGCGATGTTCGGCCGCCAGGCCTTCGTCGGCCTGAAGAACGACAAGCTCGGCCGCATCACCTTCGGCCGCCAGTACACCTCGTCGTTCCTTGCGCTGGGCAGCTTCACGCCGGTCGCCTACGCGCCCGAGTTCGAGCCGGTGGTCGGCATGGCCGGCCCGAACTTCCGCGAGAACAACATGGTGCAGTACCAGGGCAAGTTCGGGCCGTTGTCGCTGCACACGCACTGGTCGTTCGGAGAGCGCACCGGCAGCCTGGCGGCGGGCTCGGCCTATGGCATCGGCGTGTCGTACTACACCAACGGCTTCGGCGTGGCGGCCGCCTACGACGAGGTCAAGACGCTGAACGCGGCGCAGGCTGCCGGCGCCTCGTCCTCGGGCGACTACGGCCGCGACATGCGGGCCTTCCTGGCCGGCAGCTACGAGATCGGCGCGTTCAAGTTCGTCGCCGGCTACCGCTGGGGCAACTCGGTCGCGCCCGGCGAGGGCACCCCGACGCTGCTGCCCCACCGCGACGACATGTATTGGGCCGGCGTGCACTGGCAGACCACGCCCGCGCTGCGGCTGAGCCTGGCCTGGTACTACGACGACATCAAGCGCGCCGATATCGGCGGCGCCAGCGTCAACCCGGCCAATCCGCAGCAGTACCTGGCGCTGGCGGACTACCGCCTGACCAAGCGCACCGATGTGTTCGCCGGCGTGATGTACGCGCGCAATGCCTCGCTGAACTGGGACAACATCGCCTACCTGCCCAACGGGCAATCGGTCGGCTACGCGCCGGCGACCTCGCAGGTCTACTACAAGCGCCCCGACGCGAAGGGGCAGCTCGGCATCTCGCTGGGCATCCGCACCATCTTCTAGACGCCACGACGCAAGCCATGGAAAACACCACGACCGATCCCGCCCTCGCCGCGCGCCTGCGCGAGGCCTTCATCTATACCTTCCCGGTGCACGACCTCGCTCAGGTCCGCTGGCAGATCACGCAGAACCCGCAGAATCGCAACCGCGTGCCCGTCAATGGACTGCTGCATTACCGCCGGTTGCTCGACCATCGCGCCCGCACCGTGACGCAGCCCAACAACGACACGCTCTATACGCTGTCGTACCTGGCGCTGCACGACGGACCGATGCTGCTGCGGCTGCCCGACATGGGCGAGCGCTACTACAGCATCGCGCTGCTGGACATCTTCACCAACAACTTCGCCTGCATCGGCAACCGCACCACGGGCACACGGGCGGCCGAATTTCTGCTGGCGGGGCCGGACTGGGCCGGCGACGCGCCGGCCGGTGCGCGGCTGGTACGCTGCCCCAGCAACGACGTCTGGCTGCTGGGCCGGTTGCTGGTCGATGGCGAGCACGACCTGCCGGCGGTGCATGCGCTGCAGGACGCGATCGGCCTCGAGCCGGTGGCGCGGCGGGATGGCGGAAATGGCGCCGATGGCGATGGCGGCCTGCTGAAGACCGTGCCCGACGAGGCCGATCCGGCGCGCTATCTCGATCTGGTCAATGAGGTGCTGGGCCGCAATCCGGTCCCTGCCGACGAGCGAGACCTGGTGGCGGGCTTTGCCGAAGCCGGCGTCCGCCCGGGCCATCGCGACGTCTTCGCGCAGTTGCCGGCGCCGGTCCAGCAAGCGTGGCGCACGATGCTGCCGGCGCTGCGCAAGGAGCTGGCGCGCACGCCGGGCTTCGGCAACGGCTCCGAATCGGGGCCGTGGCAGTCGGGCCCGGACCATCTGGGCAACTTCGGCAAGGACTACACCTACCGCGCCCATGTGTCGCTGATCGGACTGGGCGCGCTGGAACGCGCCGAGGCGATCTACGCGACCTGCGTCAACGATGCCGCCGGCGAACGGCTGGACGGGGCCCGTGCCTACCGGCTGCATATCCCGCCGGCGATGCCGGTCGACGCGTTCTGGTCGCTGTCGATGTACGAGTTCGCGCCCGATGGGCGGCGCTTCTTCACGGAGAACCCGATCGGCCGCTATACGATCGGCGACCGCACGCCTGGGCTACAGGTCAACGCCGACGGCAGCATCGACCTGTGGCTGCAGCATGCGCGGCCCGAGCCGGCGCGCGAGGCGAACTGGCTGCCCGCGCCGGCCGGACGGTTCTCGCTGACGCTGCGCTACTACCATCCGCGCGAGGCGCTGCTGTCGCGGCGCTTCGTGCAGCCGGCGCCGGAGCCGATCGGCAGCTAGCGCGCGTCGCGCACCGGCTCGGCGTGACCGGCGTGGTCGGCGTGACCGGCACGGCAATGCGCCACGGCCGGCGCGGCCAGGCCGGCCAACTGGCGCAGCGTCTCGACCTCGTCGGCCTGCCACGCCGACCTCGGGCTGAGGTAGTTGAACGTGCCGATGCAGCGACCCCGCTCGCCGATCGGTACATTGACCACTGCCCTCAGCCCGAGCGCGCGGATCGTTACGACATCGTCGAATACTTCGGCCAGCGCCGCGTCGCCCTCGCCGACGAAGACCTCGCAGCGCTCCAGCAGCTGGCGCGCCCACGGCGTATCGCCCTTGCGCTTGCTGCCGCCGACCGGATAGGCGGCGGGATCGCTGGACCATTGGCGCACCACCTCGCGGCTGTCCGGGCGCCACAGATTGACTGTCAGCAGCCCGGGACCGAGCAGCGCGAGCGTGGCGGCGCCGACCGCGTCGAACAGCGCGGCGGTCCGTTCGGACTGGGCAACCGCAACCTCCAGCGCGGACGCCTGCTGCGCGGACAATCGCGGCCGCAGCGCGGCCAACGCTGCCATCGCAGAATCCACCCGCAGATTCGATGCTTCGCTCACGCTTACTCCGCGCTGATCTTCAGGTCGCGGATCAGCTTGCCGTAGCGCTCGGCATCGCGGCGCAGCACCTGGCCGAACTGCTGCGGCGTCGACGTGGTCGTCTCCACGCCGATCGCGTCCATCTTTGCCTTGACCTCGGGCAGCTGCATCACCTTGTTGATCTCGGCATTCAGGCGCGTCACCAGTGCCGGCGGCATGCCGGCGGGACCGAAGGCGCCATACCAGACCGCCAGTTCGTAGCCCGGCACGGTCTCGGCGACCGTCGGCACATTGGGCAGCAACGGCGAGCGCTTCGCCTCGGTCACCGCCAGCAGCTTCAGCTTGTTGGCCTTGACGTGCGGCAGCGTCTGCGTGCCGGCCGAGAACAGCAGCTGGGTCTGGCCCGCCACCGTGTCGACCACGGCCGGCGCGCCGCCCTTGTACGGCACGTGCAGCATCTCGACGCCGGCCATCTTCTCGAACAGCACCGCGCTTAGATGGTTGGTGGAACCCGGGCCCGCGCTGGCGTAGGCCAGCTTGCCGGGATTGGCGCGTGCATAGGCGATCAGTTCCTTGACGTTGTTGGCCGGCACCGATGGGTGAACCACCATCGTGTTGGTGACATAGGCCAGCAGGCCCAGCGGCGTGAAATCCTCGACGCCGCGGAACGGCATGTTGGGCATCATCGCCGGATTCATCGCATGCGTGCTCATCGAGCCGATCAGCAGCGTATAGCCGTCCGGCTTGGCGCGCGCGACCATCGCCGAGCCGATATTGCCCGACGCGCCCGGCTTGTTGTCGACGATCACCGGCTGGCCCAGCGAGCGCGTCAGCCGTTCGGACAGCACGCGCGCCAGGATATCGGTCGAACCGCCCGGCGCCCACGGCACCACCAGTGTGACCGGCTTGGTCGGATAGTCCTGCGCCGCCGCAGTGCCCGCGGCGCAGCACAGCGCCAGCGCGGCCACGCCGCGCAGCCAGCTTCGAATCGTCGTCTTCATGGTCGCTTTCCTCCTCGCGTTCATCCTCGCTTCTCCCCGTATGTCATGCCGGGCGCACCGCGCGTCCGGTCTGTCGTTCTGTCGTTCTGTCGTTCTGTCATTTTGTCGTTCGATCGTGCCGTGACATGCCGACGCCTGTGCCGGCCGTGCCGCGGCATCCCCGTTCTCAAGGCATCCCCGCTGTCAACGTCCCACCGCATAGCCCTGCATGCCGCGCGGATTCGCGCCGGCACGCAGCACCAGCCTGCCCTTGCCGTCGCGCTCGCGCGAACAGGCCGACATCCGTCCTTCCGACCACGGCTCGCCGACCCGCAATTCATGGCCGGCATCGCGCAGCGCGTCCAGCGTGGCCTGCGGAAAGCGCGATTCGATGCTGAGCCGGTTCCGCACGGTCTGGCGCGGCCAGAACGAGCCCGGGAAGTGGTCGATGTGCCAGGCCGGCGCGTCGATCGCTTCCTGCAGGTTCATGCCGTGCACCGCGTGGCGCAGGAAGAAGGCCAGCGACCATTGGTCCTGCTGGTCGCCGCCGGGCGTGCCGAACACCATGTAAGGCTCGCCGTCGCGCAACGCCAGCGACGGCGACAGCGTGGTGCAAGGCCGCTTGCCCGGCGCCAGCGAATTGGGCAGGCCCGGCTCGAGCCAAGTCATCTGCAGCCGCGTATTGAGCGCGAAGCCCAGCGCCGGAATGGCCGGGCTCGACGACAGCCAGCCGCCGGACGGCGTGGCGGCGACCATATTGCCGTCGCGGTCGATCACGTCGAGATGGCAGGTGTCGCCGACGAAGATCTCTTTCTCGGCCCACTGCTGCACCGGCGGCAGCGCGGCAAAGGTCGGCTCGCCGACGCCGAAGCGCGTATCGGCGTTTGCCAGCGTGCGTTCGGCTGCGTCGAGATCGGGCAGCCGCGGCGCGCGGCCGTCGACGCTGCCGGCACGCAACTCGCGCGATGCCTGCTCCCCGATCAGTTGTGCTCGCGCCCGCAGATAGTCCGCGTCGAGCAAACCCTGCGCCGGCACGTCGGCAAAGCGCGGGTCGCCATACCAGGCCAGGCGGTCTGCCATCGCCAGCTTGGCCGCCTCGGCGATCCGGTGGACGAAGCCCGGCGACGTCGGTTCGTGCGCCTCCAGCCCCGCGTGCCGCAGCATGCCGAGCTGCTGCAGGAAGGCCGGGCCCTGGCTCCAGACGCCGCACTTTGCGACCGTATGGCGGCCGAAATCCAGCGTCAGCGGCGCCTCGACCTCGGGCTGCCAGCCCGCCATGTCCTCGTAGCGCAGCAGGCCGCGATGGCGTTCGCCGGTGGTGTCGCGAACCTGCTGGGTGCGGCAGTAGGTATCAATCTCGCGCGCGACGAAGCCGCGATACCAGCAATCGAGCGCGGCATCGATCTGCTTCTCGCGCGTGCCGCCGGCCGCCTGCGATTCTTCGACGATGCGCCGGTAGGTGCGCGCCAGCGCGGGCGTCGCGTGCAGGCTGCCGGGCGGCGGCACGCGGCCGTCGAGGAGCCAGACGTCGGCCGAATCGCGCCATTCGCGCTGGAACAGTTCGCGCACCGCGAGGATCGCCTGCGAAATGCGCGGCACCAGCGGAAAGCCGTCGCGCGCGTAGGCGATCGCCGGCGCCAGTACGTCGGCCAGCGACCACGTGCCGTAGTCGCGCAGCATCGTCAACCAGGCGCCAAACGCACCGGGCACGGTAGCTGGCATCAGGCCGATGCCGGGCATCAGCTCCAGCCCCATCGCGCGCAGCGCGGCCGGATCTGCCAGCGCCGGTGCGGGACCCTGGCCGCAGATCGAGCGCACCGCGCGTTCGCGTTCGCTCCACAGCAGGATCGGCACCTCGCCGCCGGGGCCATTCAGATGCGGCTCGACCACCTGCAGCACGAAACCGCCGGCCACCGCCGCATCGAAGGCATTGCCGCCGCGCTCGAGCACGCCCATCGCGGTCTGCGAGGCGAGCCAGTGCGTCGACGAGACGACGCCGAAGGTACCGACGATTTCGGGGCGGGTGGTGAACATGCTGGTTTCCGAGTGCGGCCTGACTTGGCAGGAATGGGGCAAGTATAGAAAGATCGAATAACCAGAACGGACGATTGCATTATTCTTCCATTCCCGAATGGTTATACGTCTGGGGATACGACTGCGGATACGACCGGGATACGACTCCCGCATCCAACCCCTTCGCCTTTTTCCTACTTCGCCATGCCCGCCTTCGCCGACCGCCTGCAGCACAACCTGATCTCCCGCCTGCGCCTGAAGCAGCTGTCGCTGCTGCTCGTATTGGAGCGGCATCGCTCGCTGTCGCGCGCGGCGGCGGAGCTGAACCTGAGCCAGCCGGCGGTCACCAAGGCGCTGCGCGAGATCGAGGAGATCTTCCTGACGCCGCTGTTTCACCGATCGCGCGCGGGACTGGAGGCCACCGAGACCGGTGCCGCGGTGCTGGCGTATGCGCGGCTCGCCTTGGCCGACGCACGCGCGCTCGGCGACGAGCTGGCGGTCCTCGATGCGGGGCTCGGCGGCAGGCTCCGGATCGGCGTGATTCCATTCATCGCGCCGGCGATACTCGACGCGGCCTGCTCGCATGCGCTGAGCCAGCAGCCGCGCATCGCGGTGCTGGTGCGCGAGGGCACCACCGACGAACTGGTCGGCGCGTTGCGCGCGCACGAGGTCGATTGCGTGATCGCGCGCTCCTTCTATGCCGCCGGCGAAGACATCGTGCAGATGCCGCTGTACCGCGAGGAGCCGGCGCTGGTGGTGCCGTCGCGCGCGGCGGCGCGGCTGTCGCGCGGCCCGCTCGATTGGGCGCGGCTCGCCACGCTCGACTGGATCATGCCGCCGCCGCAGACGCCGACACGCCGCACGATCAACACGATGTTTGCGACCGCGGGCGTGGCGCCGCCGCTGCCGCTGGTCGAGACCTATTCGATCAAGACGATCGCCACGCTGCTGCGGACGCAGCCGCGCACGATCACGATCGTGCCGCGCGCGGTCGCGGCGGAGCTTGCCAACGGCGGCGGCGCCGCGCTGCTGCCCCATGCGTTGCGCTGGGACCTGCCGCCGGTGGAGGCGATGTGGCTGCGCCGCGCCCAGCACAGCGGGCCGCTGATGGCGCTGGTGACGGCGCTGCAGGCGGCGAGCAGCTGAGAGCGCAACGCGCCGCCACCCACGCCGTGATGGGGTCTACGACTACTGCGCGGCCTCCGGCTGCATGTAGAACACCTCCCACAGATGGCCGTCCAGGTCTTCGTAGCCGTGCTGATACATGAAGCCGTAGTCCTTCGGCTCGTTCGGCGTGCGCGCGCCGGCTGCGACCGCCTTCGACACCATGTCGTCGACCGCGGCACGGCTGTCCATCGACAGCGCGAGTATCACTTCGTTGCTGCTGCCGGTATCGCAGATGGCCTTGCCGGTGAACGTCCTGAAGAACTCCTCGACCAGCAGCATCACGTAAATCTGGTCCGACACGATCATGCAGGTGGCATTGCGGTCGGTGAATTTCGGATCGAAGCGATAGCCGAGCCGCGTAAAAAAATCGACCGAGCGGTCGAGGTCCTTGACGGGGAGGTTGACGAAGATCTGGCTTGCCATCGAGGCGTCTCCTGTTTTCGGAACTGTTTTTGAAATGGAATGGGTCGGAATGCGATTTGTCGTTACGACGTGCTGACCCACGGATCATAGCTGCCGATGGTCCACAGATGGCCTTCCAGATCGAAGCAGCTGAAATCGCGGCCGCCATAATCCTGATCCTTCAGATCGAGCACGATCTGCGCGCCTGCAGCCTGGGCGCGCGCGAATACCGCATCGGGATCCGGCACGACCAGATAAATGCTTTGGGTCTGCCCGCCGCCGACTTCGTCTGGCTGGCGCATCAGCTTGCCATACGGGGAATCGAGCACCGAACCCAGCATCACCATGCCCTTGCCGTAACGCAATTGCGCGTGGGCAATGGTGCCGTCATCGTTTTCCACGACTAGGTGCCGGGTAAAACCAAAGGTATCGCATAACCAGGCGATTGCCGACGGCGCATCGCGATAGCGCACGCACGGGATCGCCGTGCTGCCCTGGCTGGGGGAAGCGCCGGAATTCATATCGGTCATTTCTGTCGCTCCTTGCGCGGCGTGGTGGCCGCGTTGTCAGTCTGGAATCGAATCGGAATTCGATTCGCCACCGGGAATGAATCGACTGAAGGACTCGCCGCGCAACACTGCCGCTCTCGCGCGGCAAATCCAGTAGGCAGCATAGACGATCGTTTTCTCGTGCAATGGCCGCGCACGATGCGACGAGAACGTTTCTTCCGACACGGGTGACCGGTTATACTCCGCGCTCCATAAACCACATTTCGGGTATATCGAACAATGGCCGTTGCCAACAAGAAAAGCGCACCGCGCGCAGTGAAGTCCGCCAAGCCGGCGGCGCCGACCAAGAAGGCCAGCGTGCTGGCACGCGAAGCGCAAGCCGCGAAGAAGCGCCTGCTGAAGCTGCGCGCCGACACCAAGAAGGCGATCGACGCCGCCAAGCGCGAAGTGGCCGAGGCCGTCGCCGCCGCCAAGCTGGCACTGCAGGCCGAGAAGCAGGCTGCCAAGGACAAGCTGGCCGCGCAGAAGGAAAAGGCCAAGGCCGCGAAGGCCGCGAAGTCGGCAAAGAAGCCGGCCGGTGCGAAGACCGCCGCGCCGAGGAAGGCTGCACCGAAGGCGGCTGCACCGAAGGCCACTGCACCGAAGGCAGCGAAGCCGGCCGCCAAGGTCGTCAAGGCTCCGAAGAAGGCTGCACCGAAGGCAGCCGCAAAGGCGAAGCCGGCCGCCGGCGCCGTCGTCGCCAAGGCAGCCTGAGCGCCGCCGATCCTGCTGCCATGCCCTCGGTCGAGGGCGGCATCATGGCACCGCGGCGATCGCCCGATCGCGCGGTGCCGACCCTCCCGCCGAGGGGCTACCGATTTGGGGGTAGCCAAGCCCATCCCTCTGTGCCGATAATCTGCTTTCTTCCGGCAGCACTTTCTTGCGTTAAATCACTTTGCGTCAATCGCTTGCGCTCATTGGAGTGAGCTTGGCAGCGCTTTTTCCGAACGCTCGCACGATGACCGCGCAAATGACACCGAATGGGAATGGCAATGAAGGAAGCCTTGCAACGTTGTCCGCTGTGCACAACCATCACGGAAGCATCGGCACGCCCGCGCTCATATGGGCAATGGATGCGCTATCAATGCCGCAATGACGACTGCGGTCCCACCGAAATCAGCACCAAGGCACGCTCGCATCTGCGGCGCGGCGAACGCCAGGCGGAACTGCGCAGCGTAGCGAAATCGTGCCGCCATAACGGCGCGCGCTTGCGGATCGGCTACGACGGCCCGAGCGGGGAATTCCAGCTGGAAGTGGTCGAATAAAAACGGGCTCGACGCCGACAGGCCACCGCGGCGCACCGCATGTCTCAGGGCTCGACCGACGGCTCGCGCTTCATGCAGCGCAGCACGAAGGTCGAGCGGCTGTGCCGCAGCCCGGGCAGCTTGTACAGCTTGTGGCGCAGGAACTCCTCGTAGCCTTCGGTGCCCGCCACCGCCACCTTGATCAGATAGTCATACTCGCCGGTCAGCAGGTACGCCTCCATGACCTCGGGCAGTTGCGCCAGTGCGCGGCCGAAGCGGTCGAGCATGTCGTCGTCGTGCCGCTCCAGCGTGACCTCGATCAGCACGGTGTCGGGCAGGCCCAGCGCCTTCTGGTTCAACAACGCGGTATAGCCCTGAATCACGCCGGCCTCCTCGAGCGCACGGACGCGGTTCCAGCATGGCGTGGGAGACAGCCCGACCTGTTCGGCCAGCTTCAGATTGGACAGACGGCCGTCCCGGCGCAGCGCGCGCAGGATGCGGCGGTCGGTTTCGTCCAGTTTGGGGGCGAGCTTGCCTGGCGGGCGCGCGGCGGGAGGCATCGTGGCGGTGCTGGTCGGATCGGCCATGGGAAACGGTTGGAGTCGGTCAATTCGGTCGAGAAAGAAGATTTCTCTCCACGAGAGCCACATACTATCCGATTCATTCTGCTTCGGACCTGAGATTCAGAATATTAAGAAGCACATTCTGGCTACCGGCTGGTAGATTCACTACATCGTCACTACCACCGGTTGCCGTCATGTCCGCCCAAGCCTCCACGCCCGCCCTGCAACTCGCGCTGCTGCTCGACCAGCACGATCTGATCGGCGCAATCGAGTGGACGCTGGCGACGGCGCGCCGTACCGGACTGGGACTGGCCGCGATGACGCTCTCGCATAGCGCACTGCCTGGCGCCGGCCAATGGCTGCGGCTGACGGTGACCGCTGAAGAGCCGGCGCTATTCTCTCTGCTGGTCAAGCGCCTGGAAAACGGCGTCGACGTGCGGGAAGTTGCCGTGGTCGAGGAAACCGCGGGCCAGCCCGAGGCGACGACCGTCCGGCGCCGCGATGGCGCGACCGCGGACTCGCCCGCCGCCGCGCCGGTTCACTGATCGGCGTTCACGCCCGCCTTCGGCGCCCCCCTGTCAGGCAGGCTCGGCCAGCAAGCCGTGGCCGAGCCGCTGCGACAGATCGGCGGCCGCCGCCTGGATGGCCGCGGCGACCGGACCATCGAGCCGTCCGTCGAAGGTGGCTGCGTTGCCCAGCGCCGTGATCGCCAGCACGATGCGGCCGTCCCGATCGAATACCGGTGTGCTGACCGAATCGACGCCCGCCAGCAGATCGCCATGGACGCTGCCGATCCCGCTGGCCCGCACCTGTTCACGCAGCTGCGCGACCTCGGCCGCATCGCGCGGAAAGCGCGGCGGCTGCAGCGCGGCGCGCGCCGTCAGTTCGGCCTCGATCCGTGACGCCGTCACGGCCGGATCGAGAAACGCGGTAAAGACGCGGCCGGTCGCCGAAGACAGCAGCGGCATCACGGAGCCCGGCCGCACATTGACCGTGACCGGCCGCAGCGAATCGCGCCACTGCACCACGGTCGGCCCGTGGCTGCCCCATACCGCAGCCAGCACCGTTTCGCCGGTCGACGCGCATAGGTCGTCGAGCACCGGCGTCACCAGCCGCAGCGGATCGAGCTGGGCCAGGCACGCCAGCCCCATCCGCAGCGCATTGCGCCCCAGGCTGTAGCGACCGGTGTCGTCCTGCTCCACATAGCCGCGCTTGACGAAGCTGGCGAGGTAGCGGTGCGCCTTGGCGGGGTGCATGCCGGCGGCGAGCGCCACGTCCTTCAGCGGCATCGGGTGCAGGGCGCCGGACAGCGCGTCCAGCACCGACAGCCCGGTCTCCAGTGCCTGCACGCCGGCGCCGCCGCGCTCGCCGCTGCCCTCCCCCGTCTCCGCTTCGCTTCGCTGATTGGCCATTCCGGTCGCTCCCTTTTTCGAGCGCTTGGTTGTTTGATTACGTATAGCGTAATGCTAGCACGCACAACGTAATTTTCTCTTGACAGCCCGCAGACCGCCAATTACTTTTGGCATAACCGCATTACGCCTGACGTAATTGCATCGATCCATGTCGGCAAACGCGGCAACAAGAAGACGGCCCACCGTCCGCTCACCCACCCGAGAGGAGACAAACAATGAGAAAGATCTCGTCGATGCTGGCGCTCGCCGGCACGATGCTGACCGCGCTGGCGCTGGCGCCGCAGGCCGCCGCCCAGAGCTTCCCGAGCAAGCCGATTCGCTGGATCGTGCCCTATGCCGCCGGCGGCGGCTCGGACTTCCTGGCCCGCACCATCGGCCAGCAGCTGTCGACCCATATCGGCCAGCCGATCGTGGTCGAGAACAAACCCGGCGCCAACACCGCGATCGCCGCGGCCGAGACCGCGCGCTCGCCGCACGACGGCTATACCGTGATGTCGGCCGACAACGGCACGCTGGTCTTCAACCCGGCGCTGTACAAGACGCTGAGCTACAACCCGACGCGCGACCTGGCGCCGGTCTCGCTGCTGGGCAAGTTTCCGATGATCCTGGTGGTCGGCGCCAATGCCGAATACAAGGACGCGCGCGACTTCCTGACCAAGGTCAAGGCCGCCCCCGGCAAGGTCAGCTACGCCTCGGCCGGCGCCGGCAGCCCGCACCATCTGGCGATGGAACTGCTGAAGGAGCGGGCCGGCCTGCGCATGGTGCATATCGGCTATCGCGGCGCCGCGCCCGCGCTGCTCGACGTGGTCGGCGGCCAGGTGCCGGCGATGATGACCGACCTGGCCGCGGGCGCCGCCTTCCTGAAGGCCGGCAAGCTGCGTCCGCTGGCGGTGGCCAACGCCACCCGGCTGCCGCAGCTGCCCAATGTGCCGACCTTTGCGGAGGTCGGCCTGCAGGGCGTCGAGGCCGCCGCGCTGGTCGGCATGGTGGCGCCGGCCGGCACGCCGCCCGACGTGATCGCCAGGCTGCAGACCAGCGTCGCCGCGGCGATCAAGCAACCCGAGGTCAACCGCAAGCTGGTCGACTTCGGCGTCGCGCCGGTCGGCAGCACGCCGGAGCAATTCGCCGCGTTGCTGCGCAGCGAGACCGCGCTGTGGCACAAGCTGATCCGCGACCTGAATATCACGCTCGAATGAGCACGGCGGGCGGGGTCATCGTCGGCCCTGCCCGCTGCGCCTACCTGTTGTAGAGGATCGACCATGAGCGAACGCACCGAACCTGCCCGTGCGCAGGGATGCCCTTTTCATGTCCAGCCGCACGGCCAGGCGAACGCCAGCGCGGATGCCGTTGCAACGCCCTTGAGCCCGACCGGCTGCCCGGTCAGCGCGCGCGCCGCGGACTTCGACCCGTTCGAGGACGGCTACCAGCAGGACCCGCCCGATTACGTGCGCTGGGCGCGCGAGCAGGAGCCGGTGTTCTACAGCCCCAGGCTCGGATACTGGGTCGTCACGCGCTACGACGACATCAAGGCGATCTTCCGCGACAACCTGACGTTCAGCCCGTCGATCGCGCTGGAGAAGATCACGCCGACCGGCGACGAAGCCAACGCAGTGCTGGCCTCCTACGGCTACGCGATGAACCGCACGCTGGTCAACGAGGACGAGCCCGCGCACATGCCGCGCCGGCGCGTGCTGATGGAGCCGTTCACGCCCGAACAGCTGCAGCACCACGAGCCGATGGTGCGCCGGCTGACGCGCGAATACGTCGATCGCTTCATCGACGACGGCAAGGCCGACCTGGTCGACCAGATCCTGTGGGAAGTGCCGCTGACCGTCGCGCTGCATTTCCTCGGCGTGCCCGAGGAGGACATGGACCTGCTGCGCAAGTATTCGATCGCCCATACCGTCAATACCTGGGGCCGCCCGAAACCGGAGGAGCAGGTCGAGGTCGCGCACGCGGTCGGCAACTTCTGGCAGCTCGCCGGGCGCATCCTCGACAAGATGCGGCAGGATCCGTCGGGCCCGGGCTGGATGCAGTACGGCATCCGCAAGCAGAAGGAATATCCGGACGTCGTCACCGATTCCTATCTGCATTCGATGATGATGGCCGGCATCGTCGCCGCGCATGAGACCACGGCCAACGCCAGCGCCAACGCGATCAAGCTGCTGCTGCAGCATCCCGACGCCTGGCGCGAGCTGTGCGAGGACCCGAGCCTGATCCCCAACGCGGTCGAGGAATGCCTGCGGCACAACGGCTCGGTCGCGGCCTGGCGGCGGCTGGCCACGCGCGACGTGCAGATCGGCGGCGTCGACATTCCGGCCGGCGCCAAGCTGCTGATCGTCACGTCGTCGGCCAACCACGACGAGCGCCATTTCGCCGACGCCGACCTGTTCGACATCCGCCGCGCCAATGCCAGCGACCAGCTGACGTTCGGCTACGGCGCGCACCAGTGCATGGGCAAGAACCTGGCGCGGATGGAGATGCAGATCTTCCTGGAGGAATTCACGCGCCGGCTGCCGCATATGAAGCTGTCGGAGCAGACATTCACCTACGTGCCGAACACCTCGTTCCGCGGACCGGAGCATCTGTGGGTCGAGTGGGACCCGAGCCAGAACCCCGAACGGCGCAACCCCGCGCTGCTGCAGGTGCGCACGCCGGTGCGGATCGGCGAGCCGTCCAGCCATGCGATCAACCGCACCGTGGTGGTAGAGAGCATGACGCGCGTGGCCGACGACATCGTGCGGCTGCGGCTCGTTTCACCGGATGGCAAGCCGCTGCCGCGCTGGTCGCCCGGCTCGCATATCGATGTCGAATGCGGCGATACCGGGGTGTCGCGCCAGTATTCGCTGTGCGGCGATCCGGCCGACAGCCGCGCCTTCGAGATCGCGGTGCTGCGCGAGGCTGACAGCCGCGGCGGCTCCGCGTGGATCCATCGCGAACTGAAGGCCGGCGACCGGCTGCGCATCCGCGGTCCGCGCAACCACTTCCGGCTCGACGAAAGCGCGCGCCGGCTGATCCTGATCGCCGGCGGCATCGGCATCACGCCGATCAGCGCGATGGCGCGGCGCGCGAAGGAGCTCGGCATCGACTACCAGCTGCACTACTGCGGCCGCGGCCGCGCGTCGATGGCGCTGCTCGACGAGCTGGCGGCGCTGCATGGCGACAGGCTGCATGTCTACGCGAGGGACGAAGGCGCGCGCGCCGACCTGGGCGCGCTGCTCGGCCAGCCCGATGCCGCGACGCAGATCTATGCCTGCGGCCCGGCGCGGATGCTCGACGCGTTGGCCGCCTGTTGCGCAAACTGGCCCGAGGACGCGCTGCGGGTCGAGCATTTCACCTCGACGCTGGGCGCGCTCGATCCGAGCAAGGAACAGGCCTTCGAGGCGGAGCTCAAGGACTCGGGCATCGTCGTCACGGTGCGCGCCGACCAGACGCTGCTCGCCGCGCTGCGCGCCGCCAATATCGACGTGCAGAGCGATTGCGAGGAAGGGCTGTGCGGCTCCTGCGAAGTGCGCGTGCTGGCCGGCGACATCGATCATCGCGACGTGGTGCTGACACGTGCCGAGCGCGAGGCGAACGGCAAGATGATGAGCTGCTGTTCGCGCGCCCGATGCGGGCGGATCGTGCTCGAGCTGTGAGGGTTCGCGGCGGGGCGGCCGCGTTCAGTTCCCGGTTCGGTCGCCTCGCTTGACTTCCTTCGCGCCTTCCCTGCCCCCTGCCCGCTGCGCCGCGTCGTCGGGCAGCAGCTCGATGCCGTCGAGATCGCGCGCGCAGGTCTCGCGCACGATCGCGACGAAGTCCCGCGCGAACGGCCGCTCGGCCAGCGCGGCCGGCATCGCCGCATACAACTCGCTCCACAGCCCGCGCGCGCCGATGCGCTTGGCCAGCACATAGTCGTGGTCGACGTAGTTCTTGACGCCCCAGTTCGGCAGCGCCGCGACGCCGCGCCGGCTGGCGACCAGCTGCAGGATGGCCACCGTCAGCTCCGCGGTACGGCGCTGCAGCCGGATGCCGGCCGGCTCCAGCACCTCGCGGATCAGATCGATGCGCGGCTCCGGCACCGGATAGGTGATCAGCGTCTCGCCCTCGAGGTCGGCCGCCTCGAGCCGCCGCCGGTTGCGCAGCCGATGCTCGTTGGCGATCACTGCCAGGATCTCGAAGCGGAATAGCGGCACCACGGCCAGCCCCCGCCGCGTCGGCGGCAGCGAGCCGATCACCATGTCGGCCCGGCCCTCGGCCAGCAGCGCCAGCGGGTCCGCATGAAAGCCCGCCACCAGGTCGACCTCGACCTCGGGCCAGCGCGTGCGGAATTCGTCCATCACCGGCATCAGCCAGTCGAAGCAGGTGTGGCACTCCAGCACGATGCGCAGCTCCCCGCGCGTATCGCCCTTGAGCCGCTCCAGATCGCGCTCGGCCGCGCTGATCGACGCCAGCACCTCGCGCGACAGCGCCAGCAGCCGCTCCCCTGCCGGCGTGAAACGCAGGCCGCCACGCGTACGGTCGAACAACGACAGGCCGTAGTGCGATTCGATCGCCTTGATCTGATGCGACAGCGCGGACTGGCTGACATGGACGCGCTCGGCGGCCGCGGCGAGCTTGCCGGATTCGGCGATGGCGACCAGCGAGCGGAAATGGCGGACCTCGATCATGGTGTCGTCCGAAGCCGGAGGGCGCCGGGTGTCAAGAAAATCATCGGGATGCCGCCGCCGAAGGAAGCCGCATATCGGCGCGTTATATGAAATTCATTCATATTTTGTTTAAAACATATCACTTGATTCATTTTACCCGCGACCGGACACTGTGCGCCAACTTGTTTTGAAGCGAGATTGGAGCGAGAAATGGCACGCACCCATATTCCGGGATTCCCACGCATCGGCGCGAAACGCGAACTGAAGTTTGCCCAGGAGGCGTTCTGGCGCGGCGAGTCGAGCGAGGCGGCGCTGCGCGAGTGCGCCGCCGGCCTGCGCAAGACGCACTGGCGCCTGCAGGCCGACGCCGGCCTCGACCTGGTCGCGGCCGGGGACTTCGCCTACTACGACCAGATGCTGGGCACCAGCGCCCTGCTCGGCGCGCTGCCCGCGCGCTTCGGCTTCGATCCCCGCACGCTGACGCTGGCGCAGTACTTCGAGCTGGCCCGCGGCAATGCGGCGCAGCCGGCGATGGAAATGACCAAGTGGTTCGATACCAACTACCACTACCTGGTGCCGGAACTGGGCCCCGACACGCGCTTCGACGGCGGGGTCGACTGGCTGTTCGACGAGATCGACGAGGCGCTGGCGCTGGGCCACCGCGTCAAGCCGGTGCTGGTGGGACCGGTCACCTGGCTGTGGCTCTCCAAGACCCATGTCGCCGGCTTCGACCGACTGACGCTGCTGCCGCGGCTGGCCGCCGCCTATCGCGACATCCTGCAGCGGCTGCAGGCGCGCGGCATCGAATGGGTGCAGCTCGACGAGCCGGCGCTGTGCCTCGAGCTGGACGGTGCCTGGCTGGACGCGTATGACACCGCCTACGCCGCCCTCGGGGACTGCGGCGTCAAGCTGCTGCTGGCGACCTACTTCGACTCGGCGGCGGACCACGCCGCCCGCGCCGCCGCGTTGCCGGTGCACGGTTTCCACCTGGACCTGGTGCGCGCGCCGCAGCAGTGGCAGGCCTGGCGCGAAGTGCTGCCGGCCGGTGCCGTGTTGTCGGCCGGCGTCATCGACGGCCGCAATATCTGGCGCGCCGACCTGCGCGCGATCCTCGCGCGGCTGGCACCGCTGCACGCCGAACTCGGCGACCGCCTGTGGCTGGCACCGTCCTGCTCGCTGCTGCATGTGCCGGTGTCGCTGGCGCCGGAAACGCGCCTCGACCCCGAAATCCGCAACTGGCTGGCGTTCGCCACCGAGAAACTGGACGAACTGAAGGTACTGGCGGCCGCGCTGAACGACGGCGAAGCCGCGGTGGCCGACGCGCTGGCCGCCTCCGATGCCGCCCAGGCCGGCCGCCGCGCGTCGCGCCGCGTCGTCAATGGCCAGGTGCGCCAGCGCGTGGCCGCGGTGACGCCGGAGATGGCCGATCGCCGCAGCCCCTTCGCCCAGCGCATCGCCGATCAGCGCGCGGCGCTGCAGCTGCCGCCGCTGCCGACGACCACCATCGGCTCGTTCCCGCAGACCGCCGAAATCCGCCAGACCCGCGCGGCCTTCAAGCGCGGCGACCTCGGCGCGCTGGCCTATCTGCAGCGCATCCGCGCCGAGATCGAAGACGCCGTGCGCCGCCAGGAGGCGCTGGGCCTGGACGTGCTGGTGCATGGCGAGGCCGAGCGCAACGACATGGTCGAATACTTCGGCGAGCAGCTGTGCGGCTATGCCTTTACCGAGTTCGGCTGGGTGCAGAGCTATGGCTCGCGTTGCGTCAAGCCGCCGCTGATCTATGGCGACGTCTACCGGCCCGAGCCGATCACCGTCGATACGGCCCGCTATGCGCAGTCGCTGACCGAGCGGCCGATGAAGGGCATGCTGACCGGCCCGATCACGATGCTGCAATGGTCGTTCGTCCGCGACGACCAGCCGCGCGCCGACACCGCGCTGCAGCTGGCGCTGGCGATTCGCGACGAGGTGGCGGATCTCGAACAGGCCGGCATCCGCGTGATCCAGATCGACGAGCCGGCGCTGCGCGAGGGCCTGCCGCTGCGGCGCGCCGATTGGGACAACTATCTGCAGTGGGCGGTGCGCGCCTTCCGCATTGCCGCGGCCGTGGTCCGCGACGATACGCAGATCCACACCCATATGTGCTACGCGGAGTTCAACGACATCCTGCCGGCGATCGCCGCCCTCGATGCCGACGTCATCACGATCGAAACGTCGCGCTCGGCGATGGAGCTGCTCGACGGATTTGCCGCGTTCGACTATCCGAACGAGATCGGGCCGGGCGTCTACGACATCCACTCGCCGCGCGTGCCCAGCGTCGAGGCGATCGGCCAGTTGCTGACGCGCGCCTGCCAGGTGATTCCGCCCGAGCGGCTGTGGGTCAATCCCGATTGCGGACTGAAGACGCGCGGCTGGTCCGAGACCGAGGCGGCGCTACGCAATATGGTGGCCGCGGCCCGGCAGTTGCGCGAGCGGCTGGCGGCGGAGGGTCCGGCGGGTCTGCGGGGCCAGCCGGTGGCACGCGAGCGTGCGGCCCATCCGGCGGGCCAATGCGATTGCGCGGCGCATTGATGGGGGCATTGATGGGCGCATTGATGGCGCATTGATGGACGCCTTCAGCGGCGCTGCAGCGCGGGCGCAATGACGAAGGGGCGGCTCCGGGCCGCCCCTTTTTGCTGCGTTGGCGCCAGCAGTTGGCGCGCGCTGTTGACGCTCAGTCCGCGCCGATCTTGCGCACCGGCGGCGCGCTCCAGTTGCCATCCAGCGCCGCCGGCTGCGGCCAGTAGAGCCGGAGCATCAGATTGAACGGACCGTCGGGAGCCGGCAGCCAGTTGGCCGCCTGCGCCCGCGGCGGCCGCGCATGCTGGACCACGATCTCGACCGAGCCGTCGCGGTTGCGCCGCAGCCGGTCGCGGCTGCCGATCGCATGGCGGTTCAACGGGTTCGCGACAACATCCTGCGCCTGGTCGTACAGCGACAGCGACCAGAACGCCTTGGCCGGCGGCAGCGCGTTCTTGTCGAAGCGGATCACATAGCGATTCCCACCGTGCAGCGGCTGGCCGCTGGCGTCCGCATTGGCGCGAAACACCAGCGTGTCCTCGCCCAGGCTGGTCCCCAGCGCCAGCCACGCGGTGGCGGCGCGGCGGTCGTAGTCGGTGCCGTAGCGCCCCGCGTCCTTGCGCGACAGCCAGGCCCCTGACGCCGCGCCCTCGCCGCCGCGCGCCAGCGCGACGATGCGGGCCAGCGCCCGCGTCGCGCCGTCCTGCAGGGCGCGCGCCGTTTCCGGTTCCAGCACGGTGGTCGAATACGGGGCGCCCGGCACGATGCCCAGCCCGCGTACCTTCTGCATCATGCCCTCCTCCGCCGCGGTCGGCGGGTTGGCTGGCAGCAGCGAGGCAAAGCGGTTGAAGAACGCCTGCGCGTCCATCGCGGCGACCTGCTCGACCGGAGGCGTCTCCAGGTCGACCGCCGCCGGCGGGATCGTCGGCACCGCCGGCAAGGCGCGGCGGCCATTCGGCCAGGCTGCCAGCGGCGTCAGACGGTAGCCGTTCCGCAGCCGCTGCGCGGCCGCCTGATCGTGCTTGCCGTCGACCTGGATATGGAGCGCCGCCCATGCCATCGCGGTCGGAGAGCGGATCTCGCGCACGCCGGCCGGCAAGGCGCCGGTCCAGTCCGGACCGACGATCGCATAGTTGCCGCGCTGGGTGCCGGTGGTCCGCTTGCCCAACGCGGAGAACACGTTGGACCAGGCGTCCAGCAACTGGATCGTGTAGTAGCGGCCCTGGGTATCCGGCACGCTGAGCACGACCGGCCCGCGCGACAGATCGAGCCAGGCGATCGAGGTCAACGTGTCGGCGTCCGGGCTCGCGATGTCGGAGGCCCCGGGGCGCGGCGCGCCGCGCTGGTGGACAAAGGTATTGACGGCTGTCTGACCGGCCGCGCCGGCCGCGGCCCGTGCCGCCATGACTTCGCGCGTGACATCGGTCAGCACGAGGGGATAGGCGTAGGTATAGACTTCGACGGCCAGAGCGCGGGCGTCGTCCCGCGTCGGTTGTACTGCCACCCGCATCGGCGACTCGTCGGGCGGCACCGCCGCGCACCCCGCCAACAGCGCGGCGACTCCCGCCGCGCCCGCCACCAGGCGAATCCACTGCATCATTTCCCGTTCCTTCTTGTGCGGCTGTCCCAACGGCAAATGCCGATCCGGGGCGCCTTCTTTTCCGACCAGAATGATGGATAGCCTGGGCCGGGGTTGTCAACGACAGTGTGGCGTCCGCACGCCGCGGCCGGTCGATCTTCGCACCGTGGGACCACGGCACGCGCCCGGGGGCGCGAACCCGGCGGCGGACCAACGGTCAGCCCTCAGTAGCCCGCAGTAGCCCACTGACCCACTGACCCGCTGACCCAATGGCCCCACTGGCCCAGCGATCAGCGGTGATGCAGATGCGGGTGGTAGCGTGGTTCCGTCGCGGCCGGCTTGGCCGGGGCCCTGGAACCGGGCTGACCGGCGCCCGGCGAGCCGGGTTTCGCACCAGGTGCGCCAGGTGCGCCTGGCGCGCCGGCGGCACTGCCGGGGGCGGGCGGCCGGCCTGCCAACGGACCGGCCGGCAGTGCGTGGCCTGCTCGGGTTCCGGCCTGGCCGGCCGGTTCCGCCTCCGCGCCGTCGGCATCCGCACCGGCGATCCGCGCCGACCAGTCCTTCTGCATCAGGATGAAGTTCCCCAGCATCGTCTCCAGCACCGTGCGGTCGATCTTCGCCAGCGGCATCGTCTGATGCAGGATCAGCGTGCCGGACTGCGGCTCCAGCCCGAGCGCCGCGCCGTGGTCGCGCAGCGGTTCGACCCCGGTGGCCAGCATCTCGCCGACCAGTTCACGGCCGAGCCGCTGCGGCAGTTCCTCGGCGATCAATCCGACCAGCACCAGATTGTGGTTGTCGTCATCGCGGCGGAAGGTGATCGGGTACTCCTCGTCGACGCGGATATGGCACAGGCCATCCTCGTCGAACGCCATTTCGGGAATCCCGATCGATTCGCCGAACTCCGCCAGCAGGCGGTCAAATCCATCCAGTCTGTTCATGTCGCGCTCCAGTGGCGTCGTTCACACCTCGATCCATGGCATCGATCGAACTCGATACCGGGTGTCGATGCTGCCGATCGGCGGCCCTCATTTCCATCTCATCGTTCCATCATTTATTGCTCATTGTCGCTACCTAGACTGGCGCCATCCTGAACCGAGGGCCATCGAGCCAACACCTGGCATCGGACGCGACTCGGATTCCGGCATCGTCTTCGGAGCAACACATGACTATCCCAACGTTGAACAGCCTCGCCGTACTGCCTCGGCTGGTGCAGTCGGCGCGCCGCCCCATTGCCGCGCACCTGCCCGCGACGCGGGTGGTCCTTGTCGACGATCACGCCGTGATGCGCGAGGGCCTGAAGTCCCTGCTGACCAAGGCCGACCCGACCGTCGATATCGTCGGCGAAGCCTCGGACGGCCACGGCGCCGTCCATGCCTGCCTGCAGCTCCATCCCGATCTGATTCTGATGGACCTCCAATTGCGCTCGCTCGACGGCGTCGATGCCATTGCGACGATTCGCCGCAGATGGCCGAGCATCCGGGTCGTGGTACTGGCCGGCCTGCATTCGGAGAACCGGGCGGCGGCCGCGCTGCGCGCCGGCGCCCACGCCTACGTGCTCAAGCGCAGCAACCTGGAAAAGCTGATGGCGGCGCTGCATGCGGTGCGGCAGGACATGGCCTATCTCGATCCCGACATCGATCTCGAACAGGTCGACGCGATGCGCCGCGCCGACGGGAACGACGGCAGCCAGGTGGCCGCCGCGGGCCTGACGCCGCGCGAGCGTCAGATACTGAAGCTGGTCGCCGAGGGACACACCAACCGGCGTGTCGCCGAGCGCCTGTCGATCAGCCTGAAGACCGTCGAAACGCATCGGATGAACCTGATGCGCAAGCTCGACGCCCATCACGTCGCTGACCTGTCCAAATGGGCGCGGCGGCTCGGCCTGATCGACATCTGATCGGGCCGATTCGGCAGCCACGGTCCGGGCCATGCCGCGCGGACCGGGCTGCGCCGTAGCGTCATGCGGCATCACCGCTGTGCCGGCCGCCTTGCCGTTGGCCGCCCCGCATCCGATAGCGAACCCGCACCATGCCAGCATCGTCTTCCGGCCAGCATTGCGCGCCGAGCTTGCGATAGAGCGACAGCAACCGCCGCCCAAGCTGCTGCTCGTCGACATCGCCGCGATCGCCCCCATCGCCCCGATCGCCCCGATCGCCCCGATCGCCCCCATCGCCCCCATCGCCTCCGCCCGCTTTGCCCTCCATCAACGGCACCAGCCCTTCGACCGTCTGGACCTCCGGCACCGATCGCTCGATCGCATGGATCAGCGATACCAGCGCGCGCATCGCGCCGCCGACGTCGCCTGCGGCGCTCGGCGGAGCCGGCGAATACGGCGAATACGACGAATCCGACGAACTCGATATGCCGGGCCCGCCGTACGCCGCGACGTCGTACGCCGCGATATCGCAGATCAACAAGGTGCCCTGCTCGAAGCGGTAGATCAGATCCAGGCCGCCAAACCGCACCCGGCGCCCGAGTTCGAACGCCGACTCGCCGAGATAGGCCATGACGGTCTGCAGGCCGCGCGACAGCAGAAAGCCGGTGACCGGGTCTGCCGGCACGACGGCCGCGGCCCGCGGCGATTCGCTGTCGGAATGGTTCGGCGCGGCCACGATCGATTACCGCGGGGCGACCGTGGCCTTGATGGCCGCGATCATTTCCTGTGTCAGCTGGCCAGCTTCACGCAGATATTGATCGTGGTGCTGGTCGGCGTTGTCGCGTGCCTTGCCCGAGTCGCGCGCCGCCGAGTCCGAAACGTTGCGCGCGAGATCGGCATGGATCTGCGCCTCCTCTGCCTTGCCGCGCGTGCCGGCGGTGACGATCTGCCCGACCATATTGCCGATATTGCCGGCCGGGGTACCCAGATGGGATCCCATGTCCGCGCCCATGCCGAAACCCATCGCCGGATTCCTGGCGCCGTACACGCCGCCGCCGATGCCGCACAGCAGGCTGAATCCGCCGGTGACGATCCCGGTGATGCCGCTGCCCACCTCGGCGCTCTTGCGCTGGTCCTTCGCCTCGATGGCCCGTTGGTAGGCGAGCTTCTGCAGGTCCGCCACGTTCTTCTCGAGCGCCGCATGGCACTCCACGTAGGTGTTGTACAGCTTCCTCATCAACGCCTGGAATTCCAGGATCATGGCCTGGGCCGATTTTGTCTCGCTGCTGGCCGCCGGCGCTTGCGGCACGGCGATCGGCTGCTGCGTCGCGACGCCGGCCGGATTGGTGATGATGTTCATCGTTGCTGCTCCTGTGAAATCAGTGAAATCGCTTCCGCGATGTCGGCGGCGGCGGCCTGCCGATGCGGCGCCACCGCCCGCTTCTTGAAAAGGGAACGACTGTCGGCAATCAAACGCCGGCGGTCACCGCCTGCAGTGCCACGTCGCGAACCTCGCCGATTGCGTTGGTGATGTTCTCGGTATTGTCGATATGGTCCTGGGTGACCCGTTCGAGCGCGTTCTTGTTCTCCTTGATCTGGCGGCCGATCAAGTCGATCAGGAACTGCAGCATCATCGCGTGGATCATCACGCGCTCAATCTCTTCCTTCTTGTTGGCGCCCTCGATGCGCAGCGCATTGACGGTGATCTGCTGCGCCGCCGGTGCGACCACCCGCGCCGTCGTCGACGCCGCCTCCAGCGCGGCCGTGAAATTGACCGCCGCGCGCATCGTCGCCAGCGTCAGCTGCTTCTTGACCTGGTCGATGAAGGTGGACTGGATGACCTCGGTGGTCAATCCGCGCACCTGCTTGGCCGCCTGCCATAGCGACTGCTCGACCAATTTCTGCACCGCCTCGTTGGTGAACGACTTGGCGAAGGCCTCCGCCAGCTTCTGGCTGCCGCCGGCAACCCGCAGCGAATTGCGCAGCTGCACGGCGACATCGTCGACCAGGGTCTGCGCGATGTTCTTGACCAGCTGCGATGCGGCCTCGGCGGCGTCACCCCCCTTCTCCATCGCATTGACCAGCGTCACGCCGACCGAACTGATTCGCTTGCCGCCCTGCTCCACGCCGGTGGTCAGCAGCTCGCCGGCTGCCGTGCCGAGGATCGCGTTGGCCGCCTTGGCGATCCTCGCCACCGAGACCACGCTGGCGAGGCCGGCCACCACGCTCAAGCCCATTTCCCATTTCGCCAGTTCGTCGATATGGTGGCGAAGCTTGCCGGCGAGTTCGGGGTGAGCCATCTCGATGGTCTGCAGCGTGCATTTCGCCAGTCCCACCAGGCCAGCCGCGAGGTCGATGGCACCCTGGGGCTGCCCGGTGGCGATCTTCAACGCGCCGGTCACGACCTGCGCGGCGGCCATGGCCCAGTTCAGCACCAGCCCCAGCACCTGCCCTTTGCCGGCCTTCTGCTGCATCTGCTTCTGCTTCTCGGCGGCCTCCTGCTCCTTGCGTTGCTTCTCTTCGATCGCCGCCATTTCTTCCTTGCGCAGCGCCAGCGTGTGGTCGAGGTTGGCCTTCATCATTTCGGCCGTGAAGATGCCGCTCTCGACCTGCAGTTCCATCAGCACCGCCTCGGGATTCAGCGCGCGCCGATAGAACGCGTGCATCGATTCGGTCGCGCTACCGAGGTCGTTCAGCGCCAGTTGAACTCCCCGTTCGTCCTGCTTCGAAGCCGCCTTCGCGGCACGGAACGCGCCGGACAACACATCCATGACGCTGTCCCACGCGCGCTCGGCGGTTCGACGATCGACCTCGCGCAGCGCCGGCGGCGGTGGCTTCAACAGTGAAGCGGCAAGGGCGGCGGCTCGAGCGACCTCGTCGGCCTGATCGGCCTCCTCGACCGCCGGCCCCGAAGCCACCGGCATGGTGACGCGCGTGGCCGTACTGCCGCCGACCGGGCCGGTCCGGCCGGGTCCGCTCGCCTCCCACTGCGTATCGAGGCGTTCCCGCCTCTCCCCGCCGGGAACCAGCCCGATGGGCTGTAGTGCATTGGCACCGATCATTGTTTTCCTTCCTCCATACCTTCGTACTCGGCCGCCAGCGGCGTTGCGGGCTGCAAGGCCCGCAACGACCGCAACGATTGTTCGGCGAGACCGCGCAGTCCCTGACAGGCGTCCTGCTCCCCGCACCACCCGATCGCGGCCGAATAGGCTTGCGCCGCTTTCTGATAGTCGCCGCACAGCTGCAGGCTGATCCCGGCCAGATAGGGCGGCTTCGGCTCCCACATGCGCAGCTGCGCGCAGCGCGTGAAGCAGTAGATCGCCTCGTCGTGCCGATGCAGCTTCTGCAGGCTCAGCCCCAGCGACAGCCAGTAGTCGTAGCCATGCGGGTCGATCGCCGCCAGCGCAAGGAAGAGCTGCCGCGCGCCTTCGTGATCGTTCGCCTCGTACCGCTGGCAGGCGTACGTGTACAGGACCTCGAGCGCGGCGGCATCGAGCCCGAACAATGCGCGCAGGCTTCCGCCCTCGGCGAAATAGCGCTCGACGCCCTGCCGGGCCGCGATCTGGTCGTCCAGCTCGTTCGGCTCGTCCGGCTCGTTCGGCTCGTTTGGCTCGATCGCTGCGATCGGCTCGTGAGGCGCCGGAGCGCGATCGCCGTCGACGAGGCCGGCGTCTGCAACCGACGCCGCTGCGGATGGGCTTGTCTGCTTCAGCACGCTTTGCACGGTGCTCTCCCCTGGCTTGCGCGATCAGACCTTCGACGTGATCTGTTCCTTGATGCGCTTGACCATGTCGATCAGCGACGTCAGCAGTTGCTGGACCACCTGCAGCAGGCTCAGCGCAATATTGGTCTGCTGCATGTACTGGCTGTTCATGTCGGTGTACTCGGTCTTCTTGATATCCAGGCTGCCGATGGCAGTGCGCAACTGGGCGGCCGAGTATTTCTGGCTCGCGAATTCCTCGAAGCTTGCGTATTTGCGGGGAAAGACGCCGTCGATCTGCAGGTTGTTGTCCCACATGTAGCGGGCGACATCGCTCGGCAACGTGGTGGTCTTGTTCGGATCGGAACCGATGTCCTTGTCGATCGCGATCTGGGTCGCGTTCTTCAGCTTCTCGATCGCGCGCGCCGTTTCGTTGTTCCACTTGTACTCGTCCATGCGCGAGCCGACTTCGAGTCGCTGGTTCTCGATCGCCTGGAACATCATCGCGAAGCAGGCGGAATCGGTGACCGGCTTGGTGTCGTAGTTGCGCGGCACCAGCAGGCCGCCGACAAACGGCGCAGGATCGGCGGTCGTCAGGGGCACTTCCTTGGCAGGCGCGTCGGTTTGCAGCAGCAGCTCCGGATTGGGCCGCGTTTGTATTTGTCCAGGCATTTTTCTACTCCAATTCAATATTCAAGATTCAAGACAGGACGGCCTCGTCATGCAAAACGGCGCACGCGTTTCTTGGGCTTTTCCGCCGTGCCCTCGGCGCGAGGCGGCACCGGAGCGGTTTGTTGTTCATCACCACCCGCACCGAACACCTTTTGCTTGTAGCGTTCGATTTCGCGGCGGTCCTGCGCGGCGCGCAGGTTCATTTCCTTGATCATGGCCTGCAGCTGCTCCATCCGGCCCTGGATGTCATCGCCGTTGTTGCGGCTCGCTTCCAGGAAGGCGGCCAGCGCGGCCAGCTCTTGCGCGGCCTTGGGATCCCTGGCCGCCCGCAGCTGCAGATCGTCGATGCGCCGTTCGATTTCGGCCCAGTCGTTCATCTCCCTTTGCAGCGTCGCGCGCAGACGTTCGAGCGTTTCCACGGCCTGCTTCCACAATTGCTCTTCTTCCATCTTGCTTCTCCATTCGAAGCCCGTTGTGGTGACTCTACGGATCAAGGCTTCATGAATCTATTGAAAAATCCGGGGTGCTAAAGCATTTGGTTTGCGTTCGGGTATTGCGCCAATTCGTTGCCGACTGCGTTGCCGACTGCGTTGCCGAATTGGCCGCCGAATTGGCCGTCGAGTGCGCCAGCCCGACGCGCCGCCTACGCTTGCGTTTCCGCGAGGCGGCGCCAGATCTTGTCGATCGTGCGTGTCCCTGCCGCACATACCTCGCGCAGCGCGGTCAGCCTGGCGAAGGCCTCCGGCGTCTGCGGCTCAAGCAGCTGCGCGTCGATGGCCCGGCGTGCGCGCGCCAGATCGGCGCGCAGCCGCTTGCGCAGCGCGCCGTCGCGGTCCTCGGCAAGACGGCCTTCGATGCTGGTGCCATACACGGCGGGGGTGGCGGTCGGATCGGGTTCCATCAAAGCTCCAGCGGTAGATGCATCAGCTCGCCCTCGCGCTCGAGGTCGATGCCGTTGCGGTCCAGATGCACGATCACGTGGCCGGCCGGCAGCCGGCTGCCGGTCTTCAGCCGTGTGCCGTTGGCCAGATCGAGAAAGGCCAGCTCGCCGCTGCCGCCGAAGCTGACCACCGGCGCGGGAAAGATGCCGGTCTGGATCGACCGGGTCGGGATGTTCTGGAAGATGACCTTGGGCGCCTCGGGATAGGAGCCGGCGAACGCGTGCGTGACCGCGGACAGGCTGCGCTGTCCGCCCTCGTCGAGCACGCCGGTGATCAGGATCAGGTCCTTCTCCCGCGCGACGCTGAGCCGGCCGATCAGTCCCGCATCGCGCAGCATGCCGATCAGCGTCTTGACGCTGGCGCCGACCGGGTCTTCGACCGACCACCGCTGCAGGCCCTGCATCGACGACAGCATCGACACCGCCCGGCGCCAGCGCGCATCGGCGTGGATCGTGCCCTGGATGACCACCGTGCCGCCCGCCGGGCCGGGCCGCGCGCGGGCCTCGCCAAAGCCATGCAGGTTCAGCACGGCCTGCACGTTGCGCACCAGTTCGTCCTGGCACAAGGTGTTGTCGCGATACGGCTTGCCGTGCTCGCGCAGCTTGTCGACCAGCGCGTTGCGCGCACTCGAATCCATGCAACTGCCGCCGAGCACCGTCAGCCCGTCCTGCTGGGTGGCGACGTCGATGCCCTGCTGCCGCGCGCGCTTGCGCCATTCGGCCAGCCATTCGTCGCGATCGACCACGGCGCTGTCCGGCTGCAGCATCCCGTAGGCCCAGATCGCCGCGCCCGCGCTGCCGGACATCAGCAGCACCAGGCCGGCGTAGGCCAGCACGGTCGCCGCCATGCCGCGGCGACCGTCGCGCCGTGGCGGCACCTTGCGCTCGGACAGCGTCCGCTCGGCATCGCCGACCAGCAGCGCAAGGCCACCGATGTCGACAACCTTCTCCAGCGGCAACGGCGCTTGCTCCATCCGGGTGGGCACGCCTTCGATCCATACGGGCACCTCGGTGCGCAGCAACACGCCCTGCTTGGTGCAGTCGAGCACCGCACTGCCACCGCCTTCGAGCATCGCGTCCAGGTCGGGATCGGCACCGCCGATGGTGAACTCGCCCTCGGGCAAGCGCAGCCGGCGTCCGGACAGCGGCCCGCTGAGGATCTTGATCTGGTATCGGTATTTCATGACCACTTCAGTTGAGGGCGTGCGGTTCCGCCTTGATCAGGAACAGGCGCACGACGCTCAGGTTCTCCCGGGTCTCGTTGCGGAACAGGCCGCCGACCAGCGGCAGGTCGCCCAGCAGCGGAATCTTGCGTTGGCCCTGGCGCTGCTTTTCCTCGACGAAGCCGCCGAGCAGCAGGCTCTGGCCCGGCCGCAAAATCGCCTGCGTGGCAATGCCGGAATTGCGCACCTGCGGCAGCTGCTCGATGTTGTTGGCCGGCGGCTCCTGCCTGCCGTCCTGGATATCGAGCGTCAGCATTACCTCCTGCTCCCCTTGCATGTCGATCAGGCGCGGGGTCACGCGCAGCAGCGAGCCGGCCGCGACCGAGGCCAGCTCGGCAACCTTGTTGCCCTGCAGCTTGGTGTAGAAGGTGATGTTGCGGTCGAGCACCGCCTGCACGTTGTTCAGCGTCACCACCGACGGCCGCGACAGCACCTTGGCCTTGGAGTTCTGTTCCAGCGCGTTGATGCGGACGAAGAAGTCGGCGGTATTGCTCAGCACCGTCGAGAAGGTGCCGTCGGCGGCCGCGGCATTGCCGGCGTTGAAGCTGATGCGCGAATTGCCCAGGCCGACGCTGCCGCCGAGATCGAGGCCCAGCTCGCGCATGTCGGCGGCGTCCACGTCGATGATCGCCACCGAGATCTCGATCTGCCGCGGCCGCTGATCGAGCTGCCTGATCAGCTCCGCGTACAGCGGGATATTGGCCTTGCGGTCGCGCACGATCACCGCGTTGTTGCGCGCGTCGGCCGAGAAGGTCGGCTGCGTGCCTGCCGGCGGCACCACCTGCCCGCTTTCGGTCGGCGCCGGGATCGCGCGGCTGCGCACCATTTCGCGCAGCTCGGTGACCACGCCCGGAATCACGACCTGCTGGTCGCGGTAGGTGTACGCGCCGTCGACCGCCGAGGCATAGCGCAGCGGAAAGACCTGCACGACCTCCTTGTTCTGGGTCTGGTTCAGCGTCTTCTCGTCGAGGTCCTTGGCCAGCTTGCCGATCCGCTGCACGCAGACCGGCACGCCGAACACCTCGACCGCATTGAAATTGCTGACCGGCCGCACCGAGCAGGTACCGCCCTTGAACACGCCGGCCTCGCGCAGATACTGCGCCAGCTCGTTCGCATCGAGATAGGAGGGCGTGACGACCTCGGTCCTGACCTCGCCGGCCTTGTAGGCATAGAGCACGCGGCCATCGAAATACCAGGCCAGGTTGTACAGCTGCGCCAGCTGGTCGAGCAGCCGCTCCGGCTGGCGGCCTTCGATCGTGCCGACGAAGGTATCGTTGACGTCCGGGCTGACGATCACCGGCACGCCATAGTTCGCCCCGAGGTCGCGCAGCAGCGCGGCGACTTTCATGCCGCGCGAAGACACGGAGAACTCCGGGCCAGACAGGCCCAGCGGGCCCGATGCCGCCTGCGCCTTCAGCGCAAGGGCGAGGGTCGCGGCAACGATCGACAGCTTGCCCAGCTGCATTGCGTTCATATCAATCTTCCAATATCCGAACCCGGTCCGGACGCCGCCGTCTGCGCGCTTTCCGCCAGCCGGCGCGCCAGCGCCAGTTGCAGCGCAAGCCGTTCTTCCAGTTGGCTCGCTTCGATGTCGTGGTCGTAGCGATGCCACAGCAGCCACGCCTCGCCGTCGATCGCCAGCGCGTCGTCGGTCGCGGCCGGTGTTGCCGCCAGCGACAGCGTCGCGTCATCGAGCCAGCCCTCGGGAGGGTCGCTCCCCAGCTCGATCCGCAGCCCCACGCAGAGCCCGGCCTCGAGCCACCACGCGCGGGCCGACACACCGCCGACCTCGATCTGCGCGGTGGGCCCATTGGCGGCGATCACCGCGACGCTGGGACAGTCCATCAGCTTGCGCAGCCAGGCGTTGGCGCCGCGTTGGCCGGGAAGGGACGGCGGGTTCATCGATGCATCATCGGGTAGTGGCCACGGAGGCGTGATCCGGTCATGACCTGAAAGCCGCGCGCCGGTGCAGCGCGATGGTGGCGATGGCGGTGGTGGCGGCATGGTGTGCAGCAGCGACATCAGGCCGGTCCCCTGCGTACTGGCACCGGAAGCGGCAAGCGCGTCCAGGTCGACCCGTCGACGGACGCATCCGCCGCCATGGCTGGTATCGTGGCCGCCCTGCCGGTCGCCGTCCTGTCGGTCGCCGCCTCCTCCGTCGCCGCGCGGCTCGGCGGCCGCGCGCTCGACGTCAGCACCGCGCCGAGCCAGTTCGACACGGAGCGCAGCGCCGCATCGGCCTGCTGGCGTGCCACGGTGTCGTTGCCGCCGGCCCTTGCCGTGCGGCTCGGCTTGGCGCCGCTGCCTTCGTCGGTCGTGCCACCGTTGCCGCGGACATCGCCGCCGGCCGTCGGAACCGCTCGCAATGACGCTGCCTCGGTCCCCGTTGTCAGGCCGAGATGCGCCAGCACCTTGCTGACGTAGCCTTGCGTTTCGGCAAATGGCGGAATGCGGCGGCCATACTTTTCGACCGCGCCCTCGCCGGCGTTGTAGGCGGCCAGCGCAAGCGTCAGGTCCTCGTCGAAGCGGTTCAGCAGCCAGCGCAGATACTGCGTGCCGGCGCTCAGATTGCTGCGCGGATCGCGCAGATCGGCGGCGCCGAAGCGTCGCCCGGTCGCGGGCATCACCTGCATCAGGCCGACCGCGCCCTTTGGCGAGCGCGCGTTCGGCTGGAAATTGGATTCGACCTTGATCACCGCCCGGACCAGATGCGGCGCGACATCGTGCCGGCGCGCGACTTCGTCGATCAGCTCGTCGTAGGCCGATGCCAGCCGCGTATTCGGCGGCGCCTGCGCCAGTTGCGCGTGGCGCGGCCGCGTCGAGGCACGCGCGCCGGGCAGGTCCCGGCTCGATACGCTGCCCTCTCCAGCCCAACCTGGCTGGAAGGCGACGGTGCGCGCGTGCGGCGCCGCGGGCGCCGGCGGTGGCGCATCGGCGCGGGCCATCGGCGATTCGACGGTCGGCGCGATGGCATCGAGACCCAGCACGCGCGCGTTGTCCTGCCCCATGGCGCGCGCAGCGTGCCGCGCCAGCGTGCTGAGCGCCAGCCGGCCGACATCGACGCCACCTCCGCCGCGAGGTTGCCGGATCGCGGGCGCTGGCGCGGCAGGCGCCGTTGGCATTGGCGACGTCGCGGCAGGCGATGCACCGCGCTCGCTATCGGCGATGGCCCTCGCCTCCCGCTCCGCGGCGCTCTGCACGCCCCAGACATTGCCGAAAGCACCGGCGGGCCGGCCACCGCCCTTGTCGTCGCCAGGCTCCGCTCGCGGCTCGATCGCGGTCCACGCCGCCGCCGGCGCGGGATCGCCGGCGTGAGCAACACCAGCCGTCAGGCCGCCGAGCAAGGCGATCACCGGGACCGCCGTTATCGTCCTCATCACGAAAACGCTCTCCAATTGGGGAACCGTCCCTGGTGCCGGCCTAGCGATCGGCCGGGCGACGGGGTTCGGAACGTGGGTCGCGGCCGCCATCGCCGCGAGGGTCGCCGCGACCGTCCGGGCCCGGCTTCGGGCTGGCGGCGTCGGTATCGGTATCGGAATCGGAATCGGTGCCGGCTTCGGTGTCGCGTTCCGAATCGGCGTCCGGTTCCTCGTCCGGATCGCCGTCCAGATCGCCGTCCAGCGCCTCCTCCGCCTGCCTCATCTCGCTGACCAGGCTCAGGATCTCGGCCACCGGCTCGAACAGCTCGGCGGGGATGTAGTCGCCGACGTCGGTCCGCGCATACAGCCGGCGCGCGACATGGACCTGCTCGACCATCGGCACGCCGGCCTCCTCGGCGATCGCGATCATTCGTCTCGCGCGCGCATCGGCGCCCTTCTCGATGACCTGCGGCAGCGGCGTCTCGCCGGGCACGAAATACAGGCAGACCGCGACATGGGTGGGGTTGCGCACCACCGCGGTCGACCGCTTGACATTCGCCGCCATGCTGCCGCTCTGGATATCGCGATGGATCTCCTTGCGCTTGTGCTTGATGTGCGGGTCGCCCTCGGTGTTCTTGAATTCCTTCTGGATCTCGTCGCGGCTCATCATCAGCTGCCTGGTCAGGCTGCGCTTCTGGAACGCCAGGTCGGCGATGGCGAACACCACGTAGAACAGCACCAGGATTCCCCACAGCCAGCCGATCAGCACGCCGGTGACCCGCAGCCCGCATTCGGTACCGCACAGCGGCAGGAACTGGAAGGAGTAGAGGTAGCGCTTGATCAGCAGATAGAAGGCAATGCTGAGGATCGACACCTTGAGCAGCGACTTGCCGAACTCGAACAGCGAGCGCAGCGAGAACAGCTGCTTCGCGTTCTTCAGCGGACTGACGCGCTCGCCCTTCGGCTTGATGAACTTCGGCGCGAACAGCGGACCGATCTGCGCCATGACCACGCCGACGGTGGCCAGAACCAGCACGATGCCGACCGGCGCCAGCAAATGCAGCATCAGCATGCCGGTAACCGTCGCCACGCGCCCCATGGCGACCCGCAGCGGCTCGCCGATGCTGGCAATCGCCACCTCGATGATGTTCTGGAAGGCGTCGACGATGTCCTCGCCACGCACCCAGAAATAGCCGAGCAGCACCGCCAGCTGGATGCCGGTGGCAATCTCCACGCTCTTGGCGATCTGGCCTTCCTGGCGCGCGTCGCGGATCTTCTTCGGCGTCGGCTGTTCGGTCTTCTCGGTCATCGCATGGTCCCGAGCAGATTGGCGACCACGCCGCCGAACGCGTCGAAGCGCTGCTGGAAGGCGCCGAGCGCGTAGCTCATGCCGATCGCCAGCACGAACAGCGCCAGCGCGCTCTTGATCGGCATCGCGACAAAGAACACGTTCAATTGCTGCGCCGAGCGGTTGACCAGGCCCAGCGCGGCGTCGATCAGCACCATCACCACCAGCGCGGGCAGCGCGAAGCCGATGCACAGCTCCATCATCATCTGCCACTGGTGCGCGATAAACCCGGGGAAGCCCGCCGACAGATGCCAGCCGCCGAGCATCGGCATGCTCTGATACGAGGCGTAGAGCGCGGTCAGCATCGCGTTGAAGCCGCCGCCGGCCAGGAACAGCACGGCAAGGACCTGCGTAAACAGCACGCCGAACACCGACGACTGTTCTTCCAGCATCGGGTTCAGCACCGACGCCATCGAGGTCCCTCGCACGGTGTCGATCACAGTACTGGCCATGTCGATCGCCCAGAACGGAATGGTCGCGCAGAAGCCCATCACCAGTCCGATCACGAACTCCTGCATCACCAGCACGGCGAGGGACGGCACCGACAGCTCGCCGAGGCGGCCCGCGAGTTCGGCGGCATGCCCGAGCTGCATCGGCAGCGCGGGCAGCGCCATCACGAGCACCAGCGCATTGCGGATCAGGCCGCCGCCGAGCGCGCGTGCCGAAAACATCGGCATCAGCACGAGCATGCCGAGTGGACGCAGCATCGTCAGCGCGAGCGTCGGAACGATATGCTGCCAGCCGTCCACCTATTTCCCCATCACGGAAATCTGCTCGAACGCCATGTTCGTATAGCCGATCAGCGTGGCGCCCATCCAGTGATAGGTCATCACCAGCGTGAAGCAGACCGCGATCAGCTTCAGCAGGAACTGGATGGTCTGGTCCTGGACCTGAGTCAGCGCCTGCACGAGGCTGACCAGCACGCCGACCACCGAGGCGACGACCACGACCGGCAGCGACAGCATCAGCACCAGCCACAGCAGGTTCGACGCCAGCTGCGCGATGATTTCGTTGCTCATAGATAGGACTGGATCAGCTGGCCGAGCAACTTTTCCCAACCGCCGATCAGCACGAACACCAGCAGCTTGATCGGCAGCGAGATCGTCACGGGGGACACCATCATCATCCCCATCGCCAGCAGCACGTTGGAGACGATCAGGTCGATGGCGACGAACGGCAGGTACAGCAGCAGGCCGATCTTGAAGGCCTCGACCAGTTCGCTGACGGTGAACGCCGGGATCAGCACCACTAGCGAGTCGTCCGGGATCCGGTTGCGATAGGGCTCGGGCCACATCTTTTCGCCGATGTCCATGAAGAAGCGGACCTGCTGCGGGCTCGCCTTGCTCTTGATGAACTCGCGGTAGGGTTCGAGCACACGGGTTTCGACCTGGCCGAACAGGTCCGGCGCTTCCATCTTGATCGGATTGGCCTTCAGGTTGTCGCCGATCGCGATGCCCACCGGCGCCATGATGAACAGCGTCAGCACCAGCGACAGCCCGTAGATCGCCATGTTCGGCGGAATCTGCTGGATGCCGAGCGCATTGCGCAACGTGGACAGCACGATCGAGATCTTCAGGAAGGCCGTTCCCATCACGATGAACAACGGCAGCAACGACAGCGCGAACAGCAGCAGGATCAGCTGCAGAGGATGATCGGCAAGCGACATGATCTGGTCCGTGGGTGAGCGATCATTCTCGGCATGCCCGGCAAGCGCCGGCATCGGGCCCATGCCTGAAATCACCGGCCTTCACTCGATCCGCATCACCAGCTTGTCGCCGACGCGCAGCAGCGTGCCGCTGGCGACCGCGTGCCCCGAGACCGTCAGCGTGACCCGGCCGTGGCTGGCATGGGCGAGCTCCAGCGTCTGCCCGGCCTGCAGTTCGCGCAGCGTGTCGAGCGACAACGACAGGCGCCCCACTTCCGCCACCGCGGTCAATACGATGTTGGCGTCATCGAGCTGGCTGCCGCGCAGCGTGGCCTCGGTCCCTTGTTCCATGCTGGTTTCCTCGTTGCATGCGTGTTCGATATGCCAGGCGCCGTGCGCAAGGCACGCCAGCGCCAGCGGGCGCTCCGCGACGAGCCAGGCGTGGCCGTGCTCGATCGCAGCGGGCCGCTCCAGCACGACGCCGTCGCCCGGGCTCAGCCCGGCGAGCTGCGCGCGCGTCAGGCGGACCCACCCTGCGGCCAGCGCGACGGGGATCGGCGGGATCGTCAGCGGCGGCCGCCGGTCTTCCATGGTCTGCGCCAGCGCGGCGATCCAGGGCTCGGGCCAGTCGAGCAGGCGCAGGTCCAGCTCGGCGTCGGCGCGGCACAACGTCAGCGTCGGCGCGATCGCACGCGCGCAACTGCCGGGCTCGGCAGAGCAGAAGCGCGGCAAGCCCAGACCGGCCCGGTTGGCATGGTGCTGAAGCGGCAGCAACGTCCAGTCGCCGAGCAGGCCCAGCAGGTCCGGCGGGATCTGCGGGAAGCGCTGGACCGCCAGGCGCGGCGCCAGCCAATCGCACCAGGCATCGGCATCGACCCACGCGCGGGCGCGCTGCCCGTCGATCGATATCGAGAGCACCACGCCGTCGCCGCCGCTGGACTTCAGGTCCAGCACGATCGCGGCGCCTTCGGCGTGCACGTCGGCGTCCCGGATGCTTGCGATACCGCCGATGCCGTGCTCCTTCGCGCCATCGCGGCGATCGGCATGGAGGTCCGGCTGGGGGGCAGCGTCGAATCCGTCGTCGAACGGATCGAGCGGCCGGGCCGGATCCCTCAGCGGATCCCTCAGCGGATCCCTCAGCGGATCGATCAGTGGATCCATCAGCGGATCCGCCATCGGGTCAGCAAGCGGGTCGGCGGCATCGTGCCGCCGCAGCGCCTGCAGCGCGCCAAGTCCATCGCCTTCGGCACTGCTGCCGATGCCGGCGCGCCGGCCTCCGGCTGCGGCGCCGGACCGGCCCGCTCCGATCGCCCGCGCCAGTTCCAGGTCCTGGTCGCTCCATTCATCGAGTAGCATCGGCTACCTCCAATCGGATCACTTCACCGGTCTGCCTGGCCACCTCGTCGCTCAGCGACGCCTTCGCTTCGACCAGGCGCTTGTGCTGCTGGCGGTTCAGCGGCCGCAGCGTGACGACGATCTGCCCGGCGTGCAGCGACGCCTGCAGTTCCATGCCGGCCCAGCTGCCCTGTGTGAAGCGGACATGCAAGCCGTTGCCGCTCAGGCGCGTCTGCGTGCCCGGTGCGAACCGGTCGGCATCGAGTTCGCTCGAAGCGGCCGCGTCGGCGCGGCCGCTGTCGGGCCCACCACAGGCCGCCGCGGCCGCCGACTCGGGACGCGCGCCGCCGAGCATCGACCACCATGCCGGCGGCACGAATGGCGGCACGGAGGGCGGCACCGCAGCCTCGTTGTCTTCGCCGCCCCGCTCCCGGGCGGGCCTGCGCTTGCGCATCGCCGCATCGAACTGCGCGGTCTGCCGGGATTCCACGTTGTGACGTTCGTCGCGATCGCGGCCACCCCTGGGCGGGACCCCGCCCACCGGAGTCACACTCATCGCTGCTCCTCGATCAGCGCGGCCAGCTTCTCCTGGCCGCGCAGGTTCTCCTTCTGCGCCTGGGCAATGCGTGCCGCCTGCGCCTGGCAATCGGCGGTCTGATCGGCGAGCTTGCGCAGCGCGGCCTGCAGTTGCTGTTCGCGCTGATAGAAATCGGCGAACCGTTGCTTGAGCTTGTGGAAATCGCGCGGGCCGACCGCCTGCTCGGTCTGGTTGGCGGCGCGCCACTGGACGCGCAGTTCGGCCTGCTCGGCCCTGCGGGTATCGGACTGCTGCCTGCATTCGCGCATGTCGGCCTCGACACGACGGGCGCGATGACGCAGCACGCCTTCGCGGCACGTCTTGATCGTGCGCAACTGCTCGAGCATCTGTGCGGTGCTGGGCCTGGCCATCATCCCTCCGCGACCTGCCGCAGCTGGCGCAGCGTGCCCTGGTAGTCGGCGCGCTCGCCCGTCCCCTGGCACAGGAAGGCCTCGAGCCCGGCGCGACGGTCCAGCGCGTCGTCGGCCTCGGCATCGTGTCCGCGTTCGTATTCGCCGACCCGCACCAGCAGTTCGATTTCCTTGTACTGGGCCAGCAGCCGGCGTGCCTTGCCCGCCCACTGCCGATGCGGCTCGCTGGTGACCTGGTGCATCACGCGGCTGATGCTGGCCGGGATATCGATGGCCGGATAGTGGTTCTTTTCCGCGAGCTCGCGCGACAGCACGATATGTCCGTCGAGGATCGAGCGGACCTCGTCGGCGATCGGCTCGGTCATGTCGTCGCCCTCGACCAGCACGGTATAGATGCCGGTGATGCTGCCGGTGGCCGCGCAGCCGGCCCGTTCCAGCAAGCGCGGCAGGCGCGCGAACACGCTGGGCGGGAAGCTGCCGGCGGCCGGCAGTTCGCCGGCGGCCAGGCCGATCTCGCGGCCGGCGCGCGCAAAGCGCGTCAGCGAATCGACCATCAGCAGCACGTTCAGGCCCTGGTCGCGGAAGTACTCGGCGATGGTGGTCGCGGTATAGACGGCTTTCAGGCGTTCCAGCGCCGGGCGGTCCGAGGTCGACACCACCACCACCGACCGCTCGCGCGCCTCGGCGGTCAACGTCTGGTCGAGAAACTCCCGGACCTCCCTGCCGCGCTCCCCCACCAGCCCGAGTACCACGACATCGGCCAGGCTGCCGTCGCAGATCATGCCGAGCAGCGTGCTCTTGCCCCCTCCCGCGGCCGCGAAGATGCCGATCCGCTGCCCGCGGCCGCAGGTCAGCATGCCGTCGATCGCGCGCACGCCCAGCGGCAACACCTGGTCGATCAGCGTGCGCGTCAACGGATCGGGCACCGGTGCCTCCAGCGCGCGCGTCTCGCATGCGGGCGGCACCGGCGGACCGCTCATCCGGCGGCCCAGGCCGTCGATCACCGAGCCGATCAGATGCGGACCGACCGGAATCCGATGCTCGGTGCCGAGCGGGCGCACCAGTGCGCCGCAGCTCATGCCGACCGGCTCGGAGAATGGCGACAGCAGCGCGATCTCTCGCTGCAGGCCGACCACCTCCGCCTGCATGTCGGCGCCGATCAGGCAAAGCTCGGCCAGCGCCGCGTCGGGCAGACTGGCCTTGATCAGCGTGGGTCCGATTTCGACGACGCGGCCGAAACGCTCCACGCCATCGTCCAGCGCCGGCAACGTCAGGCGGCCGGCCACCCGGGAGACGATCGCATCGGCATCAGGCATACGCATCGTCGTACTCTCCGATCATGTCGATATTGCCGAGCACGTGCAGCTGCACGTCGTCGCCCAGTTCCTGGTACGACAGTACCGGCACGCTGAACAGCTCCCGCTCGAGAAACTTGCGCAGGAAGCGGCGCACATCGATCGCGGTGACCAGCGCACCCTCCATGTCCTCGCGACCGGCAATGCCGGCCTTGATGCGCGCCACGATCGCTTCGATCTGGTCGCCCTGCAACGTCGAATAGGCCCCGGCGGCGGTCTGGCGCACCGAGTCGCGGATCATGTTCTCGATGCCATCGCCGATCAGCCAGACATGGATACGCCCTTCACCGCGCGCATGGCGCCCGACGATCTGGCGGCGCAGCGCGACGCGGACGTACTCGGTCAGCATCACGGTCTCCTTTTCCTTCGGCGACCACTCGATCAACGCCTCGAAGATGGTGCGCAGGTCGCGGATCGAGATGCCTTCGGCCACCAGGCGCTGCAACACCTCCGAGACCTTGCTGATCGGCAGCTGGCGCTGCAGCTCCTTGACCAGCTCGCCGTAGCGGGCCTCCATCGCGTCCATCAGATAGCGGGTTTCCTGCACGCCGATGAATTCGTCGGCGAAGCGGTCGACGGCGAGCGCGGCGGCGTACGACACGGCCTGCGCGCCGGCAAGCAGCGACAACCCTGACTGCGCCAGCGAGGCCTGGTGCTCGGGCGCGATCCATTGCAGCGTCAGTCCGCCGAACGGCAGGTTGTCGACGCGCTCGGCGACCGGCATGGCGCTGGACTGACGCGCCAGCAGCAGCCGGCCTGCCGGCATGGCCACCTTCAGCACGGGCTCGCTGTACAGCAGCACGCTGAAGCTGCCGGCGGGCAGACCCGCCTCGACAGCCATCTCGATCTTCGGGAGCGCGAGACCGAGCCGCTCGAACTTCTGCCAGCGCAGGGTCTCGAGCGCGTCGAGCAGACCGGGCAGCGCCGCCACATCTTTCGCCAGCTTCAGCGACAGCGGCTCCGCACCGGGGGTCATGCGCGCCTCGCCCTCTGCGCCGGCCGCCGCACCGCCCTGGTCGGCGGTATTGGCGGCGAGCGCCCTGGCGCGGCGGCGTGCATAGAACGCGATCAGTCCCAGCAGCACGCCCAGCGGCATGAAAATTACTGCGGGAAAGCCCGGCACCAGCGCGAACAGCAGCAGCACGCCGGCGGCGATCATCAACGCGTTGGGCTGGCGCGAGAACTGGTTGACCAGGTCCTGCGCCAGGTTTTCGCGCTTCTCGCCGGGCACGCGCGTCACCACGATGCCGGCGGCGATCGAGATGATCAGCGCGGGGATCTGCGCGATCAGGCCGTCGCCGATCGACAGCACCGAGTAGACCTCGAGCGCCTTGCCGACGCCCATATCGTGCTGCATCGTGCCGACCGCGATGCCGCCGACGATGTTGACGAGGATCACGATGATGCCGGCGATCGCGTCACCCTTGACGAACTTCATCGAGCCGTCCATCGCGCCATACAGCTGGCTCTCCTTCTGCACCAGCTGGCGCTGGCGCTTGGCCTCGCTGGCGTCGATCGTGCCGGCGCGCAGGTCGCCGTCGATGCTCATCTGCTTGCCGGGCATCGCGTCGAGCGAGAAGCGGGCGCCGACTTCCGCCACGCGCTCCGCGCCCTTGGTGATCACGATGAACTGCACGACCGTGATGATCGAGAAGACGATGATGCCGACCGCCAGATTGCCGCCGACGACGAAGTTGCCGAAGGCGGTGACGATTTCACCCGCGTCGTGCTGCAGCAGGATCAGGCGGCTGGTGCTGACGGTCAGCGCGAGGCGGAACAGCGTCGTGATCAGCAGCAGCGACGGCAGCGCGGACAGGTCCAGGGGATCGCGCACATAGATGGCCGTCATCAGCAACAGCAGCGCCAGGCCCAGGTTGATGGCGATCAGCAGGTCGACCAGGATGGTCGGCAGCGGCAGGATCATCATGAAGACCGCCACCATCAGCATCACGGCCAGCACCACGTCCTGCCGGCCGCCGACGGTGGCGAGCCAGGTACTCAAGCGCTTGATCATGGCCGGGCTCCGGGCCATGCCCGGCGGATACGCCGGATCGCATCGACGAGTGCAACGGCGGTCCGGCAGCCAAGGCCGAAGGCGATCGCGCCAAGCACCAGTGCCAGCGCCATCGCCAACACCAACCCGGCGATCGCGGTGCCCCACAGCAGCGCCAGCGGCAACAGCAACGCCGCAAAGACGAACCTCATGCTTCCTCCTTCGTGCAGGCTTCCAGCAGCCTGCGTTGTGCCCGGACCGTCCGGTACCACAGCTCGGCACCGCTGCCCGCCGGCATCGCGCCCGACACGAACAGGCAGTCGTCGACGCGGAAGACCCGCAGCGGCACGCCGGCCATGCAGGCCGGCGACCAGCGCGTCAACAGCGAGCGCAGCGCGGCGTCGGCCACGTAGCGATCGACCGGCCGCATCGTGGACAGCAGCACGCGGCGGTCGCGCACTTCCATGAACACCTGGATCTCGCCGTCGCGTATTTCGACGCGCGGCTCGATCGTGACGGGCTTGACGTCCATCAGCCGAAACAGCTTTTCCAGATTGCGCAGCGTTCCAATATCCATCGGTGATCCAGGCGCGACCCCGGCGGCGCGAGCCACCGGACGCGCTTGCTGTCCTCATTGCTTGCTGTGTCGCCATCGTGCGCGGCAGTCGCGGCACGCGGCATCGGGCCGATACCTGAAGGGGCGTCAGCCCGTGGGGTCGCCCTCGGCAGGGTCCGCGTTCTCGGCGCGGTCGTTGAACTCGTTCAGTGCCGTCAGCACCTGCTGCCTGTGGTCGTCGTCGCGGAAGCACGGCTCGGGCAGCAGCTTGGCCAGACGGGTGATGTCCCGGACCAGCTTGAAGCCGCGCTCCCGGCCCAGCTCCATGCCGCCGACTTCGCCGCAGATCCAGTCGTGGTAAAGCCACGGCTGGTCGACCATGCGAATCAGCAGCCGCAACACCGTATCGGGCTCGACCGGCGGTTCGCCCAGGGCGCGCGCGATCCGGCCGCATTGCTCCTCGCATCCGAGGAAGACCAGCAGGCGTTTCAGGTCTCGCACTACCGCGGCGAGCTTGATGCCCTCGGCGGCATCGTCGTCGATGCCGCTCAGTTCGGCGCCCAGTGCGCGGATCAGCACCTTGACCTTGCGCCGGCGCTCACCGATGCCTGCCAACTGGTCCAGGAACGCCGCCATGCCCTGCTGCACCACACCGGCGCGCTGATACAGCGACTTCAGCTGCGACATCAGTTCCGGCGTCATCGCGCCGAACTCGAGCCAGCCGAGCATGGCCAGTTCCCAATCGCCGTTGGCGCCGAGCCGCCGCTCCAGCGCCTCCTCCAGACGGCTACGCTTGCGTCCCGGCCGGTGTTGTTCGGCCATCGCGGCGAGCAGCAATGCCATCGCCGCCGGATGCAGCTCGCTGCGTTCGATCGCGGCGAACAGGCTGTCGACGTCCTCGATATCGCCGAACTGCTGCAGCAGCTGCTCGATGCGCGGGTCCTTGTTGGCCAGCAGCGACTTGGCGAGCTTGCCGACGAAGGCGCGCGCCAGCAGCGCATCATTGCGGCGGTCGCCGCGCAGCAGCGCGTGCAGCTTGGACGAATGCACGTTGTTGAGCCCGGCTTCGTGCAGGCGGCGGGACGCGTTCAGCGCGCGAGCCGCGAGATCCATCGCGGAACGAGCCGGGCTGACCTGCTGGGGCCCGCGGCTGGCCGCACCGCCGCCCTGCCCCGGGAGGACCGCCGGCGCCGGGCCGGTTGGAATGACGGGCTTGGCGCCCTGTACCTTCGGGTTCATGCGGGCCATCCCGTCGAATCGGCATCGGGCACGCCGGGGTCGCGTTGCGGTGGGAGAAGCCGGCCTCTTGCCATCCGGTCCACATCCTCTACGAGGCCGTCAAGCTGGTTGGCAAGGGCATCCGGATCGTTTTCGTCCCCGCGCTCGCTGACCGCGTGAGGCTCGCCTGCGCACGGGCTCGCTGCGCTTGGCTCGACGCCGATGGCTGCCAACAGCACGGCCAGATGACGGTCCAGATCGATGCGCAGCTGGACGTAGGGGCTGTCCACCAGCGCCTGGCCGGAGGTCAGCGCCGGCTCGGCGCTGATGGTGAACCCCGGCTCCGCCGGCAGCCGCGCCGCCACTGCTTCGACGTCGTCGGGGCATAACCGCAACGTGAAGGCGCCGTGTGACGACAGCTCGCGCCAGCGGGCCGCTACGCGCTGCGCGATCAACGCCGCGCGCTCGGCCTCGCCGGCGAAGCTGGCGACCGCATCGGCGATCACTATCCGGCAGCGCAACTCCAGCCGCTCCGCGATGACCGCCTCCAGTTCGTTCTCGTGCACCAGCCAGCGCAGCACGTCCTCGCAGATCGCATCGTGGGCCGCCCGCGCCGCCGCATCCGCGCGCCGCTCGCCCTCGGCGGTTGCTTCGACCAGGATTTGCTCGGCCTGAAGGCGCGCCCGCGCCCGGTGGCGCCGGCTTGCCAGCAGCACGGCGGCGGCCCGCGACCGGTTGCGGCGAAGCGCCGCCGCCGCATCGATGTATTGGTCGAGCATTGCCGCCGGCACGATGCCGCCCACGGGCAACTCACCGCGGACCGCGGTGATCGTCAGTCCAAAGGGATTCATAGCAGACGTTCCAGACGAAACAGCATCGGCAAGGCAAGGCCGGCCGGCGGTGTCGCCAACAATGAGCCGGGCGGTGGCAGGCAGATCGACAACGCCTGCCAGACGGTGCTGCCGGGCAACGTCTGGTCCAGCCACAACCTGCCGAGTTCGCGCAGCCATTCGACGATCTGCTCGGGCGGCCGGCTCAGGGCCGCACCCTTGCCGTCGGGCACCAGCGCAGCCAGCTGGTCGCAGCCGTCGTCGCCCAGTACCGCCAGCAATTGCCGGCGGTAATCGCCCAGCAGCAACAGTTCGGGGGCCCGCGCGGCCACCGCTCCGAGCGCGACAAGCAGCATCGGCAAACGCGGCTCGATGGCCAGCAGGCGCCGCTGCTGGTCCGACAGCGTCGCGGGCAGCGGGCCGGCGGGAAACCCGCGGCGCTGCACGATCAGCGCATCGAGCGCGCGCCGGCTGCCCGGATGCCGCCGGTAGTCGTCTTGCCAGGCGTCCAGCCCGAGATAGCCCCACCACCCCTGGTGCATCACGGCGCCTGGCCGCCACGCCAGCGCGTGCAGCCGCTGCACGGCGGGGCACAGGCTCTGTTGCGCGCGCGCGCCGGCATTGGCGGCATCAGACATCGGCACTCCCCTTGCGGCGGGCGATCCACAGCGACAGTCCGGCCATTGCGCACAGCGCGAGCACGCCGCCGGCCACCGCGGCCGCTGCCTGTGCCGGCTGCGCCTGCAGCCACTGGCGCCAGCGCGGCGGGGGCGCCTCGGCCGCGGGTGGTTGATAGCGGTAGTCCGCGGCCTGCATCACCACGCTGATCTGGTCGGACGCGATATCGGGAATGCCATCGCGGATCAGACTGCGGATCTGCACCTCGTAGTTGCCGAGATTGAACTGCGGCGAATACTTGATGAAGACTGCCGCCGATGGCGTGCCGGTCGGCTTGCCGTTCTCGTCGACCTTCTGCGCGATCGAGACCTTGGCGCCGATCACGCCGTCCATCGCCGAGATCATGCTTTCGAGCTGCTGCTCCTTGAGCAGCTGCATCTTGGCGCGCTCCTGCGCGGGCGATGTCACCAGCTGGTTCGATGGAAACAGGTCTTCCATGCCAAGCCGCTTGTGATGCGGATAACCGTTCTGTCGCAGGACTTCGACGGCATTGATGAACTCGCCCTTGTCGACGCGCAACGTCACCGCGCCGCCTTTCTCGACCACCTTCTCGGCCGCGATATGGCGCAGCATCAGCAGGGCCAGCATCTGGTTGGCCTCGGCCTCGCCGACGTTCGAGTACAGCGTCATCTTGCAGCCGGCCATGCTGATGGTGGCGAGCACGGCCAGGGCCATCGTGCGGAAGCGCTTCATTGCATCGTCGTCAACTTGTTGATCGATTGTGACAGCGTTCCCGCGATTTTCGCGATCAGGTCGACGCCGTTGCGCATCTCGAGCATGGCCTGCTGTGCCCGCTTCATCGCGGCAGGATCGAGTGCGCTGCCTGCGGTGATGGTCTCGACCCGCGCGGAAACCGTGGCGTCCGCTTTGCGCATCGCCTCGGCGACGATCGCCTCGGGCTTTGGCACGCGGGCCGACATCGCGTCCATGAACGCCTGGATGTCGGCCGCCGCGGGCTCCTTGCCGGTCGCCTTGCCGGCCGTACTGGCCAACATCTGGCCGGCGATGGTGATAGGGTCCATAGTCATGATGAAAACCTTCGGTGCTCGGTGACGCGTCCGCTCAGTGACGTGTGCGGGGAGACGGGGCGATGACGCGGGGTGCGGCGGCGACATCGCGCCGGGCCGCGATCAGCATCGCCAGCAACAGCGCCGGCGGGTCGTTGCGGTCGCCCAGGCACGCACGGGCCTCGACGAGCCGGCCGCTTTGCATGTACAGATGCGCGCGGCAGATCGCGCGGTCCTGCTCGTCATCGACCAGCAGGTGCAACGTGTCGAGAAACACGTCGATCTCCGCGTGCAGGCGCTGATTGCCGGCGGCGAACGCCAGCTCGACCAGCAGGCGCCTGACCTCTGTTGGCAAGCGCTGCATGGCTAGATCTTCTGGATGATGCCGGCGATGGTGTCGTGCATCGCCTTGATGATCGAGCTTTGCAGCGCGGTCATGTTGGTAAAGGCGGCCGTCATCTTCTGGGCCAGGATGAAGTCGGTGGTCTCGCCGGTGCTCACCGCGCGCTGTACCGCTTCGGCCATGTTGAAACTGGCGGACGCGACGGGACCGTCCATGCCATCGATCATTGTGTTCAGACTCATCGCCTTCTATTCCTCGTTCGCTGCGTCGTTGATACTCTGGTGGTGTTGCCGGAGCAGACGGGGGCTGGCCTCGTAGCGGCGGCGGAAGCTGACGCTGAAATGCGCATGGCTGTTGAAGCCGCACTCCTGCGCGATATCGGTGACCTTCATCGACGTCAGCAACAGCAGCTCCCTCGCCCGCTGCAGCCGGCGCTCCAGCAGCCAGTTCTTGGCCGACACGCCGAACTTCTCGTAGAACATCACGTTCAGCTTGCGTACCGGAATGCCGAGCGCCTTGGCGTACTGCGTGACCGGCCACGCGCTCATGCTGTTCTCCTCGATGAACTCGAAGAAGTCGCGGCTGCTGTCGATCAGATGGTGCAGAAGCCGGGAGAAATACTCGGGCTCCGTTCCCATGCAGTAGACATAGGCGAAGCGCAGCATCGCGCGCGGCTCGACGGCACCGAGATGCCGGATCACGTTGATCGTTTCCTCCGGCACCGTGATCCGCTTGACCGGTTCGCGCCAGAACTGCGTACCTCGTCGGTAGCGGCTCGCCAGCTCATGCAGTTCGCGGTAGATGTCCTGGAAGTCCCCCGAATGGAAGACGTAGGTATCGATGCCATCGCGCGCCGGAATCGCCGTCGCATTGCCGTTGGTAAAAACCAGGCTGCATGCCGGCACTTCGTGCGTCTCGCCGTTGCACTCGATCCGGCCGGACCGGCTGAAGATCATTAGCTTGACTGCCCCCATCTTTCCCTCGAACACTGGTGCTCAGTGGCTGCATCATTCCATCGCCGGAGCTGGAGACCGATCCGGTGATGACCTGAAAGACGTCGCTGTCCGGCGTCGTTGCGCGTCGTTTCGATGCGTTCGATTCGATGCGTTGAGCGGCGCGGGACAGCGCATCGATATCAAACCATTTATCGAATGAACTTTGAGAATTTGAGGGTCTACTCGAATCGTTTAGAGAAAGTCTTGATCGATTTCTTATAACTTCTTTCTCTCAACTCGAAATGTGAGACGCCTACGGCGGTTCGCGTGCGCGAGCGCACGGTGCAGGATCTTCCGAGCGGGGGTGCGGACGGCCGAATCCTGCGATCACGCGCTTTGGGTAGCGACTGCCGGCAGGAAACCACGCAGGCAAAAAAAATCCGCCTGTGAAAGGCGGACAAAGCAGAGGCGGGGAGGCCGGAAACGGGTCCGACCGGCGCGAAGTGTCGTCTTCCATCGCTGCCGGCACATCAGAAAATCGCACGCGACTTTCGATCCTGGAAAGCGACCTGCCACGCCGAGATCCGGCGACTCCACGGCTGACAGCATCGACGGCACACCGATGGGGACAAGCGCCACTTTCCCCGCGTATTCCGCGGCGGTATAAGTAAAGCCGCAGCGCGCGCCGGCCTGTCCGCGCGTCACGGAGCGGCACCGAGCCGATGTCTCTCCGGCTTATCTTTTCGACGGCGTATCGAGCGGAAATCATGCGCATCCTTCTGATCGAGGACGACCTGCAGATCGGCACCAGCCTGATGCGCGCGCTGAAGGAAAACATGCAGTGCAGCGTCGACTGGGTGCGCGACGGCGTCGCCGGCCAGCAGGCGGTCGAGCAAGGGTCCTACACGATCATCCTGCTCGACCTTGGCCTGCCGCGCATGGGGGGCCTCGATCTGCTGCGGCGGCTGCGGGTGCAAGGCAACCAGACACCGCTGCTGATTCTCACCGCCCATGACGACCTGGACACGCGGGTACAGGGCCTGGACGCCGGGGCCGACGATTTCGTGCTGAAGCCCTTCGAAGTTCCGGAGCTGCTGGCGCGCATGCGTGCGGTGCTTCGGCGCAAGGCGGGCTACGCGACCTCGAGCCTGGGCGACGACACCATCCGGCTCAATCTCGATACGCGCAGCCTGACGGTCGATGGCCACACCGAAACGCTGTCGGCGCGCGAGTTCGCGCTGATGCTGGCGCTGCTCGAACGGCCGGGCACGATCCTGTCGCGCAATCAACTCGAACAAAAGATCTATGGCTGGGGACAGGAAGTCGAAAGCAATGCCGTCGACGTGCTGATCTACTCGGTGCGCAAGAAATTCGGTGCTTCCTCCATCCGCAATGTGCGCGGCCTCGGCTGGACCGTTCTGCTGGGCGGCGACAAGCTCAAGCGCGATACGCCGTCCACGGCGCCCGAATCGAGCACGCAGGATGGCAGCGCCCAAGGCAATCGCCCCGGCGATCCCCCAAGCAGTCCACCCAACGATCTCCCGAGCTGAACCTCGCGGCCGGCAGTCCGGTGCGCACCTGGCCAGATCCCCATGCCCGCCCGTACCGAACCGCACCAGGCCTCGCCCCGCGCACCGCATCCGGCCCGGCGCGCCGCGCCATCGCGCAACCGCTCGTTGAGCCTGATGCTCAGCGTGGCGCTCAGCACCGTGATCGCGGTCTTCGCCTTGCTGCATACGGCATGGACGTATGTGCTGGCCACCTCCGAAATCCATGAACTGCTGGACCGCCGCCTGCAGGAGGTGGCGGCCCGCGTCAGTGACGACATGACGCGCGCGACCAAGCCGCTCTACCTCTATCGCGACGCCTCCGACGGCATCGTGATCCAGATCTGGCTCGGCGCGCCCGAGCCGACGCTGCATCCGGACAGCGACCGGATCACCATCGGCCGCGAGGCGCCGCCGGGCTTCTCGACGCAGACGGTCGACGAGGAACGGTGGCGCGTGTACTCGCAGCACGAGCCCAGGTGGACCATCAACGTCGCGCAGCGCGAGGCCTCGCGCAAGCGCATTGCCGAAGACGCCGCGATCGCCAGTGCCACGCCAGCGCTGGCGATGATCCCGCTGGCATGGCTGGCGATCTTCGTGACGGTCAAGCGCGCGCTGCGGCGCGTCGGGGCGTTGGGCGAGCGCGCGGCGCGGCTCGACATCGGCCATCTGGAGCCGCTGCCGACCGACAAGGTGCCGCGCGAGCTGCTGCCGCTGGTGCAGTCGATCAACCTGATGATCACGCGGCTGTCGCAGTCGCTGCGAGTCGAGAAGAAGTTCATCGCCGATGCCGCCCACGAGCTGCGCAGTCCGCTGACTTCGCTGCAGATCCAGGCCGACAACCTCGGCCGCACGCTGTCGGAGCCGGACAGCCTGCGCGAATACCACGCGCTGCAGCATGTGATCGCGCGCAGCACGCGCATGATCTCGCAGTTGCTGCGGCTCGCGCGGGCCGACGCTCCGCCCGAGCGGGCCTCGTCGCAGCCGGTGGCGATTCGCGATGTGGTGCCCGACGTCATCGAGATGCATCTGCCGCGCGCGGCGGCGCACGGCATCGATCTGGGCGTCGAACAGCTGGACGATCTGGAGGTACGCGCCAACCTGGCCGACGTGCGCACGGCGCTCAGCAATCTGGTCGACAACGCCATCAAGTACACGCCGGACGGCGGCACCATCGACCTGCGCGCCTATCGCGACGAGTGGCTCGCCTGCATCGAAGTGCGCGACACCGGCAACGGCGTCGCGCCCGAGGCGCTGCCCCGCGTGTTCGACCGCTTCTTCCGTGCCGACGTCCATGGCACCGAAGGCAGCGGTCTCGGACTGGCGATCGTCAAGGCGATCGCCGAGCGATACGGCGGCGACGCCAGCATCGCCAACCGCCGCGACGTGCCATCGGGCGTGGTCGCGCGGGTGCGGTTTCCGTTGGTGCCTCGATGACGGTGCTGGCGTGAAGGGGGCACGCTAGCGCTTCGCGCGCTCGGCAACGCGGGACAGGATCTCGTAGCCGATCGTCACCCGCTGATCGACCGGATACGCCTTGTTGGCCAACAGCACGATGCCGATCCGCTTGTCCGGCACGAACGCGACATAGGCCGAATAGCCGTTGGTCGAACCGGTCTTGTGCAGATACGCCGGCTGCTCCGATGGCGCCGCGACGATCGGCGTCGCGGCTTCGGCGCGAAGGATCGCGGCATTGCCGGCCAGCAGCTGCTGCAGCGTCGGCGGATAGCGATACTGTTCCCAGATCAGGTCCTGCGTGATCGGTCCCGCGCGAAAGCGCGGCACATGGGTACGCGCGATCGCCTGCCGCAACGTGTCGTCGATGCGGGCGCCGGGCATATTGGCTTCGACAAACGCCACCAGATCGCCGGACGATGAGCGGATGCCATAGGCCGGCTCCCATAGATAGCCCTCCTTCATCCGGATCGGCGCATCGGCCGCGGTATATCCCTGCGCATGGTCGGCCTGCCGCTCGGCGGGCACCTTGAAGTAGCTGTGCTTCATGCCGAGCGGCTGGAACACGATCGCGTGGACCAGATCGCTGTACGCGCCGCCAAGGCGGGCCGCCGCAATCGCGCCGAGCAGGCCGATGCCATTGTTCGAATACACGCGATGCGTGCCGACCGGGTAAGGTGGCCGCCATGCCGACAGGTATTCGGCCATGTCGGGCTCGCTGCGGATTCGCTCCGGCACCGCAAGCGGCAGGCCGGAGGTATGCGTCCCAAGCTGCAGCAGCGTGACCTTGTCGAAGGTGCCGCCGCGCAGCGCGGGCAGGTGGCGGCTGACCGGATCCTGCAGCGACAGCTTGCCGCTCGCTTCGGCGTAGGCTGCCAGTGTGGCCGCAAAGGTCTTGCTGACCGAGCCGATCTCGAACAGCGTTTCCTTGGTCACCGGCCGGCCGCCTCGCATTGCGGTCTGCCCGTAGTTGTAGAAGTAGCGTTTGCCGTCGACGGTCACGGCGACCGCCATGCCCGGAAGCCGATGCTGCGCGATCGCGGGCTTGACGGCGGCATCGACGATCGCCGCGATCGCCGCGCTCGTCGTGGTGTCGCCATCATCGGCGGTATAGGCATTGGCGTTGACGGACAGGCAGGCGGACAGGCAAACGAACAGGCAGGCCCGCAGGAAGGACGACCTGGAGAACGGCCTGGAGAACGGCAGCTTCGATGGCTTCATGGCAATCGGCATGCCGGCTGAACGGCATTGCACAAATCGGGATGGCCGCAGTGTAGGGAATGCCGGAAGCATCGTGTCGCGCCGCGCTGTAACGGCTGTCACGCATCCGAGCACGAGGAACCTGCACGAGGAACCTGCACGAGGAACCTGCACGAGGAACCTGCACGAAGACCATGCACGAAGACCCGGCGCGAAGGTCCGCTGCAAAGGCGGACCCAGGAGGTGGGCGCAAAGAAAAAGGGCTTCCATCACTGGAAGCCCTTCGTATAGGTGGCGCGGCTGGCAGGATTCGAACCCACGACCCCTTGGTTCGTAGCCAAGTACTCTATCCAACTGAGCTACAGCCGCACGCGAGGGCGCAATTGTATCGCAGTGGCATGGGAACGCAAGCCTTTTTTGCGCGCCGATGCCCTGCCCCTCCCTTACCACCGGTAGCGGGCGCCGATGATGCCGCCCGCATTGCGCCCGGTCTTGACCTTGACCCAGATCTTGACGCCGCCGCGGGTGCTGCCATGCGCGCCGATATTGAACGAGAACAGGCCGCGCAGCAGGTCGGTGTCGATGCGGGTGCCGTTGATGTTGATGGTCTTGCGGCTGCTGTCCTGCCACAGGTCGGCCTCGACGAAGGGATAGACGCCGGCCAGCCGGGTCGGCTGTGCCCCGTAGAGCCGTACCGCGAGCCCGGTCGCGCGGTCGTCGGCCGGCATCGCGGCCAGCGCGGGGTTGGGCAGGCCGTCGTCGCGCGGCTGGTAGGCGAGCTGCACGCGCGGCTGGATCGTGACCCCGCTGCGCGGCAGCACCGCGTCGAGCGCCAGCGACAACGTGCGCACGCGCGTGTCGACGAAACCGCTGGCGGACGCCGCATCGTCGGCGTGCAGCAGCCAGCTGGGCCGCCGCGCGCCATCGCGCGGCTCGGCGGCCAGGGCGGCGCGAATCGCGCTGTCGGATTCCGCAGCCATTTGCGCCAGCGCGGATCGTGATGCGGAGGACGAAGACGAAGGCGATGCCGAGGCGTGAGTCGACGGCAACGAGGCCAGCAATACCGGCGCGGACGATGGTGGCGATGCCTCGGGCGACGATGGCTGGGGAACGGCGCCGTCCCCGGTGGAGGGCGCGGACTCGAAGGGGTCGGGCGGTGAAAAGGTGGAGGTGGGTTGCGGCGTCGTAGCCGGGTCCAGCGCGGCCAACAGCGCGGCGGCCTCTTCCTCGCCCAGTGGCTGCCAGCTGAGCACGGCCTCGCTGCCGGGGGGCCCGCTCTCGGCCTGAGCGATCGCGCTCAGCAGCACGGCGACGCAGGAACCGTAGCGCCATCGGCGACAGCGGCAGGTCCTTCGATGGTTGGTGCCTACGCAAGCCCGGCCAGCGGCAATGCCGGTCTTCCTCTCTCTCGACAACAAGACCATGTCCATGGCGACCACCTTCGGGCTGATGTCCGCGCGCCCGATTTGTTCTGAGCATAGGTCAAAGGCAACGCAACCGTTAGGGTCGTCAACCCGATCCATGCTCGCACGCGCGCGCTGCGGCAGCGGCCATGCGCACCTGCTGAAACGGCGCGTCGCGATATGGAATCGGCGGGTGAGGCAGCGGGGAATCGCAGAGAGAACGCGAGGACCGCGCGACCGGGCGCTCGGATAGAGCGCGGACGAAGGGAAGAGTCGGCGAAGGAAAAACGCAGACGAAAAAAAAAGCCGTTGCGATTTGCAACGGCCTTCTCTTCAGGATTTTGGTGCCCAGGAGAGGACTCGAACCTCCACAGTGTTGCCACCGCTAGGACCTGAACCTAGTGCGTCTACCAATTCCGCCACCTGGGCTTCGTTTCGCCGCTTCCGTGTCTTTCGTCACGTTTGCTGCGATGCGAAGACCGCAATTATGCAGATCGAACCGGAGGTCGTCAACACCCTTTCACAAAAAATATTTACCTGGCGGGCAACCGCCCCGCTGCCGCGCCGCCGACGCGGAAATCGACGCGCTCCGGCCTGCCGCTCAAACGCAGCGTGGCCGTCGCTGGCGGCGTGCTGGCGATGACCTTGCCCGCGCGCATCACCAGCAGCCGGGCCGCGCGCAGCCGCAGCGCCTCGACCGGATCGGCGGCCTGCAGCAGCACCAGGTCGGCGCGGCGGCCGGGCGCGATGCCGTAGTCGGACAAACCCAGGATCCGCGCCGGCGTCTCGGTGACCGCGTCGAAGCACGCGCGCATCGCCTGCTGCCCGGTCATCTGCGCAACATGCAGGCCCATGTGCGCGACCTCGAGCATGTCGCCCGAGCCAAGCCCATACCAGGGGTCCATCACGCAGTCATGGCCGAACGCCACCGGCACGCCGGCGGCCAGCAGCTCGGGCACGCGCGTCATGCCGCGCCGCTTCGGGTAGCTGTCGTGCCGGCCCTGCAGCGTGATGTTGATCAGCGGATTGGCGATCGCCGCCATGCCCGCCTCGCGCATCAGGGGCAGCAGCTTGGACACGTAGTAGTTGTCCATCGAGTGCATCGAGGTCAGGTGCGAGCCGGCCACCCTGCCCTGCAGGCCGAGCCGCACCGTTTCCGCGGCCAGCGTCTCGACGTGGCGCGACATCGGATCGTCGGTCTCGTCGCAGTGCATGTCGACGGGCAGCCCGCGTTCGGCGGCCAGCTCGCACAGCAGCCGCACCGACGCCGCGCCGTCCGCCATGGTGCGCTCGAAATGCGGAATGCCGCCGACCACCTGCACGCCCATGTCGAGCGCGCGCTTCAGGTTGTCCAGCGCACCGGGACTGCGCAGCACGCCGTCCTGCGGGAAGGCCACCAGTTGCAGGTCGAGGTAAGGCCGGACTTGCTCGCGCACGTGCAGCAGCGCCTCGACCGCCAGCAGCCGCGGGTCGCAGACGTCGACATGCGAGCGGATCGCCAGCAGGCCGCGCGCCACCGCCCAGTCGCAATACGCCAGCGCGCGCTCGACCAGCGCCTGCTGCGTCAGCTGCGGCTTCAGTTCTCCCCACAGCGCGATGCCCTCGAGCAGGGTGCCCGACTGGTTCACGCGCGGCAGCCCATGCGACAGCGTCGAGTCCAGATGGAAATGCGCGTCGACGAACGGCGGCGACACCAGCTGACCGGCCGCGTCGATCTGCTCGGCCGCCTGCGCCGGCAGCGCCGGCTCGACCGCGACGATGCGGCCGCCGGCGATGCCGATGTCGATGCCGGTGCGGCCGTCGGGCAGGTTGCAGTCGCGAACGATCAGATCGAGCATGTCGGGCCTCCGGGTATGCGGGGGTATTGCGTGTGCCTTACGGCAAGGGATCGGCATTGCGCTGGAACGCGCAGCGCCGTGGCGTCGCTTGTTCGCCGGCGACGGGCTGCGCTCCAGGTGCTGGCGCGGCGCGCGCGCGGCGGCCATGACGGGACGGCGTTGCCGCGTTGGACGGCGCCGGCGGCGTCAGCCCGCAGCCGCGCAGCACCAGGGCAACCAGATGCTCGGTCGCCCGTTCGTAATCGCGCCGCTCCAGCCGCTGCACGCCGAGCACCGCGCAGATCTGGGCCTCGAAGTCGGCATAGGTCTGTGTCGCGGCCCAGATCGTGAAGAACAGATGGCTCGGATCGATCTGCGCCATCCGGCCCGCGGCGATCCAGCCGCGTATCACCACGGACTTGCGTCCCACCAGGCTGCGCAGCGCGTCGCGCAACACGTCGCCGATCTCCGGCGCGCCATGCAGCAGTTCGTTGGCGAACACGCGCGACGCGTCGGGATAGCGCGCCGACAGCCGCATCTTGGCGCGGATGTATTGCTCGAGCGCGGCCTCGGGCGAGCGCTCGGCGCTGATGATGTCGGCCTGCGACAGCCACAGCCGCAGCGTGTTGGCCAGCACCGCACGGTAGAGCGCCTGCTTGGTGCGGAAGTAGTAGTGCAGGTTCGACTTGGGCACGCCGGCGCGCGCGGCAATTTCCGCCATGGTCGCGCCCGCGAAGCCGGCCCGCGCGAACACCCCTTCGGCCGCGCGCAGGATGCGCGCCTCGTTGCGCTGGCGGATGCGGCCCGCGTTGCCGTCGCGGCCGGCCAGCGCCTGCAGGCGCGCGGCGGGAGCTAGCGCGTCCATGGCGCGGTCCGGCGTGGCGGGGGCAACGGCAGCGCTTTCACGGGCCGGGCCGGGACGGGCGCCCCGGCGTCAGCGCGTGCCGTACAGCCGGTCGCCCGCATCGCCGAGTCCGGGCACGATATAGCCGTGCTCGTTCAACTGTTCGTCGATCGCGGCGGTGACGATGGCCACGTCGGGATGCGCGGCCTGCAAGGCCCGCAAGCCGGGGCGCGAGGCGATCAGGCAGACGTACTTGAGCGCGGTGACGCCGGCCTCCTTGAGCCGGTTCAGCGCGGCGATCGCGGAATTGCCGGTCGCCAGCATCGGGTCGACCACGATGACCTGCCGCTCCTGGATATCGTCAGGCATCTTGAAGTAGTACTCGATCGGCTCGAGCGTTTCCGGATCGCGGTACAGGCCGATGTGGCCGACCCGCGCGGCCGGCAGCAGGTCGAGCATGCCGTCGATGAAACCATTGCCCGCGCGCAGGATCGACACCAGGCACAGCTTCTTGCCCGACAGCATCGGCGACTGCATCGGCGCGATCGGCGTCTTGATCGCCACGGTCTCCATCGCGAGATCCCGCGTCGCCTCGTAGGTCAGCAGCTGCGCGGTCTCCCGCACCAGGCGGCGGAAGTTGTCGGTGGTGGTGTCCTCGCTGCGCACCAGCGTGACCTTGTGCTGCACCAGCGGATGGTCGACCACCATCACAGGCGCGGCGGCCGGCGCGATGGGCGGCATGCCGGTGGGAAGCCCCGTGGACAGCGCCACGGACGGATCGACGGACAGATCGGCAGACAGGGCGGTCATGATGGCACTCCTCGATGCGGCGGTGGCCGGATCTGGCCAGGGCGAAACGACGGCGTGCAGGCGCGCGGCTCGTGGGGGGCATGCTGACGGCATGCTGACGGCATGCGGGCGGCCGCGCCCTGCACGGACTGGGAACTCAGAACACCGTGCCGTCGCTGTCGATCGCGAACGGCGGCGGGCCGCCCGGCCGGCGCTTGGCGGCGATGCGCCGTCCCGCCGCCCAGGTACCGCCCTCCAGTACGCGCGCCAACGGGAAGGCGTCGGCCGACAGGCCCAGCGCCTGCCGCGTTGCCTCGGCGACCAGGTCCAGGCCGGTCACCGTCAGCGCGCGCCATTCGACGATGGCCGGCTCGTCGACCCGGTGCACCGCCTCGGCAAAGCTCGCATCGCGCGGCACCATCAACTCGAAGTCGTACAGCAGGCCGCCGTTGCGGTATTCGGGCAGGCCGGTCAGCGCATCGAGCCCGGTCACCGTCAGGCCGCCGTCCTCGAGCGGCTCGAGCAGCGAGTAGGTCAGCCACTGGGTCAGCTTGTGGAACGGCACCAGCCCGTCGGGGCTGGCCGGATGGCGCCAGCAGTCGCCGAGCGAGACGCCCTCCAGCTGCAGCCGTCCGGGCCAGACCGGCCCGAGCGCGACCAGCAGCGTGCGCAGCACGAAGGCCGCGTCGATGCGCCCCTCGCTGGCATGCGCCTTCAGATAGTCGAACAGATTGCCGAGCCTGGCGGGCTCGCCGAACACGGCCGGCGTCGCCTGCGCGACCTTGCCGAGCCGGCGCACCAGGCCGGCGCGGCCCTCGAGCCCGACCAGCGGATTGTGCTGCGCGACCTGGAAGGCGGTGGCCAGCGTCGACGGATCGATCTGCGCCAGCCGCTCGGCATCCGAGCGCAGCGGCTCGTCCGGCGTCGCGGAAAAGCCGCCGCGCGCGAACAGGTCGAAGCTGGCCACGCCCAGCCCCTCGGAGCGGCTCAGGCTCAGGTCGCTGGCCGGATCGCGGTAGCGCCAGTCCGGCCCGGCGCCCGCGTCGAGCAGCACGCTGGGAATCACCAGGTCGATGCCGATGCGCGCGCGCTCCTCGCGATGATCGTCGCCGGTCAGCGCGGCGCGTTCGCACAGGATGCCCCAGCGGTCGCGCAGCTCGCCCGGTCCGCCGCTTTCGAAATGGCGCCAGCGGCTGTGGTAAGGCACCTGCAGATCGCGGTAGCGCGAGCGGATGGTGGTCGCCACATAGTCGGCGATCGCCGCGACCCGCTGCGGATGCCAGCTGAACCACTGCGAGTCGCCGGCCGCGACCGCGGCGGTCACCGCGGCGCAGCGCGCCCGCACCGCCTGCGCCGTCAGCAACGCCGAAGCCGGGTGATCGGGTTCGACCCAGCTTTGCCAGCCTTCGCGCGAAGCGCGGGCTTGCACGCCGGACTGCCCGGCCGCGCCCATCGATGCTGCATCGTCTCGTTCTGTCATTCGTCCAGTCCCCTGCCCTTGGCCACCGTCAGTTCGGTGGCGTCCGGAGGCGTGTAACGGGTGAAGTAGCCCGCCGCCACCTTGGCGTCGATCTCCACCCTCGCGTCGGCCGGAATCAGCGCGTCGGGAATCGGCACCTGCTCGACCACTTCGATTCCCTGCGCGACCAGCGCGCCGTGTTTCATATTGCTCATCGAGGCCCAGCGGTCAATGCGACGAATGCCCAGCCAATGGAAGACATCGGGCATCAGCTCCTGGAAGCGCATGTCCTGCACGCCGGCCACGCATTCGGTCCGCGCGAAATAGGTTTCGGCGCGGTCGCCGCCGACCTGCCGCTTGCGCGCGTTGTAGACCAGGAACTTGGTGACCTCGCCCAGCGCGCGGCCTTCCTTGCGGTTGTAGACCACCAGTCCGACGCCGCCCTGCTGCGCCATCTCGATGCACACCTCGATACCGTGCGCCAGATAAGGACGGCACGTACAGATGTCAGACCCGAATACGTCCGAGCCGTTGCATTCGTCGTGCACGCGGCAGGCGACCGGCGTCTGCGGCTTGCCCAGCAGGCTGACGTCGCCGAAGAAATACAGCGTCATGCCACCGATCGGCGGCAGGAAGACCTTCAGATCGGGCCGCGTCACCAGTTCGGGGAACATGCCGCTGGTCTGCTCGAACAGGCTGCGGCGCAGCGCGCTTTCCTTGATGCCGAAGCGGCGTGCCATGCCGGGCAGATACCAGACCGGATCGACCGCGGCCTTGGTGACGCGCACATCGCCATTGGCAAACAGGATCCTGCCATCGGGAATCAGCCGGCCGGCCGCGATCGCCGCCATCAGCTCCGGCATGTTGATATGGGCGCGCGTAACCGCGATGGTCGGCCGGATATCGACGCCGGCCGCGATGCGGTCGGCGAAGACGGTCGACACCAGATGGCCCCACGGGTCCAGCGACACGATCGTGTCGGGATCGCCCCACTGCGGATGCGGGCCGATCGGCTCGGCCGGCGCCGTGTCGGTCAGGTCGGGGCGATGGTCGCGCTGCAGCTTGCCCGAAGCCACCGCCAGCGCGCGATAGACGGCGTAGGCGCCGGCATGCGTCCCGATCACGTTGCGGTGCGCCGGATTGGTCAGCGTCGCGATCACGGGGCCGCGTTCGGCCGCGGTCGGCGCCCCCCAGTGGATCGGCTCGGCCGGCTTGTCGCGGCGTGCGTGCGAGGTCAGGACGATGTGATCGGACATGGCAGCCTCGAGGCGTGAATCCTGACCAAACGGTCAGGTTTACCTTGATGGTAGGCAATCGCCATGCCAAGCGCGTATGGGCGTTTTCCCCTTTTGAGTACGCCGCCTCACCGAACACGGCACAACAACGGTTCATGCGGCGCCCACGTATCGTGCAGCGCGTGCCATGTTGCGGATGGGCAACGCCCCCTAGCGCGCCAGCCCCTCGCGGTTGCGCAACAACAACTTGCCAAGCGATGCGAACGGATCGCGCGATTCGACATATCGGTAAAAAAGCGCACCGGTGGCGTTGCTCGCCAACCACGCCAGCACCATGCCCGCCGCATTGAGCCACGGCATGCCGGGCGCCAGCTGCGACACCAGGCTGTTGACCAGCAGACAGATCGGAAAGTGCACCAGGAACACCGAGTACGAGATCGCGCCGAACGTGGCGAAGACGCGGCCGCGCGGCCACGCCGCCAGCCAGCCGCCGCGCCGTGCGAGCGTCAGCAGCAGCGCGACGGCCAGCGCCAGCGCGATGCGCGAGCGCAGGTCGACCATCAGCGCGGCAATGCCTACCGCGGCGAGCGCCGCCAGCCACCAGCCCGAGCGGCCGGGGTTCGACGCCCAGTAGCCGAGCACGCCCAGTCCGTAGGCGCCAAAGAAATAGATGGCCCACATGTCCCAGTCCGCGTCCCGGTTGAACCAGAACAGCGAGGCCAGCGCGAGCGCCGCCACCAGTGCGGTGCCCACGCGGACCTGCCAGTCCGCGGGCAATCGGCGCGCCAGCCATAGCGTCAGCAACAGCAGCCCGAACAGCTGGAAGTCGATCGCGACATACCACACCCCTGCCGACAGCGCGTCGATATCGAGCACGTCGTGCAGCAGAAGCAGGTGCGCCAGCAGCTGTCCCCATTGCGGCGGCGCCGGGATCGACGGATGGTCCATGCCCTGCCGCGCCAGCGCCGCCGCGGCGATGGCCAGGCCGATCGCCGCGGTAAAGGGCACGGCCAGCTTGCGATAGCGCCGCAGCAGCGCCGCGAGCGGCCGCGACGTGCGCAGCAGGCCGTCCGGGGCGAGGCTGCGTGCGGCCAGAAAGCCGCCGATCACCAGGAATAGCTGCACCGCGATGCGCGCGTAGTCGGCGAGCCAGTCGATCAAGGCGGGGGCGAGGGAATGCGCCGCATCGGACATCGGCCCGTAGAAGGCCAGGTGATGCAGCACGATCAGTTGCGAGCCGATGGCCTTGAGCGCATCGATGCCGGCCAGGCGCGCGGGTTGCGAAGAGATGGAGGACAAGACGGAAACCGAACGGGAATTCGCCGCCCGGCCCCGACGCGCCCGTGCGCGGCGCGGCACCGGACCGCGTGGCCCGGGATTGTACCCGGGGCCACGTGCAGGCATCGGCATGTCGTTCCCTGCCGTTGCGTCCGGCTCGGCACATTGACCTAGGGTATTTACTTATGACGAAGTTGTCGTTCCCCCGGGACAAACCTATCGCTACCCTTGGGTCTTTGCTGTTTTCTATCGCCCCGCCATGTTGTCTTCCTTCCGCTCTTTCCGTCGCTCTCTTGGTTCGCTCCGCCCGGTGCTGCTCGCGGCCGCTCTGCTCGGCACCGGCGTCGCACATGCCGCCGGCGCCGAGGCGCTGCACGGCCCGGTCCTCGACAAGATCCGCTCCAGCGGCACCATCGTGCTCGGTTACCGCGAGTCCGCGCTGCCGTTCTCGTTTGCCGACGACAAGGGCCAGCCGGCCGGCTACGCGGTCGACCTGTGCCTGCGCGCGGCCGAGGGCGCGCGCCAGGCACTGGGCCTGAAGGACCTGAAGGTCCGCTGGATGCCGCTGACCCCGCAGAACCGCATCCCGGGCATCGTCAATGGCCTGGTCGACCTTGACTGCGCGCCGAACACCAATACGCTGGAGCGCCAGAAGCAGGTCGCCTTCAGCGTCTCCCACTATGTGTCGGCGGTGCGGATGCTGGTGCGCGCCGATTCCGGCATCGATTCGCTCGACGATCTGCGCGGCAAGACCGTGGTGACCAGCGCCGGCTCGACCGGCGACCGCCATGTGCGCCGGCTCAAGGGCCAGTACGGCTACCGCGACATCTACGCCAAGGACCATGGCGAATCGTTCCTGCTGCTCGAGTCCGGCCGCGCCCAGGCCTTCGTGATGGACGACGTGCTGCTGGCCGGCCTGCGCGCCCGCGCCAAGGACCCGTCGCAATTTGTCATCGTCGGCCCGGCGCTGTCGGTCGAGCAGAACGCGCTGATGCTGTCGAAGGCAGACCCGGCATGGAAGCAGCTGGTCGACCAGACGCTGGCCGGCGTCTATGGCAGCCCCCAGATCGAGACGCTGCAGCAGCGCTGGTTCCAGAAGCCGATCGGCGCGCGCAATATCAACCTGGCGCTCGCCCCATCGGCCGAGGTTCGCGAGGCGTGGAAGCATCCGTCCGACGCCGTGGCCGAATAGGCGCATACCGAAGCGCCGGCGCGCGGCAATGCTCGCTTTCCATGAGCGCAACGCGCTGACCGCAGCGGATGTGACTCGCTTGACAGCCTCGAGACAGGTTGGAGACACTGGCGCGGGCGGCGTGTCGACGCCCGCCCATCGTCAGCCGCCCATCCGGTGGACGGCAACTTTCGAGGAGACATCATGAGCAAGTTCGTCGCGACGGCCATCGCGCTGTGCATCGGCATCGCCCCGCTGGCGGCGCACGCCCAGAACACCGGCGGCAAGAAGCAGTTCGACCCGTACTCGCAAGGCGCCAAGGCGGGCGATAAGTTCGACCCCTACAGCCAGGGCGCCAAGGCCGGCGACAAGTTCGATCCCTATACCCAGGGAACCAACCAGAGCACCCGCGCCGACCTGGCGCCGGGCCAGGACGAGGGCAAGAAGAACGGCCACAACAAGGCGAAGAAGGCCAAGCCCGCCAAGCCAGCCAACTGAGATCGGTGGACGGGCCACCCCGGGGGCGGCCCGATCCCATCCGGATATCCATGCGGGATATCCCATGCGGATATCGATGCGAATCCAGAACCCGCCGCGCGCGGGTTTTTTTGCGCCCGCGTTTTGACACGCCTGCGAAGCGCCAAGAAGTGCCATCCAAAGCACAGGACATATGTCCCGGGCCGCCCGAAACCCGCTCGCGAGACCCGTGTAGGACATTTTTCGGTATCGAGTGTCATCGCTTTCGCACAAAATGCGAACTTCGCCGTTGACACAGGCGTCGTAAGCACCACACGGAGCGCATGGCTCCGTAGCGGGTTGTCAGCAAGCGGCCAAGGCCGCGCCGCACCGTTTCAGGAGTTTCATGCGCCGTTTTCCGACCACGCAAGCCGCCGGGTTGTCCGCGGCGGTGATCGCCCTGGTCGTCCTCTATATCGTCCTGCTGTGGTTCGGGACGCTGGACGCCCGCCATCTGCTGCGCTCCGACGAAGGCCGCTATGCCGAGATCGCGCGCGAGATGTTCGCCAGCGGCGACTGGGTCACGATTCGCTACAACGGCGTCAAGTATTTCGAGAAGCCGCCCTTTCACCTGTGGGTGACGGCGCTGACCTATACCGCCTTCGGGCTCGGCGAATGGCAGGCGCGGCTGTGCGTGGCGCTGTCGGGCTTCGTCGGCCTGCTCGCGTCGATGGGGGCGGCCGGCCGCTGGTTCGGGGCGCGCGCCGGCTGGCTGACCGGGCTGGCGCTGGCGGCCGCACCGATGTGGAGCGTCGCCGCCCACTTCAATTCGCTGGACATGACGCTGGGCGGCGCGCTGGCCTGCGTGCTGGCCTGCATGCTGCTGGCGCAACACCCCGACACCACGCCCGCCGCCCGGCGCGGCTGGATGCTGGGCTGCTGGGCCGCGATGGGCGTCGCCATCCTGACCAAGGGCCTGATCGGAATTGCACTGCCCGGGCTGGTGCTGGTCGTGTACACCGCGATCACCCGCGACTTCGCGCTGTGGCGCCGTCTGCATCTGCTGTGGGGCGCCGCGCTGCTGCTGGCGATCACCGTGCCGTGGTTCTGGCTGATCGCCGAGCGCAATCCGGAATTCCTGCGCTTCTTCTTCATCCACGAACACTGGCAGCGCTACACCACCAGCGTCCATCATCGCCAGGGCCCGGTGTGGTACTTCGTGCCCCTGCTTCTGGCCGGCTTCCTGCCATGGCTGGCGCTGGCGCCCGGCATCTGGCGCGCGGTGCGCCGCGAGCGCACCGAAGCCGCGCAGCCGGCAGGCGCCGCCCCGCTGCGCCCCGCGCTGCTGATGCTGGTCTGGGCCGGCGCCATCTTCGTGTTTTTCAGCCTGTCGAACTCGAAGCTGCCCGGCTACATCGTGCCGATCTTCCCGGCGCTCGGCATGCTGGCCGGGGTCGCGCTGGACCGCATTGGCGACACCGGCTGGCGGCGCCTGCTGCTGCTGATGCTGGCCGTGTCGGTGCTCGGGCTGGCCGCCACGCCGGTGGTCGCCACGCTCGATTCGGACAACACGCCCAACGCCTATTACCGGGTCTTCGCGCTGTGGATCGGCGCCGCCTTCGTCGTGATGTTCGCCGGCGTGCTGCTCGCCCACTGGCTGGCGCGGCGCAACGGCAGGCTGGCCAGCATCGTCTGCTATGGCCTGGCGATGTACACCAGCTTCACGGTCGCGCTGCTCGGACACGAAGTGATGGGCCGGCGCACCTCCGGCATCGACCTGGTGCCGGCGATTCAGCAAGTGCTGAAGGACGACATGCCGTTCTATGGCGTCGGCATGCTCGACCACACGCTGCCGTTCTACCTGCGCCATCCGCTGACGCTGGTCTGGCATCCCGACGAGCTGCAGTTCGGCCTGCAGCAGGAACCGGACAAGTGGATTCCGACGCTGGAGGGCTTCGCCCAGACCTGGCGCAGCGGCCGCCCCGCGGTGGCCATCATGTCGCCGGAGATGTACACCAGATTGCAGGCTCAGGCGTTGCCGATGTATCGGGTCGCCGAAGACGTGCGCCGCGTCGTGGTCACCAATTTCGCCCCGCCGCCGGCCGCTACCCGCGCCATTCCTTCGAACCGATGACGATCACTACCTTCGCTTTCATCCTGACCGGCGTGCTGCTGAACGCCTGCGCGCAACTGCTGCTCAAGGCCGGCGTCAATGCGGTCGGCGCGATCGCGCTGCACCGCGCCACGCTGTTCGATACCGCGCTGCGCGTGCTGGCCCAATGGCCGGTGCTGGCCGGCTTGACGCTCTATGTCGCCAGCGTCGCGGTGTGGATCGTCGGTCTGTCACGCGTCGATGTATCGATGGCCTATCCGATGCTGTCGCTCGGCTATGTGGTCAACGCGGTGGCCGCATGGTGGCTGTTCGGTGAGATGATCGGACCATTGCGGATGGCCGGCATCCTGCTGATCCTGGCTGGCGTGTTCCTGATCGCGCGTTCCTGACCTTCCTGTTCCTGACCTCCGCCGTTCCTCGCCACCGATCCACGCCGACGTCCTTGCCGATTCGCCCGATGCCCGCTTCCACCCGATCCGCCGAACCCTTCCTGCCCTTCGTCAGGCCCGACATCGACGCGGACGCGATCGCGGCGGTCGGCGAGGTGCTGGCCTCGGGCTGGATCACCTCCGGCCCGAAGATGCAGGCCTTCGAGGCCGCGCTGTCGGCGCTGTTCGACGGCCGGCCGGTGCGCACGTTCGCCAATGGCTCGGCGACGATGGAGATCGCGCTGCGGATCGCCGGCATCGGTCCCGGCGACGAGGTCATTACCACCGCGATCACCTGGGTCGCCACCGCCAACGTGATCGTCGCGGTCGGGGCGCGCCCGGTCTTCGTCGACATCGATCCGCGCACCCGCAACCTCGATCTCGACGCGGTCGAGGCCGCGATCACGCCCCGCACCCGCGCAATCCTGCCGGTCTATCTGGCCGGCTTGCCGGTCGACATGGACCGTCTCTACGCGATCGCCCAACAGCACGGCCTGCGCGTGATCGAGGACGCCGCGCAGGCGATCGACTCGCGCTGGCGCGGCCGGCGCATCGGCAGTTTCGGCGACCTGGTCAGCTTCAGCTTCCAGGCCAACAAGAACATCACGACGGTCGAAGGCGGCTGCCTGGTGATGAACGACGAGGACGAGGCGCTGCGCGCCGAGCGGCTGCGCCTACAGGGCGTGATCCGCAGCGGCGTCGATGGCATGGATGTCGAGGTGCCGGGCGGCAAGTTCAACCTGACCGACGTCAACGCCGCGATCGGGCTGGCCCAGCTGCCGCGGCTCGGCGCGATCACCGCGCGCCGTACCGCGCTGGCCCGCGCCTACATGGACGCCGCCGCGCGGCATGGCCTTGCCGAACTCGGCATCGAGCTGCCGGTCGCCGGCGACCCCGCGACAGCACTGTCGAACTGGCATATGTTTCAAGTGGTACTGCCCGCCGAGCGCCTGCGAGGCGGACGCGCCGCGGTGATGCAGGCCCTGCGCGAGGCCGGCATCGGTACCGGCGTGCACTACCCCGCGCTGCATCTGTTTACGTACTACCGCTCGCTGGGCTGGCGCGACGGCATGCTGCCGCACGCCGAGCGCATCGGGCGGGGCATTCTCACGCTGCCGCTCTTCCCGGCCATGCAAGAGGCCGATGTCGAGCGCGTCTGCGCCACGCTGAACGACACATGCAAACGTCTGCTTCCGTAACTTCCGAGCTGGTGTCCTGCGCGATGCCGCATCCGCTGCCGGGTCAGCCCTCCCGCATTCGCGACGACGAGACCGCGCCGTTGCCCGGCCGGCCCTCGCCGCCGCGCGCCCGGCCGATCGAGGTGTCGGTGGTGATCCCCGTCTACAACGAGGAGGCCGGCCTGCAGGCGCTGTTCGACCGGCTCTACCCGGCGCTCGACGGCCTGGGCACCAGCTACGAGATCGTCTTCGTCAACGACGGCAGCACCGACCGCTCGGCCCAGATCCTGGCGCGGCAATTCCGCCAGCGGCCCGAGGTCACGCGCGTGGTGATGTTCAACGGCAATTTCGGCCAGCACATGGCGATCCTGGCCGGCTTCGAGCATGCGCGCGGCCGCATGGTGATCACGCTCGACGCGGACCTGCAGAATCCGCCCGAGGAAATCCCGCGGCTGGTCGAAGCGATCCGCGCCGGCCACGACTATGTCGGCACGATCCGCCGCCAGCGCCATGACAGCGCGTTTCGGCGAGTCGCCTCGTTCGCGATGAACCGGCTGCGCGAGCGGATCACGCATATCCGGATGACCGACCAGGGGTGCATGCTGCGCGCCTACGACCGCAGCGTGGTCGATACCATCAATGCCTGCCGCGAGGTCAATACCTTCATCCCCGCGCTGGCCTACACGTTCTCGTCGAATCCGGTCGAGATCGAGGTCGGCCACGAGGAACGCCACGCGGGCGAATCGAAATATTCGCTGTACCAGCTGGTGCGCCTGAACTTCGACCTGGTCACCGGCTTCTCGATCGTGCCGCTGCAATGGTTCTCGATGATCGGCACGGCGCTGTCCCTGCTGTCCGGCGTGCTGTTCGTGGTGCTGCTGGTGCGCCGTTTCCTGCTGGGCTCGGAGGTCCAGGGCCTGTTCACGCTGTTCGCCTTCAACTTCTTCCTGGTCGGCATCATGCTGTTCGGCATCGGCCTGCTGGGCGAATATGTCGGCCGCATCTATCAGCAGGTACGCGACCGGCCGCGTTATCGGATCAAGGCGATTCTGGATGCGTCGCAGGGCGATGGGGTGCGCGGCGAAGGCGGGCGCCGCGCGGCGCAGGACGATTGGAGCGGGCTCGACGAGTTCGGCGAAGGTGGAGAGCCCGCTCGCCTCGATCCGCGTCATGACCGGAAGCCGCCATGCGCGCCGTAGTGTTCGCCTACCACAACGTCGGCGACCGCTGCCTGCGCGTGCTGCACGCGCGCGGCGTGCAGGTGGCGCTGGTGGTCACGCATCGCGACCGTCCCGATGAAACGATCTGGTTCCGCCGCGTGGCCGACACCGCCGCGGAGCTGGGCCTGCCGCTGGTGTATGGCGACGATCCGAACGATCCGGCGCTGGCCGCCGCGGTCAGGGCGGCACGGCCCGACCTGCTGTTCTCGTTCTACTACCGCGCGCTGATTCCGCCGGCCTTGCTGGCGCTGGCACCGCACGGCGCCTTCAACATGCATGGGTCGTTGCTGCCGAAATACCGCGGCCGGGTGCCGGTCAACTGGGCCGTGCTGCATGGCGAGACCGAAACCGGCGCGACGCTGCACGCGATGGAGGCGAAGCCCGACGCCGGCGATATCGTCGCGCAGACCGCGGTGCCGATCCTGCCGGACGACACCGCGCAGCAGGTCTTCGACAAGGTCACCGTGGCGGCCGAGCAGACGCTGTGGCGCGTGTTGCCGGCGATGCTGGCCGGCAACACGCCGCGCCGTCCCAATGTGCTGGCCGAAGGCAGCTATTTCTCGGGCCGCCGTCCCGAGGACGGCCGCATCGACTGGCGGCAGCCGGCGGCGGCGGTCTACAACCTGATCCGCGCGGTCGCGCCGCCCTATCCCGGTGCCTTCACCGAATGGAAGGGCCACCGGCTGGTGGTCGAACGCGCGCGCCGCCCGTTGCCGGCCGAGATGCCGCCCAGGCAGGTGCTGGCCGGTCTCCCCCCCGGTCTGCACGTCATCGACGGCCGCATCGTCGGCCTGTGCGGCGACGGCGGCCTGGTGCTGATCGACGCGCTGTCCGACGCGCTGTCCCGCGGCAACGCACCGCTGTCCCCGGCCGCGCTTGCCGCGCTGCTGCAGTCTTCTCCTCAAGCCTGAAGTCCGGAAGTCCATGAAGAAAGTCCTGATCCTCGGCGTCAATGGTTTCATCGGCCACCATCTGACGCGACGCATCCTCGAAACCACGTCGTGGGAAGTCTATGGCATGGACATGTCGACGGCCCGCCTGGGCGAGCTGGTCAACCATCCGCGCATGCATTTCTTCGAGGGCGACATCACGATCAACAAGGAATGGATCGAGTACAACATCCGCAAGTGCGATGCCGTGCTGCCGCTGGTGGCGATCGCCACGCCGGCGACCTACGTGCGGCAGCCGCTGCGGGTGTTCGAGCTGGACTTCGAGGCCAACCTGCCGATCGTCCGCGCCGCGGTCAAGTACCGCAAGCACCTGGTGTTCCCGTCGACATCGGAGGTCTACGGCATGTGCGGCGACGAGGCGTTCGATCCCGAGTCCTCGCCGCTGGTCTACGGCCCGATCAACAAGCCGCGCTGGATCTATGCCTGCTCCAAGCAGCTGATGGACCGCGTGATCCACGCCTATGGCATCGAGCAGGGCCTGAACTACACGCTGTTCCGGCCGTTCAACTGGATCGGGCCGGGGCTGGATTCGATCTTCGAGTCGAAGGAAGGCAGCTCGCGCGTGGTCACGCAGTTCCTCGGCCATATCGTGCGCGGCGAGCCGATCCGGCTGGTCGACGGCGGCGCGCAGCAGCGCGCGTTCGCCGATATCTCGGACGGCATCAGCGCGCTGATGCGGATCATCGAGAATCCCGGCGGCATCGCCAGCGGCAAGATCTTCAATATCGGCAACCCAGGCAACGTCCATTCGGTGCGCGAGCTCGCCGAGATGATGCTGCGGATGGCCGCCGACTATCCCGAGTACGCCGAAAGCGCGCGCCATAGCCGGATCCTGGAAACGTCGTCGGGCGAGTTCTACGGCAACGGCTACCAGGATGTGCAGCACCGCGTGCCGAAGATCGACAACACGATGCGCGAACTCGGCTGGCAGCCCACGGTGACGATGGCCGAATCGCTGCGGCGGATCTTCGAGGCCTATCGCGAGAAGGTGATCGAGGCCCGCACGCTGGTGGATTCGGGCAACTAGGCCGGCGAGGCACGACATCGATGGCCACGATCGCCCTGAAGGTTGACGTCGACACGCTGCGCGGCACGCGCGAGGGCGTGCCGAAGCTGATCGCGCTGCTGCGCGCGCACGACGCCCGCGCGACCTTCCTGTTCAGCCTCGGACCGGACCATACCGGCTGGGCGCTGCGGCGCGTGTTCCGCCCGGGATTTCTGCGCAAGGTGTCGCGTACCTCGGTGGTCTCGCACTACGGCCTGCGCACGCTGATGTATGGCGTGCTGCTGCCGGGCCCGGACATCGGCCTGCGCGCGGCCGAGGCGATGCGCGCGGCGCGCGGCGCCGGCCACGAATGCGGCATCCATACCTGGGACCACGTCTACTGGCAGGACCACGTGCGCTCGCGCGACGCCGCGTGGACGCGCGCGCAGATGCGGCGGGCGTGGCAGCGTTTCGAAGCGGTGTTCGGCGCGCCCCCGGCCACGCACGGCGCCGCCGGCTGGCAGATGAATGCGGAAGCGTTCCGGCAGCTCGACGATTGGGGCCTGCGCTATGCGTCGGATGGCCGCGGCACCGAGCCCTATGTGCCGGTGCTCGACGGCAAGCCGTGCCGCCACGTGCAGCTGCCGACCACGCTGCCGACGCTGGACGAATTGATCGGCGCCGATGGCATCGACGAGGGCAACGTGCACGAGGCGCTGCTCTCGCGCACCGAAGACGGCCGCGACCAGGTCTTCACGCTGCATGCGGAACTGGAGGGCGGCAAGCTGGCCCCGGTGTTCGAGCGTCTGCTGCACGGATGGCGCCGGCAGGGACATCGGCTGGCGCCGCTGGCGGCGCTGTACGGGCAGCTCGATCGCAATCGGCTGCCGCAGTTGCCGCTGGCCTGGGGCACGGTACCGGGGCGCAGCGGCGAGCTGATCGTCCAGCGCTGAAGCGGAATCTGCCGACGCTGGCGCGCGCCGGCGCTCAGCGCAGCCGCCCCGCCAGCCGCAGCCCGTTGAACACGACCAGCAGGCTCGCGCCCATGTCGGCGAACACCGCCATCCACATCGTGCCCAGCCCCGCCACGGTCAGCGCCAGGAATACCGCCTTGATGCCGAGCGCCAGCGCGATGTTCTGCGCCAGCACCGTGCCGGTGCGGCGCGACAGCCGGATAAAGGCCGGGATCTTGCGCAGGTCGTCGTCCATCAGCGCGACGTCGGCGGTCTCGATTGCGGTGTCGGTGCCGGCCACGCCCATCGCGAAGCCGATGTCGGCGCGCGCCAGCGCCGGCGCATCGTTGATGCCGTCGCCGACCATGCCGACACGGCCATGCGGCGCACCCTGCCTTGCAGCGGTCTGCGCGGTCAGCGCCGCGACGGCCTCGGCCTTGTCCTGCGGCAGCTGATTGCCGCGGGCCTCGTCGATGCCGACCTCCGCCGCAATCGCTTGCGCCGTATGCGGGTTGTCGCCGGACAGCATCATCGTGCCGACGCCGAGCGCGTGCAGTTCGGCGATGGCATCACGGCTCGTCTGCTTGACGGTGTCGGCGACCGAGAACAGCGCATGGACGCCGAGGGCACCCGGATCGCCGCCCGCCAGCAGCACCACGGTGCGGCCCTGACGCTCGATCGCCTCGAGCCGTGACTCCAGCGCCTCCGAGCACAGCCCCATCTCGTGGATCAGCCGATGATTGCCGAGCCAGTACAGATGGCCGTCGACCTTGCCTGCGACACCGCGGCCCGGCAGCGCCTCGAAGTCCTGAACGTCCAGCGTGTCGACGCCCTCGCGCCGCGCCGCCGCGGCGACCGCCGCCGATACCGGATGGTCCGAACGCGCGGCCAGGCTCGCCGCTATCGCGCGGGCGCGCTCCGGTGCGCCGGACAGCAGCGCGTAGTCGATCTGCTGCGGCCGGCCGTGCGTGATGGTGCCGGTCTTGTCCAGCGCGAGCCAGCGCAGCGATTTGCCCTGCTCCAGATAGACGCCGCCCTTGATCAGGATGCCGTGGCGCGCGGCCGCGGCCAGCGCGCTGACGATGGTGACCGGCGTCGAAATGACCAGCGCGCACGGACAGGCGATCACCAGCAGCACCAGCGCCTTGTAGATCCAGTCGAGCCAGGCGCCGCCGGCCAGCAAGGGCGGCAGTACGGCGACCAGCAGCGCGATCACGAAGATCGTCGGCGTGTAGATACGCGCGAAGCGGTCGACGAAGCGCTGCGTCGGCGCGCGGCTCGCCTGCGCCGCCTCGACCGCGTGGATGATGCGCGCCAGCGTCGAATCGGAGGCCGGCGCGGTGACTTCGTACTCGAGCTCGCCGGTCTGGTTGATCGAGCCGGCGAACAGCAGATCGCCGGCCTGCTTGTCGACCGGCACGCTCTCGCCGGTGATCGGCGCCTGGTCCAGCGCCGACTGCCCGCGCAGCACGCGGCCGTCGAGCGCGACGCGTTCGCCGGGCCGCAGCCGCGCGACCGCGCCGGGCGACACGCCGCCCGCGGGCACCGCCAGCCAGGCGCCGTCGGGCTGCAGCACGGTGGCCTGCTCCGGCGCCATCGCCATCAGGCCGCGGATGGCGTTGCGCGCGCGGTCCAGCGAGGCCGCCTCGATCCGCTCGGCCAGCGCGAACAGCACCATCACCATCGCCGCTTCGGGCCAATGGCCGATCAGCAGCGCGCCGGTTACCGCGATGCTCATCAGCGCGTTGATGTTCAGATTGCGGTTGCGCAGCGCGATCCAGCCTTTGCGGTAGGTGCCCAGGCCCGCCACGGCGATCGCCACCAGCGCAAAGGCCGCGGGCAGCCACGGCGTCGCCACGGAAAACCATTCGGCCAGCTCGGCGCCCAGAGCGGCGACCCCGCCCAGCGCCAGCGGCCACCACGGCGTGGCCGGCGCCGGCGCGGCCTGGGCAGTCGAGGGCGAGGCGACGCCTTCGGCGGCCAGGGTTTCGGCCTGCATGCCGACGCTGGCGATCGCCGCCACCAGCGGCTGCTCGGATGCGAGCGTGTGGTGCACGGTGAGAATCCGCTGCATCAGATTGAATTGCAGCCCCGCCACGCCCGGCATGCCGCCCAGCTTGCCGCGCAGCAGCGCCTCCTCGGTCGGGCAGTCCATCGCCTCGATGCGAAAGCGCGCGGTGCGGGCGCCGGACGGCGCCGCGGTTTCCGTCGGCGCGCCAGGCATCGCGATGGCGCCGCAGGCGCTGCCGCAGCAGGAGGAAGTCAGGGAGTCGGAGGTGGCCGGGGCGGCGTCGCGATGATCGCTGCCGCCCTCATGGTGGTGCCCATGATCGTGGCCGTGGTCATGGACGTGATCATGGACGTGGTCAGGGCCGTGATCATGATCGTGGCCCTGGGTGTGGCCCTCGGCTGGCGCGGGGCCGCCGCAGGCGCCTGCTTTCGCGTCGCAGCAGGGGGCGGCGCTGGTGGACGGACTGGAGGAGGAACTGGTGGAGGATCGGTCTTCCGGCGAGAGTCTGGCCATCGAAGGTTCCGTGGGCTGTGGCATCGGTGGCATTGAATAGCCTGTAGCCGCTACAGGGTCAAGCCACCCTACCTCCGGCGCGGTCATTTTCTGAAGTCCGCGCCTGATGCCGCGCGTCCCCGCCTCTCGGCGCCTCTTGCCGCCCCTTGCCGCCCCTTGCCGCCCCTTGCCGCCCCTTGCCGCCCCTTGCCGCCCCTTGCCGCCCCTTGCCGCCTCGCGCCGCCTCGCGCCGCCTCTCGCCGCCTCAGTGCGTCACATTGACCATCCAGTTCAGCCCGAAGCGGTCCTGCAGCATGCCGAAGCCCTCGGACCAGAAGGTCTTCTGCATCGGCATCATCACGCGGCCGCCCTCGGACAGCGCGTCGAACCACTGGCGCGCCTGGTCCAGGGACGGCGCGACGATCGACAGGCTGAAGCCGGCGAAGGCCTCCGGCGGTGCGCCCGGCATGCCGTCCGACGCCAGGACCTCGCTCTGGCCGACGGTCACGCTCGCATGCATGATCTTGTCGTCCCAGCCGGCCGGCAGCGGCGGCTGGCCGTCGCCGGCTTCGCCTTCCTCGGCCGGCATCTCGCTGAACCGCATCATCATGTTGACCTTGGCGCCGAGCGCCTTGCCGTAGAAGGCCAGCGCCTCCTCGCAGCGTCCGCCGAAATAGAGATAAGGCTGTATCTGCATGTCCGTCTCCTGGGTCGATCGTGTCGATGAAGGGTTGGCGGCGCCGGTGCCGTCGCGCTGGCGCCGCGTGCCTCGCGGCCATACCGCAAGGGCGCCGTCATTATGCGCCGCTGCACCGCAGGGACTCGCTGCCTTTCAGCTTTGTCATGTTGCCGTCAGGGTCGTGTTCGAGGGCCTGCGGGTACAATGCGGCCTGACCGTGCGGATGGCCGCCGCCGCAGTGCCTGCCGCGGACCTTCGACACGTCCTTCCCGTTTCTCCAACCCCTCCGACACCCGCCGATCCGCTCGTGAACCGTCTGCCGCAACGCCTCCTGCTGTCTGTCGCCCTGGCCATGGTGGCCCTGCCCTTGCCGGGACTCGCGGGCACGGCGAAGCCGACGTGCGGCACGGCGCAGGCGACCGCGGCCACGCCGCTGATGAGCCGGCACGCGGCGCTGAAGCTGCAGGCCGAAGCGCAGTTGCTGGGGCGCGAGCAGGCCGGCTGCACCGGGGCGGACAGCGAACGGGACACCGGCGACGATGCCGCCGAGGGGGAAGACCGCCACGCGTCGCATCCCGCCGCCGCCATGTGCCCGATCGCCGCCGTGCTGCCGGGGCGGGAACTGAGCCAGTATCGCCATATGCCGCCGCGCTCGCCGCTCGGCACGCTGGCGGGCGCGACGCCGGACTCGCTGTTGCTCCCCGCGCCGGCACGCTGCTGAGCGCTCCCGCCTTCGGCCGGCGCGCGCGCCCGGCGGCGTTGCAGCCGCCAGGGCACGCGGGGCACGCCGGGCTCAGAACGCGCTGACCACGTTCAGGAACCAGCCGCGGTGGCGGTACGACAGATCGGTCAGGTCGTCCGAGTAATCGGTGAAGTTGAAACCGACGCCGATCTTCGTGTTCTTGCCGACATGCCGATAGACCGCCGCCAGCACGCCGGCGCGCGCATCCTGCGCCTCGCGCGCCCACAGCCGGCGGAACTCCAGCACCGCGTCCCACTGATGCACCACGTGCCAGTCGGTGCGCAGCACCACCAGCTGGGCCGTGCTCGAGAACCACTCTCCCGCCGCCTTGGTCGGCTTCAGGCTGCCCCAGCGCAGGCCGTACTTCGCGCCCAGCGACAGCACCGGCATCACGTCCCAGATCGCATCGACCGACACCACCTGGCTCTTCTGCGAGTAATCGGCAACCACCGGATTGAACGAGCCGCTGCCCGGCGTGTACTGGCCCGGTGACGGCAGGTTGTAGAAGTAGGTGTATTTGAACAGCGCGTTCCAGCGGTTGTTGTCGACCGGCCGGTACGCGGCGCCGAGCACCGCCTCGGTGAAGTCGCCATCGAAGAACACACCCCGGCTCGACGAGCTGGCGGCCAGATTGAACTTGCCCAGCAGCCGCCACGCCGGCGTGGCCTGGTAGCCCACCGTGTTGCGGAACAGCCAGCTGTCCCGGTCTCCCGAGACGTTGCTCTGCTCGCGGCGGAATTCCAGCATCGACGTCGCCTTCAGGCGGTCGTCCTTGTAGGCGACCGACGCGCCGGTGGTCCAGCGCTTGATGTCGCCGGCGAACAGGTCCGAGACGCGGCCGGCCTCGGCACGCAGGCCATAGGTCCACTTGTCGGTCGGCGCGTATTCGACGCCGAAGGCCTGCGTCAGGCTTTGCGGGCCGCTGCCGTAGGCGTAGCGCGCTTCGGTAAACAGCGCCACGGTGTCCGACATGCGGGTACGGCCGCCGCCCGTCAGCGATCCGAAGCGGCCGCGATAGCCGAGGTCGGGCTGCTCGGTCTCCATCGCGTACTGCAGATAGAGATTGCTGCGATCGTTGACGCGCCAGTCGCCCGACAGCTTGCCGCCGAAGCCGCCATCGCCTTGCGAGGCCTCGGCGCCGAGGCGCAGGCGGTCGCTGACCTGCCAGGTACCGCCGACCCCGGCGCGATCGTTGTCGCTGCGCGAGCCGGTGCGCTGGGCGGTCTGCTGCACATAGCCATAGGCGTCCCACGGCGGCGTGGCCGCGGGCGGCTTGCCAGGCTCGGTACCAGTGGCCGGCGGCACCGGTTCGGTCTCGGGCTTGTAGTCGACCCGCGCCACCACATCGGTGCGCCGGCCCTGCTGCGCCAGCCAGGCGCTCTGCACCAGCGGCGAGGCGGTACCGCGCTCGTCGCTGCGGGCGCCGATGCTGGCAGCCCACTGCTCGTTGAGCTGGTGCTTGACGCTGGCCTCGGCCGACGAGGTGTCCTGGCTGACGGCATCGCGCTTGTCGGCGCGGGCGATCACACGCGTGTCCTCGCCCACCGGCAGGTCGACGCGCGCGCCTTGCTGGCGCGTCGCCTCGCCGCCGAAGCCGATCTGACCGGGGCCGGAGAAGCCCTGCTCGCGGTTCTGCCAATAGGCGCTGACGCGGCCCCTGGCGTCGGGTACCAGGTCGCCGAGCTCGACCGCGCCCTCGACCCGCTGCGCATTGGCGGGATCGCCGGTGGACGCGTAGCCGGCGAAGGCGAAGCCGCCATCGAGCGACGCCTGCGTGCCCGCGCCCGTGCCGGTCGAGCGCGCGTTTTCGACCTTGATATAGGTGCCGGGCCGGTAGCGCAGCGTCGCGTCGACGCCGAACAGGCTCTGGCGCCCCTGCCCGCCGCCCTGGCGGTAGCCCGACACGCCGACCTGCAGATAGTCGTTGAACCAGTGCGATCCGCGCAGGCCATAGGCGAGCCCATCGACTTCGGTCATGCCGGGCACGTACTCGTAGGTCGCCACCAGGTAGACCGGATTGCCGGGCAGCGCACCGGTGCGCACGAGCATGCCCGAGCCGTCGGCCACCGCCGACAGCGGCGCGCGCAGCGTGACGCGGCCCTGCAGGTAGTTGATGTCATAGTCCCCGCCCGGCTGCAGCGGCGTGCGCTCGAGCACCAGGCCCGAGTCGCGGTCGCGCACTTCGATCCACAGCCGCTCCGAGCCCATCGTCACATCCTGCCGGCGCAGGTAGTACAACGAGCCGCCGGTGCCGCGGAATTCCTCGCGCGACTGCAGCGTGCCGGGCTCGGCCGCGAACACGTTGACGCTCGACTGCCGCTCGCCGGCGGCGGTGCTGTCCTCCGAGCGCCACAGCAGGTTCGCGCCGTACAGTCCGCGCGAATACTGCGTCAGCTCGGTGCCGGTCCACGTGGTCTGGAAATTGCCCCACATCACGTGCGAATCGCCGCGCTCGAGCTTGACGAAGAACTTGCCCTGGGTCGGCGCGTCGTCGACGATGGTGGAGTCGTCGCCATAGACCGGATAGAACTGGTCCGGGTCGATCCGGCGCAGCAGATAGCGCGGATCCTTGCTGGCGAAGTTCGAGAACAGATCCGAGAACGGCTGCTCGCGCGTGTCGGCCGCCGCGGTCAGCAGGTATTCGCCCTTGATCTTGCCCTTCAGGTAGAAAGCGCCGCGGCCCTCGACCGAGGTGCGCTTGTCGTAAGTGTCCTTGCCGTCGACCGCGACCATGCTGGCCGGACCGGCCGTCGAATTGCGGCTCACGGTCAGGTCGCCCAGCGCGATATAGAACCAGTCGTTGTCGGCCACCACCAGGTTGCGCACGAAGGTGGTGCCGCCGCCGTTCGGATCGCTGACCGAGACGCGAACCTGCTGCGAGCCCGCGGCGACAATCTGGCGCGTGACGAAGGCGCCGTTGCGATCGACCGGCACGGCATCGCCCAGCGCATCGACGCGATAGCCCTTCGGAATCGCGGTGCCGTTGACGGTCACCGTGCCGCCCGCGACCGGGATGTTGCGCACGATGCGGCTGTTCTCGCCATAGCCGGCCAGCCGCTCGCGCTCGGCGCTGTCGGCATCGGCGAAGCCGCGCACGCGCGCCAGCAGGCGCAGCGGCTTGGCCGCGGTCTCGTCGAAGCGGCCGCGCTGATCGTAGACCCGCAGCACGAAGCGCATCGACTCGGGCGCATCGACCGGCGGCTGCCAGGCGATGTCGTCGGGGCGCACGACCGGCACCACCGCATAGGGCGTCTCGTCGAGCGATTGGTCCGCGCGGAACACGCGGATTTCGCCGCGCGCGATCCAGGCCTTGTAGTTGGTCCAGGTGCGGAAATGCACGGTCTCGCCGCGCGCCACGTTCTCCGGCGACACCCAGGCGTTCAGCGCCGGCGTGACCTGCATCGGGTCGTAGCGGATCTGGATATCGGCGTTGGCCAGCGCCACGTCGACGCAGCGCTGCGCATCGGCCTCGCTGGTCGGCGCCGCGTCGATCGGCTTGCCATCGACGGTGACGCGGAACGGCGGCAGCGCGCCGTCGCCGCTCGCGGCGGGGCGGCAGCTGGCATCGTCGGCCCTGGCCGGCGCTGCCGCACGCGTCACGGTCGCGCTGATCTCGACCACCACGCGCCGGTTCTGCGCACGACCCGCCTCGCTGGCGTTGTCGGCGACCGGCTCTGCCGCGCCGCGGCCCTGCACCGCCAGGCGGTCGACGGGCACCTTCAGGCCATCGGCCAGATGGCGCACCACCGCCAGCGCCCGCGCCTCGGACAGTCCCTGGTTGTCGCCGAAGCGCGCCGCGGTCCGGCGCGACAGGCGCTGGTCGTCGGTATGGCCGGTGACGCGAATCGACACGTCCGGCTGCCCGCGATACTTTGCGACGATGGCGTCGAGCGCCTGCCGCGCGGCCGGCGTCAGCTCGGCCTCGCCGGAATCGAACAGCGCGCCGCCGGCATCGGAGACCTGCTCGCGCAGCAGCGGCTCGCCCTGCGGCGGCTGCGCGCCGGCGGCACGCATCTGCACGATCTCCGATGGCGTGAAGCCGTCCAGCCGCAGCGGCCGCTCCGCCGAGGCGGGCATGGCGCGCTCGAACAGCCGGCTGTCGTCATCGCGGCGGCCCGTCTCCGACAGGCCCCGCATCAGCGGCGGCACCGCGCCCTTCGTTGCGTTGGCGGCAGGCGTGGTGGGCATGGTGGACGCGTTGGCCGGCGCGCCGGCTCCCGGCGCGCCCTGCGCCCACAGATTTCCCTGCGTACCCGCGAACAGGGCCCCGACCAGCACGGCCGTGCGACGTCGATGGATTGTTTTCATTATCGGACCTCGACGTACTCGGTTTCGATCTGCAGCGGATAACGATTGGGAACGTCGGCCCAAAGTCGTCGCAAGGCATCGGTCAGGTAGGACAGCCGTCTGTCCGCCCATCCCGTCTCCCCGGGCCTGCCTCGATACGACACATGGACCACCGACACGCCGGCCTCCAGCACCGGCACCAGCTTGCCGAGCTCGCGCTGCCATTCGGGCCGCAGCTCGTTGCCTTCGTTGGCGAAGGCCTTGGCATCGACCTCGATGCGCACCACGCGATGGATCGCCGCGCCGAAATCGAGCTTGACCATCTTGCCGCGCGTGGCACGGACCACGCGCGGGTTCTCGGTGGTCACGCGATAGCCCGACGGCAGCGTGCGTTCGTCGAGCTTCATCACGAAGTTCGAGCCGCGGTCCGCCTGCGGAATATCGGCGCAGGGCACGTGGAAGCGGCCCTTGGCGTCGGCGGTCACCAGCAGCCCGCGCACCGTGACGACGCGCACGTTCGGAATGCCCGGCTCGCCGTCGTCCTGATAGCCGTTGGCATTACGGTCGTCGAACACCTTGCCGATGATGTCGGTGCAGTCGAACACCGCGTCGGGCACGATGCGAACCGTCGCCGCGCCCGTGTTGGACGCCTGCAGGTTGGCGATCGCGTTCAGCGCGTAGGCTTGGTTGGTGTACTCGCCCTCGCTGACGCCGGTACCGACCAGCAGCACCAGCCGGTAGGTCTTGGTCTCGCCCGCGGCGAAGGTCTGCACCGGCCAGGTCATCTCTCGGCCGTTGGCGCGCGGTTCGGAGCCGACGCCGTTGATCGACCCCGAGCCGCTGCGGTACTTGAAGCCCGGCGGCAGCAGGTCGCGCACCGCGATATGCGTCAGCGGCGCGTTCAGCGTGTTGGTCACCGCGATGGTGTAAGGCACCAGCGAGCCGCGCATCACGTTCAGCATCGGCGTGGTCTTGACCACGCGCAGCGCGCCGCCGAGCACGGGATCGAGCGGGATGTGGTTGTGCGCGATCTGCGCCGGCACCGCGCCGAAGGCGAAGGCGTTGTACCAGAGCACCGTGTCGTTGCCGCGCGGCGCGCCGGGCGTCGGCACGACCTGCAGCAGGCCGCCACCGCCGGCCGGCAACACGCCGCTGGCGGGCGGCAGCATGCCCGAAGGCGGGGGCAGATACGCGGCGGGCTGCACCACGCGCAGCGTGTAGGTACCCGCCGGCGCCTGCGAGGTCAGCAGGAACTGGTAGAAGCCGTCCTCGCCGGTGGTCTGCTCGACATTGGGCGCGCCGCCCACCACCCACTCCGGCCGCGCCGGCGCACCGTCCGGGCCGATCAGCGTGACCTTCGCACCGCGCACCGGATTGCGGCTGACGGCGTCGTAGACCACCCCGGTCGGATCGACCGGCAGGTTTTCCTCGATCACCGTGGCACCGGAGGCCACCACGACGTCGAAGATCGCCGACACGTCGCGCCGGCCGCCGCTGGCGCAGCGCGGATCGTTGCTCTGCGGGGGGCATACCACGCCGTTGGCGGGATTCGGCACCGGATAGCCGTACAGCGCGCCGCCCGGATTGAAGAAGCGCAGCTCGTAGCCGTTGTCCGCCGGCACGTTGTCCAGCGTATAGCGGCCGCTGGCATCGGTGAACACCGGGGCCACCGAGCCGACCGGCGCGCCGTCCTTGTACAGCACCACGCGCCAGCCGCCCAGCGGCGGCTCGTCGCCCTCGCGCACTTCGCGCGAACCGCCCGGCTTGTTCATCCACACCTGGCCGGTGATCTTGCCCTTGTCGCCGGTCAGTTCGCCAAAGTCGTAGCCGCCCGCCGGCACGCCGGCGTCCAGCACGATATTGCCGATGGTGTCCTTGCCGGCCGTGCCGCCCGCACTGCCGACGGTCTCCTGGCCATCCTTGTAGATCGCCAGCGCCGGGCCGCCCTGTTCGGTCACGGTGTAGGTGCCGGCCGGCAGGTCGCCGAAGCGGTAGCGGCCATCGGCATCGGTCGTCGCGGTGCGCGTGACCGGGCCGGACAGTGCGACCGTGACGCCGGCGATGCCGGGCTCGCCGCTGTCGCGGCGGCCGTTGGCGTTGATGTCGACGTAGACCGAGCCGCTGAGGCCCGAGGCACGCTCCGGGAAGTCGTAGCCCGCCGCGGCCACGCCGCTGTCGATCCTGACGCCGTTGACCTGGTTGGTGCCCGCGGTACCACCGCGGTTGCCGACCACCACGCCGCCGTCGATATAAGCGGTCGGTTGCGTCTGGGTGATCGTGTAGCCCGCGGCGTCGCTCGGCCGCAGTCCGTCGAAGCGGTAGCTGCCGTCCGCGCCGGTCTGCACCGTGCGGTTGACCGGCTGGCCGAGATCGTCGATGCCGGTCAGCGTGATCGTGATGTTCGGCAGCGAACCTTCGCCCGCGTCCTGCACGCGGTTGCCGTTGTCGTCGAACCAGCTCTTGCCGGCGATGCTGCCGCCGCCGACTTCGCCGAAGTTGAAGTTCGTGCCGCTCTGCAGCGGATCGAACACGATATTGCCGATCCGGCTGAGGTTCGGCACCTGGTTCGGTGCCGTGGTCCAGCAGCCGGCGCAGCCGCTGCCGCCGAGCTCCCCGGCGGTGGTCTTGCCGTCCAGGTAGTTGGCCGGCTGCTGCTGCTCCAGCTGGTAGCCGCCGGCGCCGGACTTCGGCAGGCCGGTGAACACGTAGCCGCCGTCCGCGCCGGTGGTCACCGTGCGGGTGATCGCCTGGCCAGCGGCATCGGTGCCGCTCAGGCGGATCTGCACGCCGGCGATGCCCGGCTCGCCGGCATCGCGCAGGCCGTTGTTGTTCAGGTCGCTGTAGACCGCGCCGCCGAGGCCGCCGAGGCGCTCGCCGAAGTGGTAGTCGCGCCCTTCCTGGCCTGGAGCCAGCGTGATGTTGCCGATCGTGTTGGCGCCGGGCGTGCCGTCGAAGAGCGCGTGGTTGACGGTGCCGGCGGGCGTGCCTGCCGACTCCTTGCCGTCGCCGTACTGCGGCGGCTGCGTCTCGACCAACGTATAGGTGCCGGCCGGCAGGCCTTCGAAGCGATAGCCGCCGTCCGCCGCGGTGGTCGCATTGCAATTGACCAGCGTGCAGATATCGATGCCGGTCGTGGTATTGCCGCCCAGGCGCACCGCGATGCCGCCGATGCCGGTCTCGCCGCTGCCGCGCACGCCGTCGTTGTCGGCATCGACATAGACCGAGCCCGATACGCGGCCGCCCAGTTCGCCAAAGTCGTAGCCGGCGCCGAGCTGGTTCTGCTGCACCACCACGCCGTTGATCACGTCGTTGCCGGCGCTGCCCACCGGCGCGCCGCCGACCGAACCGGCACGGTCCGTGCCGTCGGCATAGGCGCTCAGCAGCGCCGACGGATTGCCGGCGCCGTCGCGCTCGCGCACCGAATAGCCGCTGCCATCGCTGGCAGGCAGATTGGCAAAGGCGTAGTTGCCGTTGGCGTCCGTGGTGGTCGTACATGGGTAGACCGAACACACCGCCGCGCCCGCGCCCGTATTGCCGGACAGGGACACCGCCACGCCTGCGATGCCGGGCTCGCCAGTATCGCGCCGGCCGTTGTTGTTCAGGTCGACATAGACCGAGCCGGTCAGCTGCGTGTCGCCCTGGTGGCCGAAGTTGTAGTTGACCGCATTGCTTTCCGACACCAGGCCAATGCCCGCGATAACCTGCGTCGCGGCGTTGGTGCTGCCGGTGCCAGGCGTGGCGGCGCCGGTGCCGACCTGCGTGCCGGTGGCGCTGATGCTGGCCGGGCGCGTCTCGGTCACCGTGTAGGTGCCGGGGCGCAGGTTCGCGAAGCTGTAGCCGCCCGTGGCGTTGGTCGTGGCGGTGGCGTTGACCGCGGCGCCAAGATCGTCGGTGCCGCTCAGCGTCACGGTGACGTTGGGCAGGCCGAAAGTTTCGCCCGGCTGGCGCGTCGCGTCGCCATTGGTATCGATATAGGCCGAGCCGCCGATCTGCGCAGCCTTGACCTCGCCGAAGTTGACGTTGGCCACGCTGCCGTTCAGCGTCAGCGCGATCGCCTGCACCGCGTTGCCGGTCGGGCCGCCCGACACCGAGCCGCCGCTGGCGCCGTTGGTGCCGGTGCCCGCGCTGGTGCGGCCGGGCAGATAGTCGCCCGGCTGGGTCTCGGTCACGGTGTAGCTGCCCGGACGCAGGCCGGTGAAGCTGTAGGCGCCGGTGGCATCGGTAGTCGCGGTACGCGTGACCGTCGCGCCGAGATCGTCGGTGCCGGTCAGCGTCACCGTCACGCCCGCGATGCCAGGCTCGCCGCCGTCGATCGCGCCGTCGGCATCGCGGTCGTGATAGACACGGCCGCTGATGCCGCTGGCCGGAATCTCGCCGAACAGGTAGCTGGTCGCCGCGGTATTGCCCGGCAGCGGGATATTGCTGAACACGTCGTTGCCGACCGTGCCGCCGGCCGAGCCGATGGTGTCGCGGCCGTCCGCGTACGCGGCGTTGTTGACCGGGCCTTCGCCGATCTGATAGGTGCCCTCGGGCAGCCGGTCGAACACGTAGGCGCCGCTGGCGTTGGTGGTCGTGCTGCGCGTGATCGGCGTGCCATCGAAGGCAGTGCCGCTCAGCGTCACCGCGATATTGGCGATGCCGTTTTCGCCGGCATCGCGCACCCCGTCGTTATCGGCATCGACATAGACCGCGCCGGCGAGCGACGACGACACCACGGTCACGATGCCGCTGTTGCTGTTGTTGGACGGCTGCTCGTCCTTGGAATCGGTGGTGACGGTCGCGCTGTTGGTGAACTGCGTCGGCGCGGCGCTGCTGACCGCGGTCACCTTGACCGGGATCGCAATCGAGATCTGTGCCAGCGCGTCGACCGTGCCGAACGAACACTGCACCGTGCTGCCGCCGGCCGCACCGCTGCAGCTCAGGCTGGTGGCCGAACCGCTGACCATCGTCGCCACGGGCGGGCCGGTCAGCACCATATTGGCGGGCAGCGTGTCGGTGACGCGCACGTTGTCGCCTTCGGTGGGACCGTTGTTGCGAACCATCACCGTATAGATGAAAGGACGCATCAGGTCCACGGTCGCCGGCGCCGCGGTCTTGGACAGTACCATCAGGTCCGCCTTGGTACGGACCGTGGTCGGCTCGGTGGTCTGGTTGTTGCCGGCGTTGCGGTCGAAGCCGCCGGCGATCTCGTCCGAGGTGATGCTGACCGCGTTCTGCACGGTCCCCTTGGTCACGCCCTGCATGCCGACCTGGATCTGCACCGATTCGCCGGACGCAATTCGCGGATAGCTGCAACTGATGGTGCCGCCGATCGAATCGACCGGGCCGGTGGTGCAGCTGCCGGTCGAGGTCAGCGTCTTGAAGCGCAGGCCGCTCGTCGGCAGCGTGTCGGTGACCATCACGTTCTGCGCCTGCGACGGACCGTTGTTGGTGACGGTGATCGTATAGACCACCATGTCGTCGACCGCGACCGGGTCGACGCTGTCGCGCTTGTTGACCAGCAGGTCCAGGTCGGGGCCGGTCACGTTGGTGTTGACAAAGCCGGTGTTGTTGCCGGTATTGGTCTCGACCGTCGACGTGCTGACGGCCACGTTGTTGGTGATCGTGGTGTTGCGCAGCGCGGTGCCGGGTCGCACCACGATGGTGGCGGTCTGCTGCCCATTGGCCACGATCTCGGCCCAGCTGCAGGTCACGGTCTCGCCGCCGGTGGTCAATGCTCCCGGCGCCAGCGCGGTGGCGCAGCTGCCACCGCCGTTGCCCTGCGCCCGCACGAAGTAGACGCCGGCGGGCAGGGTATCGACCGCCTGCACATCGGCCGCCTTGCTCGGACCGGCATTGCGCGCGGTGATCACATAGGTCAGGTCCTGGCCGGCCGGGATGCTGGTCGGGTTCGCGGACTTCTGCACCGTGACGTCGGCGCGCGGCTCGATGTTCGAAGAAACGGTCGCGAAGTTGTCGGTGTAGTCCGGGTCGGCGACATTGCTCGACAGCGCGCTGGCCTGGTTCTGGCGCGCGCCGCCATCGCCGCCGGGGCGCACGCGCACCGTGACGACCGGGCAGTCGCTGTCCGCGGTACAGACCGGGATCGATGGGAACCGGCAAGACAGATCGCGCACGCCCGCATTGCCTGCCGCGCTGTTGCAGCTGCCGCCGGTCGTATTGCCGTTGGCGATCACCGCATCGATGAAGCCTTCGCCGATCGGGCCGACGCCGTTGCTGATCAGCGTATGCAGCGAGTCGAACAGCGTGACGTCGGTCGACGGCTCCGGACCCGCGTTCACGACCTGCAGGCTGTAGGTCAGGATGTCGCCGGCCAGCAGCGAGGCCGACGCGACGCGCTTGATCACCGACAGGTTCGCCGAGGCGCTCGGCGGCTGCGTCGACATGCCGTACGACGCGCAGTTGTTCTCGGGCACGTTGTCGAGCGCCGGCGTGCCGCTGGCCGAGGCGACCGCGGACACGCACATCGTGTTCGCGAACTGGCCGTCGGCCTTCGCCTCGACCTCGTAGGTGACCCAGGGACTCGCCTGGCCCGAGGCCAGCGGCGCACCGCTGGTGTACTCGCGGGTACAGGTCATCTGCGTGCCCGCGCTGGTGTCGTACGGCGGCGTCGGCGTGCAGGTCCAGCCATTGGTCGCGGTATAGCCGAGCACGCGCAGATTGGCCGGCAGCGTGTCGATCATCCGGGCCGTGCCGACCAGCGCGCTCGGTCCGTCGTTGTGCAGGCGGACCTGCCATTGCCACTTCGAACCGACGGTCGCCAGGGCCGGCGAGGGGCCGCGCTTCTCGGCGCGCAGGTCGGCGGCCGGATCGACGATGGCGATGGTCTTGGTGCTGCTGTTGTTCAGGTTGCCGACATCGGGCGTGCTGCTGCTGATGGTCGCCACGTTGTTGACCGGGTGGAACGCCGTGACGGCGCGCACGCCGATGGAGATGGTGCCGGCGTTGACGTTGCGGCCGGCGCCGAGCGCGCCGCCCGCCCAGGTACAGCGGACGGTCTGGCCCGACACCGTGCAGCTCCATCCGCCGGAACTGAACGCACCCGGATTGCGCAGCGCCACCTGGGACGGCAGCGTGTCCACCACCTCCATGCCGACCGGCGCGTCGCCGGTGTACGAGACGGCGAGCGTGTAGTCGAATTCGGTGCCGACGGTCACCGTGTCCGCGCCGGTCGATCCCTTGACGATGCGCAGGTCGGTGCCCGCGGTCACGGTGGTGTTGGCGGTGACCGTGTTGTTGGCGCTGGTCGGGTCCTGCGCCGCGGACGGCGACACCACCGACACCGAGGCGCTGTCGGTCAGCGTCGAGCTGGCGCTGGTCCAGACCTCGCCCTGGATCGTGCCGACGTCGACGGTGGCGTTCGGCGCGATCGGCCCCGCAACGTTACAGGTCACCGTCGAACCGCTCTGCGAGCAGCCCATCGGCAGCGAGGTCGCGGTGTAGCCCGGCGGCAGCGTGTTGACCACGCGCAGCGACGTCGCCGCGTCCGGGCCGGCGTTCGATACGCGCATCGCATAGTTCAGCGCGCCGCCCGCCTGTACGGTCGGACTCGACGGAATCAGCTGGATCGCCAGGTCGGCGCCCTGCGTAACCGTGGTGGTCTGCGGCCGGGTGTTATTGCTCAGATCGGGGTCGGACTCGGCCGAGGTGACCTCGCCCACGTTCTCGATGGTGCCGGCGCTCTGCGGGCGCACGGTGACGAGCACCGTGGCGACGCCCGACGCCGGGATCGAGCCCAGCGAGCAGGACACCACGCCGCCGGCCGGCGCCGCGCAGCTGCCCTGGCTGGGCTGCGCGTCGACGAAGACGACGCCCGGCGGCAGCGTGTCCTTGAGGACGACGCCGGTCGCGGCCGCATTGGTGGTGTTGTTGTCGACCCGCAGCGTGTAGGTCAGCAGCCCGCCGGCGGGAACGGGATCGAAGCCGTCGTCGCTGTGGTTCAGCACCAGGTCCGCGGCGGTGGCCGCCGATGACATGACGACCATTGCCAGCCCCGCCAGCAGGCGGTTGCGCCAGGCTTTGCCCCTGGCAAGCGCGCACGCGCGCCTGCCCGGGCCCGCGAACGCGGTCCGAGACGACCAATCCATGATTTCCCCGTTTCCTCAAGGCCACGCCGGTCGCGGTCGCGTCTATCGCGCTGTCGCGCCGGCCGACTTGTCTTTTTGCTTCTTTTGCTTCTTTTGCTTCGCTGCGATGGGCGGCTGGCTCCCCGCCCGCGTGCCGGCATACGCCGGCCAAACCCACACGCCACCCTCCCCGCCGTGTCGTACACGGTAAGGCGCGGCTTCAAGGCTGTGCTGCTGGTGTTTCGGATCGCTGAGGCGTTTCCCCGATGGCCTGCCGGGACATGGCCGGGTCGGCTGCGACGGGGAAAGCGATGACGCTGACGGATTCGCGGGGCAACAACTCCCACCCCGTGGAACCTGCTCTGCGAACGCGGAGCGGATTGTCGTAGTGATTCAAAAACAACATTGTAAACAAATGTGTCTGAATCGAAACGTCTGTCTCCCTGGCCTTGCCCAGAAAGTGGAAAGCCGCGCCAGGCTTGGCCTGGCGGGCAATGGACGAGTGTATGGAAAAACCGACGAAGGGGCTTGCTGCCCTGCAATGTTCCGCCGACCCGACATGGACGGCGGCGTGCCGGCCCGCACCGCGGTGATGCCGGGGGACGTCAGCTGACGCGATAGAACTCGGGCGTCTGGCCCGCGTTGACGGCCCGCTGCAGCCAGTCCGGCATCTCGCCGGTGCCATCCCAGCACTGGCCCAATGCATTGCGATACAGAACGCCGGCAGGCTCGGGCGGCGCGGCGTTGTTCGCGGCGGGGGTGGCAGCCGAAGGAGCGGGCGAAGGAGCGGCCGACGATGATGGGGCCGGGGTGGCCGACGTTGGCGTATCGGCGGCGCGGCCGCGTTCGGTCCGGCCGCTGCCGGAGAAACAACCGGCCGCGACCAGATCGTCCAGCGACAGGCCATAACGATCCATCTGCGCGCGCACCCAGGCGGCCGCGGCTAGTCGGGCTTCATCGAACTCGGACATGGCGTTTTCGTGCACGCTGCCGACCCGAGGCGGCCGACAGGCTAGGAGGACAACAGAAGGACCCGGCGGTGCCGGTCGAACATCGCGATTCTACAGGCTCGGCGCCGATACGCCCTGCCGGCGCGGCAAAACCTTGAATTGCGCCACGCCTTCGCGCTAAGGTCGAGCCTCTCTTTCGCCGCAAGCCAGGATTCCTCCGTGTTGTCGTTGCCGCTCGCCTTCCCGCCTCTGCGCCGATGCCATGCCACGCGCGCCAGGAGCGCGCGCCCGTGAACATCATCGTCGACGTACTGATCCTGCTCGGCGCCCTGCTGGCCATCGTCGCGGTGGTCCAGGTCGCCGCGGCCAGGCTGCGGTTTCCGGAATCGACGCTGCTGTCGGGGATCGGCATCGCCATTGGCGCGGGCTATGTGGCGATCGACGCCACGCTGCCCGAGTTCGCCGAGCACTTCCTGCATCCGCTGATCGATCCGTCGCTGCCGCCCGAAGCCTATCTGTGGATCTTCCTGCCGCCGCTGCTGTTCCATGCGGCGCTGACCGCCGACGTGCGCAGCATGCTGCCGGACGCGGCGCCGATCCTGTTGCTGGCGGTGGTGGCCGTGGTGGTCGCCACCGGCGTGATCGGCGTGGTCACCGCGGCGGCCAGCGGCATGAACCTGGTGGTCTGCCTGCTGCTCGGCGCGGTGGTGGCGACCACCGACCCGGCCGCGGTGATCGCGATCTTTCGCGATGTCGGCGCGCCGGCCCGGCTGATCCGGCTGGTCGAGGGCGAGAGCCTGCTGAACGACGCCGCGGCGATCGCGCTGGTCGGCGTGCTGATCGCGATGCTGACCGGTCACGGCGCCGAAGCGACGCTCGCCGCCGGCCTGACCGAGCTGGCCTGGGCCTTCGGCGGCGGCATGGTATGCGGCCTGATTGCCGGCCGCCTGCTGGCCGAGCTGCTGCCGGCGCTGGCCGGCCTTGCGGTCGCCGAGGCCGCGCTGACGCTGGCGCTGCCCTATCCGCTCTATCTGCTGGCCGAGCAGCTGCTGCATGTGTCCGGCGTAGTCGCCGTGGTCTGCGCCGGGCTGACCCTCGGCGCGCTGGGTCCGACCCGGCTGAATCCGCCGAACTGGCGGCACCTGCGCATGATCTGGGAACAGTTCGCCGGGATCGCGGGCGCGGTGGTCTTCCTGCTGGCCGCGGTGCGCGTGCCGGCGCTGCTGCAGGGTGTCACGCCGCACCACGGCTGGCTGCTGTTGGCGCTGGTGGCGGCCGCGCTGCTGGCGCGTCTGGCGACGCTGTTCGGCCTGCTGCCGGTGCTGACCTGGCTGCGGCTGTCCGCGCCGATCGACTCGGCGTACAAGCTGGCGATCGCCTGGGGCGGGCTGCGCGGCGCGGTCACGCTGGTGCTGGCGCTGGGCATCGCCGAGAACCGCGCGCTGCCGCTGGAAACGCGCCATTTCGTCGCGATCCTGGCGACCGGCTTCGTGCTGGTCAGCCTGCTGGTCAACGGCACCACGCTGCGCTGGCTGATCCGCCGGCTCGAACTGGACCGGCTGTCGCCGCAGGAACTGGCGCTGCAGCGCCAGGCGATCCGGCTGTCGACCGAGGAGGTCGAGAGCGCGCTCGATCGGCTGGCCGACAGCTTCGGGCTGCCGCCGTCGGCCGCGCGCGAGGTCGCCGCGCATTACCGGCGCGACATCGAGCTGGGCTCGGCCGATTTCGATTTCGACAGCGCGCTGTCCGAGCGCGCGCGGCTGTCGATCGGGCTGGTCACGCTGGCGACGCGCGAGAGCGAGCTGATCCCCGAATACGGCAACGGCGTGGTGTCGGTCGCCAACCTCGACGCGATGATGCGAAACACCGCGCAGATGATCGACGCCGCGCGCGAACAGGGCCGCATCGGCTACAACCGCGCCGCCCGCCACATCCTCGACTACCAGAAGAGCTTTCGCATCGCGCTGTTCCTGCACCGGCGCCTGTCGATCGACCGGCCGCTGGCGCGCGTGCTGGCCGACCGCTTCGAACTGATGATCGTGCGCCAGACCGTGCTGCAGCGGCTGCGGCAATACAACCGCGCGATGCTGTCGCCGGTGTTCGGCGCACGCATGGCCACCGTGCTCGACGGCGTGCTCGAGGACCGCTTCCACGCCGCCGAACAGGCGCTGCAGCAAATGCGCGAGGAGTTCGGCAGCTATACCGTCGCGCTGGAGAAGCGGATGCTGATGCTGTTCGCACTGCGCAAGGGCCAGCACGAGCTGCAGGCGATGCGCGAGGAGAACGTGATTTCGCGCGAGGCCTACAACCAGATCGCGCGCGCGATCCGCCAGGCGTGGGAAGCCAATCTGGCGCGGCCGCCGCTGCGCGGCAGCTTCGGCGACGGCGCACGCACGCGCCCCCCGCCCGCCAAGGTGCCGACGCCCCGCGCGCCGGGCGAGATCGCGCCGGCGAATCTCGATGGGGGCGATGCGGGGATCGATGGGCGTTAGTCTGTGGTGAGCCTGCCCTCTCCCCCACCCCTCTCCCGCAAGCGGGAGAGGGGAGCCCACATGCCAGTGCCCCGGCTCATCCAATGCTTGGACCGACCCTCCTCGCCCGCAAGCGGGAAAGAGAGCCCACATGCCGGTGCCCCGTCTCTCCAATGCTTGCGACCGGCTCCCCTCTCCCGCTTGCGGGAGAGGGGCTGGGGGAGAGGGCAAACAGCGCCCGTATACTGATGCCCCTGGCGCGCCGCGCATCCTCCGGTCGGGCGCCCCACCCCAACGCGCGGCACAGCGCGTCTCACCGATCTTTCCCTTCCACATTCGATAACAACACGGAGTAGCAGTCATGCGTGTCGCATTCCTCGGCCTCGGCGTCATGGGCTTTCACATGGCCGGCCATCTGGCCGCCAAGGGGCATCAGGTCACGGTCTACAACCGCACCGCCAGCAAGGCCCAGGCGTGGGTCGAGCGCTTCGGCGGCCAGTCGGCCGCCACGCCGGCGCTGGCCGCGCGCGATGCCGAGCTGGTCTGCAGCTGCGTCGGCAACGACGACGACCTGCGCGCGGTGCTGACCGGTCCGGACGGCGCCTTCGACGGCGCGCCGGCCGGCAGCATCTTCGTCGACCACACCACCGCCAGCGCCAACGTGGCGCGCGAACTGTACGAGCGGGCCAAGGAGCGCGGGCTGCATTTCATCGATGCGCCGGTATCCGGCGGCGAGTCCGGCGCGCAGAACGGCGTGCTGACCGTGATGTGCGGCGGCGACGAGGCGGTGTTCGCGCGCGCCGAGCCGGTTATTTCGGCCTTCGCCCGCGCGGTCACGCGCATCGGCGGCCCAGGCACCGGGCAGCTGGCCAAGATGGTCAACCAGATCTCGATTGCGGGCCTGCTCGAAGGGCTGTCCGAGGCGATCGCCTTCGGCCAGCGCGCCGGGCTCGACATGCCGCTGGTGCTGTCGGTGATCAGCAAGGGCGCCGCCGGTTCGTGGCAGCTCGAAAACCGCGGACCGACGATGGTCGAAGGCAAGTTCGACTTCGGTTTCGCGGTCGACTGGATGCGCAAGGACCTGGGCCTGTGCCTGGACGAGGCGCGCCGCAACGGCGCCACGCTGCCGGTCACCGCGCTGGTCGACCAGTTCTACGCCGAACTGCAGCGCGACGGCGGCGGCCGCGACGATACCTCGTCGCTGATCCGGCGCCTGCGCCAGTAAGCCAGCGGCGCGGGATCGGCACGCGGACCGGGGTGGCCGGCGACCGCGCGCGGTGGCGCGTCGTCCCGCGTCGTCCGATTCCTACATGGCTTTCAGCGCCGGACCGGGTGGGAGCCCGTGGGCGCGGGTCTATCGTTGAAGCAACCGGGAGCGGACCCCGAGGCGGCCGGGCAGCGCCAAGGGGTGGCACGGTACTGAAGAGCAACGAACAAACCCGCCAGGCTAGCCCTCGGCAAAGGAGCCTCCCATGACACTAGGCACCATCCTCCTGATCGTGCTGATCATCCTGTTGATCGGCGCGCTGCCTTCGTGGCCCTACAGCAGCGGCTGGGGCTACTGGCCCAGCGGCGGGCTTGGCCTGATCCTGCTGATCGTGATCGCCCTGGTCGTCATGGGCAGGTTGTAGCGCGCGGCATCGAAGCACGCGCGGTACCGGTAGGCCTGCCCGCCGCCTTGTTTGGGGACAGGGGGCGACGGGCAGGTGAAAAGGCGGTCGAGAGACCGCCTTTTCTTTTTGGGTGCCGCGATGTCGGGATGCCGCGATGGACCGCGAGTGCCGTTTTCCCTCTCCCCCGGCCCCTCTCCCGCGTCGCGGGAGAGGGGAGCAAACCGTAGGGAATTCGAGATGGATCAGGCCGCGGGCTTCGTTCCCGCGCTGCCGCGTTCGCCGAGCCGGCGCAGCGCCAGCATCGGCAGGCGCAGCAGGAAGCCGAACACCAGCCGGACATGCATCGACGTCAGCAGGATGTTGTCGCGCACATAGTGGAAGTGCGAGACGCCGCCCTCGTCCTCGCGGAAATAGCGCACCGGGGTATCGATGTTGATCGGCCGCACGCCCCGCCAGCACAGCCGGATCGCGACCTCGGGGTCGAAGTCCATGCGCCGCATCCAGCGGTTGCCCCGCATCACCGCGCACAGCGGCGCGATCGGATAGACGCGGAAGCCGTACAGCGAATCGCCGATGCCGGCCCACAGCGTCTCGAGGTCGGCGAACACATTGCTCAGGCGCCGTCCGTAGACCCGCGCGCGCGGCGCGCTGTCGTCGAACACCGGCTTGCCGAGCACCATCGCGTCGGGATTGCGGCGCGACAGCTCGAGCATCTTGCCGATCATCGCGGCAGGATGCTGCCCATCGGAATCCATCGTCAGCGCGTGCGTAAAGCCCTCCGCGGCGGCCTGTTCCAGCCCGTGCAGCACCGCGGCGCCCTTGCCGCGGTTCTTCGGCAGCACCAGCACGCGCAAGCCGGGATCGGCCTCGGCCTGCTGCTGCAGCCATTCGGTGCTGCCGTCGGTACTGCCGTCGACGACGACCCAGACCGGGTTCCATTGGGCTCGCGCCTCGCGCACGACCTCGCGCACCTTGGGGCCGGGGTTGTAGCTCGGGATGATCACCAGATGCGTGGTCGAACGTTCGGTCATGCGGCCGTGCTCCATCAATGTGTTGTCCCTGGCCGGCGTGGCGCGCTGCGCGTCCGCCGGCCCCTGCCTGCGCACTGCTCCTTTCTCCTCGACGTTTGTGCCGTACCGTTGGTTCCTTGCTTCGTTCCGGTTTGTTCCGCTTCGTCCCTTTGGCCTAGCCGGTCGCCATGCCGCCGTTGATCGACAGCACCTGCCCCGTGACATAGGCGGCGGCCTCGGACACCAGATAGGCCACCATCGCCGCCACCTCTTCCGGCTGGCCGGCGCGGCCCATCGGCACCAGCTCGCGGATCCGCTCCGGCGGGAAGGCCGGCTGCGCCATCGGCGAATCGACGATGCCGGGCGCCACCGCGTTGACCGTGACGCCGCGCGAAGCCATCTCGATCGCCAGCGAACGCGTGGCCGCAATCACGCCCGCCTTGGCTGCAGCATAGTTCACCTGACCGCGATTGCCGATCAGGCCTGCCACCGAGGCGATATTGACGATGCGTCCCCAGCGGGTCCGCATGATCGGCATCAGCAGGGGCTGGGTCACGTTGAAGAAGCCGTGCAGCGAGACGTCGATGACGCGGCGCCATTGCTCGCGTGTCATGCCGACCATCGGGGCGTCGTCGTGGATGCCGGCGTTGTTGACCAGCACCTGTACCGGACCTTCGGCGAGGATGCGCTGCAGCGCCTGCTCGGTGGCATCGGCGTCAGTCACGTCGAAGGCGATCGCCTCGGCCTCGCCACCGGCGGCACGGATGCGCTCGGCGACCTGCCGCGCCTCGTCCAGGCGCCGGTTGGCATGGACCCAGACGCGGCAGCCGCCGGCGGCGAGGGTCTGGCAGATCGCCTGTCCGAGCGCGCCGCTGCCGCCGGTGACGAGAGCCAGCTTGCGGGCGGGCGCGGGCGCCGTCCGGGGCGTGCGGGGCATCAGCGGGTACGGTTGGCGGCGGTGTAGGCCGCCAGGCTGCCCAGCGTGGCGAAGATCGTCTTGTTGTCCGGATTGTCCGAGCGCAGCTCGAATCCGTACTTTTTGGAGATCAGGAGTGCAATTTCCAGCACATCGATCGAATCGAGGCCGAAGCCTTCGCCATACAGCGGCGTATCGGCCGTGACCTGGTCCAGCGTCAGCTCGGTAATGTCCAGTTCGCCGAGAATCATCCGGGCCAGTTCGATTTCGAGATCGGTCATTGTCGCTAAATGTAAGTTATGTCGTCGCGGCGGCGGCCGGGGCCCGGCCCGGGGCCGCGCAAAGCCGTGGGGTATACTGCGGCACCGCCTTCGGGCGCAATGCTACCAAGCCCTCCGGGTTCGCTCCATACGGGTGAAATTTGGTAACAACCTCGCCGCCACGGCGAGAAACGGAACCCCCACACTTCGGGTCTTCCAGCCATAGTCCCCAAGAAGATCGATGACCGGACCGCTTCGCCGCCGCCGTGGGAGCGCCAGACTGCCCTCCCCGATCCCGGCCGAAGCCCCGACCGCGCCGCCATGCCAGTGTCCCGCATTCCGCGCCGATCGCGCCCACAGAATTTCGCCGCCCGCCGTGCCGGCGCCGCCGCGGCGAACCCGTCCGCCGGGACGCTGCCGCTGATCTCGCATACCCGCGGCGACCAGATCGTCGCCTACCGGGACGGCGCCCCGGTCACCGTGGCGCGCTTTCTGGCCGACGTCCGCGACCTGGCATCCCGCCTGCCGGCCGGCCGCCACGTCTTCAATATGTGCGCGGACCGCTACCTCTTCACGGTCGGCCTGTGCGCCAGCCTGCTCGCCGACAAGATCAGCCTGCTGCCGCCCGCGCATACGCCGGAGATGGTCCGCGAGCTGGCCACATTCGCGCCCGACACCTTCTGCCTGTACGACGGCGCCGGCTGCCACTGCAACGCCGGCTGCCATGCCGGCGACAGCGCTGGCGGCGCCAGCGGCGGACTGCCGGGCATGCGCGTGACGCTGCCGGCCACGCACGAAGCCCAATCGGACGACGCGCTGGCCGTGACGATCCCCCGGATCCCGGCCGATCGCACCCTCGCCTATCTGTTTACGTCGGGCTCGACCGGCCTGCCGATGCCGCATCGCAAGAGCTGGGGGGCGATGGTGCGCAATGCGCAGGCCGCGGCGGCCCGGCTCGGCATCGATGCGCTGGCCGGCGCGACGCTGGTCGGCACGGTGCCGGCGCAGCACATGTACGGCCTCGAATGCACGGTGATGCTGGCGCTGCACGGCGGCGTCGCCTTGAGCGCGGCCCATCCGTTCTACCCCTACGATGTCGCCGCCGCGCTGGCCGCGGTGCCGGGGCCGCGCGTGCTGGTGGCCTCGCCGGTGCATCTGCGCACGCTGCAGCTGTCGCCGGTCGAGCTGCCGGCGCTGGCGCGGCTGCTGTCGGCGACGGCCCCGCTGGCGCCGCGGCTGGCGCGCGACATCGAGGCGCGCACCGGCGCGCCGCTGCTGGAAATCTACGGCAGCACCGAGACCGGCCACATCGCCACGCGCCGCACCGCGCACGATGCCGCCTGGCAGCTGCTACCGGGCTTGACGCTGCGCCTCGAGCGCGCGCCGGGTGCGCAAGCCGCAGCCGATGGCGACGATGCCGAAGACGGCCCGGGCTGGCTGGCGAGCGGCGCCCATCTGGCCCAGCCGGTGGCGCTGAACGACGCGATCGAGCCGCTCGACGCGCACCGCTTCCTGCTGCACGGCCGCAAGGCCGACCTGATCAAGATCGCCGGCAAGCGCACGTCGCTGGCCTATCTGAACCATCATCTGAACGCGATTCCGGGCGTGGTCGACGGCGTCTTCCATCTGCCGCGCAGCGAGACACCGGGCGGGCTGGGCAAGGAGGCGCGGCTGACCGCGCTGGTCGTCGCGCCGGGCCTGAACACCGCCGATATCGTGCAGGCGCTGCGCGCGCGCATCGATCCGGTGTTCCTGCCGCGGCGCGTGTTCTTCGTCGACAGCCTGCCGCGCAATGCCACCGGCAAGCTGCCGCGCGACCTGCTCGAGCCACTGGTCGCGCGGCTGCTCAGCGGCCAGGCGGCGCGCCGCGACGATCGCGCGCCCACCACCGTCCTCGGGCCGGCATGAACAGCGCCGGCGTCTTCACCATCGAAGCCGGCCACCCGGCGTTGCCGGGACACTTTCCCGGCCAGCCGATCGTCCCCGGCGTGGTGCTGCTTGACCACGCGGTGCTGCGCATCGCCGCCGCGCTGGGCCGTGCGCCCCAGCCTTCCCGCCTTGCCTCGGTCAAGTTCCTGGCGACGGTGACGCCGAACGAGCCGGTCACGGTTCGCTATGCCAGCGTCGGCGATGACCCGGCCGGCGACCAGGCCGACCACCACGCCAGCCACCAGGCCGAGCACACGGTCCGCTTCGAGCTCGAAGGTCCAGGACGCACCGTCGCCATCGGCATGCTGACGCTGCCGGGCGCGGCCGGGCCCACCGACGCGGTGGTATGACGGCACCGGACAACAGCCACGCGGCGCCGGCCGACGACTGGAGCAGCCAGCCCGAGCGCAGCCATCTGCGCCTGCTGCGCGCGATGCGCTGGCTGTCGCTGCGGCTGGGCCGGCGCGCCAGCCGCACGCTGCTGTGGCCCGTGGTGGCGGTCTACCTGCTGATCTCGCCGGGCGCGCGCCGCACCTCGCGCCTGTACCTGTCGCGCGCGCTCGGACGCCCGGCCGACCTGATCGACCTGCTCCGCCAGGGCTTCGCCTTCGCCTCGACGATCCATGACCGTGTCTATCTGCTGAACGGCCGCCTGGACCTGTTCGATATCCGGGTCCATGGCGAGCCGGTCATCCAGCAGGCCATCGCGCGCGGCGACGGCGCCTTCCTGTTCGGCGCCCATCTGGGCAGCTTCGAGGCGGTGCGCACGGTCGGCCTGCGTTATCCGGCGCTGCGGCTGGCGGTGATGATGTACCAGGACAATGCCAGCCGCCTCAACGACGTGCTGGCGGCGATCAATCCCGCGGTGCGGCAGGACGTGATCGCGCTGGGCCGGCTCGACGCGATGCTGCAGGCGCGCGACTACCTGGAGCGCGGCTATCTGCTCGGCCTGCTCGCGGACCGCACGCTGACCCGGCTCGCCACCGATCCGCCGCGGCACTGCGAATTCCTCGGTACGCCGGCGCCCTTCGCCACCGGGCCGCTGCGGATGGCGGCGATGCTGCGCCGGCCGGTGCTGTTCATGACCGGCCTGTACCGCGGGGGCAACCGCTACGACATCCACTTCGACACGATCGCCGACTTCTCGGCGACGCCGGCCGCCGAGCGCGAGGCCGCCATCGAGGCCGCGCTGCGCCGCTATGTCGCGCTGCTGGAGCGGCATTGCCGGGCGGCGCCATACAACTGGTTCAATTTCTACGATTTCTGGCAGGCGCCGGCGCGCCCGCCTGCAAACGGATGATGCCGATCAGCAGCCCATTCGAAAGCCTTCGCTTGCCTACCTTCGGTGCCGCCCTTCGTCTGGGCGCGGCGTGCTGCCTGGCGCTGGCCGGCCTGCTGCCGCAAGCCGGTGCCGCGGCCCCGGCGGTGACGTCGACCGCGACGGCCCCGGCCCGCGCCGATGCCGCCTGGAGCGTGGACCGGCTGATGGCGACGCTGGCGCGGCAGCCTTCGGGCAACGCGCGCTTCGTCGAAAAGAAGTACATGGCGATGCTCGAGCGCCCGCTGGAGTCGAGCGGCGAACTGCGCTTCGTCGCCCCCGATCGGCTGGAGAAGCGCACGCTGGCGCCCAAGCCCGAGACGCTGCTGGTGCAGGGCGACATGCTGACGGTCGAGCGGGCGGGCCGCAAGACCACCATTCCGCTTGGCAACCATCCCGAGCTCGCCGGCTTCATCGAGAGCCTGCGCGGCACGCTGGCCGGCAACCGGCAGGCGCTGGAGCAGTACTACCGGCTCGCGCTGGAAGGCAGCGCCAAGCGGTGGACGCTGACGCTGACGCCGTCGGACAGCCGCATGGCGGCCGCCATCGCGGCGATCCGCATCGACGGCGCCGGCGAACGGCTCGAGCGCGTCGAGATCCGCCAGGCCGACGGGGACCGCTCGGTGATGACCATCGTGCCGACCGGCGGCCAATGAGCGCGGCGAGCCAGCGTTTGCACCGAAGGACGCTGCCGGCGCGGCTGGCGGTTGCGCTCTGGCTGGCCTTCATGCTGGCTTGCGCCGCCATCGCCGCGCGCACCACCTTCACGGCCGACCTGTCCGCCTTCCTGCCGCGCGCGCCGACCGCCGAACAGCAACTGCTGGTCGATCAGCTGCGCGATGGCCTGGTGTCAAGGCTGCTGCTGATCGGCATCGAAGGCGGCGCCGGGCAGGACCAGGATGGCGCGCGGCGCGCGGCGCTGTCGAAGGCGCTGGCGGGCAAGCTGCGCGGCGATTCCCGCTTTGCCGCGATCGACAACGGCGAGCCGGTCAACCGCGAGCGCGACCAGCGCTATCTGTTCGCCAACCGCTATCTGCTCAGTCCCGCCGTCACGCCCGAGCGCTTCACCGAGGCGGGCCTGCGCGCGGCCGTCGGCGACACCATCGACCTGCTCGGCTCGTCGGCCGGGCTGATGATCAAGCCGCTGTTGCCGCGCGATCCGACCGGCGAGATCGCGACGCTGCTGGCCGATCTCGATCCCGGCCACGGCGCCGCGACGCGGGACGGCGTCTGGGCCTCGCGCGACGGCCGCCGCGCGGTGCTGCTGGCGCAGACCGCCGCGCCCGGGTCGGACCTCGACGCGCAGGCGCAGGCGATGGCGGCGATCCGCACCGCGTTTGCCACGGCGGTGGCCGAGACCGCGACCAAGGCCGGCGAATTCCGCCTGGTGATGTCCGGGCCCGGCGCGATCGGCGTGCAGACGCGCGACACCATCCGTGCCGAAGTCGAGCGGCTGTCGACGATCGGCGTGGCCGTGATCGTTGCGCTGCTGTGGTTCGTCTACCGCTCGCCGACCGCCCTGGCGCTGGGGCTGGTGCCGGTGCTGTCCGGCGTGCTGGCGGGCATTGCCGCGGTCAGCCTCGGGTTCGGCATGGTCCACGGGCTGACGCTGGGGTTCGGCACCACGCTGATCGGCGAGTCGGTCGACTACGCGATCTATCTGTTTGCCCAGACCGCGCAGGACCGGGATGACGAGGCGCCGGCCGACACCGGCACTGCCGCCGCGCGCGAACGCTGGACGCGCGCCTTCTGGCCCACGGTACGCCTGGGCGTGCTGACATCGGTCTGCGGCTTCGCCTCGCTGCTGCTGTCCGGTTTTCCGGGGCTGGCGCAGCTCGGCCTGTTCTCGATCGCTGGGCTCGCCACCGCCGCGCTGGTCACGCGCTTCGTGCTGCCGCAGCTGATCCCGGCGCGCTGGCGCATGCGCGATCTGCGCCCGCTCGGCAGCCGGCTGGCGCGCATCGCGGCCCATGCGCCGCGGCTGCGTTGGCCCGCGCTGGCGCTGGTGCTGGCCGCCGCGCTCGCGCTGGTGTGGCTGGTCGCCGTGCAACGCACGCCGTTGTGGAGCCAGGAACTGACTTCGCTGAGCCCGGTGCCGGCCGACGCGCAGGCGCTCGATGCCGGCCTGCGCGCCGACCTCGGCGCCCCGGATGTGCGCTATCTGATCACCGTGTCGGCGGCCACCGAACAGGGCGCGCTGCAGGGCGCCGAGCGCGTCGGCGCGCAACTGGCGCCGCTGGTCGCGCAGGGTGTGATCGGCGGCTACGACAGCCCCGCGCGCTTCCTGCCAAGCGAGGCGACGCAGCGCGCGCGGCAGGCCGCGCTGCCGCCGCGCGACGAACTGGCCGGCAGGCTGCAGGCCGCGGTGGCCAAGCTGCCGGTCAAGCCGGCGCTGTTCGCGCCCTTCCTCGACGAGGCCGCGCGCGTGCGCGAGATGCCGCCGCTGACGCGGGCCGATCTGCGCGGCACGTCGATGGCGCTGGCGGTCGATGCGCTGCTGACCGAGCACGACGGCCGCTGGACCGCGACGCTGCCGCTGCGCGCGCCAGCCTCGGCCAAGGCAGGCGATGCCGGCACAAGTTCGGCGGCAAGTTCGGCGGCAGGTTCGGCGCCAAGCGAGGAACCGGCCGCCGCACCGATCCCCACGGCGATCCCCACGGCGATCCGCGCCGCGATCGCCAGGGCCGGCGTCGCCGATGCGCTGTTCGTCGACCTGAAGGGCGAATCGGACCGGCTCTACGCCGGCTATCTGCACGAGGCGCTGCGGCTGTCGCTGGGCGGGGCCGCCGCCATCGCGATGCTGCTGCTGGTGGCGCTGCGTTCGCCGCGCCGCGTGCTGGCGACGCTGCTGCCGCTGGCCGCCGCCGCGCTGGTCGTGATCGCCGGGCTGGCGCTGGCCGGCAAGACGCTGTCGCTGCTGCATCTGGTCGGCATGCTGCTGCTGGTCGCGGTGGGCTCGAACTACGCGCTGTTCTTCAACGGCGCGGCCGGAACGGCCGGGCCGAACGAGCCCGCGGCCATCGCGCCGCGCACGCTGGTCTCGCTGCTGCTGGCCAACCTGACCACGGTGGCGGCCTTCGGTCTGCTAGGCTTATCACATCTGCCGCTGTTGCAGGCCTTCGGCCAGACGGTCGGTCCGGGCGCGGTGCTGGCGCTGCTGTTCTCGGCGGTGTTTGCACCGGCGGCCATGCTGGGTGCCTCGCCCCGTCCGACCGCGGCCGGTCACGATCAGGAGGCAAGACCATGACGCGCATGCGCAATCCCTATCCGGGGCCGCACTCGACCGCCTCGACCGCCTCGGCCGCCGCGCCCGGTGCGGTCCGCAGCTGGCGGCCGTCGGCGCTGATCGGCGGCGCGGCCGCCGTCCATCTGGGCGCGGTGGCCGCGGTGCTCGCCCAACCGGCGACGCTGCCGTGGGCGGCCGGCTCGGTGGTCGCGGCCAATCTGCTGCTGGCCGGCGCCGGGCTGTGGCCGCGCAGTACGCTGCTGGGACCGAACCTGCTGCGGCTTCCGCCCAGCGCCGGCCACAGCATCGCGCTGACCTTCGACGACGGTCCCAATCCCGACGTCACGCCGGCCGTGCTGGACCTGCTCGATGCGCACGGCGCCCGCGCCACCTTCTTCTGCATCGGCGAACGCGCGCTGCGCCATCCCGAGCTGGTGGCCGACATCGTGCGCCGCGGCCATGCGATCGAAAACCATACCCAGCACCACTGGCTGCACTTCTCGACGTTCGGCCCGGGCCGCATCACGCGCGAGGTCGGCGACGCGCAGCGTTTGCTGACCGAACTGACCGGGCAGGTGCCGCGCTTTTTCCGCGCGCCAGCGGGCCTGCGCAATCCGCTGCTGGAGCCCGCGCTGTGCCGGCATGGGCTGCGGCTGGCCAGTTGGACGCGGCGCGGCTTCGATACCTTCCGCGGCGGCGATCCGGACAAGGTCGAGGCGCGGCTGCTGAAGGACCTGGCCGCGCGCGACATCCTGCTGATGCATGACGGCAACCCGGGCACCGACCGTGCCGGCACGCCGATGATCCTGGTCGTGCTGCCGCGCGTGCTGCGCGCCATCGACCGGGCGGGCTTGCGCTACGTGACGCTGCGCGAGGCGGTGCCGGCATGACGCGCTGGACCGATGCCGCCGGCCAGGCCGGCGAGGCGTTGATCGCGCGGGCCAGCGCGCGCTACCGGGCGGCCGATCCCTTTGCCCTGCATTTCGCCCGCTTCAAGCTGCGCAACGATCCGGTCTTCGCGATCGCGCTGGCACAGGGCGTGATCCCCGACGGCGCGCGCATTCTCGATATCGGCTGCGGCCAGGGGCTGCTGGCGAGCTGGCTGCTGGCGGCGACGCAATGCCACCCGGACAGCTGGCCGTCGGGCTGGCCGGCACCGCCGGTGCCGCGCTCCTATCTGGGCATCGAACTGACACCGGCCGACGCCGAACGCGCGCGCGCGGCGCTGGCCGAGCCGGGCCCGTGGCCGACGGAAATCCGCCAGGCCGACGCCCGTGCCGCGGTGGCCGAGGTCGCCGCGGCCTGCGACCTGGTGGTGCTGCTCGACGTGCTGCACTACATCGACCGCCCCGCGCAGGAGGCGCTGCTGCGCGACGCGCTGCGCTGCCTGGCGCCGGGCGGCCGGCTGCTGCTGCGGGTCGGCGATGCCAGCGCGGGCTGGCGCGCCCGCTACAGCCGCGCGGTCGACCGCGTGGTGCAGTGGCTGCGCGCCGGCCGCACCAGCCCGCTGACCTGCCGGCCCGCCGACGAATGGCGCGCGCTGCTGCGCGGCATGGGCATGACGCTGCGCGAGGTGCCACTGCCGCGCGACGCGCATGGCGCCAATGTGCTGATGGTCGGCACGCTGCACGCGCAACAGCAGAAGCCCGCGCATACGGCACAGGTCCGGCACGGCACCGTGGCGTCCGCCGGCGAACTGGAGCCGCTTTGATACAATCGCGCCGCCCGTTGGTGCGGGCCACCGACCGCAACGCCGGCAGCCCCGGCGGCGCTGGCGGCCCTGCAAATGTTGGCGCCGCACCGCAGCGCGCCGCCTCGCATCCCGATCGTAAGCTGTCCCCCTCCGTGTCCGCCCTGCAGTTCTCCCATTTCACCGTCACCAGTTGCCTGGGCCATGGCCTGGCCGCGACGTCCGCGGCGTTGCGCGCGCAGCGCAGCGGACTGGCGCCGTGCCGCTTCGGCGACGTGCGGCTGCGCACCCATGTCGGCGAGGTCGCCGGCGTCGACGACGCGCCGCTGCCGTCCGAATTTGCCGGCTTCGACTGCCGCAACAACCGGCTCGCCCGGCTCGCGCTGGAACAGGACGGCTTTGCCGAACGGGTGCGCGAGGCCATCGCGCGTTATGGCGCGCACCGTATCGGCGTATTCCTCGGCACCAGCACCGGGGGGATTCTCGAAACCGAACAGGCCTACCGGCGGCGCGATCCGGCGACAGGCGCGCTGCCGCCCGACTTCGACTATGCGCACCGGCACAGCCCGTTCTCGCTGCCGGCCTTCGTGCGCGCCTACCTTGGCCTGACCGGTCCCGCGGCGGCGATCTCGTCGGCGTGCTCGTCGGGCGCCAAGGTGTTCGCCTCCGCGCGCCGGATGATCGAGGCCGGGCTGATCGACGCGGCGCTGGTCGGCGGCGTCGATTCGCTGTGCCATACCACGCTGTACGGCTTCCATTCGCTGGAGCTGGTGTCTGCCGAGCCCTGCCGGCCCTACGATGCGCGGCGCAACGGCATCTCGATCGGCGAAGGGGGCGCGTTCGGGCTGCTCGAACGATTGCCTGACTCTCGCCGCGAAGGTGGAGCGGCGATGCCCGACGATGCGGTGCTGCTGTGCGGCGTCGGCGAATCCAGCGATGCGCATCACATGTCGAGCCCGCATCCGGAAGGACTGGGCGCACGGCTGGCGATGGAGCAGGCCCTGGCCGATGCCGGGCTGACGCCAGCCGACATCGACTACATCAACCTGCACGGCACCGCCACGCCGAGCAACGACGCCGCCGAGGGCAAGGCCGTGCTGGCGTTGTTCGGCACGACGCCGTGCAGCTCGACCAAGGGCGCGACCGGCCATACGCTGGGCGCGGCTGGCGCGATCGAGGCCGTGATCAGCGCGCTGGCGCTGTGCGAGGGCTGGCTGCCGGCCGGCATCGCCGGTACCGAGCTCGATCCGGCGTTGCCAGTGGGCTATCTGCTGCATACGGACACGTCCGATGCCGGCCATCGTCCCCGCTATGCGCTGAGCAATGCGTTCGGCTTCGGCGGCTCCAATTGCAGCCTGCTGTTCGGCCGCGCCGACGCGCATCTGCGAGGCGAACGGTCATGACGGCGCCGGTGTTCATCGAAGGAATCGGCTTGCTCGGCCCGGGACTGTCGGACTGGCAGCAAGGCGCCGCGGTGCTGCGTGGGGAGGTCCCCTATGTGCATGCCGCGACTGCATTGCCCGCGCCGGAAGGGCTGCCGTCGGCCGAGCGCCGGCGCACCGGCCCCGCGGTCAAGCTGGCGCTGGCGGTCGGCCGGCAGGCGATCGCGGCCAGCGGACGCGATGCCGCCACGCTGGCGACCGTGTTCAGCGCCTCCGGCGCCGACGGCCACAACTACCACGCGATCTGCGAATCGCTGGCGGGCGAGGATCCGCTGATCTCGCCGACCCGCTTCCACAACTCGGTGCACAACGCGCCGGCCGGCTACTGGAGCATCGCCACCGGCGCGATGGCGCCGTCCAACGCGATGTGCGCGCACGACGGCAGCTTTGCCGCGGGCCTGCTCGATGCCTGCAGCCAGGTGCTGGCGACCGGTGCGCCCTGTGTGCTGATCGCCTATGACACCGACTATCCCGAGCCGCTGCGCAGCGCGCGGCCGATTCCCGATGTGTTCGGGCTCGCGCTGGTGCTGAGCGCGGAGCCCGGGCCGGCGACGCTGGCGAGCCTGCGGCCCTCGCTGACGCTCGAAGGCGAGGCGCCGACGATGATGGCCGATGGCGCGCTGGAGGGCCTGCGCGCCGCGATCCCGGCCGCCCGCGCCCTGCCCTTGCTGCAAGCGCTGGCGCGGGGCGACGATGCCGCCCCGGTGCTCGATTATCTGGAACCGCTGCGCTTGCGCGTCGAGGTCGCGCCATGGCGGTGAACGAAGGCCGTGACGACGCTGCGTCGGCGAGCGGCATGGGGCCCGGCACGCCGGTCGGCCGCGGCTGGATCGCCGCGCATATCCCGCATCGCGGCGCGATGTGCCTGCTCGACCGGGTGGTCGACTGGAATGCGATGCGCGTCCGCTGCGAGGCGAACAACCATGCGTCGCCCGATCATCCGTTGCGTGCCGAGGGACGGCTCGCCGCGCTGTGCGGCATCGAATATGCGGCGCAGGCAATGGCCGTGCACGGCGCGCTGCTGACGTCCGGCTCCGCGGCCACGCCGCGCGTCGGCTATCTGGCCAGCGTGCGCAAGGTCGAGATCCACGCCGAGCGGCTCGATACCGTGGCGGGCCCGCTAACGATCGAGGCCGAGCGCATTGGCGGCGACGAACGCCAGGTGCTCTACGAATTCGCGCTGCGCGCCGGCGGCGCCGTGCTGTTGGCGGGCCGCGCGGCGGTGGTGCTGGACGCCACGCCGGGCGGGTGAACCGTCCTCAAACCCGGCGCGGCCCGGTTCGGGCCGGTTCAAGACGCTGGGTCCCCGCTTTCGCGGGGACGACGTCCAATAACGGTATCGCGTCGCCCCCGCGCAGGCGGGGGCCCGTGGCTTTCGATCGTCGAGGCCGGGATTACCCCTCGACCTTCGGTGCCGGCAGCACCTCGCCGCTGACCTCGCCGAAGCCGATGCGATAGCCATCGCCCTGGCACCAGCCGCGCATCACCACTTCGTCGCCGTCCTGCAGGAAGCCACGCTGCGCCCCGCCCGCCAGCTTCAGCGGCTCGTTGCCGTTGCGGGTCAGTTCCAGCAGGCTGCCGTACGAGTCCGGCGTGGTGCCGCTGATCGTGCCCGAGCCCATCAGGTCGCCGACCCGCACATTGCAGCCCGACACCGTGTGGTGGGCGAGCTGCTGCGCCATCGTCCAGTACATCGCACGGAAGTTGGTGCGGCTGATCGGCTCGGCGCGCTCGGCGCCCTGCGGCCGCAGCGCGACCTCGAGTTCGATGTCGTAGGCGTTGCGCGCCGACTGGCGCAGATACGGCAGCGGCTGCGGCGACTGCTCGGGATTGTCGCGGCGGAATGGTTCGAGCGCGTCCATCGTGACGACCCAGGGCGAGATCGACGTGCCGAAGCTCTTGGAATTGAACGGCCCCAGCGGCACGTATTCCCACTGCTGGATATCGCGCGCGCTCCAGTCGTTGAGCAGCACCATGCCGAACAGATAGTCGTCGGCCTGGTCGACGCGCACCGGCTCGCCCAGCGCCGAGTCCTTGCCGACGATGAAGCCCATCTCCAGTTCGTAGTCGAGCTTGCGGCAGGCGCCGAAGATCGGGCGCGCCTCGTTCGGCAGCTTGATCTGGCCGTTGGGACGATGGATCGGCGTGCCGCTGACGACCACCGAGCTGGCGCGGCCGTTGTAGCCGATCGGGATTTCGAGCCAGTTCGGCAGCAGCGCGTTGTCCGGGTCGCGGAACATGCGGCCGACGTTGGTCGCGTGCTCCTTCGACGAATAGAAATCGGTGTAGCCCGGAATCTGCACCGGCAGATGCAGCGTCGCGCCGGCCATCGGCACCACCGCGCGCTCGCGCAGCGCAGCGTCGTCGCGCAGCGTCGGCGTGCCGGCGGCCAGCAGTTCGGCGATGCGCTGGCGCGTCTCACGCCAGACCGGACGGCCCAGCGCGATGAAGCGGTTCAGCACCGGCGCGGCGAAGGTGCCGCGCGCAGCAGCCGGCAGCAGGCCGGCTTCGTCCAGCACCGACAGGTCGACGATGCTCTCGCCGATCGCGACGCCGACGCGCGGCGCCTGCGCGCCGTGCGAGAACACGCCATAGGGCAGGTTCTGCAGCGGGAAGTGGGTGGCGGCGTCGTTGGCCGATTCGATCCAGCTGCGGGAGGATTGGGCTTGAGTCATGGATGCAATGCGTTGGATGTTTGGCTGTGTTTCGGTACGTCGATGCTATCGCCGGGGAACGCGCGCGATCAGCGCACGTTCGGGTTGAAATGCTTCTTTAGCCCTTGCCAGCAGTGCTGATAGTCGGGCTGCAGCGCGGCCGATTCGGCGGCGAAGCGCGTGGGCCGGATCACCGTCGGCGTCTCGAACATGAAGGCCATCGTGTCGGAGATGCGGTGCGGCCTGGTGGTGTCCGCTTCAGAGGCACGCGCGAAGGTCTCGGCGTCGGGGCCGTGGCCGCTCATGCAGTTGTGCAGGCTCGCGCCGCCCGGGGCAAACCCTTCGGCCTTGGCGTCGTAGACGCCTTCGATCAGGCCCATGAACTCGCTGGCGATATTGCGGTGGAACCAGGGCGGGCGGAACGAGTGCTCCATCGCCAGCCAGCGCGGGCCGAAGATCACGAAGTCGATGTTGTCGACGCCCTCGGTATCGGACGGGCTGTGCAGCACCAGGAAGATCGACGGGTCCGGATGGTCGAAGCTGATCGAGCCGATCGTGTTGAAGCGGCGCAGATCGTATTTGTACGGCGCGTAGTTGCCATGCCAGGCCACCACGTCCAGCGGCGAATGGTCGATCTTCGCGCGCCACAGATTGCCCTGGAACTTCGCCACCAGCTCGAAGTCGCCCTCGACGTCCTCGTACCAGGCCACCGGCGTCTGGAAGTCGCGCGGATTGGCCAGGCCATTCGAGCCGATCACGCCGAGGTCGGGCAGCTTCAGCAGCGCGCCGTAGTTCTCGCAGATATAGCCGCGCGCCTCGCCGTCGAGCAGCTCGACGCGGAAGCGCACGCCGCGCGGCACCACCGCGATCTCCTGCGGCTCGACCTCGAGCACGCCCAGTTCGGTGGCCAGGCGCAGCCGGCCCTGCTGCGGCACGATCAGCATCTCGCCGTCGGCGTTGTAGAAGAAGCGGCCCTGCATCGAGCGGTTGGCCAGGTACAGGTGGATGCCGCAGCCGACCATCGCGTCGGGGCCGCCGTTGCCGCCCATCGTGACGATGCCGTCGATAAAGTCGGTCGGCGCGTCCGGCATCGGCAGCGGGCTCCAGCGCATCTGGTTCGGCGACGGCGCCACCTCGTCGAAGCGGCTGACGATGCGCGATTGCTCGATCTTGACGAAGGACTCGTGCACCGCCGCCGGGCGGATCCGGTACAGCCACGAGCGGCGGTTGTGCGCGCGCGGCGCGGTGAAGGCGGTGCCCGAGAGCTGCTCGGCGTACAGGCCGTACGGCGCGCGCTGCGGCGAATTCTGTCCGACCGGCAGCGCGCCCGGCAGCGCTTCGGTGGCGAATTCGTTGGCGAAGCCGGACTGGTAGCGCAGCGCGCCGGTGTCGGTGTCTTGGCGTAGTGCTTCGGTCATGGTGGTCCTGACAGAGGTTCGGGAAGGGTTCTCGGAAAAAAATCGGCTTGATGGATCGGCTTACGCCGGAACCGGAATCGGCACGGCGGCGTCCGCTTGCGGCCCCGGCACCGCGGGTGGCACCGCGGCGCGCGCCAGCGCCATCGCTTGCCGCAGTACCGCGGTGTCGCCGATATGGTTGGCCAGCAGCAGGATCAGCTGCGCGTTGGCGGCCTGGCTTTGCGCATCGCTCAGATCGCGATGCATCTCGAGCAGCGACTCGTAGACGCCGTCCGGCTGCGCGAGATTCGGTTCGGTGACGAGCCGCGCGTGCTGCGGCTGCGGCTGGGCCGGGGCCGCGCGCCACTGCACGTCGATCATGCCGAGCGCGCGGCGCAGCGCGGCCAGCAGCGCGTCGTGGTCGACCTCGCGCCAGCGTGCGCAGACATGCTGGTCCGGGCGCAGCAGATAGCAGGTGCCGGGCTGGCCGTCGTAGCGGCGCACGGCCAGGCCTTCGACGTCTTCGAGCACGACCGCGCCGCGCGGCAGCGTGGGCGTGGGCTGCGCCGATGGCGTCGGTGGCATCATGCAAACCACTTTCAACGGCACCGGCGCGGCGCTCAATTGTTCGAGCGCCGTGCGCGCCGCGGACGACAGGCCCTGCGCATCGGCGAACACCAGCGCGGTAAAGCCGTTGCCCAGATGCGGCAGCAGCCAGCTCTCGCGCTGCCCCTTGTCGCCGACCACGCGCACCGGCGCATCGGCGCAGACCGCGCCGGGCACCATCGCGCCGGCGAACGGCGCGCTGTCCGGCGTGTTCAGCGGCGAAGGCGCCAGCACGGTCGGCGTCGACAACCGGCCGCTATTGACCAGCTGGCGCGCGAACGGATGCTGACGGGCGAGCCGCAGCACGCTGTCGCGAAACACGCGGCTGGTGGCGCTCTTCGGCGTGATGAAATCGGTCGAGCGCGTCGAATGCAGGATGTTCTCGTCGGCCGCGTATTCGCGCTCGCTGGCATAGGTGTCGAGCAGCGCGTCGGGCGCCCGCCCTTCGAGCACCAGCCGCAGCTTCCACGCCAGGTTCTCCGCGTCCTGCACGCCGCTGTTGGCGCCGCGCGCGCCGAACGGCGACACCCGATGCGCGGCGTCTCCGGCGAACAGCACACGGCCATGGCGAAAACGCTCCATCCGCTGGCACGAGAAGGTGTAGACGCTGACCCATTCGAGCTCGAACTGCGCGTCGGGCCCGAGCAGCGCGCGCAGCCGCGCCAGCACGCGTTCGGGCTGACGCTCCTGTTCGGGATCGGCATCCCAGCCCAGCTGGAAATCGATGCGCCAGATATTGTCCGGCTGCCGATGCAGCAGCACCGACTGGTTGCGGTTGAACGGCGGATCGAACCAGAACCAGCGCTCGGCCGGGAAGCCGGCGGCCATCTTCACATCGGCGATCAGGAAGCGGTCGCGGAAGGTCCGGCCCTGGCTTTGCAGCCCCATCAGCTGGCGCACGGGACTGCGCGCGCCGTCCGCCACCACCACGTAGCGTGCCGGCAGCGTGTAGTCGCCATCCGGCGTCGACACCGTCAGCACGACATGATCTTCCTGCTGGCGCAGCCCGCTGACGCCATGACGCCAGCGCAGTTCGAGTCCTTCCAGTTCGGCGGCCCGATCGACGAGATAGCCCTCGACGTAGTACTGCTGCAGGTTGATGAAGGCAGGACGATGGTGACCGCTCTCCGGCAGCAGATCGAAGCTGTAGACCTGCTCCTGGTCGAGGAACACGCGGCCGACGTGCCAGCGCACACCCTTGTCGACCAGCCGCTCGCCGCAGCCGAGGCGATCGAAAATATCGAGCGTGCGCTTGGCGAAGCAGATCGCGCGCGAACCGCTGGCCAGCGTGCAGTCGTCATCGAGCAGCACCACCGGCACCTGCTGCTGCGCCAGGTCGATCGCCGTGGCGAGGCCGACCGGACCGGCCCCGATCACGACCACCGGCCGTACCGCGGGCCGCGCGTCCGGCTGCTGCTCGGCGCAGCGCCGGTAGGCGAAGGTGCGGGCCTGGTAGTTGTCGCCTGCCTGAGCCGTGGTTTCCTCAGCTGTGGTTTCCATGTCGTCTCCCTCCGGCCGTCGCGCCCGCTGTCCCGCGGACTGCGGCGGCCAGCATGCCGCGCCTTCAGTCCTGCAGCGCTGCCCACATTTCCTTGTCGCGCTCGGCGGTCCAGATGCGCGGATGCTTGATGCCACTGGCCTCGTCATAGGCGCGCGCCACGTCGAACGGCAGGCAATGCTCGTAGATGAAGACGTGGCCGAACTTCGGATCCATCGCCGCGCGCGTATGCGCCATCGCGCCCTTCAGGTCCAGCTTCTGCGCCACCGCCTCGCGGCCGCGCTGCAGCAGCGTGCTGACGAAATCGCGCGTGTAGGCGAGGCCCTTGTCGACCTGTTCCGGCGTGGTCAGCGCGGGTCCGCGTCCCGGCACCAGCGCCTGCGGCTGCAGCGCGCGCAGCGCGTCGAGCGTCGCCGGCCATTCCTCCAGCTGCGCGTCGCCGCAATAGCAGGCCGCGTCGTACTCGACCAGGTCGCCGGAGAACAGGATCTTCTGCGACGGAATCCACACCACGGTATCGCCCTTGGTATGGCCCGGACCGAGATGCAGGATCTTGACCTCGAGCTTGCCGAGGAACAGCGTCAGCTCGCGCTCGAACACCAGGTTCGGCCACGTCAGGCCCGGCACGGTCTCCACGCCGGCGAACAGCCGCGGGAACCGCTCGATCTCGGACTTCATGTCGGCCTCGCCGCGCTCGACGATCATCTCGTACGTGCCGCGGCTGGCGATCACGTTCTGCGCGCCTTCGTCGAAATAGGCCGAGGCGCCCAGCACGCGCACCGCGTGGTAGTGCGACAGCACCACGTGCTTGATCGGCTTGTCTGTCACGGTGCGGATGCGCGCGATCAGATCCTGCGCCATCGCCGGCGTGGCGGTGGTGTCGACGATCAGCACGCTGTCGTCGCCGATCACCACACCGGAATTCGGATCGCCCTCGGCGGTATAGGCGTAGGCGTTGTCGGACAGTTTGGTGAAGGTGACCTGTTTCGCTTCGAGGTCCGCTTGCGACGCAAAGGCTTTGGACATGGGGCTTGTCTCCGTTGTGCTTGTAGCTACCGGGGTTCCGCTGTGGGCTCCGCTGGCTCGCCTTTCCCAGCATAGCCCGCGAGGCGTGCCGGCCGTGGCCCGCATCGTCAATTACGGATTGTGAAACGAATTTACCGAATCGTAATCACCGGCACGAAGGGTGTCAATCGGATCCGGCCCCAAAGGCCGGACGGAGAACCGGAACAGAACGACGACGGAGGACGAGGGCGGCCATCGGCGGCACGGCGATGTGCGCGCGGCGCCGGGTGCCGGTCTCAGGAAGCGGAAAAGGAGGAAGCGGGAGGCGGGAGCGCGTCCGGACGAACGAGCCGCGTCACGCCGCACGCGGTCGGACGCCGCGCGGTGCCAATACCAGCGGCCGGACGAACGCCGGCCGCCAACGGAACAATGACAGGATCAGACGGGCTTCTGGCCTTCGCCCTGCGGGGAGCCCATGCCCCCTGCGCCGGACGTGCCGCCGCCGGAGGAGGCGGACGAAGCCGAGGACGCCGAGGCGCCGCCGGCCGGACCGGCCATCGAGGCGGCAGTCACGCCGCCGTTGCGGCTGGCGATGAAGGCATTGACGTCCTGCGCCAGATGCTGGGGGGCAAGCACCACCTCCAGACCGAGCGCCTCGCAGGCGGCCAGGAAGGTGCTCATACGCGGATCGGCCTGGCCCGACTCCGCACGCAGATACGCCTCCCGGGAGATCCCGGCCTTGCGGGCGACGTCCTCCTGCTTGAGCTTGCGCGCTCGGCGCAACGCCCGCAGTTGCCGGAACGGTTCGCTAGCGCCTCGTGGCACGGCTGTACTGTTCATATCGGTCTCCAGTCACCAAAAAAGAAAGTGCGCGGACGTGCATTCGAGTATAGAGCACACGTCGCGTTCCGTATGTAATCAGGGAAACACTTTTACAGATTTCACGATTTGTGCCGGTTGGCTTTCCTCCAGCCCCTGCCGTCTCGATATCGGGCCCTTTGAAGTGCCCGTGCTTCCACAATAGCGAATCGACCTCGTTAGCGCCAAGTTCGGTTTGACAGACCGACCGGTCGTGCTATTCTTCCGAGCATGCAAAAAGGCCAGCTGACGCGCAGCGCAATCATCGCTCAGGCATTCGATACCGCCACGCGGATCGGATTCGAGCAGCTGTCGCTTGCCGAACTGGCCGCCAGCACGGACATGTCCAAGAGCGGCCTGTACGCGCACTTCAAGTCGAAGGAGGCCCTGCAGCAGGCAGTGCTGGAACTGGCGATCGAGCGCTTCACGGCGATGGTGGTGCAGCCCGCGCTGCGCCAGCCGCGCGGCGTACCCCGTCTGCGCGCGCTGTTCGAAGGACAGCTCGAATGGATCGGCAGCACCGACTCCGGCGGCCGCTGCCTGTTCATGGCGCTGGGCCAGGAATATCGCGACCGGCCCGGCGTGATCCGCGACATGCTGGTCCGCGCGCTGAAGGACTGGAACGGCATCGTGGTCCGCGTGGCGACGGACGCGATCCAGGACGGCGGCCTTGGGGCGGACGAGGAACCGCGCCAGATCGCCTTCGAGATGGCCGGCATCGTGATGGCCTTCCAGCAATCGCTGAAGATGCTCGGGCGCGCCGACGCGCAGGCGATGGCGCGCCGCGCCTTCCAGTCGCTGGTGACACGCGGCAAACGCGCGGCCGCATAGCTTGCTGGGGTCACCGGCGCGGAACCGTTTTGCGCTGGTCCAGGCGGCAACGTTTTCGTTCGGTAACATTTTCGCCGATAAATAGCACGACCGGTCGGTCTTATCGAGGCCCGAGAGAGATGCAGGAGGGGCCGCGCAGCGAGGTCGACGGGCCAGGGATGGAACCGCAAACGGAGTGAATATCGTGACACAGGCCCTGTCTTCCCGCCGCCCCGGCCAAGCCGCGCCGGGCCAGCTCGCCGCGCGGCTCGCGCAGGCCGGCCTGGCATGGCGGCGCCTGCGCTGGCAGACCGCGTCGGCGCTGTTTCCCGAGCAGACGGCGCGCGCCTTCGAGCGCGCGTGGTTCGGCGTGCCGCAAGCGAATATCGATGCCGCCGGCCAGGCCTTCCTTGCCGGCGCGCGCGCCGACTGGGCGCTGGTGACCGGCGGCGGCGCGACGCGCCGCGTGCGCGTCTACCGCTGGCATGGCGAAGGTCCGGCGGTACTGCTGGCGCATGGCTGGGGCGGCAACGCCGCGCACTGGCAGACGCTGGTGCCCGCGCTGCTTGCCGCCGGTCACCGCGTGGTCGCCTTCGACGCGCTGTCGCATGGCGCCTCCGATGCCGGTGCACTAGGGCCGGGCCAAAGCTCGCTGATCGAGATGTCGCGGGCACTGCTGGCGGCCGCGTGGCACGCCGGGCCGATCCAGGCGGTGGTGGCGCACTCGCTGGGCTCCGCCGCGGCGGCGCTGGCGCTGCGGGAAGGATTGCCTGCCGGCGCCGCGGTGCTGATCGGCGCGCCTGCCGACATGCGCCATGCCTCGGCCACGCTGGCCTGGCAGTTGGGCGTGGCGCCGGCGGTGCTGGCACGCGTCCAGCGCAACAGCGAACAGTGGCTCGGCATGCCGTGGGGAGACTTCAACGTGCCCGACATCGGCCGCTGCCGGCCGGTGCCGCCGACGCTGGTCGTCCACGATCGCCACGACAAGGAGGTGCGCTGGGAGGATGGCGCGGCAATAGCCGGCGCGTGGCCGGGCGCGACGCTGCTGACCACCGAGGGCCTGGGCCATCGGCGCATCCTGCGCGATGCCGGCGTGATCGAGCAGGTGGTGACGTTCCTCGCGCAGCGCCTGTCGTCGCGCGGCACGCGCACGCCCATGGTAGCGCCGCTGCATACCGAGCGGACGCTGCACGCGCCGTTGCGGGCCGGCGATCTCGGGCTGGTTCGATAATTCGGCGCGTCAGCGGCCTATCCCGCCCGCGCCAGGATCTGTCCGCCCCCATAGCTGGACTGCACCGGCGGCGTGCCGCCCAGCGTCACCCGAATCGCGCAGTACTTGAACTCGGGGATCTTGCCGAACGGATCGAGCGCGGAATTGGTCAGCTTGTTGATCGCCGCCTCGTAGTAGCAGAACGGCACGAACACCGCGCCGCGCGGCGTGCCCTCGTCGGCGCGCGCGTACAGCGCGACCTCGCCGCGGCGTGACGCCAGCGTGATGATGTCGCCCGGCTTGCCGCCCCACTGCGCCAGGTCCAGCGGATGGACCAGCGCGGTCGGATCCGGCTCGAGCGCATCGAGCACCCCTGCCCTTCGCGTCATGCTGCCGGTATGCCAGTGTTCGAGCTGGCGTCCGGTGATCAGCACGAACGGATAGTCGTGGTCCGGCCGTTCCGCCGCCGGCACGATATCGGCCGGCACGAAGCGGGCGCGCCCGCTTGGCGTCGGGAAGCTGTCGGTAAAGATCACCGGCTCGCCGGCATCGCCTTCGGCGCGGCACGGGTAGGTCACCGCGTGCTCGCGCTGCAACCGCTCCCAGCTGATTCCCGCGATGCTCGGCATCGCCAGCCGCATTTCGTCGAACACGTCGGCCACGCCGTCGTAGCGCCAGTCCAGGCCGAGCTGCGCGGCCATCTGCTGGATGATCCAAAGATCCTGGCGCGCCTGTCCCGGCGGATCGATCGCCTGCCGGCCCAGCTGCACGATGCGGTCGGTATTGGTGAAGGTGCCGGTCTTCTCGGGGAAGGCCGAGGCCGGCAGCACCACGTCGGCGAGGTAGGCGGTCTCGGTCAGGAAGATGTCCTGCACCACCAGATGATCGAGCGCGGCCAGCGCCTCGCGCGCATGCTGCGCGTCGGGGTCCGACATCGCCGGGTTCTCGCCCATGATGTACATGCCGCGGACCTCGCCGCGCTCGATCGCCTGCATCACCTCGACCACCGTCAAACCCGGCTGGCGATCGAGCGGCGTACCCCACAGCGCCTCGAAGCGCGCGGCGGCGTCGGCATCGTCGACGCGGCGGTAGTCCGGATACATCATCGGGATCAGCCCGGCGTCCGAGGCGCCCTGCACATTGTTCTGGCCGCGCAGCGGATGCAGGCCGGTGCCGGGCCGGCCGATCTGGCCCGTCATCAGCGCCAGCGCGATCAGGCAGCGCGCGTTGTCGGTGCCGTGCACGTGCTGCGACACGCCCATGCCCCACAGGATCATCGCGCTGCCGGCGGTCGCGTAGAGCCGCGCGACATGGCGGATCGTCTCCGCGTCGATGCCGCAGATCGGCGCCATCGCCTCGGGGCTGTAGGCGGCGACATTGCGTTCGAGCTCGTCGTAGCCGATCGTGCGGCTGTCGATGAAATCGCGATCGACCAGCCCCTCGGTGACGATCACATGCATCATCGCGTTGAGCAGCGCGACGTCGGTATCCGGCTGGAACTGCAGGAAGCGATAGGCGAAGCGCGCCAGGTCCGAGCGGCGCGGATCGGCGACGATCAGCTTGGTGCCGTTGCGCACCGCGTTCTTGATCCAGCTCGCCGCCACCGGATGATTGACGGTCGGGTTGGCGCCGATCAGGATCACCACCTCGGCCTTGCCGACGTCGATCACCGGGTTGGACACCGCCCCCGAGCCGATCCCTTCCAGCAGCGCCGCCACCGACGACGCATGGCACAGCCGCGTGCAATGGTCGACGTTGTTGCTGCCGAAGCCGGTCCGCACCAGCTTCTGGAACAGATAGGCCTCCTCGTTGCTGCCCTTGGCCGAGCCGAAGCCGGCCAGCGCGCGCTTGCCGTGGGTATCGCGAATGCGCGCGAGGCCGCCGCCGGCCAGCGCCAGCGCCTCTTCCCACGTCGCCTCGCGGAACACCTCCATCACGCGCTCGGGATCCATCACCGCATCGCCGCGCTTGGGCACGCCCTCGCGGCGCACCAGTGGCACCGTCAGCCGATGCGGATGCGCGGCATAGTCGAAGCCGTAGCGGCCCTTGACGCAGAGCCGCGCGTGATTGGCCGGACCATCGCGCCCCTCGACGTACTGGATGCGGTTTTCCTTGACGTGATAGGTCAGCTGGCAGCCGACACCGCAGTACGGGCAGACCGATTGCACCTGCTTGTCCGGCACCGCCAGCGCGGCGGCGCGCGCCGGCATCAGCGCGCCGGTCGGGCAGGCCTGCACGCATTCCCCGCAGGCCACGCAGGTCGACGCGCCCATCGGGTCGTCCATGTCGAACACGATCTTCGCGTCGGCGCCGCGCAGCGCGATGCCGATCACGTCGTTGGCCTGCTCGTCGCGACAGGCGCGCAGGCAGCGCGTGCACTGGATGCAGGCGTCAAGGTTGACCGCGATGGCCGGATGCGACAGATCGGGCGCCACGGGCGCGCGCGGCGCAAAGCGCGGCTTGCCGATCTCGAGCCGGGCAGACCAGCGGTCCAGCTCGCTGTCGCGCGTGTACGCGGTCTCGGGCATGTCCGATTGCAGCAGCTCGAGCACCATGCCCTGCGCCTTGCGCGCGCGCGGCGAATCGGTCTGCACCTTCATGCCGTTGGCCGGCTGCCGGCAGCACGACGGCGCCAGCACGCGCTCGCCGTCGATCTCGACCATGCAGGCGCGGCAGTTGCCGGCCGGCTCGAGGCCGTCCTTGTAGCACAGGTGCGGGATCTCGACGCCCTCGCGCTTCGCCACCTGCAGCAGCGTTTCTCCGGGCGCGGCCACCACCTCGCGGCCGTTCAGCTGGAAGGCGACCGAGGCCGGATCGGAGGCCTGGACGAGTGCGCGTTCGGCGCGGGTCAATGCATTCATGGCGGTCTCGTGGTTCTGTCGTGCGGCGTCTTTCGGCGTCTTTCGGTGTCTTTCCGCTTTGCGGGGCTCAGGCCAGCTCGTGCGGGAAATAGCGGATCACGCAGTCGATCGGATTGGGCGCGGCCTGGCCCAGGCCGCAGATCGACGCATCGCGCATCACCGCGGACAGGTCGGCCAGCGCCTCGCGGTCCCACTGAGGCTGCGCGATCAGCTGCACGGCCTTGGCCGTGCCGACGCGGCAGGGCGTGCATTGGCCGCAGGACTCGTGCGCGAAGAAGTGCATCAGGTTGCGCGCCACGTCGACGGCGCGGTCATGGTCCGACAGCACCACCACCGCCGCCGAGCCGATGAAGCAGCCATGCGGCTGCAGCGTGTCGAAGTCCAGCGGGATATCGCCCATCGACGCGGGCAGGATGCCGCCAGACGCGCCGCCCGGCAGATAGCCGTAGAAACGATGGCCATCGAGCATGCCGCCGCAGTACTCGTCGATCAGCTCCGTGATCGTGATGCCGGCCGGTGCCAGATGCACGCCCGGCTTGTTGACGCGGCCCGACACCGAGAACGAGCGCAGTCCCTTGCGTCCATGCCGGCCCCGCCCCGCGAACCACTCCGCGCCGCGCTCCAGGATGTCGCGCACCCAGTACAGCGTCTCGAAGTTGTGCTCCAGCGTCGGCCGGCCGAACAGGCCGACCTGCGCCACATAGGGCGGCCGCAGCCGCGGCCAGCCGCGCTTGCCTTCGATCGATTCGATCATCGCGGACTCTTCGCCGCAGATATAGGCGCCGGCGCCGCGCCGCAATTCGATCGGCGGCAGAGCGGCGCACGGCGGGTCCTCGCGCAGCCGCCGCAGTTCCTCGGTCAGCAGCGCGCGGCAGCCGGCATACTCGTCGCGCAGGTAGATATAGATCGCATCGATCTGCACGACCTGCGCGGCGATCAGCATGCCTTCGAGGAAGCGATGCGGATCGCGTTCCAGATAGAAGCGGTCCTTGAAGGTGCCCGGCTCCCCTTCGTCGATATTGACGGCCATCATTCGCGGTCCCGCCTCGGCCCGCACGATGCGCCATTTGCGGCCGGCCGGAAAACCGGCGCCGCCCAGCCCGCGCAGTCCCGCGTGCTCCATCGTCGCGATCGCATCGTCGGCGGACAGCGCGCCTTCGGCCACCGCACGCAGCGTCCGGTAACCGCCCTGCTCACGATAGGCCAGGTAGTCGACGTACGGCTCTGGCTCGTGGCGCACCGCCCCCGCGGCGACACGTTCGGCGATCGCCTCGGCGCTCGCCACATCGACCGGATTCTGTCCGACCAGCGCCGCCGGCGCCCGCTCGCAGCGGCCGATGCAAGGGGCGGCGACCACGCGCACGTCGGTGCCGAGCAGCGCCGGCAATTTGTCGAGCAGCGACTGCGCGCCGGCCATCTCGCAGGCGATGCCCTCGCAGACGCGCACGGTCAGCGCGGGCGGCGGCGCGATTGCACCGTCGGCATCCTCGCGCACGACGTCGAAGTGGTGATAGAAGGTCGCGACCTCGTAGACCTCGGCCTGCGACATCTTCATCTCGGCCGCCAGCGCGGCCAGATGCGGCGCGGCCAGTTGTCCATAGCGGTCGTTGATCGCATGCAGATGCTCGATCAGCAGATCGCGCCGGCGCGGCGCCTCGCCGAGCAAGGCGCGGACTTCGGCGAGCGCGGCGGGGTCGACCTGCCGCCCCTTCGGTTGGCGGCGCTTGCGCTGGCGGCCGATGCTCTCGACCGGAATGGGGATTACGACATGGTTCATGGCCATCTCTGTTCGTTGTCGTGGATGCCTGGAGAGCGCCGCGGGGGGACGCCGCCGGTCGATGATAGCGCCATCGGCCGTGGCAACTCGCAGACGACGCTCCCGCTTCTCCGCCGGCACTGCCCTGGGTCACTGCCTCGCGTCAAATCGACTCGCGGACGTTTCACGGTCTCCATGCATCCAGTCGCCAGATGCGTCGTCAACGTCCGCTAGTGTTATACGGTATGTGATATATCAAAATGGTCAAGGCGTTTTCGCTTGTCCATCCATGGCTGTCGACTCAAGAGACGGCGGACTGCCGCGCAATGACGCCCTGCGGCGGAGAGGAAGAGAGGGGAAAAGAGAGAAAAAGGAGGGGGAACGACGAGGGAACGCGCGACTGCGAAGCCGCTGGCCACGGGCGGGTTCGTCCGTCGCTATGGCCGCGAGAGACGACCGGGGCGTGGCCAGCGAACTTGCGATCAGGCATGAGTCAGCACGAACTGGCCGGCGGCCTTGTGCGAGTCCTCGGTGGCGTCCTCCTCGCGGGGCGCGCTACCGAATCCGGCCAGGCGGCCATGCGCCTGGGCGCGCAGCAGCGCCGGGGCGGGCAGAGAGGTCGCGAGCAGCACGGTGGCGGACACGCCGAGAGAGAACAGGCCAAGCGACAGCAGGGTCAACAGGGTGGTTTGCATCAGGACACTCCGATAAGACATCAATCAAGGAATGCCCAGTATATGGTGCAACGCACCAGAAGTAAATATTCTGTATGTGATATATCAATAAACGCCCTGTTCTGTCGTTCCCGTGCCACAGGCCCCAACTTAGCCCGTCTTCAACGCCACATCCGGGCCCTCCTGCTCGGTAATCACGCGCCAGATGGCCGCGGCATTCGGCTTCAGCGACCGTCCCTTGCGGCGCACCAGCACGACCTGCATGGCGGCATGCGGCCGCAGCGGCAGCAGCACCACGCCGGGCGGAACGCCGGCCGCGCGGGCGCGCGACGGCACCACGCCCAATCCCTGTCGCCGCGCCACCATGCCGAGCACCGCGCAGAAATGGCCCAGGGGCCGATAGACCCGCGGGCGCACGTGGTAGGCGGCCATGGCGCGCTCGATCGCCCCCAGCATGCCCGACTGGCGATCCAGCCCGAACAGCTGCGCATCGTTCAGATCGCCCCAACCCAGCGCCTCGCGCGATGCCAGCGGATGGCCGGTCGGCAGCACCGCATGGAAGGTCTCCTCGTACAGCGGGTCGAACTGCAGCTCGGCGCAAGGCTCCGGATCGCTGACCACCGCGAAATCGACCTCGCCGCCGCGCACCGCATGCAGCGCCGCCTCGGGGCCGACATCGCGCAGCACGATATCGATGTCCGGCCACGCGCTCTGGCAGGCCTGCAGCCAGGCGGGCGCCAGCATCGACGACAGCATCGGCGCCACGGCCAGCTGCACGCGCCCATGCGCGGGCCGCGCGCTCGAGTGCGTCTCGTGCAGGGTCTGTTCGACCTCGTCGATCAGATGGCAGATGCGTTCGGACAGCAGCGTGCCGGCCTCGGTCAGCTCGACCTGGCGCGTGGTGCGGTCGAACAGGCGCAGGTCGATCTCCTCCTCCAGCTCGCGCACGCTGCGGCTGACGGCCGATTGCGTCAGTCCCAGTTCGGCGGCGGCACGGGTGAAACTGCGATGCCGCGCGACGGCGGCGAAGGCCTTCAACTGCGGAAGCGAGACATTCATCGTGGTCTCCTCTGGCACCGCCTGCCTCGTGGGCGCGCGGCCGCTGCCGGTGCCGCCAGCGTGGGACTGGCGGGGCAGCGCTGTGCTTTCTTATGTCGCCATGGTCGTCCGGCAGGGCTGCGCGGACGCCGACGGGTCCTTCGATGCTAGTGCAAACGACTATCCACGACGCCTTAACTTTTTTATTAAGATCATTGACGACCGTCTATGGATCGGCGGCGCTGTCGCAATGCACGCAACGTGCACCGCAGCGAAACGATCCCGATCACGCGCCGCAGCAAGCGCCGCGTCGACCGAAGAGGCCGCCATGAAAAACGCCACGCTGCGCCAGCTCAAGGTCTTCGAAACGGTGGCCCGTCACCTGAGCTTTTCGCGCGCGGCCGAGGAGCTGCACCTGACCCAGCCCGCGGTGTCGACGCAGGTGCGGCAGCTGGAGAACCATGTGGGCCTGCCGCTGTTCGAGCAGCTCGGCAAGAAGATCTACCTGACGCCGGCCGGCACCGAGATGCTGCACTACAGCCGCAGCATCATCCAGCAGTTCCGCGAGGCCGAGGACGCGATGGCACAGTTGAGCGGCATCGCGGGAGGCCGGCTCAATATCGCGGTGATCAGCGCCGGCGACTACTTCTTCCCGCGCGTGATTGCCGAATTCATGCGGCGACACCCCGGCGTCACGCTGAACCTGGCGGTGCACAACCGCGAGGAACTGCTGCACCAGCTGGCCGGCAACCTGACCGACCTCGCCGTGATGGTGCGCCCGCCGGCGGGGATGGATACCGTCAACGAATCGTTCGCGCCTCACCCCTACGTGATCGTCGCCGCGCCGGACCATCCGCTGGTCGGCAAGCGCAACGTGCCGCTGTCCGCGCTGGCCGACGAGGCCTTCATCTGCCGCGAGAAGGGTTCGGACACCTGGAACTCGATGCAGGAAGGGTTCGCGGCGCGGCTGCAGAACCTGCGCATCACGATGGAGATCAAGAGCACCGAGACGATCAAGCAGGCCGTGATCGCCAATATGGGCATCGCCTTCCTGTCCGCCCACACGGTGGCACTGGAACTGCGTACCGGCCATCTGGCGGTGCTCGACGTCGAAGGGTTCCCGGTGATGCTGAACTGGTACGTCGTCCATCGCAAGAACAAGCGGCTGCCGCCGGTCGCGCTGGCGTTCAAGCATTTCCTGCTCAGCGAAGGCGCGGCGCAGATCGATCGGATCACCGCGGTCGCCGGGCTGATCCGCGGCAAGGGCGCGGCAGCGGCCCGCGGCTGACCCGACCTTCGGTGGGCCATCCATAAACGATGGCTTATGGTTTTGCCGATCAACTTCAATTGTTGTTAATCGTTCGCGCCCCCTATGCTGCCTGCATGTCCCACCGCACCGGCACAAGGAGAGCGACATGGAACAAGCGCAGATCGAACGGCAGAACGACGTCACCACCACGGCCGCGGACCCCCAGATTCCGGTACAGGCGCAGCTCGCCGCCTACAACTCGGCCTTCGTCGAACTGGAGCTGCCCTTTCATTGGGACGAGGCGATGTACCGCTGGCTGTGCGGCGTGGTCGATTGCGAGCGCACGCAGATCGCGCACTACATCGAGACCTATCACGCGCATCTGCTGACCGCCTACGACGCGCCGTTCCTGAGCCAGCTGATCCTGGAGAAGAAGAACGGGTATCTGGACGCGATGGGCCGGCGCGTCAGCTGAATGGCCGCTTCGCGAACTACCACCTCGTTCGCGCGCACGCAGGAACCCAGCGTCGTTGAATGAAAGCCACTGGGTCCCCGCCTGCGCGGGGACGACTTGCTTGTATCGAACGACTTCGACGGTCGACTTCGACGAACGACTTCGACGAACGACTTCGACGAACGACTTCGACGAACGACTTCGACGAACGACTTCGACGAATGACTTCGACGAACGACTTCGATCGAACGACTTCGAGGAACTACTTCGCTTCGGAAGACCGCGCGCCGCGCACACCGCTGCGCGCGCCGATCGCGATCACCGCTGCCGCGACCGCGGCCAGCGCCAATCCCGCCAGCACCACCATCGGACCATTGCCGCCGGACAGCCAGGCGGCAGAGATGGCCAGCACGATGCCGCCGAGGCAACCCGCGTGCAGCGCGGCTGCACCGGCGTGACGGTAGCCGGCCAGGCCGGCCACCATCGACGCGCAGGCGAGCAGATAAGCCAGTTCTTGAGGGTCCGTCATGGCGGGCCTCCATCGCGACCATCGGGAACAAGGCCGGCGGCGCGTCGCCGCGCGGGCTAGCCGCCGACCGGATTGACCAGCGCACCGATGCCGTCGATGCGCACTTCGACGACCGCGCCGGCCTTCATCGAGCCCACGCCGAGCGAGGTGCCGCAGGCGATCACGTCGCCCGGCATCAGCGTCATGTCGCGCGACAGGCGGCTGACGATCTGCTCGGGCGTGAAGATCATGTCCGACAGCGGATAACGCTGGCGCTCGGCGCCGTCGAGCCGCGTGACCACGCTGGCGTCGCGCCAGTCGAAGCCCGTGACGATGGCGGGCCCCAGGCAGCCGAAGGTATCGAAGCCCTTGGCGCGGCACCATTGCGCGAAATTCGGATCCTCGGCGATCAGGTCGGCCGCGGTGACATCATTGACGACCGTATAGCCGAAGATATGCGAGGCCGCATCGGCGACCGGCACATCGCGGCAGACCCGTCCGATCACGATGCCGAGTTCGCCCTCGAACACGATCTTGCCGGCATAGCCAACCGGCCGCGCGATGGTGTCGCCGGGGCCCGCCAACGAGGTGCCAGGCTTGATCAGGAACAGCGGATGCTCCGGCTCGGGCTTGCCCAGCTTCTGCGCCAGCGCGCGGAAGTTGTTCCACAGCGCGACGATCTTGGACGGCTCGCATGGCGCGAGCAGGCTCACCTCGTTGCGCGGGAATGAAACGCCGGTGGGGTTCGGCGACGCATAGCCGGGGCCGTCGTATTCGAACACCCGCTCGCCATCGAGCCGGCCCATCCGTGACCGGCCATCGCCGGCGTCGAAGCGAATCCAGGTTTGCATGGGGGTCTCCTGTGGCGGGTGGTTTTTTTATGGGCGGTGTCGGGGCGCTGCCCTCTCCCCCGCCCCTCTCCCGCACGCGGGAGAGGGGACAGAACCGAGGGAATCGACAAATGCCATCAGCTCTCGCCCGGCGCTCCCCCTCTCCCGCAGGTCGGAGAGGGGAGAGAACCGAGGGAATCGACAAATGCCATCAGTTCTCGCCCGGCGCTCCCCTCTCTCCCGCAGGTCGGAGAGGGGAGAAAACCGGGGAGACCGGGAAATGCCATCAGCTGTCGCCTGACGCTCCCCCCTCTCCCGCCATTGCGGGAGAGGGGCCGGGGGAGAGGGCAAGCGGCGCCTCCCAACGCCGCCGCTCTCCCCTTCGCCGCAGCGTCAGATCTTGCCCGCGCCGCGCGCCCACTTGTACTTCGCGCCGAGCACCGCGACCGGGATCTCGGTTGAGTACGCGTAGGCCGGCACGCCATGCTGGTACAGGTATTCGGCGGCTTCCTCGACCTGCACGTCGCCGGCCAGCGAGGCGACGATCGGCTTCTCGATGCCCCTGGCCGCCATCTCCTCCTTGACCTCGACCACCAGCTTGGCGAACACCATCGGCGGCGTGATGATCGTGTGCCAGTAGCCCAGGATGATCGCGTGGATGCGTGGATCCTCCAGCCCCAGCTTGATCGTGTTGCGATAAGTGGTCGGCGGCTCGCCACCGGTGATGTCGACCGGATTGCCGGCCGCGCCGAACGGCGGGATGAACTTGCGGAAGGCCGCGTCCAGGTCCTCCGGCATCGTCATCAGCGACAGCCCGTTGTCAACGCAGGCATCGGACAGCAGCACGCCCGAGCCACCGGCGCCGGTGATGATCACCACGTTCTCGCCCTTCGGCGTCGGCAGCTTCGGAATGCCGCGCGCGAACTCGAGCAGGTCGCGCAGCGAGCGGGCGCGGATCACGCCGCATTGCTTGAAGACGTCCTCGTAGATGCGGTCGTCGCCGGCCAGCGCGCCGGTGTGCGAGCTCGCGGCGCGCGCGCCCAGGCTGGTGCGGCCGGCCTTGAGCACCACCACCGGCTTGACCTTCGACACGCGGCGTGCCGCCTCGGCAAACGCCCGCCCGTCCTTCAGGTCCTCGCAATGCTGCGCGATGATCTCGGTCTCGTCATCCTGTTCGAAGAAGGTCAGCAGATCGTCTTCGTCGATGTCGGACTTGTTGCCCAGGCCCACGATGGCGGACACGCCCATCCTGGCCGAGCGCGAGAAGCCGATGATGGCCATGCCGATGCCGCCCGATTGCGAGGACAGCGCGGCCTTGCCCTTGACGTCATAAGGCGTGCAAAACGTCGCGCACAGGTTCTTCGGCGTGTAGTAGAAGCCGTAGATGTTCGGCCCCATCAACCGGATGTTGTGCTTGCGCGCGATCGCGACGATCTCCTCCTGCCCTTCGACATTGCCGGTCTCGGCAAAGCCGGACGGAATCAGCACGGCGCCGGGAATGCCCTTGCGGCCGACCTCCTCCAGCGCCTGCGCCACCAGCTTGGCGGGGATCGCGAACACCGCCACGTCGATCTCGCCCGGTACGTCGAGCACGCTCTTGTACGCGGTCATGCCCATGATCTCTTCGGCCTTCGGGTGGATCGGATAGATCTTGCCCTGGTAGCCGCCGTTGATCAGGTTCTTCATCACCGAGTTGCCGATCTTGCCATCCTCGGACGAGGCGCCGATCACCGCGACGGTGTCCGGACGCATGATGCGGTTCATCTGCGCGACGATCTGCTCCTGTGTCGGGCGATAGCGCTGCGGCTGCGGCGCGTGGTCCAGCACGATGCGCACGTCGGCCGCGATCGCGCCGCTCGGGCTCGCGAACACCGGGTTCAGGTCCAGCTCGGCGATCTCGGGGAAGTCGGTCACCAGCTGCGACACGCGCTGGATCATGCTGGCCAGCGCCGCGCGATCGACGGGTTCGGCGCCGCGCACGCCCTTGAGCACCTGGGCGGCCGCAATGCCGTCGAGCATGCCGAGCGCGTCCTGCTCGCTCGCCGGCGCCATGCGGAACGTGATGTCCTTGAGCACCTCGACCAGCACGCCGCCGAGGCCGAACGCCACCAGCTTGCCGAACGACGGATCGGTGACCGCGCCGATGATCACCTCCTGCCCGCCGCCGATCATCTTCTGCACCTGCACGCCGACGATGTCCGCCTTGGCGTTGTAGCGCTTCGCATTATCGAGAATGGTGCGGTAGCCCTCCTCGACTTTCTGCTGGCTGTCCAGGCCGACCAGCACGCCGCCGGCCTCGGTCTTGTGCAGGATGTCGGGCGACACGATCTTCATCACCACCGGAAAGCCGATGCGGCCGGCGAGCTCGACCGCCTCGGCCGGCGACGTCGCCAGGCCTTCGCCCGGCACGGCAATGCCATAGGCATCGCAGACCAGCTTGCCTTCGGGCGCGGTCAGCGCGGTGCGTCCCTGTTCCTTGGCGGTGGCGAGAATATTGCGCACCGCGTCCTTGTCATACGCCATGTCAGACCTCCATTGGGTCATGGTTGCAGCGGAGTTTGCGAACGAAGGGCGGCGCCGGGCCGCCCAGGGCAAGGCGGCGTCAGACCGCGCCGGCCGCGCGCAGCGCCTCGATCTGCGCGGGCGTGCGGCCCAGCCATTCGAGGATCTCGGTGGTGTGCTCGCCCAGCAGCGGCGAGCGTTCGACCTGGACCGGCGATTCCGACAGGTTGATCGGGCAGCCCAGCTGCACGTAGCGGCCGCGCTGCGGGTGGTCGACCTCGACCAGATAGCCGCGCTCGTACAGCGAGCGGTCCTCGATCAGATCCTTCATCGACAGGATCGGGCCGCACGGCACGTCGACCTCGTTGAGCGCTTCCATGACCTCGAACTTGGTGCGCGTGCGCGTCCATTTCTCGATGATCGAGAAGCATTCGGGCAGGCATTTGAGACGCGCTTCCGGCGTGGCGAACTGCGGATGCGCGATCAGGTCCTCGCGCCCGCACAGCCGCATCAGCGGTTCCCAGCCCTGCGGTTGCACGATCACGTAGACGTAGTCGTTGGCCCCGCCCGGCGCGCAGCGCAGCGCCGCGCCCGGCTGCCCGCCGCCCGACGCATTGCCGGCGCGCGGCACGTAGTCGCCGAATTCCTTGTTGGGATATTCGCGCAGCGCGCCGGCCGACAGGCGCTGCTGGTCGCGCAGCTTGACGCGGCACAGGTTCAGCACCGCGTCCTGCATCGCGACCTCGACGCGCTGTCCCTTGCCGGTATGCTCGCGCTGCAGCAGCGCGGCCAGGATGCCGATCACGCAATGCACGCCGGTGCCCGAATCGCCGATCTGCGCGCCGGTCACGGTCGGCGGCCCTTCCTCGAAGCCGGTGGTCGAGGCGGAGCCGCCCATGCACTGCGCGACGTTCTCGTACGCCTTGCAGTCGGCGTACGGCCCGGGGCCGAAGCCCTTGATCGACGCGTAGATCAGCCGCGGGTTGAGCGCGCGCAGCCGGTCCCAGTCGAAGCCCGCGCGGTCGAGCACGCCGGGGCCGAAGTTCTCGACCAGCACGTCGCAGCGCTCGACCAGGTCCTCCAGCAGCGCCTTGCCTTCCGGCGTCTTCATGTTCAGCGTCAGGCTGCGCTTGTTGGAGTTCAGCATCGTGAAATAGAGGCTGTCGGCGTTCGGCACATCGCGCAGCTGGCTGCGCGTGATGTCGCCCCGGCCGGGCAGCTCGACCTTGATCACGTCCGCCCCCAGCCACGCCATCAGCTGCGTGGCCGACGGCCCCGCCTGCACGTGCGTCATGTCCAGGATGCGTACTCCTTCCAATGCCTTGCTCATGGCGTCGTCTCCTCGCCTCTATGGTGTGATCGTTCGTTGCACTGGAGCCAGGGCCGCGGCCGGGCCGGCGAGGGCGTGCGCCGCCCGCCGGATGCGGGGGCCTGGCGCAGATCCCCGCATCCGGTGTCGCACGCCGCGATCGCGCTGTCGGCCGGTGCCGGCAGCCGGCTACTTGTACATGGTCTGGTTCTTGGTGCCCGGGGCGTATTCGCGCGGATCGACCCAGATATTGATCACCGCGGACTTGCCGGTGCGGGCGATCGACTCGCGGCCGCGCTGCAGCGCGCCGGCGATCTGGGCCGGGTCACGCACCTCCTCGCCATAGCCGCCCAGCATCTGCGCGAACTGGCTGAACGGCACGTCCGACAGCAGGTTGCCGACGTTGCCGCGCGACTCGCCGTACTTGGCCAGCTGGCCGTAGCGGATCTGGTTCATCGCCGAGTTGTTGCCGATCACGGCCAGATACGGCACGCCGAAGCGGTTGGCGGTCTCCATGTCGAAGGCCGTCATGCCGAAGGAGCCGTCGCCGTAGTAGCACAGCACCTCCTTGCCCGGATTGGCCAGGCCCGCGGCGATCGCGAAGCCGGTGCCGACGCCGAGCGAGCCCAGCGCGCCCGGGTCCATCCACTGGCCGGGATTGCGCGGCCGCACCGCCTGCGCCGAGATCGTGACCACGTCGCCGCCGTCGCCGATGTAGATCGTGTCCTCGCCGAGGAAGTTGTTCAGTTCGTAGGCGACGCGATACGGATGGATCGGCGTGTTCTCCGACAGGAACAGCGGCATCAGCTTCTCGGTGGCGACGCCTTCGGCCTCGGTCAACTGGCCCATCCACTTCTGGCGCGCCTGGCGCTTGTCCTGCTTGATGCGGCCGCTGGCGGCCTGCAGCACCGCGCCGAGGATCGCGCCCGGATCGCCGACCAGGCCCAGGTCGATCTCGCGGTTCTTGCCGACGGTGCGGTAATCCATGTCGATCTGCACCAGCGTCAGCTCCTTGCTGATGCGCTTGCCGTAGCCCATGCGGAAATCGAACGGCGTGCCGACGATCACCAGCACATCGGCGTTGGCGAAGGCCTGCGAGCGCGTGCGGTCGAAATGATGCGGATCGCCCGGCGGCAGCAGCCCGCGGCTGGCGCCATTGAAGTAGCCCGGGATATCGAGGCCGCGCAGCAGCGCGATCGCTTCCTCGTGGCCGCGCGCGGTCCACACCTGCTGGCCGAACAGGATGGCCGGACGCTCGGCATTGACCAGGATGTCGGCGAGCTTCTCGATGTCGCGCGGATCGCCGATCGACTTGGTCGACGCGCGATAGTGGCCGGGGCGCGGCACCACGGCGCGGGCAATCTCGACTTCGCGGTCGAGCACGTCGCGCGGAATCTCCAGATAGGCGGGCCCGGGCGCGCCGTTGAAGCATTCGCGCGCGGCCATCGAAATCATGTCGGCAACGCGTTCGGTACTCGGGATGGTCGCGGCGAACTTGGTGATCGGCGCCATCATGTCGACGTGCGGCAGATCCTGCAGCGACCCCATCTTGTGCTGCGTCAGCGCGCCCTGCCCGCCGATATGCAGCACCGGGCTTTCCGAGCGGAAGGCGGTGGCGATGCCGGTCACGGCATTGGTGCAGCCCGGGCCGGCAGTGGTCACCACGCAGCCGAGCTTGCCGGTCTGGCGCGCATAGCCATCGGCCGCATGCGCCGCGACCTGTTCGTGACGTACGTCGATGATGCGGATCCCTTCGTCGACGCAGCCATCGTAGATGTCGATGATGTGGCCGCCGCATAGCGTGAAGATGGTGTCGACCCCTTCGTTCTTCAGCGCCCGCGCGACCAGATGGCCGCCCGACACGATGCCGGCATCCCGGCTCTTCTGCTTCAGGGTGTCATCGGCCGTCGTCGATTCCGGCCGCAGCGATACGACTGCAGACATGTGTTGGTCTCCTCGTTGGACTCCGGGCGGCCCGGTTGTGTGGGCACGCACCGCTTCACCTTCTTCTCGGCAGGGCTGCCGGCTTGCGACGCGAATCGATCGTTTCGGGCGATCTTGATGACATACCGTATGTGATATATCAAAGGTCGGCAAGGAGAAAATGTGGGAAAGGCGGCGAATTTCGACGACGCAACGCAGCAAAACAGCCTTTTTCTTGCCGATAAATTCGCGCAACTTCTATAAACACTGTCGCTTAGTGGCCGCCCGCATCAATGTCGATTCCGTTGGCCTCCGTGTACCGCGGGGCCGATAATTCGCCTTGTTGTGCGTTGATATATTACATACCATATTTCGACCAGCGGTCGAACCTGAAGCCGCTGGGTTCCCGCCTTCGCGGGAACGACGAGGGAGTGGCGTCGTCCCCGCGAAGGCGGGGACCCAGCGTCTTTCGCCCCACGCATGCAGTTCTGTTCGGGCTTCAGACAACGACGTATCCAAACCAGTGAGGAGACAGTGAACATTCACGAATATCAGGCCAAGGAGCTGCTGCGGCGCTACGACGTCGCCGTGCCGCGGGGCGCGGTTGCGTTCACGCCGGACGAGGCAGCCAACGCGGCGCGCACGCTCGGGGGCCCGCTGTGGGTCGTCAAGTCGCAGATCCATGCCGGCGGCCGCGGCGCCGGACGCTTCCAGAACGATCCCGGCGGCAAGGGCGGCGTGCGCGTGGCGCGCTCGCTCGAGGCCGTGCGCGAGGAAGCCGGCAAGATGCTCGGCGCGGTGCTGGTCACCAAGCAGACCGGCGCGGCCGGGCGCGAGGTGCGGCGGCTCTATATCGAGGAAGGCTGCGACATCGCGCGCGAGCTCTATTTCGGCATGCTGATCGACCGCGCGACGTCGCGGATCACGCTGATGGCATCGACCGAAGGCGGCATGGACATCGAGGAAGTCGCCGCGCACACGCCGGAGAAGATCCTGAAGCTGGCGATCGATCCGGCCACCGGCATCCAGCCCTTCCACGCGCGGCGGCTGGCCTTCGGGCTCGGCCTGCGCGGCAAGCAGGTCGGCGAGGCCACGCGGCTGTTCCTGGCGGCCTATCGCGCCTTCACCGAACTGGACGCGTCGATCGTCGAGATCAATCCGCTGGTCGTCACGCACAGCGGCCACGTGATGGCGCTGGACGCCAAGTTCAACTTCGACGACAACGCGCTGTTCCGCCATCCCGATATCGAGGCGATGCGCGACGAGGCCGAGGAGGACCCGGCCGAGACCGAGGCCGCGCGCCATGCGCTGAACTACGTCAAGCTCGACGGCAATATCGGCTGCATGGTCAATGGCGCCGGCCTGGCGATGGCCACGATGGACATCATCCAGCTGCACGGCGGCAAGCCGGCCAACTTCCTCGATGTCGGCGGCGGCGCGACGCGCGAGCGCGTGGCGACGGCATTCCGGCTGATCCTGGCCGACCGCAATGTCGAAGGCATCCTGGTCAATATCTTCGGCGGCATCATGCGCTGCGACGTGATCGCCGAGGGCGTGGTCGCGGCCGCGCGCGAGGTCGATCTGACCGTGCCGCTGGTGGTGCGGCTCGAAGGCACCAACGTCGAACTGGGCAAGGCGATCCTGCGCGATTCCGGATTGCCGATCGTGTCGGCCGACGACCTCGCCGATGCGGCGACCAAGGTTGTCGCGGCCACGCGCAACACCAAGCGGGGAGGACATTGAGATGGCCGTGCTGATCGACAACCACACCAGGGTGCTGTGCCAGGGCCTGACCGGCGCGCAGGGCAGCTTCCACACCGAACAGGCGCTGGCCTATGGCACGCAGATGGTCGGCGGCGTGACGCCCGGCAAGGGCGGCGAGACCCACCTCGGCCTGCCGGTGTTCGATACCGTCGCCGAGGCGGCCCAGCGCACCGGCGCCCTGGCCTCCGTGATCTACGTGCCGCCGCCGTTCGCGGCCGACGCGATCCTCGAAGCGGTCGACGCCGGCCTCGAGCTGGTGGTCTGCATCACCGAGGGCATTCCGGTGCTCGACATGGTGCGGGTCAAGCGCGCGCTGTCCGGCTCGCGCACCCGGCTGGTCGGTCCCAATTGCCCGGGCGTGATCACGCCGGGCCAATGCAAGATCGGCATCATGCCCGGCCATATCCATCGGCCCGGCAGGATCGGCGTGGTGTCGCGCTCCGGCACGCTGACCTATGAAGCGGTCGCGCAGACCAGCGCGGCCGGGCTCGGACAGTCGACCTGCATCGGCATCGGCGGCGATCCGGTCAACGGCACCAACTTCATCGATTGCCTGAAGCTGTTCCTCGAGGACGACGACACCGAAGGCATCATCCTGATCGGCGAAATCGGCGGCTCGGCCGAAGAGGAAGCCGCGCAGTTCCTGCGCGAGTCCGGCAGCGACAAGCCGGTGGTCGGCTTCATCGCCGGCACCACCGCGCCGCCGGGCCGGCGCATGGGCCATGCCGGCGCCATCATCTCGGGCGGCAGCGGTACCGCCGATGCCAAGATCGAGGCAATGCGCGCCGCCGGCATCCATGTGTCGCGCTCGCCGGCCGAGCTCGGGCAGACGATGGCGAAGGCGTTGGGGGTGTAGCGCCGTCGCGCTGCGAACGGCCGCCGTGGCGCGATGCAGCGGCGGCCGTCCTGCCGCCGCCGTCCTGCCGACGCCGTATTGCAAGCGCCGCACCACAGGCGCCGCACCACAGGCGCCGTACTGCAGTCCCCGTACTACACGCCGACCACGCTCCTGGCGATGATCCCCAGCTGGACCTCGGCGGCGCCGCCGAAGATCGTGAAGGCCCGGCTGTTCAGGTACTCGGGCAGCACGGTACCGACGATCTCGTCGTCCGGATTACCGCCCTCAGGCAGCCCCGCCACGTCATCGCGCCAGCGCTGCCCCTCCAGCCCCAGCATCTCCACGCCCAGCTCGCCGATCTGCTGCTTGAGCCGGCTGGCGCGCAGCTTCAGCATCGACGACACCGGACCTGGGCTCTGACCCGGCATCAGCTGGCCCAGCGTCTTCAACTCCAGCATCTCGAAGGCATCCAGATCGGCGCAGACCTCGCCGAAACGCGCATGCAGCAGTTCGCGCTGCGCGCTGTCATGGCGCAGGCCGCCCGCCTGCAGGACCGCCATCGCGTCGCCGACGCGCATCAGTTGCGAGCGCAGCCGCGGGCTGAAAATGCCGGCGCCGCGCTCGAACTCGAGCAGGTAGCGCGCGCATGCCCAGCCGGCGTTTTCCTCGCCGATGCGGTTGGCCTGCGGCACGCGCACCTCGTCGAAGAACACCTCGTTGACGTCGTGATCGCCGCCGATCGTCGCGATCGGACGCACGGTAATGCCGGGCGAATCCATATCGATCAGCAGGAAGCTGATGCCGTCCTGCCGCCGGCCCTCGTTGCTCGTACGGACCAGCGCGAACATCCGGTTGGCATGGTGCGCGTGCGTGGTCCACAGCTTGGAGCCGGTGACGATGTATTCGCCGCCATCGGGCACCGCGCGCGTGCGCAGCGCGGCCAGGTCGGAGCCGGCGCCGGGCTCGGAGAAGCCCTGGCACCAGTAGTCCTCGCCGGACAGGATCCGTGGCAGATAGTGCCGCTTCTGCGCGTCGGTGCCGAAGCGCAGGATCACCGGCCCGAGCAGGCGCACGCCCATCGGATGGACCAGCGGCGCACCGGCCAGCGCGCACTCGGTCTCGAAGACGAAGCGCTGCAGCGGGCTCCAGCCTGTACCGCCCCACTCCTTAGGCCACAGCGGCACCAGCCAGCCACGCTCGCGCAGCATCGCCTGCCAGGGGCCGGAGATCTCGGGCTCCGGATACATCGCCGTGGTCAGCCGTTGGCCGCGGCGCAGCTCGGGCGTCAGCCTGTCGCGCAGGAAGGCGCGCACTTCCTCGCGAAACGCCGCGAGCTCGGCAGTCAGTTGCAGATCCATGTCGTGGTCGCCTCGGCGCAAGATCGATCGGAAGACGGCAGGGTGCGGCTGTCGCGCCAGGCCCCGGACGCGAGCATCGCGCGGCCGTAGCGCGCGGCATGCCACGACGGGCTGCCGTCCTGCTGCTGGAAGCGCGTCAGCTTGCGGAACAGGCCGGCGATCGGCAGTTCCTCCGAGACGCCCATGCCGCCATGCAGCTGCACCGCTTGTTGCGAGACGTAGCTGGCCGCGCGTCCTACCTTGGATTTCGCCATCGCGGCCAGCGCGACGGCATCGGTTGCGTCCCGCAGCCCCGCGTCGACGCGCAACGCCGCGAGCTCGCAGGCCGCGATCGCTTCCTCGCAGCACACCGCCATCTCGGCCAGCGTGTGCTGCACGCTCTGGAAGCTCGCGAGCGGACGGCCGAACTGCTCGCGCTGGCGGACATAGGCGGCCGTGCGCTCGAAGGCGGCCTGCATCGCGCCGCAGGCCTCCCAGCACAGCGCGATCGCACCCTCGGCCAGCAGGCGGTGCAGCACCGGGGCGGCATCGCCGCCATCCCCGGCGCCCAGCATCGCGTCGGCCCCGACATGGGCGCCGTCGAGCCACACGTCGGCGGCAGCGGTGCCATCGACGGTATGGCAGCCATGCAGGCGCAGCCCTTCGGCGACGGAATCGCGCATCGGCACAAGGAACAGCGCTTGACCGTCGCGTTCCGCATCGGCGTCCGGCTTCGGCGCCCTTCCCTCGTTCTCGATGCGAGCGCTGACCAGCAGGGCGTCCGCGCCATCGGCGTCGGGCACCAGCAGCTTGGCGCCGTGCAGCCGCCAGCCGCTGCCTTCGCGCCGCGCCACCGTCGCGCGCGGGGCCCACGGGTCGTGGCATTGCGGTTCGTCGTGGGCCAGCGTCAGGCGGCGGCTGCCGTCGATCACCGCCGGCAGCCACCGATCACGCTGCGCCGGCGTGCCGATCGCCGCCAGCATGCGCGCCGCCAGCAGGATGCCGCCGTGGTACGGCATATTGACGCCGTACCGGCCGAAGGCACGCATCAACAGCCCCGTTTCGACCGCGCCGCCATCGAAGCCGCCGGCATGCGCGGGCAGCGGCAGTCCCAGCCAGCCCATCTCGGCAAAGGCGCGCCACATCGGCATCCATCGCAAGTTGTGTCTTGATTCGGGTCCGGATTCGGGTCCGGGTTCGGGTCCCGATTCGGGTCCTGCCTCGTACCACGGCCCCGTGACCTCGGGCTGCCGCGACAGGAAGTTCAGCGCGCTCTCCTCGATCAGCCGCTGTTGTTCGTTCAGCGTCAGCTGCATCGGCTCAATCCGCCTGCGCGCCGGACGCCTTGGCGACCTTGGCCCACTTCTGCGCGTCCTGCTTGATGAAGGCCGCGAACTGCTCCGGCGTATTGCCGATGATGTCCAGCCCCAGCGCGCGGAACTGCTCGCGCAGGCCCGGGTCCTTCAGCGCCTGCTGGGTGGCGGCGTAGACGCGCTTGACGACCTCGGGCGGCGTGCCGGCCGGGGCCAGCAGGCCCAGCCAGGGCATCGCCTCGTAGCCGGGCAGGCCCGACTCGGCGACCGTCGGCAGATCGGGCAGCGTCGCCGAGCGCTTCGCCGTGGTCACCGCGAGCGCGCGCACGCTGCCGCTCTTGATGTGCGGGGCCGACGATGCGTACGCGTCGAACATCACCTGCACATTGCCGCCGACCAGGTCGTTCAGCGCCGGCGCGCTGCCCTTGTACGGGATGTGGGCCATCTGCACGCCAGCCATGGTCTTGAACAGCTCGGCCTCCAGATGCGTCGAGGTGCCGGAACCCGCGGAGCTATAGCTGACCGACTTGCCGCTGGTCTTCAGATAGTCGATCAGCTCCTTGACGTTGTTCACCGGCAGCTTGGCGTTGACCTCGAGCACATGGACGACCGAGGCGACCAGCGTGATCGGCGTGAAGTCCTTGACCGGGTCGTAGCCGACCGTCTTGAACACCGCCGGCGCGATGCCCAGCGACGACGCGGCCATCAGCAGCGTATAGCCGTCGGGGGCCTGCTTGGCGACGTAGTCCGAGGCGATCACGGTGCCGGCGCCGGGCTTGTTCTCGATCACCACGGGCTGGCCCAGATGCTGGCGCAGCCGTTCGCCGAGCGCGCGCGTCATGATGTCGGCGGCCCCGCCTGGCGTGAACGGCACGATGATGCGCACCGGCTTGGACGGATAGGCGCCGGCGTCGGCGGCACGGGCGCCGGGCAGCATGGCAAGGGTCAGTGGCAGGGTCAGCGCCAGGGCGGCGATCCAGGGTCTGGTGGTCATGGTCAGTCTCCTCTCGATTGTCGTTGTGTTGCGCTTCGTTGCTTCGGCTTTGATGCCCGCGCGGTGCTTGCCGGTGGCTATTCGCGCTTCGGCACGATCAGGGCATCGAGCATCGCCACGCCCTTGCCTCTGTCGCGCACCAGCAGCGGATTGATCTCGACCTCGTCGGCCGCATCGCCGAGCGCCAGCACCGCGTCCGAGAACGCCGCGATCGCCTCGCAGGCCGCGGGCACGTCGCACAGCGGACGTCCGCGAAAGCCGTCGAGCAGCGGGAACGCCCGCAGCTCGCGCAGCATCTGCTCGGCGGTGCCCCGGTCGACCGGCAGCAGCCGATGGCTGACGTCACGGTACAGCTCGGTCAGCACGCCACCGAGGCCGACCGTCAGCGTCGGCCCGAACACCGGGTCGCGCACCGCGCCGACGATCAGCTCGACGCCGCCGCTCAGCATCGGCTGTACCAGCACGCCGTCGATGCGGGCCTGCGGCGCATGCTGGCGGACGCTGGCCAGCATTTCCGCGCAGGCCGCGCGCACGGCGTCGGCATCGCCGAGATTCAGCCGCACGCCGCCGGCCTCGGTCTTGTGCGGCAGGTCCGCGCTCAGCACCTTCAGCACGACCGGGAAGCCCAATTCCAGCGCCGCGGCGGCGGCCTCGTCGGCGTGCCGCACCACGTAACCCGGGATATCGCCGACACCGTACGCGGCCAAGTAGCGGCGCGCCGCTTGTTCATCGCAGGGCAAGGCCGGCGGCGCCGGCATGACGGCCGCCCGTTCCCTCTCCCCAGCCCTGTCCCGCAAGCGGGAGAGGGAGCCGGTTGCCGCAAGCGCGACCGCTGCTTCGGAGGACGATGGCTCCTCCCTGAGCGCTGCCATACCGGCGGCGTTCTCCCCTCTCCCGCCTGCGGGAGAGGGGTCGGGGGAGAGGGTAAGCAGCGCGCGCCAGGGCCGCCGGGCACGGCGTTCGTGCCATTGCAGCAGCGGCGGCAGCGTCTGCATTGCCATGCCGATATCGGTCATCACCGGGACGCCATGCGCGCGCAGGTCGTCGCGACGGGTTGCGCGGCCGGTGTCGATCGCCAGCAGCAGGCGCGGATGGGCGGCGGCCGTGTCGATCAGGTCGTCGGCCATGCGGTCCAGCAGATAGCCGGGCGCGTAGACGATCACGGCGTCGATCGCGTCGCTGGTCGCCAGCGCGGTCAGCGCGGTGCGCACGAAGCCGGGGTCGTTGACGACATTGCCGGTCACGTCGACCGGGTTCGACACCATGCCGTAGTCGGGAATGCCGGCACGCAGCGTCTGCTGCAATGTTTCCGGCAAGGTCGGCACCTCGAGGCCCGCGCCGATGCACTTGTCGGCCAGGATCGCGCCGACCGCGCCCGAGATGCTGACGATCGCGACGCGGCGGCCGGCGCTGCGCCGCCGGTAGCGCGCCAGCTCCGCCAGATGCGCCATCTGCGCGAAGTCCTGGCATTCGATCACGTTCAGCTGCGCAAAGGCGGCGCGATAGATCTGCTGGTTGCCGGCCAGCGCCGACGTATGCGAGCGCACCGCCTCGCGGCCCTTGTCGGTCTCGCCGGCCTTGAACACGATCACCGGCTTGTCGGCCTCCGCGCAGGCGATGGCGGCGTCGATGAAGCGCGCGCCATTGCGCAGTTCCTCGATATAGCCGAGCACGACATCGGTATCCGGGTCCTGCGCGAGGAACTGCAGGTACTCGGCGAAATCGAGGCACGCCTCGTTGCCGGTATTGATGAACTGGCTGAACGACACGCCCAGCTCGCGCGCGATCGCGAACACCGCGGCGCAGACATTGCCGCTCTGCGTCAGCAGGCTGACCGTGCCCCGTTCGCGCTGCGGCGGCGCGGTGCGAAAGACCGAGGCGAACGCGGTATAGGCGTGCGTGTTCAGATTGGCGAAGCCCATGCAGTTGGGACCGGCGACCGCCATGCCGGTGGTCCGCACGAAGGCTTCCATCTCGCGCTGCAGCGCGGCCCCGCCCTCGCCCGCCTCGGCAAAGCCGGCCGCGTAGACGATCGCGGCGCGGATGCCGCGCGCATGGCAGCGCTCGAGCATCGGCGTGACCTGCTCCGCGCCGATCGCCAGCACCGCCAGGTCGATGCCTTCGGGCAGCGCCTCGATCGACGGATGGCAACGCAGCCCGAATACCGTGTCGTACTTCGGATTGACCGGATGGATGTCGCCGCGGTAGCCGAAGCGCGTCAGCAGATCGATCGGCATGCCGCCGATGCGGCCGGCGTCGTCGCTGGCGCCGACGATCGCGATCGAACGCGGATTCAGCAGCGGGTCGAGCTTATGCGCCATGTTCGCCGCTCCGCGCTGCGCGGGCCGGGCCCGACTGGATCGCCTTGGCCAGCCCCGCATCGCGTGCCCGCAGGAAGCCTTCGCTCAGGTGCGACAGCTGGTGCGTATCGAAGTGGGCCGACAGCGCCGAGCGCAGCCCCTGCGCATCGAGCGTCCGGTTCAGCGACCGCTTGATCAGCCGCAGGCCGAACGGCGGCGCCTGCGCAATGCGCGCGGCCAGCGCCAGCGCCTCGTCGTCGAGCGCGGCGTCGGGCACCACCCGATTGACCATGCCGATGCGCAGCGCTTCCGCGGCATCGACCCGGCCGCCGGCAAACAGCATCTCCTTGGCCTTGCGAAGCCCCATCACCCAGGGATGGATCAGCACCTCGGTGGCCGCGGCGCCCAGCGTATGGCCGACCGGATCGGAGAAATAAGCCGATTCGCCGGCCACGATCAGGTCGCACATATTGGCGATCATGAAGCCGCCGGAAACGCAGGCGCCCTGCACCTGCGCGACCGTCGGCTTGGGGAAGTCCCAGATGCGCAGGCAGTAATCGAAGTAGCGCCGGCTCTCGTAGGCCCAGCGCTCCTCCACCGTGAAGTCGGCGCGCTTCGCCTGCGCTTCCTTCAGATCGTGGCCGGCCGAGAAATGGCTGCCGCGTCCGCCGATCACCACCACGCGCACGCCGTCGTCCTGCTCCGCCGCCTGCAGCGCGGCGTCCAGTTCGTCCAGCATTTGCTGGCTTTGCGCATTGCGCGCGCTCTCGCGCGACAGCCACAGGCGCCGTACCGCGCCTGTCTGCTCGATCTCGATGGTGGCATCGCCCATGCCGGTCTCCTTGTCTTGTGTTGTGGTTGGTCTTGTCGTCAAACGAGGGCCAGTGTAGAAAGCAGGGTTTCTACAATACAAACTTATCCGCACCAAATAACCACTATATGGACATACGGGACATACGATGGCCAGGACGACCAAGGTGACCGAGGAGACTGGGGAACGAGGCGCGAGGACCGCCGGCGCGCAGACGCTGCGGCGCGGCCTGCAGTTGCTGCGGCTGATGGCGGAACGGCAGGAGGAAGGACTGTCGCTGGCCGAGCTGGTCGAAGCCACGGGGCTGGAGCGGCCCACCGCCTACCGCCTGCTGTGCTGCCTCGAGGAGGAGCGCTTCGCCGAGCGCCATCCGGCCAGCAAGCGCTATCGGCTCGGACTCGATGCGCTGCAACTGGGCGCCGCGGTCCACGACAAGGCGCCGGTGGTCGATCTGGTGCTGCCGGCGATGAAGCGGCTGGCGCGGCTGTCGGGCGATACCGTGTTCCTGGTGGTGCAGCAGGGTGACTTCACCGTCTGCCTGCATCGCGAGGAAGGGCCCTTCCCGGTGCGGATCTTCACCACGGTGCCGCAGCAGCGGCGGCTATTGGGCATCGGCGCCGGCGGCCTGGCGCTGATGGCGAAGATGCAAGACGACGCGATCCGCGAGGTATTCAAGCGGCGCGCGTCGCTCTATGCCGAGCACGGCATGACGCTGGCCAAGCTGAACAGCGCGGTCGAACGCGCGAGGAAGAAGGGCTTTGCCGAGATCGTCGACAGCATCACCGTCGGCGTGTCGGGCGTGGGCTGCGCCTTCACGCTCCCCTACGGTGCCGAGGCGGCGATCAGCCTCGGCGCGATCAGCAGCCGCATGCATGCCGGGCGGCGCGTCGAACTGGGCCGGCTGCTGCGCGAAGAACTGGAGCAGGCATTCGGCGGCGAGCCGGCCTGACGGAGATGCCGCGCGAACGCCGCGGCCGCTAGCCGATGCGGCCGAGCACGGTCGGCAGGCCCGACGACAGCATCATCACGCCGGACACCGTCAGCAAGGTCAGCACGATCGCACGGAAGCGCGCCTCGTCGATGCGGTGATAGACGCGCGCGCCGATCAGCGCCGGAATCAGCATCGCGGGCGCGACCACGGCAAACCGCGGCAGCATTTCGGCGGTGACGTTACCGGCGATCAGGTAGACCAGCATCGTCACCATCAGGATGGTCAGGTTGAAGTTCTGGATGATCGCGCGCTGCCGGTCCTTCTCGTAGCCGCGCAACGTGCACCACAGCGTCGGCACGGTGCCGCTGAAGCCGCCGATCGCGCTCATCACGCCGCCCACCAGCCCGGCGCCGGCATCGCCGCCCCTGCCGCCCCAGCGCAGCGGCGGCAGCCGCCGCGCCATCAGCATGGCCGGACACCACAGCACCAGGAAGGCGCCGATCGCGGTCTTGAACGACGCCATGTCGAGATACGGCAGCAGCAGCATGCCGAGCGGAATGCCGGCCAGCCCCCCGGCGACGAAGGGCAGCAGCGCGGCGACATCGAAGCCGCGCCGCAAGCGGACCGCGGCGATCACCTGTCCGGTCAGCGAGCCGAATACCGTCAGGACGGCGGCCATGCTGGGCTCGAGCGTCCACGCCCACAGCGACATCGCGACCATGCCGAAGGCAAACCCGGACAGGCCCTGCACGAATCCCGCGAGGGCAGCGCCAACGGCAATGATCAGATATTCCATCGAAGGATCGGGAAGGCGGAAAGGGAAACGGACGACAGGCGCTCAGGCCCAGGCGAAGCCCCGCGATCTTACCGGGGAATGCCGCCGCCCGGGCCGGTCAGCGCTTCGCCAACGCGCGCGCGAGGCGCCGTACGCCCTCTTCGATCTCCGCCACCGACGGCGTCGCGAAGGACAAGCGCAGCGCCGGCGAGGGCCGGCCGGTCGCCACGTGGAACGCCTTGCCGGGAACGAACAGCACGTTTTCCTCGATCGCTTCGCGCAGCAGTTCGGCGGAGTCGGTGCCGTCCGGCAGCGAAGCCCAGACGAACATGCCGCCACCGGGCCTCACATAGTCGATGCGGCCGCCGAGCTCGCGCTCGAGCGCCGACGCCATCGCGTCGCGCTTGTCGCGGTAGACGTCGATGATGCGCGCGACCTGTCCTTGCAGATGGCCGGCGTCCAGATAGGCGGCCATCGCGCGCTGGATCCACGGCGGCGTGCACAGGTCCGAGGCCTGCTTGGCCAGCACCGCGCGCCGCACCACGTCGGGATGCGCGGCCATCCAGCCGATCCGCAGGCCCGGCGCCACCGTCTTCGACAGGCTGCCCAGATAGATGATGCGATCCCGCAGCGCGGGCTCGCCATTGGCCATCGCCAGCAGCGTGGCGGGCGGCGCGCCGTCGAACGCGAGACAGCCGTAGGGGTCGTCCTCGATCACCAGCAGCTCGTATTGCGCCGCCAGCCGCAGCACCGCCTCGCGCCGCCGCACCGACAACGTCGCGCCGGTCGGATTGGCGAAGGTCGGCACCAGATAGATCAGCCGTGGCCGCTCGGCGGGCGCGCAGTCGCGCAGGCATTGCTCCAGCGCGTCCGTATCGATGCCTTCCGCATCGGCCGGCACCGGCACCAGCCGGGCCCCGGCCAGGCGCAGCGCCTGGATCGCCGCGGGATACGTCGGCGCCTCGACGATGACCGGCACGCCCGGCTCGACGAAGGCGCGGACCAGGAAGTCGAAGCCCTGCTGCGAGCCCGATGTCACCAGGATCCGTTCGGCGGGCGTCGGCGTACCGATCCGCCCCATCTGCCGGCTCAGCGCCTCACGCAGCGCCGGCACGCCCTCGGTGGCGCCGTATTGCAGGCACTCGGCCGGATGGCTGGCCAGCGCCTCGGCCATGCACTGGCCGATCGCCGCGGTGTCGAAAGTCGAGGCGGCCGGGTAGCCGCCGGCGAACGAGATCATGCCGGGGCGCGACAGGTACTGGAACAGCTCGCGGATCGGCGAGCCGGCCGGCTGCTGGAAAGCCGAGGCAAAGGGGAACATGGATGTGTCCTGGCTGGTCATTCGTCCTGGCTCGTCATTCGCCGGTGCCGAGCCACAGGCGGCTCAGCGTGCGGCGCGGATCGAGCCGCGCCTGCATCGCGCCGACGTGATCGAGCACGGCGTGCGCGGTGAAATCGCGATAGAAGCGTTCGTTGTACGGACCGATGCCGTGTTCCGCGCTGAAGCTGCCTTCGAAGCGCTCGACGGTCAGCCGGTACAGCTCGGCCCGGACCTCGCCCGCCACCGCGTCGTCGTAGGCCGGCGCGTCCTGCAGCGGCCAGACCATGTTCAGGTGCACGCCGCCATCGCCGAGATGACCGAAGTCGTAGATCCGCAGCCACGGCCAGCGCGCCGCGATCAATGCGCGCGCCTCGGCGCGGAAGGCGGGGAAGCGCGAGCGCGGCACCGACAGGTCCAGCGCGATGATCTTGCCTTCGTGGCGGATCGACTCGGTGATCGAATGGCGCAGGCGCCAGAGCGCCTCGGGCTTGCCGACCACCGCGTTGCCGATCAGCGTGCCGTAGTGGCGCTCGAGGAAATCCATCAGCAGCGCCTCGAGATCGACGCCGCCGGCGCGGTTGGGCATCGTCGACGACAGCTCGACCAGCATTGCGTAATCGGCGCCTTCGAGCTCGGCGAACGGGTCCTCGACATCGTCCAGGTGGCGCACCACGGCCTGCGCCGCTTCGCGAGAAATGCCTTCGCACGACGACAGGAAATCGCCCAGCTCGGCGTTCAACGCCAGCAGCAGCGCCTCGAGCTCGGCCACGCCGGTGGGCACCAGCAGCGCGGTGGCGGTTTGCACGGGCAGCGGATAGACCCGCAGCGTCGCCGCGGTGACCACGCCAAAGGCGCCGCCGGTGCCGACGAACAGCTGCTTGAAGTCGAAGCCGACATTGTTCTTGCGCAGCGCCCGGTTCAGGTCGAGCAATTCGCCGGCGGGCTCGGCCAGCACGGCTTCGACGCCCAGCAGGTTCTGCCGGACGTCGCCGTACTTCAGCAGCCGCGCGCCACCGGTATTGGCGGCGATCATGCCCCCGATGGTCGGGTCGGCGCCGAGGTCCACCGGAAAGAACAGGCCGTCCTGCGCGAGCCGGGTATTGAGCTCGCTGAGCAGCACGCCGGCGCCGACGGTCACCGACTGGTTCAGCGGGTCGACCGTGATGGCGCCCTTCAGGCGCGCGGTGCTCAGCACGACCTGCTCGCCGCCGGCATCCGGCGTCGACGCGCCGACCAGGCCGGTGTTCGCGCCCTGCGGCACCAGCCGCACGCCGAAGCGTTGCGCGGCCGCCACCACGGCCTGCACCTGCTCGCGCGTGGCGGGCCGCACCACCGCCGCGGCGGTGCCGGCGCCGTAGCGCGCGCCGGTCTCGTAGCCGGCGCGGTCGGTGGCATCGGTCAGCACGTCGAGGTCCGGATGGGCCTGCGACAGATACCCGATCAGCTCCTTGCTGGACGACATCTGCGCAGCCTCAGACCGTGGCCGCGGTCATCTTGAAGATGCCCTGCGCGTTGGAGGCATCGAAGCCCAGATCCAGCTTGCTTTGGCTCGCGCCATCGGCGTAGCGGTCGCGCGTGATGAACTCATAGAACGAGCCCGGCACCTCGCGCATCACGATCTCGCCGGCCGCGCCGACGAACTCGCGCATCACCGGATCGGCGCGGAACGCGGTCTGCTTGACGCGGCCGCTGCCGGAGACCTCGACCTTCTCCTTGATCGGACGGCCGAGGGCGCGTTGCTGGTCGCTCAGCGCGAACACGTCCTCGACGCGGTCGGTCGCATGGTTGAAGGCATTGCCTTCGGTGGCGATCCACGCCATCTCCGCCGATTCCTGCAGGATGCGCTGGTAGTCCTCGAGCCGGGGCGTGGCGTGATGGCGCTCGAAGCAGGCGGTGAGGTTGCGGATCACGTGAACGGCTTCGGCCAAAGGCAGCGCGCGGTCGCGGTCCAGCTTCCACAGCAGCGCGACCGTGTCCGGACGCAGCGGGTCGACCGAGGTCGAAACCACGCGGGTGACCGCCGCCTGCAGCTCCGCGCTGAAGCGCTCGGGGTGGAACTCGCTGACGAAGAACTGCGCGATGCCGTCCGGCGCGTCCTCGTGCGCGTAGGAGCGGCCGGTCATGCCGATGCGGTCCAGCGGATAGGTGCCGTTCAGGCGGTAACCCAGCGGCCGCAGGAAACGCGTGAAGGCGGCCTCGCCCGGAGGCAGCTGGCCATTGGCCTGCCACGCCACCGTGCGCAGCGCGCCGTGGTCGAAATTGACCTTGCCGCCGGCCGCGGCGACATCCTCCGTGTATTCGCGGCCGGTCGGCACGCGCGTCAGGATGCCGTCGAACAGCACCACGTTCAGCGCGTGAGCGATTTCGGCACGGCTGGGCTGGCCCGCGGCACCGGCGGGCAGGCCCGCGGGCGTTTCGATCAGCGACAGCAGCTTGGCGGCCTTGGTCGCGCCCACGCAGGCGGACACCAGAGAGAGGATGTGGTCGGACATGGAAAGCTCGTAATGCAAGGAAGACAACAGAAGACAAAAAAGCGGCCGGCCCGCGCCTTTGCGACGGGCCGGCCCCGGGGAATCTGCATCAGTCGATGGTGGCGCCCGACTGCTTGACGACCTCGCCCCACTTCTCGCGGTCGCGCTTGACCAGCTCGGCGAACTGGCCCGGCGAGTTGAAGGCGGGCTCGGCGCCGATATTGCGCATGCGGCCGAGGATCCTGGCATCGTTCAGCGCGACCGCCAGGTCCCTGGCGATCTTCTCGGCCACCGCCGGCGGCACGCCCTTGGGGGCGAACAGCCCGAACCACGGCGTCGCATCGAAGCCCGGCACCGGACCGGCCGCGGCCACCGTCGGCACGTCCTGCAGCGCGGGCGAGCGCTGCGCCGAGGTCACGGCCAGCGGCCGCAGCTTGCCGGCGCGGATGAATTCGAGCGAGGCGGGCAGGTTGTCGAACATCACGTCGACATTGCCGGCCATCATGTCGGAGATCGCCGGGCTGCTGCCCTTGTAGGGCACGTGGCTCATCTCGGTGTGGGTCATGCGCTGGAACAGTTCGCCGGCCAGATGGGTCGAGGTACCGTTGCCGGCCGAGGCCATGTTGACCTTCTTCGGATGGGCCTTCACGTAGGCGACGAAATCGGGCAGCGACATCACCTTCGAGCGCTCGGCGAACGACGGCGACATCACCAGCACGTTCGGCACACGGGCGACCAGCGACACCGGCGCGAAATCGGCGACGTCATAGGCAAGCTTGCGGTACAGCGTCGGGTTGATGGCGAACTCGCCGACCGAGCCCATCAGCAGCGTATAGCCGTCGGCCGGTGCCTTGGCCGCCAGGCTGGTGCCGACGATGCCGCCCGCGCCCGGACGGTTGTCGACGATGACCGGTTGGCCCCAGACCTTGGACAATTGATCGCCGATCAGCCGGGTTACCATATCGGTCGTCCCGCCCGGCGGGTACGGCACGACGATGCGGACCGCCTTGTTCGGAAATTCCTGCGCCTGCGCGATGCCCGCGCTCATCGGCACGGTCAGCGCGGCTGCCGCGATCGCGGCAAGGATGCGGGACGATTTGATCGGTGTCATGCGGTCTCCTCCGGGGGCTCTTGCTGTGTTGGTATTGGTGTTGGTATCGGCTTTGGTATTTGCTACGGCGCCGATTCTTTCTCATCGCCGGACCGCGCTCAAGCGAGAAATTTGCCGGGGTTGATGAGAAAAACGCATCAACTTTGCCGGCCACGTCGCACCCACGTCCTGCCCACGTCCTGCCCACTTCGCAACCACGTTCCACCCCATCGCGCCAATGGCATTTCGCGTCCCCAGCCTGTCCAGTCTTCGCGCCTTCGAGGCCGCCGCCTCGCATCTGAACCTGCGCCGCGCGGCGGCCGATCTCTATGTCACCGAGAGCGCCGTATCGCGGCAGATCGCCACGCTGGAGAGCCAGCTCGGCGTGCAGCTGTTCCATCGCGTCAACCAGCGGCTGACGCTGACGCCGGCCGGCACGCTGTACAGCCGGCAGGTCCGCGAGACGCTGCGCAAGCTGCAGCGCGATACGCTGGACATCATGGCGCACGAGGGCAGCGGCGGCATCGTCGAGCTGGCCTGCCTGCCGACGCTGGCGGTCGAATGGCTGATCCCGCGGCTGCCCGACTTCTACGCGCGCCATCCGCAGGTGGTGCTGAACCTCACGGCGCGCTCGGACGTGTTCCTGTTCGACGGAACGGATTTCGACGCCGCCATCCACTTCGGCGAGCCGCACTACCCCGGCGCACGCGCCGACCCGCTGTTTCCCGAGGAGTCCGTGCCGGTCTGCCATCCCGACTATTTCGGCGGCCGCAAGCGCATCCGCCCGGCCGATATCGCCGGGGCCGAGCTTTTGCATCTGTCGACGCGCCAGTTCGAGTGGGAACAGTGGATGCGCCTCGCGGGCGTCGAGGACGTCAATGCGATGCGCGGCACGCGCTACGATCACCACAGCATGGTGATCGCCGCCGCGCGCGCCAAGCTCGGCATCGGGCTGGTGCCGCGCTTCCTGGTGGAGCGCTACCTGGACGAAGGCGAACTGGTGATGCCGGTGCCGCTGGCAATGCCGTCATCGGGCGGGTACTACCTGGTCTATCCCGAAATGCAGCCGGTCAGCGACGCGATGTCGCGGTTGCGGGAATGGCTGCTGGAGTCGGCCTCGGAATTCGTGCGGGAGACGCAGGCGCGGGCGTGATGCGGGTGCGGCCATGATGCGGCGGGGACAGGATGCCGCGGAGACATGATTCAGGCGGGGACATGAAAAAAGGCCGGCGAGCCGGCCTTCGATGCTTGCGGCGCGTGCCGCGGGGCCGTCGTCAGTCGAGAAAATCGCAGTTCTTCTCGACGTAGTCGGCCAGGTCCAGCGAATGCTGGCGCACCAGCCGTTCCGCCAGTTCGGTATCGCGTTTTTCCAGCGCCTCGATGATGCGCAGATGGTCGACGATCGAGCGCGCGGCGCGGTCGCTCTGCGAGATCGTCATCTTCCGGATCGCACGGACGTGGATGAAGATGTTCTTGATCGTGTCCATGATGATCTGCGACTTCGACAGCTGCACGATCGCCTGATGGAACGCGATATTGGCGTCCGAGTATTCCTCGATATGCTCGGCCGGCGTGGTGTCGCGGAAGTTGTCGAACATATGCCGCAGCCGCGAGATTTCTTCGTCGGTGGCATGCAGCGTCGCCAGGCGCGCGGCCATGCTCTCCAGCGCGGCCCACATCTGGATCATTTCTACGATCTCGCGCTTGGTCTTGCGCATGATGTAGATGCCGCGGCGCGGCACCGTGCGCAGGAAGCCTTCCTGCTCCAGCAGCGTCATCGCCTCGCGGATCGGCGTGCGGCTGACGCCCAGCGCTTCGCTGAGCACGCGCTCGTCGAGCCGGATCTCCTCGCGCGACTGGTAGATGTCGGCATCGGCGATCGCCTGCCGCAGCATCGCGTAGGCCTGGTCGCGCAGGCTCGCGCCGGCATTGATGGGCTGAAGCGACAGCGCCAGGCCCGGGGGAGGCGCATCTGAGGCAGTGGCGGAAGACATCTCGGCTTGACGTTGCGCGGGTTGCACGGACATGGGATCGCTCTTTCGATTTTTGTATATGGTATATCAGAACGCGTGCACCGCCAGTTCGATGTGGCGGCATCGTCCAGGCGTGGCGGCGGCGCAACCGACCCGTTGCACCGCCCCGGCCATGGTCACCGTCATGGCGGTCACCACGGCCAGCGCCATGGTGGCCGCCATGGCGGGCCCCGCCGCGCTCACGCCGCCTGCGCCATCCGCTCGCGCTGCTTGATCAGCGACAGCACCGCGTCGATCATCGGCGTCGGCTGCTCCACCAGCCGGCCCATCTCCTGCACCACGGTCAGCAGCGGGTCGATTTCCATCGCCCTGCCCGCCTCCAGATCCTGCAGCATCGAGGTCTTGTGCGCGCCCACGGCGCCGGCGCCGTCGATCCGCCGCTCGACATCGACGCGGAAATGCACGCCGAAGCGTTCGGCGATCGACTTGGCCTCGAGCATCATCTGCCTCGACAGCGCGCGCGTGCCCGGGTCGGACGTGATGACGTCCAGCGTGGCGTGCGTCAGCGCGCTGATCGGGTTGAAGCACAGATTGCCCCACAGCTTGAGCCAGATCTCGTTGCGGATGTCCTCGCGCACCGGCGCCTCGAGGTCGGCAGCGATCATCGCCTCGCTGAGCCGCAGCACCCGTTCCGAACGCGTGCCGTCAGGTTCGCCGAGCGGGAATTTCTTGCCGTAGACGTGGCGGATCACGCCCGGCGCGGCGATCTCCGCGGCGGGATACAGCACGCAGCCGATTGCCCGCTCCGGGCCGAAGCCGCTCCATTGCCTGCCGCCCGGATCGACGCTCTGCAGCGTGGTGCCGGCGAGCTCGCCGCCATGCCGATAGAAGTACCAATAGGGAATGCCGTTGACGCCGGTGACGATCGCGGTATCCGGCCCCAGCAGCGGCTGCATCAGATCGACGACGCCCGGCACCGAATGCGCCTTCAGCGTGATGAACACGTAGTCCTGCTGGCCCAGTTCGCGCGGATCGGACGTGCAGCGCACCTTCTGCACCCGCTCCTCGCCGTCGATCAGCAGCTTGACGCCGATTGCCTGCATCGCCGCCAGATGCGGCCCGCGTGCGACGAAGCTGACATCGACGCCCGCCCCGGCCAGTTGCGCGCCGATGTAGCCGCCGATGGCGCCGGCGCCGTAGATACATACCTTCATGATGGCTGTCTCCCGTGCTTTTTTGGTGAATTGATATATCACATACTATATTTCACAAGCGCGGAATCACAACCTCTATTTGCGTGCGGGCCAAGTCCGAGCCAGCTTCAGCAGGGTCCAGGCAGCCTCCCAACCAGCGTCCGGCAAGGTCTCAGCCCGGTCTCAGCGGCGTCTCGTCTGCTCCTTGTCCGCGTCCGTTGCGCATCTCTTCAAGTGCCGAGTGCGCCGGAACCATGCGGTACCATGCTGCGTTCTGTCGTGCCCGCGGCGTCCGCTTCCCCACGGAGCGGTCGAACTTTTTGCGCCAGCGGGCGTCTTTTCTGCAACTTCATTGAAGGCGCCAGACGCCGAATCACCGCATGCCGAAAATGAACCGACGGACCGTGCTGGTCTCCGCCGCCGCCACTGCTGCGCTCGCCGCACTGGGCATTCCCGCTTCCGCGCTGGCCGCTGGCCGCATCAAGCTGGCCAAGGGCCAACCCTTCACCCACGAGGGCCTGGTCGAGCTGGCCCGCACCATGGCAAGCCGGCCGTATGTCGCGCCGCCCTCGCCGCCGGCCGACATCCTGGCCAGGATCGATTACGAGGAACACGGAAAGATCCGCTATCGCACCGACGACGCGCTGTTCGCCGATGGCCCGGGCCAATTCCCGGTGACGTTCTTCCACCTGGGCACCTTCTTCCGCGTGCCGGTACGGATGCATCTGGTCGAGGCCGGCGGCGCCAGCAACAACGGCGGCACCGCGCGCGAGATCGTCTACGACGAGTCGTATTTCGACATGCCGGCCAACAGCCCGGCGCGCAAGCTGCCGCGCGGCAGCGGCTTCGCCGGCTTCCGCTTCCAGGAGAGCCGCCTCGGCGACCAGAAGAAGCTCGATTGGCGCAAGAACGACTGGGTCGCCTTCCTCGGTGCCTCGTACTTCCGCGCGATCGGCGAGCTGTATCAGTACGGCCTGTCGGCGCGCGGCATCGCGGTCGATGTCGCGCAGCCGGACAAGCCCGAGGAATTCCCGTCCTTTACCCATTTCTATTTCGAGGCGCCGCGCGACGGCAGCGATACCGTCACCGTGCACGCGCTGCTCGACGGTCCGAGCGTCACCGGCGCCTACCGCTTCACGATGCAGCGCGCCAAGGGCGTGGTGATGGATGTCGACTGCGCGCTGTTCCTGCGCAAGGACGTTGGCCGGCTGGGGCTGGCGCCGCTGACCTCGATGTTCTGGTACTCGGAGTCGGTCAAGCGCACCGGCGTCGACTGGCGGCCCGAAGTGCACGACTCCGATGGGCTGGCGATGTGGACCGGCGCCGGCGAGCGCATCTGGCGCCCGTTGAACAATCCGCCGCGCACCATCGCGTCCGCGTTCGGCGACGACAACCCGCGCGGTTTCGGCCTGCTGCAACGCGACCGCAATTTCGACCACTATCAGGACGGCGTCTTCTACGAGCGCCGGCCCAGCCTGTGGGTCGAGCCGCGCGAAGGCTGGGGCGCCGGCACCGTGCAGCTGATCGAGATCCCGACCGATGACGAGATTCACGACAATATCGTCGCGATGTGGGTGCCGAAGGCGCCGGCCAAGGCCGGCAGCGCCTATCGCCTGCGCTACCGCCTGCACTGGCTGGCCGACGAGCCCTACCCGACGCCGCTGGCCCGCTGCGTGGCCACGCGCATGGGCAACGGCGGCCAGCCCGGCCAGCCGCGCCCGCCGGGCGTGCGCAAGTTCATGGTCGAGTTCAAGGGCGCGCCGCTCGAAGGCCTGCCGTTCGGCACCAAGCCCGAGGCCGTGCTGTGGGCCTCGCGCGGCAAGTTCTCGTACATCTTCACCGAGGCCGTGCCCAACGGCGTACCGGGCCACTGGCGCGCGCAGTTCGACCTGACCGTCGACGGCGACGAGCCGGTCGACATGCGGCTGTTCCTGCGCCTGAACGGCAAGCCGCTGTCGGAGACCTGGCTGTATCAGTACCACCCGTTCCGCACCAACGCCTGATCGGCCGGCCGGCCTGGCCGGTCCGGCGCGGCGTCAGCGAACGCGAACGGGCGAGGGTTCGGCCGGCATCGGCATTGCCGGCGCCGCGACCAACGGGGTCCGCTCCGTCGCCTCGGTGGCGGGCACCATCGTCGGCACCATCGGCGGCATGATGGTCGTCGGCACTGGCGCGCGCCGTGCCGCGTCGGCCCCGCCCAGCCCCAGCCAGCGGCGCAGGCCGGCAGGCAGTTTCCCGCCCAGATACGCGAAGACGCCGCTGCGGCGCTGGTACTCCAGCCGCATCGGCGTCTTGCCTTCGATGAAGTCCTGGAACAGCTGCCGCAGCAGCGCGAGCACCGCGTCATCGCTGCGCACGCTCATGCCGTCGATCATCTTCCTCAGTGCCGCCTCTTCGGTGGCGGAGGCGCAGCACCGCGTCCTTTCGATCAGGGTACGGCGGTCATCGGCGTAGACGGCGTCGAGCCGCACGGACGAGCGCAGTTGCAGCGCGTGCATCAGGGCGCGGTCCATCTCGAGCGCGGCCAGGATCTCCCACAGTGCGCCTCTGGCGACCGGCTGCTCGTGATCGAGCAAGGTGTGCAGCAGCACGTCGATGGCCAGCAGGCGGTTGCCGCGCAGGTCTTCCACGTTGGGGTCGCGCCCGGCATCGGCGAATTGCTGCGCCTGCGCGCGCGCCTGTCGATCTCGCGCCGCTTCCGCGCGGCCAAGGCTCCGGTCCCGATAGAGGCGTACACAGGCAACCAGCAGCCACGCCGTACCCGCAAGCAGCGCGACGGCGCCGACGATGATGCCCACCGGTGGTATCAGCGCGAATACCGTCGTGGCCAAGATCGCGGCGACACCGATGCCGACGGAGACCGCACCGTATATCGTGCGGACCCTGGACCACCAGATCTTGCTCCGCTCCGCCGCTTCGATGGCCTGGAACGCCTGCTCGCGGTGATGCATCAGGATGTCGATCAGTTCGTTGGCGCGCTCGATGTCCGCCCGTCTGGCCAGTTCCGCCTGTAGCGCCTGCTGCGAACGTTGCTCCCGTTGCGCCGGCTCCGCCGGTTCGCTGCGCGCCGCTTCGTAGAACGCATCGGCGATGGCGGCCGCGCGCTGCAGTCGATGGTCTGGCGTCAGCCACTCCGACGCGCGCGCACGCGCTGCGCGGAGATCGTCGAGCCGGCGCGCGGACTGATACCAGCTCAGCAACCCGGCGGCCATCTGCAGCACACCCATCGCCACGCTGAACACGCCACCGGCGATGCCGACCGCCGCCATGTCCACGCCGGGAACGCCGGCCCTTCCGACCGCCGAGGCAACGGTGCATCCGCTGCCGCCCAACTGAATGACGACGTCACGCGCGGCGGCCACGCCCATCGTCCGGATATTGTCATCCGCCTGCCCCAGTTCGTTCGCCGCCTGCTCGTACAGGGCGTAGTGTTCGAGATCGTTGTTCAGGTCCAGCGCCTGCTTCTCGAGCCCGATCCTGACGTCCCGCAGTTCGAACGCGATATCGGCCAGCATCCTCGGCGAACCGCCGGCATCGGGCACATGCCGGGCCGGCGGCAACAACGGATTGCCGCCTTCGCCGGCCGGCAAACCGCGCAAAGGCGCCTGCAATTCCTGCTGCCTGGCCAGCAGCCAACCTATCCGGCCCTGCCGCCCGGTATCGGCCTGGACGAACCGGGCATGACCCTGGGCGTGTTGCCGTTTGCATTCGTCCAGCGCCGCCTTTTTCCAGCCCGCCTTCCATGTCAGGTGCAACACCCCGGCCGCTTCGACGACGGCGAAGACGGCGCCGGCAACGCCGGCCTCGCTGGTCGCGGGCACGACGGACGTGATGGACAGCGTGTCGATTTTCCCGGTGACGAACGCGCCGACCTGCAGCCCGGCTCTTCCCGTCGTCACGCCTCCCCACACCGCGTACGTGACCTCGTTGAGCAGGTGCCATTCCCTCGACCGGGACAGCCTGGCGTGCGTCGCGAAGGCCGGAGGCCATTGCCGGCCGGAACCGCTGGCCATCGATTCCCGATTTCCGGCGTCGTGTTCCAGGCGCGGAGGCGATGCCTCATGTAGAACCGAACCATACGCGTTGATCGGCATGGTTTCCTCCAATGATCTGCGGTGCTTCAGGGAAGGCGCATGTCCGGACCGCGTTGGCCGCCGCGTCGGCGACCTCGCGCGCGGACTGGCGGACTAGACCATATGGGCAGGCAATCGATCGGCCTGCGGTACAGCCCTGGCCTTGACGCCGGTCCAGGCGCGCAGCCGCGAGGCCGACGGCCCGGCGCCAGGCACGGACAGCGGCAGACAGGCGAGCTCTTCGTCGCCGCAGGCAGCCATATGGAGATCCGATCCCGCTGCGCGCAACCGGCCGAGCCGGGACAGCAAATCGATCAGCAGGTCCGTCGGATCGCCGATCGTGAAGGCGGCGTCGAAGTCGTTGCCGAGATGGCTCAGCGCCTGACGTAGCCCGCGCAGCGCGACATAGTCCTCGCCGTGCAGATCGGGCGGCATGGCCCGATAGATCGTTTCCCACCGCCGGACCGATCCGGGCACGTCGGCGGGATTGATTCTCTGCGCCAGCTGCGCAAGAACGCGCGATCTGGCGAAGCGGATCTCGTCGTTGCCTGGCGGCAACCGAACGGCAAAGTCGGTCAGCATGTCGAGAGACGCGGTGTCGTCATGCGGTATCCAGCGGGCGAAATGGCGCATCAACTCTAGGGCCCACGATTCGGAGTGTTCTCGCGCCCGCTCGAGCGCCGCGACGATCAGGTACCGCCTGTCCTCCGGGGACATCGCGCCCGCCATCGATACGATCGCTTTCATGGCCCACTCCCGTATCGAGGGCGGCTGCATGGCCAGCACGTCGGTGGTCGACCGGACCTGATCGGGCCGCCGCATGCCAGCGATACGCCGGGCGATGGCATCTTCGTCCTGGTATTGCCGCATCGTCGAGATGGTGTTGCACGCGAGATGAAAGGACCGGCATGTGGCGGACAGCGGCGATCCACTGAACGCGAAATGCCGGTCGCAAGCCGGCACCTTCGCCAGCACCTCGCACAGCAGCTCGAAGGGAAGATCGAGCAGCAGAGACCACGAGGCAGGCTGCGCTGCCTGCGGGGGCCGGTCTGCCGCGGCCGGGCGGATACCGCCACCGGCACGGCACGGCTTGTCCGGACTCGTACGCGATTCCGAACTGGCGCACCGCTTCATCGCCGACGGCGAATTGCGCCGCAGAAGGGACACGACCGCATGCCATGCGCCCGACACCCGGTCTGCCGACGACCGCGATGGAAACGGCCTGGTCGGCGAAGGGTGACATCGCAGGCGGACGGCGCTGCCGCCGGCCTGCACCGCCATCGTCGCAGCGTTGCCCACGGGAACGGTATCCGCCTCCCGCGGCGGCCGGTGGTCAACGACCGCGGGCGAAATGACGGTAGGCGTGCCGGTCATGATGGCTCCTGTCGAAGGGATCGATCGGACCGCCAGGCCCTGGCGGTGCCAGTACCGGGTCGCTCGCCGATACTGATCAGGAGTGTTGGCCGAAGTGTTACCGAACTGTTAAGTTCGATTCGCACGCTTTAGTTTTGAGGGGCCTACCTTGGCCCGCGTTGTGCTTGTCCATGTCGAGATCCCCCTGCGAGGAGAGAAATCATGCTGTTCCATCGACATGGTGTTTGCGCGGCGTTGCTGGCGCTCGGCACGGCATGGGCCGCCACCGCCGCCGCCCAGCCGGCCAATGTGCCGACTGAATCGGAGCGCGGCAGCGGTAGCCAGATGTCGCGCCAGCCCAAGGCCGTGACGCAGCCGTCGACCCGCGAAGGCGAAGCGATCCGCTCGAATCCGGGCGGCCTCGGCAAGCTGGGCGATCCGCTGCCCAACCCGCCCGGCGGCAAGGACGAGCCGTCGCCGCGCACCCAGGCCTCCGGCGCCGCGCCGTCGCCTCCGCCGGCGCCGCTGAAGGGCCGCGAGCGCAAGGGCAGCGGCGGCGCGGCAATCGACCAGGCGCGCGAGCCCAGCACCGATCCGCGCGAGACCGGCGCGCGCTGATGCCGGCCGCGGGCGGTGACCGGCGCCCGCGGCGACAGCTTCGCCGGCGCGCTTCAGAACAGCGTCGCCGGCTTGGCGATCATCAGATAGAAGATCGCCAGGAAGCTGAACAGCGCCGGCACGCCCAGCGCGAACCACCAGCGGAAGTACCGCCAGTAGGCCGGCGGCAGCGGCGTTTGCGCGCCGGCCGCGGCCGCGGACACGGTCCGCATCCGCATCTGCAGCCAGACCACCGGCAGCCAGCACGCGATGGCGATCACGTACAGCCCGATCGATACGCGCAGCCACGCCAGCTCCCACGAGAAATTGGCGATGCGCATCAGCATGTAGCCGGTCACCGGCTGCAGGATCGCCGTGCTCGTGGTGAACAGCCAGTCCGCGATCACTACATGGCGCGAGGTCACCGCGACCGCGTGGCTGTCGCGCGTCAGCGTGGCGGCCAGCAGATAGAAGGCGCTGCCCACGCCGGTGCCGAACAGCAGCGTGCTGCCGACGACGTGGATCCATTTGACGATCATGTAGTCCATCGCTTGCGCTCCAGCGTGCCCAGCAGCCACAGCACGGCCAGCATGGGCAGGTTCTTGGTCAGCGGACCATAGGGATGCAGCCAGAACTCGGGCAGCCGCACGCTGATGATCACGGTGTAGCCGAGGATCAGCGCGGCCTGCGCGGCCCAGATCCACGGGAAGCGCCAGCGCGCGGGCGCGAAGCACATCAGCCCCAACAGCAGGTCGAGCCCGGCCGCGCCGTACAGCGCCAGCGGCCGCAGCGCCTGCGGTACGCCGGCGCGCGCCAGCAACGCGTAGCTGTCCTCGACCGGATAGAGGCCGAGCGAGACGATGCCGGTGACGATCCAGACCAGCGCGACGGCGGTGCGCTGGATCGGCAACTGCCAGCCGAGCACGGCCTGCGTGCGGGCGGCCTGGCGCCAGCGCGCCGGCACGAATTGATCGACGGCGCGAGGCGGCCGGCCAAGCAGCCGATGCATCGGCGCCGGATCGCCGGTATTGCCGCGCGCGAGCATCGCCAGCGCATCCTGGTTCAGCGGCAGCCCCGGGGCCAGCCGCGTCATCAGCGGCAGACCGGCCCGAACCAGCGCATCGGGCACCGGCACCACGCGCAGCGGGCCGGGCTGCCCGAGCGTGCTGCGCAATTGGCCGAGATAGTCGCGCAGGGTCAGCGCAGTCGGTCCTACCACAGCGATGCGCCCTTGCGGCCAATCCGTGCGCATTGCGGGGGCCGCGCCGCGATTGCCGGCGGCCATCGTCGCCAGCCGTACGATCGCGGCCACCACGTCGTCCAGATGGACCGGCTGCACGCGCTGCCTGCCGCCCTCGGGCAACGCCAGCAACGGCATCGTCGCCAGCGTGCCGAACATCCGCGCGCTGGTGCCGCCCGGCCCGTAGACCAGCGAGGGCTGCAGGATCGCCGCGGGCATGCCGAGGCCGGCGAGGTAGTCGTCGGCGGCCTTCTTGCTCAGGTGGTACGGCGTGGTGGCCTGCTCGTCGGCGCCCAGCGCCGAGATCTGGATCACCGCCCGCACGTCCGCCTGCGCGCAGGCGGCGAACAGCGCGATCGGCGCGCGCCGGTGCAACAGCTCGAAGGTCTGCGCGCCGCGCTCGGCGAAGATGCCGACCGCATTGACGACGACGTCCACGCCGTCGAGCAGCGGCAGCCATGCCTGCGCGTCGGTCAGCGCGCCGAAATCGACGGCACGGAATTCGCATGAGCCGAGGTCGCGCGCGGCCTTCGCCGGATCGCGCACGCCGCAGAGGACCCGGCAGCCGGCGCGTGCCAGCGCCGCGGCGATCGCGGCGCCGATGAACCCGCTGGCGCCGGTCAGCAGCACCGTGGGACGCGCGGTGCCGCCGGTTGCCGCCTCCCGCTCCAAGGAACCGACATGAGCGCCATCCAGGATTTCGTCGGCCGCAGCCTGGTCTCCGGCACCAGCGCCAGCGCGCTGTCCACCATCGCCCTGGCCTGCGGCGGCCATTTCGATTGCCGCAACACGCTGGCGCCGGTCAATGCGGTCAGCCACTGGGTCTGGGGCGATCGCGCGATCCATGCCAATGGTCCGGCATGGCGCTATACCGCGGTGGGATACGTGATCCATCATGCGATGTCGGTATTCTGGGCCGCGTTCTACGAAGCGTGGGTGGGGCGCTCGCTGCAGCGGCGGCGGCCGGCGGCGGCGATCCTGGCCGGTCTCGCGGTCGCCGCGGCGGCCTGCGTGGTGGACCTGCGCCTGACGCCGAAACGGCTGACGCCGGGCTTCGAGCGGCGGCTGTCGCCGTGGTCGCTGGCGCTGGTCTATGTCGCCTTCGGGCTCGCGCTGCCGCTGGTCACGCTATGCCGGCCGCGCCAGCAGCAGGATGCAAGAGCCATTCCGGCCGCGCCGCCGTCGGCCCGCGCCGACTGACAAAAAGAAAGCGGGCCCGAAGGCCCGCTGTGCGATGCGGTATGGCGCGGCGCCGGTGGCGCGTTCTTACACGGGCTTGCAGAATTGCCACGCCGCAAGCGGCGCGGCGGCAAGACGGGTAAGAAGGTACATCGCCGGCGCCGGCCGCCCCTGTCGTCAGATCACGCCCTGCGCCAGCATGGCGTCGGCCACCTTGACGAAGCCGGCGATATTGGCGCCTTCGACATAGTTGACGTAGCCGTCGTCCTTGCGTCCGTGGTTGATGCAATTCTGATGGATGTCCTTCATGATGAAGTGCAGCTTCGCGTCGACCTCGGCGTGATGCCACGACAGCCGCATCGCGTTCTGCGACATCTCCAGCCCCGACGTCGCGACACCGCCGGCATTGCTGGCCTTGCCCGGCGCGTACAGGATGCGCGCGGCCAGGAAATGGTCCACCGCCTCCAGCGTCGACGGCATGTTGGCGCCCTCGGCCACGCAGAACACGCCATTGGCCAGCAGCCGCCTGGCATCCTCGCCATCGAGCTCGTTCTGCGTCGCGCACGGCAGCGCGATATCGGCCGGCACATGCCACGGCGTGCGGCCGGCCTCGAAGCGCAAGCCCTCGCGCTCGGCGAAGTCCGACAGACGGCCCCGCTCCTCGTTCTTGAATTCCATCAGCGCGGCCAGCTGCTCGTCGTTCATGCCTTCCGGATAGTGCAGCACGCCGCCCGAATCGGACACCGTCAGCACCTTGGCGCCCAGTTCGATCGCCTTCTGCGCGGCGTATTGCGCGACGTTGCCGGAGCCGGAGATCAGCACGCGCTGGCCGTCGAAGTCGCGGCCGCTCCGGTGCAGCATCTCCTGCGCGAAATAGACGGTGCCGTAGCCGGTGGCCTCGGGACGCATCAGGCTGCCGCCGAAGGCCAGGCCCTTGCCGGTGAAGACGCAGGCGGACTGGTTCGACAGCTTCTTCATCATGCCGGCCATGAAGCCGACCTCGCGGCCGCCCACGCCGATATCGCCGGCCGGCACATCGGTGTCCGCGCCGAGATGGCGATACAGCTCGGTCATCAGCGCCTGGCAGAAGCGCATCACCTCGCCGTCCGACTTGCCCTTGGGATCGAAATCGGAACCGCCCTTGCCGCCGCCCATCGGCAGCGTCGTCAGCGCGTTCTTGAAGGTCTGCTCGAAGCCGAGGAACTTGAGCACCGACAGGTTGACGGTCGGATGGAAGCGCATGCCGCCCTTGTACGGGCCGATGGCCGAGCTGTGCTGCACGCGGAAGGCGCGGTTGACCTGCACCTTGCCCTGGTCGTCGGTCCATGCCACGCGGAACTGGATCACGCGCTCGGGTTCGACCAGCCGTTCCAGCAGGGCCTGGTCGGCGTAGCGCGGGTTGCGCTCGACGAACGGCCACAGGGTCATCATCACTTCCTTGACCGCCTGCTGGAACTCGGGCTGGTCAGGATCGCGCCGGGCCACGCCGGCAAGGAAGGCATCGAGGGTCGGAAGGCTCACGGCTGTCTCTGTCGATTTTCTTGAGTCGGAGCGCGACTTTAGCACCGAAACGGTGAATTTCGACAGTCAAAAGTGTTATGACCCTGAGCGAAAAAATGCGCAGCCGTCCGTCCCGGGACCCGCTTCAGGCGATCAGCAGCGCCGGCCCGCGGCGCTTCAGGGCGTCGGCCAGCGGGGCCTCGGGGGCCATGTCGCTGATCAGATAGGCGGCCTTGTCGAAGTGCCTGACCTGCACGCCGGTATGGCGTCCGAACTTGGTATGGTCGGCCACCACGCAAGGCACGCTGGCCGACAGCAGCATCCGGCCGCGCAGCTCGGCCGCGGGCCGCGAATACTCGCTGACCTCGCCGTCGTTGCTGATGCCGCCGATGCCGATGAAGGCGAAGTCGGCGTGATAGCGCGACAGCTGCTCGACGGTGTCCCAGCCGTTGGTGGCGTCCTCGTTGTCCTGCAACTCGCCGCCGAGCACGACCACGCGGTTGCCGTTGCGGCGGCCGAGCAGCAGCGCGATCGACAGGTCGTTGGTATAGACCAGCAGGTTGTGGTGGCCCAGCAGCGCCTGCGCGACCGCATGCGTGGTGGTGCCGTAGTCGATGATCACGGAGGCGCCGTCGGGCACCAGCTCGGCGGCCCGTACCCCGATCGCGCGCTTGCCTTCGGCATTGACCGCCGCCCGCGTCTGCGTATCGGCCTCCGCGCGGTTCGGCGCCAGCGCACCGCCGTGCGTCAGCACCAGCAGGCCGCGCGCGGCCAGCGCATTGAGGTCGCGGCGAATGGTTTCGCGCGACACGTCGAGCTCGCCGACCAGCTGACTGATCTGCAGCGCGCCGCTGGCGGCAAGCTGGTCGAGGATGAATTTCTGCCGTTGTTCGGCCAGCACGGGCGCTCCGGGGCTTGTGGAAGGTGCGGGGATTTTAGCCGAGCGTTGTGACAGGCGGTGGTGGCCACGGCGCACGCCGCTTGCCCTCTCCCCCGCCCCTCTCCCGCGAGCGGGAGAGGGGAGAAAACCGCCGGGAGATCGATCGCGACACCTTACCCAACGCGATGCCTTACGTTCCGGCCGATTGTGCTCTCCCTCTCCCCCCTCTCCCCCCTCTCCCGCGAGCGGGAGAGGCGAGAAAACCGCTGGAAATCGATCGCGACGCCTTACCCGACGCGACGCCTTACGTTCCGGCCGATTGTTTTCTCCCTCTCCCCCTCAGGGGGAGAGGGCTGGGGAGAGGGGGTGGTTCCTTGCCGCCCGCCCCAGGCCCTCACCCCCACGGCATTGTGATCGACTTCAGGTTGGTGAAGCTCTTGATCGCCTCCTGCACCCCTTCCTTGTAGCCCAGCCCCGAGTCCTTGATGCCGCCGAACGGCGTCAGTTCGATGCGGTAGCCGGGCACCTCCCACAGATTCACCGTACCGACATGCAGCTCGTTGGCAAAGCGTGTGAAGTCCTCGATGCGGTTGGTGCAGATGCCCGACGACAAGCCGAAGGCCGTGCCGTTCGAGATGCGGATGGCCTCGTCGATGTCGCGGAACGTGATGATCGGCGAGACCGGGCCGAAGGTCTCCTCGCGCACCAGCGTCATCGCCGGATCGACGCGATCGACCACCGTCGGCGCATAGCGCGCGCCGTCGCGCTGGTTGCCGATCAGCAGCCGCGCGCCCTGCGCCACCGCCTCGTTGACGCGCGCTTCGAACAGCGCCGCGGCCTGCGCATCGATCACCGTGCCCATGTCGACGCCGCGGTCCATCGGGTCGCCGAATTTCCACGCCCGCGTCTTCTCGACCACCAGCTCGGTAAAGCGCGCGGCAACGGCCTGATGCACCAGCATGCGCTTGACCGCGGTACAGCGCTGGCCGGAGTTCTTGTACGAGCCCTGCACCGCGAGGTCGGAGGCGCGGTCGAGGTCGGCGTCGTCCATCACGATCAACGGATCGTTGCCGCCGAGCTCCAGCACCACGCGCTTGTAGCCGGCCTTGGCGGCAATGTATTTGCCGATCGCCACGCCGCCGGTGAAGGTGATCAGGTCCACTGCCGGATGCGTGATCAGCTCGTCCGCGATCTCGGCCGGATCGCCGGTCAGCACCTGCAGCATCTGCGGCGGCAAGCCGGCCTCGACCAGCAGATCGGCCAGGTAGTATGCGGACAGCGGCACCTTCTCCGAGGGCTTGAGCACCATCCGGTTGTTGGTGGCGATCGACGGCGCGACCTTGTGCGCGACCTGGTTCATCGGATGGTTGAACGGCGTGATCGCGGTGATCACGCCCAGCAGCGGCTCGCGCTGCGTCATCACGCGGCGCTTCTTGCCGTGCGGTGTCAGGTCGCACGAGAACATCTGCCCGTCGTCGCGCAGCGCCTCGTTGGCGGCAAAGTTCAGCACGTCGGCGACGCGGCCGATCTCGTACAGCGAATCCTTCTTCGACAGGCCGGACTCGAGCGTGATCAGGTCCGAGGCCGGCTCGGTGCGCTCGCGCAGCAGCGCGGCGGCACGATCGAGGATCGCGGCGCGCTCGTAGCGGGTCAGCGTCGAGCGATAGGCGCGCGCGACTGCGTAGGCGCGCCGCACGTCCTCGACGGTCGCCTTCGGCACCGTGCCGACCAGCGTGCCGTCGTAGGGATTGCGCACTTCGATGACGCGGTCGCGCACGACCTTCTCGCCGTCGATGCGCAGCGCCTCGGCGCGGAAGTGCGGGCTGACCTGGGCGGCGGGAAACTGTGGGGCGTTCATGTTCGGGCTCCGTGGGTGCGGGCGGGATCGTTGCGACCCCGGCGAGATGCGGGCGGATCAATGCAGATGGTTGAGCGCGACGTCGAAGATGTCGAAATTGCGCAGCACCGCCTTGCCAGGAATGCCGGCGGTCGGGCGGTTGAACAGCAGCGGCACGGTCTGCTCCGACACGCCGCCGTGCGAGCGCAGCGGCGCGTCCAGCCCGCTCAGGTCGTGGCGGCTGCGGCTGGTTCCCAGCACCACATGCTTGCCGCTGATCACGACCAGATCGCCGACGCGATCGGGCGGCAGCTCGAAGCGCGCGCAGGCCTCGGCGTTGTCGAGCACGGCATCGACGCCCTCGATATCGCCTAGCTTGGCCTTCAACGCGGCGGCGGCGCCGGCGTCCGCATCGTCGGGCAGATAAACGGTCGCATACGAACCGAGCGCGCCGTGGTGCACGACATAGGGATCGGTGATCGGCAGGATCACGCGCGCGCCGCCCTGCTCCACGCCGCGGCCGAGCCAGGCATCGAGCCGGTCCTGCAGGAAGACCACGTTCGGAGCCTTGGTCCGGGCGTCGTGCTTGGCATTCATGCCGTGATCGGCGGTCAGCGCGACCACGCAGCCCAGCGCGTCGAGCCGCGCCAGATAGCGGTCCATCATCGCGTAGAAGGCGTTGGCGCCGTCCGACCCGGGCGCGAACTTGTGCTGGATATAGTCGGTCGTCGACAGATACATCAGGTCGGGACGCCGCGTCTCCATCAGGCGCACGCCGGCGGCGAACACGAATTCGGACAGCTGGGCGCTGTAGACGCTGGGCACCGGCATGCCGACCAGTTCCAGCACATTGTCGATGCCGTTCTCTTCGACGCTGGCCTGGTCCGCCTTTTCCGACGAGAAGCAGATGCCGCGCAGCCCATGGCCCAGCAGCCGGCGCAGCTTGTCCTTGGCGGTGACCACCGCGACGCTGGCGCCCGCTTCGGCGAAGGCCGCGAGGATGGTGCCGGCGCGCAGGTACTTCGGGTCGTTCATCATCACTTCCTCGCCGCGGCCGCCATTGGCCGTGCGATCGAAGAAGTAGTTGCCGCAGATGCCGTGCACCGACGGCGGCGCGCCGCAGACGATCGACAGGTTGTTCGGATTGGTGAAGGTCGGCACCACGCAGGCGCCGCGGAACGCCGCGCCTTCGGCCAGCAGCCGCTTCAGATACGGCGCGCTGCCGCTGGCGGCGGCCGCTTCCAGATAGTCGAACTCGCAGCCGTCGACGCAGACCACGACGACGGGCTGCTGCATCCATCGGTAGGTGCGCTGGTTGACGGTCACGGCGGGCTTGCCGGGCGAGGAGTCGGAGCGAGGGGCGGGCATGTCGGTGGTCCTGGACGGAGGAAGCTAAGGGTCGGACGACGCCCGGCAGGGACCGGGCGCCGCCAGCCGGTGATCAATTCAGGCGGAGCCTGCAGGCGTGTCGGCCGGCGCCGCCGTGTCGGCTCCGGCCTGGCCCTGCACCGCCGCGTGCAGCCGGGCGCGGCCGCGTTCGACGTGTTCGCGCATCAGCCGGCCGGCAAGCTCCGGATCGCGCGACGCGATCGCCGAGACGATGTCGCGATGCTCGCGGGTCGAGGCCGGCATCGCGGTCGGCGCGGCGGACAGCGCCTCGCGGCGATACAGCGTCAATTCCTTGACCAGGCGTCGATAGGTCTCGAGCAGCTTGCCATTGCCGGCCAGCTCGACCATGCGATCGTGGAAGGCGAAGTTCAGCCGGGCATAGTCGTCGAGGTCGCGCGCCGCGCTGGCGGCGCCCAGCGCCTCGATCATCGCGCGCAGCTCACGCAGCGCTTCGGGCGTGATGCGCTGCGCCAGCTGCCGGCCGACGTATTCGTCCAGCACGGCACGCAACGCATAGATTTCGTCGGCCTCCTGCAGCGACACCGAGCGCACGAACACGCCGCGGTTCTTTTCGGTACGCAGCAGCCCGGCTTGCTCGAGCGCGCGAAAGGCCTCGCGCACCGGGCCGCGCGACACGTTGAGCTCGCTGGCCAGCTCGATCTCATTGAGCTTGTCGCCCGGGGCGAGCTCGCCCGCGGTGATGCGCCGCTCCAGCTCCCGCTGCACCAGCGAGGTCAGCGACTGGCTCTGCAGGATCTCGATTTCGCTGGACAGCGGCGCTTGGCGGGACATGAACACTCCTGACTTGCTGGGGATGGCGTTGCACGCGGCGCAGGGCGTTTCAGCGGTCCGCCAAGACCGGCCGGCGTGCGTACATTTGCTGGTTGCGATTAAAGCAAGCGGTTTGTATATTGTCAACAAACCAAGACGCCGCGGAGCGCTGGATCGGAGAAGAAAGCGCGGCTCCGTATGGGCATATGTCTTGCAAGTCTTGCTACACAAGGGTTTCGCGGTGATTCAAGGTGGTGCATGGCTTCGTGTGGCACTGCACGTAATTCACCAAATTGACACAACATGGCACATACAATGCCACAAGGAGCCCCACAATGAGAACCGCCATGACACTTGCCAAGCAAGCCCTCGCCGCCACGGCCGCCCTTGTTCTGACCGGCGCCGCGTTCGCGCAGAAGACCACGCTGACCGTCTACACCGCCTGGGAAATCGAGACGCTGAAGCCCTACGCCGAGGGCTTCGCCAAGGTCGCCCCCGATATCGAACTGAAGTACGTGCGCGACTCGACCGGCGTGATCACCGCCAAGGCGCTCGCCGAAAAGGCCAACCCGCAGGCCGACGTGATCGCCGGCCTCGCCGCCTCGAGCCTGGAGTTGCTCAAGCAGGAAGGCATGCTCCAGCCCTATACGCCGAAGGGCTTCGAACGGCTGACGCGCGACTACAGCGACAAGGCGACGCCGCCCTCGTGGGTCGGCCTCGACGTCTGGGGCGCGACGGTGTGCTTCAACACCATCGAAGCGAAGAAGCGCAACCTGCCCAGGCCCGAGACCTGGCGCGATCTGGCCAAGCCGATCTACAAGGGCATGATCGTGATGCCCAACCCGGTCTCCTCTGGCACCGGCTTTCTCGACGTGACCGCGTGGCTGCAGCTGTTCGGCGAGCAGGAAGGCTGGAAGTACATGGATGCGCTGCACGAGAACATCGCCCAGTACACCCATTCCGGCTCGAAGCCGTGCAAGCAGGCCGGCGCCGGCGAATTTCCGATCGGCATCTCGTTCGAGTTGCGCGCGCACAAGACCAAGGCCGCCGGCGCGCCGATCGACATCATCTTCCCGCGCGAAGGACTGGGCTACGACATCGAGGCCGCGGCCATCGTCAAGGGCACCAGAAAGCAGGAGGCCGCGCAGCGCTATCTGGACTGGCTGGCCAGCAAGGAAGCCAACGAGCTGTTCGCGCGCGACTGGGCGATCGTGGCCTACCCCGGCGTGGCCCGCAAGATCGACACGATTCCGGCCGGCTACGAAAAGATGCTGGTCAAGAACGACTTCGGCTACATCGCGAAGCACCGCGAGCGCGTGCTGACCGAATGGCAGAAGCGCTACAGCGCCAAGGCCGAAAAGCAGTAAGCAGCGTCCGGTCCTCCGGCGCTCGTCGTCCCCGCGAAAGCGGGGACCCAGCGACTCTCGGAGACGCTGGATGCCCGCCTGCGCGGGAACGACGCAAAGCACGCGCTCATCGCGAGCCGCCACCGCCCGCAACCGACCCGATGGAGCCCACATCCATGTCTACGTCCCCCAGCAGGCACGATAGCTATCTGAGCCTGAAAGGCATCCACAAGCGGTTCGGCGGTGCCGACGGCTTCACCGCGCTGCGACATGTCGACCTCGACGTGCGCGAGGGCGAGCTGCTGTGTTTCCTCGGCCCGTCCGGCTGCGGCAAGACCACGCTGCTGCGGATCATCGCCGGCCTCGAATCGCAGACCGCCGGCACCATCATGCAGGCGGGGCGTGATATCTCGACGCTGCCGCCGATGGAGCGCGACTACGGCATCGTGTTCCAGTCGTATGCGCTGTTCCCCAACCTGACGGTCGCGGACAACGTCGCCTACGGGCTGGTCAACCGGCGCATGCGGCGCGAGCAGCGGCGTGCGCGCGTGGCCGAACTGCTGACCCTGGTCGGCCTGCCCGAGCGCGGCGCGCAATATCCCGGCCAGCTGTCGGGCGGGCAGCAGCAGCGCGTGGCGATCGCGCGGGCGCTGGCGACCTCGCCCGGCCTGCTGCTGCTCGACGAGCCGCTGTCCGCGCTCGACGCGCGCGTGCGGGTGCGGCTACGCAGCGAGATTCGCGCGCTGCAGCAGCGGCTGAACATCACCACGATCCTGGTCACGCACGACCAGGAGGAAGCGCTGTCGATGGCGGACCGCATCGTCGTGATGAACCACGGCGCGATCGAGCAGATCGGCACGCCGGCGCAGATCTACCAGCGCCCGGCCACGCCGTTCGCGGCGGACTTCGTCGGCAAGACCAATATGCTGCCCGCGACGGTAGACAGCGACGGCCATCTGCGGCTGGGCGAACGGCGCCTGCAATGCATCGCGCCGCCGGGCTGCTGTACCGATGACACCGTGCAGGTCTTCTTCCGGCCGGAGGATGTCTGCGTGCGCGGCTGCGACCAGCAGGGCGAAAACGTGCTCGACGCCACCGTCGACAAGATCGAGTTTCTCGGCGCGTTCTCGCGGCTGACGCTGAAGCTGGCCGACGGTGGCGCCACCGCGGCGCCGCTCTATGCCGACCTGTCGCTCAACGACATGCACGAACTGCGTCCCAGCGCCGGCGATCCGCTGCGCCTGGCCATTCCCGCCGACCGCCTGCGAGTGTTCCGCCAGCCATGAGCCTGCTCCTGTCGAAGGCGCCCGCGCCGCCTGTCACGCCGCTATCTCCCGCTTTCGCGCCCGCCACCGTCCTCGGCACGGTCCGTACGCACTGGACCGACCGCATCGCGCACGCGCTGTTGTGCGCCGCCGCGCTGGCGCTGCTGTGCTTCGTGCTGGCGCCGATCGTGATGATCCTCGCCAAGAGCGTGCAGAACCGCGACGGCACGCTGGCCGGCATCGCGCATTTCCGCGCATACCTGGCCACGCCGGCGCTGTGGCACTCGGTCTGGAACAGCGTCTGGGTATCGGCGCTGGCCACCGCCATCACGGTGCCGCTGGCCTTTACCTTCGCCTATGCGCTGACGCGCAGCCGCATCGGCGCCAAGGGCCTGCTGCGCAATCTCGCGCTGATTCCGCTGCTGGCACCGTCGCTGCTGGCCGCGATCTCGTTCATCTTCTGGTTCGGCAACCAGGGACTGCTCAAGCCCTATATGGGCGGCGTGCAGATCTACGGGCCGCTCGGCGTGGTCGGCGCGCTGGTGTTCGCCACCTTCCCGCATGCGCTGATGATCCTGATCACGGCGCTGTCGCTGACCGATGCCAGGCTGTACGAAGCGGCCGATGCGCTGGGCACGTCGACCGTCCGCAAGTTCCTCACGATCACGATCCCCGCCGCGCGCTATGGCCTGATCAGTGCCTCGATGGTGGTATTCACCTATGCGATCTCCGACTTCGGCATCCCGAAGGTGATCGGCGGCAACTTCCCCATGCTGGCCACCGACATCTACAAGCTGGTGATCGGCATGCAGGACTTCTCGCAGGGCGCGGTGGTCGCGCTGATGCTGCTGGTGCCGGTGCTGATCACCTACTGCATCGACGCGCGGGTGCAGCGCCGCCAGATGGCACAGATGTCGGCCCGCTCGGTGCCCTACGTGCCGCGTCGCAGCCGCCGTTTCGATGCCGCGATGGCGACGTTCTGCTGGATGGTCGCCGCGCTGATGGTTGCCGTGATGGGCATGGCGGTCTACGCGTCGTTCGTCAAGCTGTGGCCCTATGACTTCTCGCTGTCGCTGAACCACTACCGGCTCGGACTGGTGGAAGGCGGCGTCGTCGCTTCGTACTTCAACAGCCTGAAGCTGGCGCTGGCCTGCGCGCTGGTCGGTCCGGTCTTCATCTTCACCACCGCCTATCTGCTGGAGAAGACCCGTGGCCTGCAGTGGCTGCGCGGCTTCGTGCGGCTGATGGCGGTGCTGCCAATGGGCGTGCCGGGGCTGGTGCTCGGGCTGGGCTACATCTTCTTCTTCGTGCCGGCCGCCAATCCGCTCCATGTCCTGTACCAGACGCTGGGCATGCTGGTGCTGGTGACGATCGTCCATTACTACGCGTCGTGCCATCTGACCGCGGTGACGGCGCTCAAGCAGCTCGACGGCGAGTTCGAGGCCGTCTCCGCCTCGCTGAAGGTGCCGTTCTACACCACCTTCCTGCGCGTGACCGTGCCGGCCTGCCTGCCCGCGATCGTCGAGATCTCGCGCTACCTGTTCATCAACGCGATGACCACCGTGTCGGCGGTGGTGTTCCTGTACGGCGCCGATACCAAGCTGGCCTCGGTCGAGATCGTCAACCTCGACGAATCCGGCGATATCGGCCCGGCCGCGGCGATGGCGACGCTGGTCGTGCTGACCTGCGCCGCCGCCTGCCTGGCGTACCACGGCCTGCAGCGCTGGCTCGAGCGCCGCACACAGGCATGGCGCGGCGCCGGTGATCGCGACTGAGCCCTCGGCGGCAAACCACGACAAACGATGACAAACGATTCCCGCTCCGCCACACCCTGCCAGGAGATTCGACCATGATTCGCGGCAACGACCCCATTCTGCTGACGCCCGGCCCTCTGACCACCTCGCTCGCGACCAAGCAAGCCATGCTGCGCGACTGGGGGTCGTGGGACGCCGCCTTCAACGCCATCACCGGCAGCCTGTGCGAGGATCTGATTCGCATCGTGCACGGCGAAGGCACCCACGTCTGCGTGCCGATGCAGGGCAGCGGCACGTTTTCCGTCGAAGCGGCGATTGCGAACGTGGTGCCGCGCGACGGCAAGGTGCTGGTGCCGCAGAACGGGGCCTATTGCCAGCGCATCCTGAAGATCTGCAAGGCGATCGGCCGCGCCGCGGTCGAACTGGCCATCCCGGAGGACCAGCCCGCCAGCGCGGCGGCCATCGAGGCCGCGCTGGCCGCCGACCCGTCGATCACCCATGTGGCGCAGGTCCATTGCGAGACCGGCGCCGGCGTGCTCAATCCCCTGCCGGAGATCGCGCAGCTGTGCGCGCGGCTCGGCAAGGGCCTGATTGTCGATGCGATGAGTTCGTTCGGCGCGATCGAGATCGATGCGCGGACGATGCCGTTCGACGCGCTGGTGGCGGCCACCGGCAAATGCATCGAGGGCGTGCCCGGCATGGGCTTCGTGCTGGTCAGGAAGGACGTGCTGGAGGCCAGCCAGGGCAACAGCCATTCGCTGGCGCTCGATCTGTACGACCAGTACGCCTATATGCAGAAGACCACGCAGTGGCGTTTCACGCCGCCCACGCACGTGGTGGCCGCCTTCCGGGCGGCGCTGGACCAGTATCTGGCCGAGGGCGGGCAGGCTGTGCGTGGCGAGCGCTATCGCCGCAACTGCGCCGCGCTGGTCGATGGCATGCGCGAACTGGGCTTCCGCCCCTTCCTGCGTCCCGAGGTACAGGCGCCGATCATCGTGACGTTCCACGCGCCGGACGACCCGCGCTACGACTTCAAGACCTTCTATGCGAAGGTACGCGAGCGCGGCTATATCCTCTATCCTGGCAAGCTGACGCAGGTCGAGACCTTCCGCGTCGGCTGCATCGGGGCGATCGACGACAACGAAATGCGCAACGTGGTGTCGGCGATCGGGCTGACGCTGCAGGAGATGGGCATCGACATGGCGGCGCAGCTGGCCAAGGCGGCATGACCGTTCCCGCCGACTTCCACTGGATGGCGTTCGTCGCCGTGATGCTGTCCGCGGTGATGCACGCCTCCTGGAATGCGATCGTCAAGATCGGCGGCGACCGCCTGTCGTCGATGGCGCTGATCGACACGTTCTGCCTGCTGGCGGCGCTGCCCTTCCTGCTGCTGGTGCCGCTGCCCGCGCCGGCGGTCTGGCCCTTCCTGCTGGCGACGGTCTGCCTGGAGGTCGTCTACAAGCTGTCGCTGGTGGCCGCCTACAACCGCGGCGACTTCAGCCAGGCCTATCCGCTGATGCGCGGCTGCGCGCCGATGATGGTCGCGCTGCTGCTGCTCGCGATGGGCAGCGAGCGGCTCGGTCCCGGCGGCTACGCCGGCATCGCGCTGATCTGCTGCGGGCTGGTCAGCCTGGTGCGGTGGCGCACGCAATCGCCGCAGTTGATGGGGTTCGCGCTGCTGGCCGGCGCGTGCCTGGCGGGCGGCACCGTGATCGACGGCACCGCGGTCAAGCGCCACGGGCAGGTGTTCTCGTACATCGTCTGGCTGCAGACGCTGTCGCATCTGTTCATGCCGGGCTACGCGGCGGTCCGGCGCGGCCGCACGCTGCTGACGCTGCTGCGCACCGATTGGAAGCGCGCGTGGATCGGCGGCATCAACCGGGTCGGCTCGTATGCGCTGATGCTGTGGGCGATGACGCTGGCGCCGGTCGCCAAGCTGGCCGCGCTGCGCGAATCGAGCGTGATCTTCGCCGCGCTGCTGGGCTACTTCCTGCTGCGCGAGCCGTTCGACCGGCGGCGGCTGCTGGCGACCGCGCTGGTGCTGGCGGGGATCGTGACGTTGCAGCTGGCGAGGTAGGACGTGGGGAATGGGGACGCTGCTGCCCTCTCCCCTACCCCTCTCCCGCAAGCGGGAGAGCGGAGCAAACCAGCGGCTTGACTTGGCTGCCGCCCTCTCCCCAACCCCTCTCCCGCAAGCGGGAGAGCGTGCAAACCAGCGGCCTGACTTGGCTGCTGCCCTCTCCCCCAACCCCTCTCCGCAAGCGGGAGAGCGGAGCAAGCCGGTGGCGGGACGTGACTGCTGCGTGCGACTCGGCTGCTCTCTCCCGGGAGAGAGCAGCGAACCGGTGGCTTGACATGACTGCTACATCCGAACCCGGCTCCCCTCTCCCGCGGGCGGGAGAGGGGTGGGGGAGAGGGCCGGCGCGTGCCCTGCCCCCCCGCCTGGCACCCCTGCCCCTTCCGGAAGTACAATCGCCTTGTCTCGTTTTCCGGAACGGAGGAATCGCTTTGAAAACCGCCACCACCGCCGCGGCGACTGCTCCGCGCTCGCGCGGGGCCGCCAAGGCCGGCGCGGCCGCCGCAGCCAAGGGCGCCGCGCGGCCCGCCCCGGTGCCGCCCTCGCCGCCGCCCAGCGAAGCGGCGAACGACCGCGGCGACACGCCGACGCTGAGGGCCTTTGCGCTGCTCGAATTCCTGGTCGCCGCCGACCGGCCGCTGACGCTGGCGGAGATCATGCAGGGCTTCGAGGCGCCGAAGGCCTCGCTGCACCGGATGCTGGGCGCGCTCGAGTCCGGCGGACTGGTGATCCGCGAACCCGGCGCGCGCAATGCCTATGCGGTCGGCCCGCGGCTGGCCCGGCTGGGCGTGGCCATCGTCACGCATTCCGGCACCCGCCAGCTGCGCCACGCAATCCTGTCGCGGCTGGTCGAGGATATCGGCGAGACCGTCAACCTGACCATGCTGCACGAGAGCGCGGTGCTCTACCTGGATCGCATGGAGGCGCCCTGGCCGTTGCGGCTGGACCTGAAGCCCGGTTCTCATGTGCCGCTGCACTGCTCGGCCAGCGGCAAGCTGCTGCTCGGGCTGCTGCCGCGCGAACAGCGCCGCGCGCTGGTGCGGCAGCTGCCGCTGGAACGCTTCACGCAGAACACCATCACCGACGTCGAACTGCTCGAGGCCGAGCTGGACCGCTGCGCGCACAAGCAGATCGGCGTCGACAACGAGGAGTTCGTCGCCGGCATCAGCTGCGTGGCGGTGCCGGTGCGCGACGAGCGCGGGCAGGTGGTGGCCGCCCTCGCCGTCCATGCGCCGACGGTGCGCTCGCCGCTGTCGCGTTCGCTGGAATTCGTGCCGCGGCTGCAGCAGGCGGCGGCGGACCTGGCGTCGACGTTCTGACAGCGGGCGCCCGGCAATCGATGTGGCTCGCCACGCTGGTGGTGTTCCCTCTCCCGTGCGCGGGAGAGGGGGCAGGGAGAGGGCAACGGCGGTCCTGCCCGCGAGATCGGTGAATCGAGCGCGGGCTGCCCTCTCCCCCAACCCCTCTCCCGCAGGCGGGAGAGGGGAGTAGTCCAGCCGCATCGCGCATCAGCCCTTCAAGCCCTTCCCTTCCACGGCACCAGCCACTTCTCCACGGCACGCATCAGCAGATCAAAGCCATAGGCGATCAGCCCGATCAGCACGATGCCCATCACCACCACGTCGGTACGCAGGAAATTCGAGGCGTTGAGCACCATCTGGCCCAGGCCGGCGGTGGCGGCCACCATCTCGGCCGCGACCAGCGTGGTCCAGCCGAAGCCGATCGCGATGCGCATGCCGGTCAGGATGTCGGGCAGCGCGGCGGGCAGCACCACATGGCGGATCACCTGCCACGGCGTGGCGCCCATCGAATAGGCCGCGTTGATCTGCTCGATCGTCACCGAACGCACGCCGGCGCGCGCTGACATCGCCATCGGCGCGAAGCAGGCGAGGAAGATCAGCAGGATCTTCGAGGTCTCGTCGATGCCGAACCAGATCACGATCAGCGGCAGATAGGCCAGCGGCGGCAGCGGCCGGTAGAACTCGATCGGCGGATCGAAGACGCCGCGCGCGATGCGCGACACGCCCATCAGCACGCCGACCGGCACCGCGGTGACGGCCGCCAGCGCGAAGGCACCGAACACGCGCACCATGCTGGCCCAGAAATGGTCGAGCAGCGGCAGGCCGCCCTGCACATTGCCGTTCCACGCATCGACAAAGGCCTTGCCGATCGACTCCGGCGTCGGCAGGAACAGCGGCGGCAGCCAGCCGAAATGGCTGGCGACCCACCACAGCACCAGCAGCGACACCACGGTGACCGCGGAAATGCGCGAGCTGGAGCCCTCGCCCGGCATCCGGTAACCGGAGACCGTGCGGACCTTGCGCGTTGGCGATGCCGGCGAGGCGGGCGATGCGGGCGATGCGATGGTGGCGCTCGTGGTGGAAGACATCTCGTTGGCAACGAGGGCGCCCGGCGTGCGCGTCGCGCCCGGCAGGCTCTGAACGGTGGCAGGCATCGGCTTATCCTTGTGGCGTGGCATGGATCAGGTCGACGATTTCCTCGCGGTGGCGAATGAAATCCGGATCGGATTTGACGGCGCGCGCATCGCCGCATTCGATATAGCGGCGCGCATACGGCAGCTCGTAGGTGTGGGCGATGCGGCCCGGCGACGGCGTCATCACGATCAGCCGTGTGGCCAGGAACAGCGCCTCCTCGACGCTGTGCGTGATGAAGAAAACGATCTTCTGCTCGCGCGCCCACAGTTGCAGGATCAGCGCCTGGATCGATTCGCGCGTCAACGCGTCCAGCGCGCCCAGCGGTTCGTCCATCAGCATCACCGCCGGATCGTTGGCCAGCGCACGCGCGATGCCGACGCGCTGCTGCATGCCGCCCGACAACTGGTAGACCGGCTTGTCCGCGACATGCTCCAGCCCGACCAGCGCCAGCTTGTCGCGCGCGATGCGCAGCCGCTCGGCACGGCCGGCGCCACGCATGCGCAAACCCAGCGCGACGTTGTCCGCGACGTTGAGCCACGGCATCAATGCATGCTTCTGGAACACGACGCCGCGTTCGGCGCCGGGCCCGTTGACGGCGCGGCCGTCGAGCCGGATCTCGCCTTCGGACGGTTGCATGAAGCCGGCGATGCAGGACAGCAGCGTGGTCTTGCCGCAGCCGGAGGCGCCCAGCGCGACGACGAAGTCGCCGCGTTCCATGGTCAGGTTGACCTGCGACAGCGCGAGCGTCTGCGCACCGCCCGCGCCGCCATAGTTGACGCTGAGGTTGTCGATTTCGAGTTTGGCCATCTCGGCTCCCTGTGGGGTCGTTGGCGAATCGCTGGAAGAACTGGACAGGCGGCGGCTCAACGCATCGCCCGCTTGACCCACTCGGCATTGACGCCGGCGGAGTAGTCCGGCAGCACGGTCTGGATCGTGCCCTGCTCCTTCAGGAACTGCGCCGCGGACTGCAGGGCCTTGGCCGCGCCGCCGCCGAGCCAGCGCGCCGAAGCCTGCTCCTCCAGCGTCGGGAACGCGTACAGCGACATGCTGCCCGGCACGTCCTCGGGCTTGGCGCCCGACACTTTCGCGACGGTCTTGACCATCGGCGAATCGGCGGTCCACGCGGCCTTGTTCTTGCGGTAGCTGTCATCCGCGGCGGCCAGCATCCTGACGAACTTGACCATGAAGTCCGGGTTCTCCCGCGCGAACTTCTTGCTGACGATCATGCCGTCGAAGGTGGCCTTGCCGGTCGACTGCGCGATCTGCCCCGAGGTCAGCAGCACCTTGCCGGTCGGCTTGATGCGCGCCAGCACCGGGTCCCAGATGAACGTCGCGTCGATGTCGCCGCGCTGCCAGGCCGCGGCGACTTCCGGCGGCCGCATGTTCATGATGCGGACCTGCTTCGGATCGACCTTGGCCTGCTCCAGCGCGACCAGCGTGTGATAGTGCGTGGTCGAGACGAACGGCACGCCGACGCGCTTGCCCTTCAGATCGGCGACGCTGTCGATGCGCGTGCCGTTGCGCGCGACCATCGCCTCGGCGGCGTTGATGTCGTCGAGAATCCAGAACAGCTCGACGTCCAGCCCCTGGGACAGTGCCGAGGCAATCGGCGAGGTGCCGGCCTCGCCGATCGCGATCTGTCCCGACGCCATCGCGCGAATCACGTCGCCGCCGCCGGAAAACTGGCGGAACGACACCTTGTAGCCGGTCTGCTTCTCGATCTCCTTGGCGTCCTGCACATGGCGCCATGGCACCACCATGTCCTGGTAGGCGATCACCACCTCCTTGCTCTGTGCCAGCGCGCCCGTCTGCACGGCGGCGGCCAGCACTGCGCCTGTTGCGAACTGCTTGATCCAACGCTCGATCCAACGCATCGTCGTATTCCTCAAGAAAGACAGGTTGCGTGCCGCGGCAGGGAGCCAGGGAGCGGCACGGAGAATCCAGGCACCGGCGAGGTGCCTACTCGAGGAGGGGAAGACTGGAAGCAGGTCGCATGCCAATGTCTCCTTGCAGTGGACGGCTGTCGCGTCCTTTGATCGGCCGTCGCCGCATCGTGGCGGCAATCGGCGGCCAACGCCTTGCACGTTGGGTAGCGCTATCGTAGGCAGCGGGTGGCGCGCGCCATAGTGCCACTGGGCGGCAATCGTGGGTCCAAGCACGGACCGGCCGCCGAACGGCACCGTATTCGGCTCCGCTGCCAGCCGCGCGCGCCCTTCCATCGCACCATGACGGTCCCTTGTGTCCCGTTTTAGTGCGCATGACGTACCGTTTTTCGAGATTTTTGTTGACCGCGAGGGCCAGCCGGCCTATGCTTCGGTCAAATCCCGTTTTCGGTACGTTTCATCCCGCTTTTTTATTCACCGTATCCGCCATGAAAGCGATCCACCGCATCATCGAGCGCGCGCGCTCGTCCCCCCGGCGCGTCGTGCTGTGCGAGGCGGAGGATCCGCGCGTGCTGCAGGGCGCGCGGCGCGCCACGGAAGAAGGCATCGCGCGCATCGTGCTGGTCGGCGATGCCGCCCGCATCGCCGATGCCGCCGAGCGGCACGGCATCGCGCTGGACGGCCTGGACGTGGTGGACCCGGCCAGCGCTGCGCAGCGGGACCGCTACGCCGAGCAATGGCTGGCGCTGCGCCGATCGAAGGGGATGACGCCCGAGCAGGCGCAACGCGACGTGCTGGCGCCGCTGTGCTTCGCCAACCTGATGGTGCGGGCCGGCGACGCCGACGGCTCGGTGGCCGGTGCGGTCCATACCACTGCCGACGTGGTGCGCCACGCGATCCAGATCATCGGCATCGCGCCGTCGTTCCGCCTGGTATCGAGCTTCTTCCTGATGATGTTCTGCGAGCCCTTCCACTCGCTGAAGGGCGGGCTGATCTTCTCCGACTGCGGCCTGGTGATCGACCCGGACGCCGAAGCGCTGTCCGAGATCGCGATGGCCGCCGCCGACAGCGCGCAGAGCCTGCTGATGGAGACGCCGCGCGTGGCGATGCTGTCGTTCTCGACCAATGGCAGCGCCCACCACGCCGCCGTGGACAAGGTCGCCGCGGCGACGCAGCGCGTGCGTGCGCTGCGGCCCGGCCTGGCGATCGACGGCGACGTGCAGCTCGACGCGGCGATCGTCGCCGAGATCGCCGAGCGCAAGCTGCCGGCGTCGCAGGTGCACGGGCATGCCAACGTGCTGGTGTTCCCGAGCCTGGAGGCCGGCAATATCGGCTACAAGCTGGCCGAGCGGCTGGGCGGCGCGGTGGCGATCGGACCGATGCTGCAGGGCTTGCGGCGCCCCGCCAACGATCTGTCGCGCGGCTGCAGCGCCGACGACATCTTCCATGTGATCGCGGTGACCGTGGTGCAGGCACAGGCCGCGGACCTCGAAGACGGCGATGCCGGCGCGCAGATGGCGCTGCCCATCGACCTGCCTGCCGCCACGCCGCCATCGGGAGCCGCGCAGTCCCGATGAATCTCGAAACCTTGCTGCCGGTACTGGCTCTGCTCGGGCTCGGCAGCTACTTCCAGACCGTGACCGGGTTCGGCATGGGTCTGATCGTGATGGGCGCGGCCAGCGGCCTGCATCTGGCACCGGTCGCCACGCTGGCCGCGCTGGTCAGCCTGCTGACGCTCGCCAACGGCGCGCTGGCGCTGCCGGGCAAGCTGCACCATATCGACTGGCGCGCGGTGCGGGCCGCCACGCTCGGCATCCTGCCGTCGGTGGTCGCCGGTGTCGTGCTGCTGCACTACCTGAGCGGCACCGCCGCCGGCGTGCTGCAGCTGATGCTCGGTGCGGTCGTGCTGTATGGCGGCATCGGCGCCGCGCTGCGCCCCGCCGCGCTGCCAAGCCGCTCCGGCGACGGCAGCTTCTTCGTCAGCGGCGTCTGCGGCGGCCTGCTCAGCGGCCTGTTCGGCGTCTCGGGGCCGCCGCTGATCTTCCAGTTCTACCGTCAGCCGCTGAACATGGTGCAGATCCGCTGCGCGCTGATCCTGGTCTTCACCACCACTTCGGCCGTCCGCACCGCCTACAGCGCCTGGCAAGGCGAGCTGGCCGGCGACGTGTGGCTGCAGGCCGCGCTGGCCTTCCCGGTCGTGGCCCTGAGCACGATCGCGGCACGGCGCTTCCCGCCGCCGCTGTCGACGGAAGCCACGCGAAGGGTCGCGTTTGGCGTGCTGGTCGTGCTGGGTGCGTACTTGATGGTGGGAGCGCTGTGGCAGTGGTTTGGGGCCCCCTCCACTTAGGCTCTCGGGTTAACGTTGCCGATCGTAATCCTTATCAGTCTTCAACGCTCGACATGATCATAAAGATTACGATCGCACTCTTTATACCTGCCCTGGCGCAAGAACCGGTATAAAGTATTCGAGCGAATACGATAAGCTCCCCAAATCGGACATTCGCCCTATAATGATGCCGATCGACTACGGTATCGTGCCATGCACGTCCCCATCTCCGACCCTGAAGTGCTCGGGCAACTGGTCCGCGCCGCTCGCCTGTCCCAACGGCTCACCCGCGATGAAGTGGCGCGGGGTACAGGCCTGTCACCAACTTTCATCTCCAACGTCGAAGCGGGAAAATCCACGGCCCAATTGGGAAAGGTCCTGCACCTGCTGCGCGAGCTGGGCGTGTTGCTGTCCGCCGAAGCCTTCGATGTCGAACCATGGATGGCGAACCCCAAGACGGTCACCAAACGGCGGGTGCGGAAATGAACGGCGATTCGCGGACGTTGATGGCAAGTGCCAATGGCATCGGGATCGGCAAGCTGGTCGAGGACAACGGCGTCTGGAGCTTTGAATACGACCCGCTGTGGCTGCAGCGCCCAGACCGGTTTGCCTTGTGTCCCGACTTGCCGTTGCAGCCTGGCCGCCAAACGGACGCCAGTACCGATCGCCCGGTGCAATGGTTCTTCGACAACCTCTTGCCGGAGGAAGAGCAACGCGGCTTGTTGGCGACGGCGGCAAGGCTGGACGTCGACGACGCATGGTCGATGCTCGCCTACTACGGGGCCGAGTCCGCTGGCGCCATCACGCTGCTGCCGCCCGGCGCCGACGAGCCGGCGCCCGGGCGCGTTCCTCTTCCGCTGGAAACATTGAACGCGCGGATTCTCGACTTGCCCCGCCGCCCTCTCGATGCGAACGCCCCCAAACACATGTCGGTCGCGGGTGCCCAACACAAGCTCGCCGCGATTCTCGAGGGCGGACCGGGACACTGGAGCATCTGGGAACCCGTCGGCGCGGAACCGTCGACGCATATCCTGAAGCCGGATTCCCGATCCGAGACCTGGCGCCACACCGCGATCAACGAGTTGTTTTGCATGCGGCTGGCCGCACGCGCTGGCCTTCCCGTTCCCGCCACCGCCTTTCTTCGCGTACCGGCGCCCGTGTTCGCCGTGGCGCGATTCGACCGCCGCAGCGCCGATGGGCGGATCTGGCGGCGTCATGTCATCGACGGCATGCAGATACGGGGAAAGAGCCGCGTCCTCAAGTATGCGCAGAGCTCGACTGAGACCGTGAAACAACTGATCGCGCTGACCTTGCAACGCACCGCGTCGCGCCTGGCGCTGTATCGGTGGATCGCCTTCAATGTGCTGATCGGCAATGGCGACGCACACATGAAGAATCTGTCCTTTTTCAGCGGGCCGCGCGGCTATGCGCTCGCGCCTTTCTACGATCTGGTCAGCACCGTGGTCTATGACACGGTCACCTACCGAAACAACGACCCGTTCTGGCCGGACTCCGAATTGACCATGCCGATCGGCAACGCCCGCCATTTCCGCGACATACGCCGTGACGACGTGATACAGGCCGGCGTGGAATTGGGCCTGTCCGAAGGTGGAGCGGCGACCGAACTCGACGCGTTGCTCGCCACGCTGGAACGCGCCAAGGGTGAGGTCGTCGAGCAGGTCGTGGCTGAGGCCCAACCTGATGCAGGTGAAATGCGGATATTGAACTCCATCCTTTTCATGCCGCTCGCGCAGATGTCGAGGCAACTGCAACGCTAGCCGGCGCCCGGACTCGGCGTCAGCCTTGCGCCGAGCGCCCCCCACTCCCCCACCCACCTCGCAATGGCATCGATCGCCGCCGTATCCAGCGGCCGGGTGGTATCCAGCGGAAAGTGGCGCCGGTAGTAAGGGCTCAGGTCCAGGTCGACGCCGAGCCCCATCAGTTCGATCCGCCCCTGGGCCTCGTGGCGGGCCGCCACGTCCTTCAGATGGTCGTCCAGCAGCCGTTCGCCGTTGGCCTGCGCGGTGGCGCGGTCCATCGGGCTGCCGTCGGATACCACCACCAGAAGACGCCGCGACTGCGGGCGGGACAGCAGGCGGGCGCAGGCCCAGTCGACCGCTTCGCCGTCGATGCCTTCGCGAAACAGATCGGCCTTGAACAGCGCGGCGATGCCGGTGCGTGCGCGGCGCCAGCTGGTATCGGCATCCTTGAACACCAGATGGCAGACCTCGTTGAGGCGGCCCGGTGACGGCGGGCGGCCCGCCGCCTGCCAGTCGCGCGCCACGCGGCCGCCGTTCCAGGCGCCGGTGGTGAAGCCGAGCACTTCGGTGGCGAGGCCCGCGGCATCGGCCGCGCGGGTCATCACATCGACCAGCAAGGCGATCTGGTCGACATGCGCCTTCATCGAGCCCGAGCAATCGATCAGGAACGCCAGCACCGCATCGGTGCGAGGCTGCAGGCGGGGCTGGCGGAAGATGCGCGGCTGTCCGCCGGCACAGGCAAGCTGCGCGAGCCGGCTGCGGTCGAGCCGGCCCTCTTCGTCGCCGGACGACCATCCATCGGCGGCCGGCAGCGCGAAGGCCGACGACAACGTGCGAGCGATGCGGACCGGATTGATGCCGCCGCCGACGATGCGCCGGTCCAGGCGTTCGCGCCATGCCTGCAGCGAAGCCTGCCGCGCCAGCGTGGCGGCGCGCAGCTCGCGGTCGTAGCGGGTGGTAAAGGCAGCGTAGGCCGGCGCACGGGCCTCGTTGGCGCGGGCACGAGCACCGCCGGTGCCCGCGCCGCCTGCTTCCTGTAACAACGCCTCGTCCTCGAAGTCGAGCAGCAGCGAGAAGCCGTCGCGCACGGATTCGTGCGCTTCACGCCCATCGTCGTCGGCCAGGCCTGCGCGACGGGCATCGTCGCGCAGCATCCCGGCCACCATCTCCGCCGCGGCCAGCGCGTGTTCGGCAAAGGCGCGCTGGTCGGCGCGCGTGCGCCGCATGCCGGCCAGCGCGGTGCCCAGCGCAGGCACGATCGCCGCGCGCGTGGCCTCGATCAGGTCCTCGGTCTCCTCGACCACCGGCCGGCCCGACAGGCGCGACCAGACCACCTGCGCCACCGTGTAGACCAGGATGCCGAAACGCCCTTCGGTCAGCCCGGAGCGATGGAACGCCAGCGACCATCGTTCGAAGCGGGCGTGAAGGTTGGCGGCCACACCCGGCATGCCGGCGGGCAGATGGGTCTCGCAGCGCAACTGCTCGAACAGTTCAAACAGCAGCCGCGCGACGGGGTCGGCGGGCCGCAGCGCGCGATGCAGGTCCGCATCGCCATGGCGCAGGCGCAGCGCGACGGCGTCCACGCTGCCGCGCAGGTCGGGGAAGGAATCGCGGCCGGCATCGGTCAGCAGGTGCGGCGCCTGCAGCGGCAACGGCCGTTGGCCGCGCCATGGCCTTCCCGCGCGGTAATGCAAGGCGGCGTCCCCCGCCAGCGCGCGCAGCACGGCGGCGCACAACGCCTCGCGCCGGCGCTGCACCGCCGCCGGCAACGGTGGCAGCGCAGGCTCCGCGATCGCGCCGGCCGCGGGGTCCGCGGCCTCGGCGCTCGTCGACGTCGACGTCGACATCGTCAGGCCGCCGCGTCGCCGCAGGGCTCCAGCTCGGTACCGAAGCCGCGCTGGAAATACTCGGCCACGATCGGGCGCTCGCCCGGCTCGCACTTGTTCAGGAAGCTGAGCCGGAACGCCAGCGCCGGATCGCGAAAGATCTGGCAGTTCTCGGCCCAGGCGATCACGGTGCGCGGCGACATCAGCGTCGAGACATCGCCCGCCGCAAACCCCTGGCGCGTCAGCTGCGCGACGCTGACCATCGCGCCAACCAGTTCGCGTCCGGCCGCATCGGCCAGTTCCGGCACGCGTGCCAGCACGATGTCGATCTCCGCCTCGCGCGGCAGATAGTCCAGCGTCGCCACCACGTTCCAGCGGTCGATCTGCGCGTGGTTCAGCAGGTGGGTGCCGTGATACATGCCGGTCAGATTGCCGAGCCCGACCGTGTTGGCGGTCGCGAACAGCCGGAAGAACGGATGCGGCTGGATCACGCGGTTCTGGTCCAGCAGCGTGAACCGTCCATCGCGCTCGAGCACGCGCTGGATCACGAACATCACGTCCGGCCGGCCCGCGTCGTATTCGTCGAAGACCAGCGCGATCGGCCGCTGCAGCGCCCACGGCACGATGCCCTCCTGGAATTCGGTGACCTGCTGGCCGTCGCGCAGCACCACGGTGTCGCGCCCGACCAGGTCCATGCGGCCGATATGCCCATCGAGGTTGACGCGTACGCACGGCCAGTTAAGCCGCGCCGCCACCTGCTCGATATGGGTCGACTTGCCGGTGCCATGCATGCCCTGCACCAGCACCCGGCGGTTGCTGACGAAGCCGGACAGGATCGCCAGCGTGACCTCCGGTTCGAAGCGGTAGCCCGGATCGATCTCCGGCACGTGATCGTCGCGCACGCCGAAGGCCGGCACCCGCATCGCGCTGTCGATGCCGAACACTTCACGCACCGACACCATCCGGTCCGGCGTCACGCTGGCAAGGTCGATCGCCACTTCGGTTTCTCCTGGATAAGGCTGGACTACTTCGACGCGCCGCGCAGGCGCATGCCCGCCGCCGGCTGTTCACGAGGTCATCTTATCCCAGTCTCACTTTCAGGTACAACTCATACCGAATAATGGATTTTCCTATTGACGATGCTCAAGGTCCGTCCTACATTTCAGCCAAACAACAGTTTTCGGTACATACCGTACCGTTTTATGAGTCACAACGATCCCAACCTACCGGAGACCGCAAGCATGTCCGACCACACCCCCACCGCCGGCCCGCAAGCCATGACGCCTTCCGAGGCCTTTGTCGAAACCCTCGCCGCCAACGGCGTGACCGATATGTTCGGCATCATGGGTTCGGCCTTCATGGACGCGATGGACATCTTCGCGCCCGCCGGCATCCGCCTGATCCCGGTCGTGCATGAGCAGGGCGCCGGTCATATGGCCGACGGCTATGCGCGCGTGTCGGGCCGCCACGGCGTCGTGATCGGCCAGAACGGCCCCGGCATCAGCAACTGCGTGACCGCGATTGCCGCGGCCTACTGGGCGCACAGCCCGGTGGTGATCGTCACGCCCGAGGCCGGCACCATGGGCATCGGCCTGGGCGGCTTCCAGGAAGCCAACCAGTTGCCGATGTTCCAGGAGTTCACCAAGTACCAGGGCCACGTCACCAATCCGGCGCGCATGGCCGAATTCACCGGCCGCTGCTTCGATCGCGCGATGGCCGAGATGGGCCCGACCCAACTGAACATTCCGCGCGACTACTTCTACGGCCAGATCAAGGCCGAGATTCCGCAGCCGCGCCGGCTGGACCGCGGCCCGGGCGGCGAGCAGAGCCTGAACGAAGCGGCCGAACTGCTGGCGCAGGCCAAGTTCCCGGTGATCATCTCCGGCGGCGGCGTGGTGATGGCCGATGGCGTCGAGGAATGCAAGGCGCTGGCCGAGCGGCTGGGCGCGCCGGTGGTCAACAGCTATCTGCACAACGACTCCTTCCCCGCGAGCCACCCGCTGTGGTGCGGTCCGCTCGGCTATCAGGGCTCGAAGGCGGCGATGAAGCTGATCTCGCGCGCCGACGTCGTGGTGGCGCTCGGTTCGCGGCTGGGACCGTTCGGCACGCTGCCGCAGCACGGCATGGACTACTGGCCGAAGACGGCCAAGATCATCCAGATCGACGCCGACCACAAGATGCTCGGCCTGGTCAAGAAGATCTCGGTCGGCATCTGCGGCGACGCCAAGGCGGCCGCCGTCGCGCTGACCGAACGGCTGGCCAACCGCACGCTGGCCTGCGACGCGACCCGCGCCGCGCGCGCCGACCAGATCGCTACCGAGAAGGCCGCCTGGGAGAAGGAACTGGACGAGTGGACGCACGAGCGCGACCCGTTCAGCCTGGACATGATCGAGGAGCAGAAGAACGAACGGACGCCGAATGGCGGCACCTACCTGCATCCGCGCCAGGTGCTGCGCGAGCTCGAGAAGGCGATGCCGGCCGACGTGATGGTGTCGACCGACATCGGCAACATCAACTCGGTGGCCAACAGCTATCTGCGCTTCGAGAAGCCGCGCAGCTTCTTCGCGGCGATGAGCTGGGGCAACTGCGGCTACGCCTTCCCGACCATCATCGGCGCCAAGGTCGCGGCGCCGCACCGGCCGGCGATCTCGTACGCCGGTGACGGTGCCTGGGGCATGAGCCTGATGGAGACCATGACCTGCGTACGCCACAACATCCCGGTCACCGCGGTGGTCTTCCACAACCGCCAATGGGGCGCGGAGAAGAAGAACCAGGTCGACTTCTACAATCGCCGCTTCGTCGCCGGCGAGCTGGACAACCCGAGCTTCGCCAACATCGCCCGCGCGATGGGCGCCGAAGGCATCGTGGTCGACCGGCTCGAGGATGTCGGCCCGGCGCTGAAGAAGGCCATCGACCTGCAGATGAACCACGGCAAGACCACCATCGTGGAAATCATGTGCACCCGCGAACTGGGCGATCCGTTCCGCCGCGATGCCTTGTCCAAGCCGGTCCGCCTGCTCGACAAGTACAAGGATTACGTATAACGGAAGCAACGAGGCGCGCGGTGCGGCCCTGCCGCGCCGCGCGATCACGGCCTTCGGGGCCGCCGCAGCAATGCGGCCCCGGACAGACAGAACAAAGACAGCGACGCCGTGACGACACCATCATGAGAAGCACTGGAGACAAAAATTGCTGGATAACCCCGAGGGCTCGCGCGGCCTCAAGCACAGCCTGAAACAGCGCCACATGACGATGATCGCGCTCGGCGGCGTGATCGGTGCCGGACTGTTCGTCGGCAGCGGCGTGGTGATCAAGTCGGCCGGCCCGGCGGCCGTCCTTTCCTTCCTGCTGACCGGCATGCTGGTGGTGCTGGTGATGCGGATGCTGGGCGAGATGGCGTGCGCGCTGCCCACCGTCGGCTCCTTCTACGAATACGCGCGCGAAGCATGGCGCGACAAGCCCCAGACCGGAGCGCTGGCCAGCTTCCTGACCGGCTGGATGTACTGGTACTTCTGGGTCATCGTGGTCGCCATCGAAGCGGTGGCGGGAGCGGACCTGATCCGCTACTGGCTGCCCGACGTTCCGTCCTGGGCCATCAGCCTGGTGCTGCTGGTGATGCTGACGCTGACCAACCTGTTCTCGGTCAAGTCCTTCGGCGAGTTCGAATTCTGGTTCGCGTCGATCAAGGTGGCCGCGATCGTCGTGTTCCTGTTCCTGGCCGGCCTGTTCGTGCTGGGCATGTGGCCCGATACCGCGCCCAGCGTCGCCAACCTGAGCGCGCACGGCGGGTTCGCACCCAACGGCATCATGCCGGTGCTGACCGGCGCCGTCGCCGCGACGGGCTTCTACTTCGGCGCGGAGATCGTCACGATCGCCGCGGCCGAAACCGCGGAGCCGCAGAAGGCGGTGGCCAAGGCGACCCACTCGGTGATCACGCGCGTGCTGGTGTTCTACGTCGGCTCGGTGCTGCTGGTGGTGTGCCTGGTGCCGTGGAACTCGCCGGGCATCGTCACCCCGTACGTCAGCGCGCTCGACGCGATGGGCATCCGTGGCGCCGCCCAGGTGATGAACGCGGTGGTGCTGACCGCGGTGCTGTCGGCGCTGAACTCGGGCCTGTATGCGTCGTCGCGGATGATCTTCGCGCTGACGCGCCGCGGCGATGCACCGGCCGCGCTGGCCAAATTGAACCGCAATGGCGTGCCGGTCCGCGCGATCTTGTTCTCGACGCTGTTCGGTTATGCCGCGGTGGTGATGTCCTACGTGTCGCCCGATACGGTGTTCGCCTTCCTGGTCAACTCCTACGGCACGGTCGCGATCTTCGTCTACATCCTGATCGCGGTATCGCAGCTGCGTCTGCGCGCGCGGCTCGAACGCGAGGCGCCGGAAAAGCTGCGCGTGCGCATGTGGATGTATCCGTATCTGACCTATGTGGCGATCATCGGCATGGCCGGCATCGTGATCGCAATGGCTTTCATTCCGGACCAGCGCAAGCCGCTGCTGCTCGGGGTGGTCAGCCTCGGCATCCTGCTGCTGGTCTACCTGGTGCGTCGGCAGTACCGCCGCGGCGCGGCGTTGCGCGAGAACGAGATCGATCCGCATCAGCAGCATCTGGGCGACATGCCGCGGGCCGAAGTGCATCGGTTTTGACGCTTACAGAGGCTGGCGAGCGCCTTGCCCTCTCCCCAACCCCTCTCCCGCAAGCGGGAGAGGGGGAGACGAGCCCCGAACGCTGCGACATATCAAACGCCGATGACGCGCTCCCCGCTCCCGCCATGCGGGAGAGGGGCTGGGGGAGAGGGTCAGCGTTTCCACCAGCGGCAAACGCTGGCCCAATCGATTCCATCCAACTGGCCCTACAGCGCGTCCCGGCGCTTCCCTATGCTGGGAACGTGCAAAGGACCTGGTCCGCTGCCGCGCGGACCGCAACAACATCGAGGAGATTCAAGTGGAGTACGCAAGCAAGCAGGCCGGCACCGAAGCCATCGTCGCGCCCGACAGCAACCCGTCCGGACAGCAGGCCGGTGGCGCCAGCGGCGGCGTCACCGCCGCCACGCTGCAGGCCTTCAGCGACGCCTGGAACCGCCACGACATCGACGCGCTGATGTCGTTCATGACCGACGACTGCGTGTTCCACGCGGTGGCCGGCGGCGAGCTGTTCGGCCGCACGTTCAGCGGCCGCGAAGCGGTGCGCGAGGGCTTCCAGCTGGCGTGGCAGACCTTCCCCGACGCCGCCTGGCTCGACGGCGAGCATTTCGTCTGCGGCGACCGCGGCGTCAGCGAATCGACGTTCCGCGGCACCAAAGCCGACGGCTCGCGCATCGAGGCGCGCATGGTCGACGTGTTCACCTTCCGCGACGGCAAGATCGCGGTCAAGAACGCCTATCGCAAGGACCGTCCCGCGCTGGCGGCCGGTTCGCGCGGCTGATCGAACGCGTCGACAAACGCGTCGCCAACAGGAGCGCAGCGATGGAAGCCATTGCCGATATCACCGCCATCGGACGGGAGAACGGGACGCCGGGCCAGGCCGGTGGCCACACCGGACAAAACCGGGCAACCGGTCCGTCCCGGCCCTACGATCCCGCCTACGACCCGCTGGTCGCGCCGACGCCCGGCCAGGGCCGCGACTACGCGCCGACCTACTGGATCGGCACCGCCGGCGAGCCGCCGCCCGACGACGGTCCGATCACGCACGACGTCGACGTCGATGTCGCGATCATCGGCTCGGGTTTCACCGGGCTGACCTGCGCGATCTTCCTGGCGCAGGAACACGGCATCAAGGCCACCGTGCTGGAAGCGAACCGCGTCAGCTGGGGTTGCAGCACGCGCAACGGCGGGCAGGCGCAATGCGCGTCGGGCCGGCTCAAGCGCTCGCAATGGATCCAGCGCTACGGCCTGGACGCCGCGCTGCGGCTGCACGAGGAAGTGTGCGCCGGCATGGAGACCTTCAAGACGCTGATCCGCGATATCGACTGCGATCCGCAGCCCGGCGGCCACCTGTACATCGCGCACCGTCCCGAGGCGATGCCGGCGCTGGAGAAGGAGGCCAAGCTGCTGCGCGAGGTCTTCCACTACGACGCCCGCATTCTCGATGCCGATACCGTCAAGCGCGAATACGTCGACGACAAGGAGGCGGCCGGGGCGATGCACGAGCCCGAAGGCATCGGCATCCATGCCGGCAAGCTGGCCTTCGGCTATCTGCGCCGCGCCCGCGCGCTGGGCGCGACCGTGCACCCGTCGAGCCCGGTGCTCGACTGGACCACGCGCGACGGCGTGCACTATCTGCGCACGCCGGGCGGCATCGTGCGGGCGCGCGCGGTGGGCGTCGCGACCGGCGGCTATACCTCGCAGAACCTGCATCCACATCTGAAGAACCGGCTGTTCCCGATCCTGTCGAACTCGATCGTGACGCGGCCGCTGACGCCCGATGAAATCGCGGCCTGCAACTTCCGCACGACGCAGGTGATCACCGACACCCGCATCCTGCGCCATTACTATCGCTTGATGCCCGACGGCCGCCTGCAGATCGGCAGCCGCAGCGCGATCACCGGCACCGACGCGCCGCGGCCCCAATACGAGCAGAAGCTGGTCGACGACATGGTGCGCAAGTTCCCGGCGCTCAAGGGCATTCCGATCGACTACTCGTGGTGGGGATGGGTCGACGTCAGCCACGACATGATGCCGCGCATCTTCCGGCCCGATCCCGCGCAGACGATCTATTACGCGATGGGCTATGGCGGCAACGGCGTCATGTATTCGGCCCAGGCCGGCCGGCGCATGGCCGCGATGATTGCGGGCAAGAACCCGGGACCGGAGCTGCCGATCTTCCGCTCGGCGCTGCCGTTCCCCAATGTGCGCGAGTGGGTCGAGTCGCCGGCGTTCGCACCGTTCCGGCGGCTGGGGCAGCGGTTCCTGTACCACTGGTATCACTTGAAGGATGATGTGCTGTAGTTGAGGCGCTTGCCAGCGCGGCGCGACGGGCCAACCGCCAACGCGCTCCCTCTCCCTACTTGTGGGAGAGGGTTGGGGAGAGGGCCAGGCGGTCGAGCGCGCGATATCGCTGTTGCGTGCCCCCTCTCCCCCAGCCCCTCTCCCGCAAGCGGAGAGGGAAGCAAAGCCATCAGCGACGCATCGCCTTCGATCACCGGCTTTCCACCCATACCCCCTCCCCGCCCCATATCCGATAATGCTTCCCGATCCAAGGACGAAACCGGCGATACGGAGCGCGAACGGCATGGCCACGGCGGGCAAGGGAAACACCTTCTGGAATCGGCTGCTGCAATTGCCCGCCGACTCGGCGCTGAGCCTGCAGGCGCAGCTGCGCCAGCAGATCGTCTCCGCCATCCTGTCGCGGCAATTGCCCGAAGGCAGCGCGCTGCCGTCGAGCCGCGAACTGGCGGCGACGCTGGGCATCGCGCGCAATACCGTGATCCTGGCCTTCCAGCAGCTGGTCGACGAGCACTTCCTCGAAACGCGGCCGCGGCGCGGTTACTTCGTCGTCCAGCAATTGCCCAGCGTGGCGCCACCGGCGTCCACGGCGAACGCCGACACGGCGGCCCGCAGCGACGGCGGCAGCGAGACGCCCGGCCCCGACTGGAGCGAACGGCTGCCCGATATCAGCGGCCTGCGCGCCATCGTCAAGCCCAACGACTGGCAGAACTATCCGTATCCGTTCATCTATGGACAGTTCGACCCGGCGCTGTTTCCGACCGCGGACTGGCGCGAATGCTCGCGCATGGCGCTGGCCGTGCTGGAGATCCGTGGCTGGGCCTCCGACCTGATCGACCGCGACGATCCGCTGCTGATCGAGCAGTTGCAGCGCCACGTGCTGCCGCGCCGCGGGGTCTGGGCCAATCCGGACGAGATCATGGTCACGCTGGGCGCGCAGCATGCGCTCTATCTGCTGGCCGATCTGCTGATGCGCGACGCGGTGGTCGGCCTGGAGGAACCGGGCTACAGCGATGCGCGCGCGATCTTCGGCATGCGGGCGCGCGAGGTGGTGCCGCTGCCGGTCGACGACTCGGGCCTGCGTCCCAAGGGTGAGCTGGCGCGCTGCGACTATGCCTTCGTCACACCCAGCTACCAGTGCCCGACCACGGTCACGATGCCGCTGGACCGGCGTGAGGCGCTGCTGGCCGAGGCGCACCGGCACGACGTCGTGCTGATCGAGGACGACTACGACACCGAGAATCCGGCACTGACACAGCCGATTCCCGCGCTGAAGAGCCTGGATCGAGAGGGCCGCGTGATCTATGTCGGCAGCCTGTCGAAGTCCTTCGTGCCCGGCATCCGGCTCGGCTATATCGTCGCGCCGAGCTCGGTGATCCGCCAGGCGCGGGCGCTGCGGCGCTACATGCTCCGGCACCCGCCTGCCAACAACCAGCGCGCCACCGCACTGTTCATCTCGCTGGGCCACCACGACGCGCTGCTGCGGCGGGTCGCCCCGATCTTCCAGCGCCGCGCGGCCGTGCTCCGCGACATGCTGGCGCGGCATCTGCCGCAATGCCGCGTCCAGAATTCGCCGGGCGCGTCATCGTTCTGGGTCGAGGGACCGCCGGGCCTCGACGCGCGCAAGCTCGGCGATATCGCGCTGCGGCATGGCGTGATCATCGAGCCCGGCGACGTGTTCTTTGCCACCGACGGACCTTCGCCGCACTTCCGCCTCGGCTACACCGGAATCGCCGAGGAACGGATCGAGGAAGGCGTGCGGCTGCTGGCCCAGCTGATCGAGCACGAGCGGCGGCGCTGAGGCACGGCACCGCCCGCTGTTCCCTTGCCGGCAGGCTGCCCGCGCAGCACATCAAGTGCCGAGCCTAGGGCAAACCCCGATCCGATGGCGGCGCGATTGTCCGCGCGGGGACAATCTGCACCTCGCCTCCCGTCTATTCTTCCTTCGGACCGCCCCCAGCAGCAGCAACAGCAGCAACAGCAGCAGCCGCTCGAGTCCGTGCCAGACCGGTGTCGAGGGACAGGTCGCGCCCGTCCTGGCCTGACTCCACGACATCGAAGGAGACGACATGGCACAGACTTTCGCTTTCCGTTGGCATCGTATCGCCCTGACTGCTGTCGCGATGGCCGCGCTGGCCGCCTGCGGCGGCAGCGACGACGACCACAAACCCGGGCCGTCGGCCTCGGCCAATGCCGAGCAGGCGTGTTCGCAGCTCGCGGGCAAGACCGTCGCCGGCGCGACGGTCACGGCGGCCGCGACCGTCGCGGCAAGCGGGCCCCAACCGCTGTTCTGCAAGGTCAACGCGACCATCGCACCGCGACTGAACCTGGAACTGCGGCTCCCCGATCGGTGGAACGGCAAGCTGTATTACGGCGGCGGCGGCGGTTACAACGGGTCGATCCCCGGCATCGACGTTCCCACCAACCTGACCGCGTTGAAACAGGGCTACGCCACCGTCAACAGCGACTCGGGGCATGCCGGCAACGTGCTGTCAGCGGACTTCGCGCTCGACGATCCGCACGCCGCCGCGCTGTTCGGCCATCAGTCGGTACCGACGGTGATGTCGTCGGCGCGGCAGATGCTGCAAACCGCCTATGGCAAGGCGCCGGAGCGGTCCTACTTCGAGGGCTGCTCCAATGGCGGCCGTGAGGCGCTGATGGCGGCGCAGCGCAATCCGGACCTGTTCGACGGCATCATCGCCCGCGCGCCGGCCTACAACTGGGTCGGCTTCATGGGCGCCTTCAATCGCAATGCCAAGGCCCTCGCCGCTCCGGGCGGCATGCTGGGCGCGCCAAAGATCAATTTGCTCGCCAAGGCGGTGCGGGATGCCTGCGATGCGCAGGATGGCATCGCGGACGGCGTCGTTTCCAATCCGCGGTCGTGCAGCTTCGATCCGGCGGTGCTTCGCTGTGCCGGCGGCACGGATGGCGGGGACGCCTGCCTGTCGGACGCGCAACTGGCGGCGGTGCAATCGTGGACCTCGCCTGCGGTGTGGGCCAACGGCGCCTATTCCAATGCCGGCTGGGCGCTGAGCGGCAACGAGGACGACCCGGGAGCGTGGGGCGCCTGGCTGACCGGGAACGGCAACCTGAACGTCGCGCTGCAGTTCCTGTTTCAGGACACGACGGTCAAGAACTATCTGGCGCGCGACCGCTCACAGAACTCGCTGACCTATACGTGGGACAGCAACGTCGCCGCGCTGGCCAATCTGTCGAACCTCAACGACGCAACCAATACCGACCTGCGGCCATTGAAGAACAGCAACGCCAAGCTGATCCTCTGGCATGGCACCAACGATGCCGCGTTGAGCTTCAAGGCCACCGACGCCTATTACGAAGGGATGGTCGCCGCGGTCGGCGGGCAGGCATCGGCCGACGCGTTCGTGCGCTACTACCGGGCACCGGGCGTCAATCATTGCGCCGGCGGCCCGGGTGCGGACCAGACCGACCTGCTGACGGCGCTCGATACCTGGGTCACCAAAGGCTCCGCGCCGGGTACGCTGACGGCGACGAAGGAGAACAACGGCGCGACCGCGTTCTCGCGTCCGCTGTGCCGCTATCCGCAGTATCCGCGTTATACGGGACCGGCCAACGACGCGGCGGCGGCGGCGCAGGCGTCGAACTATACGTGCACAGCGCCGTAAACGTGCTTCGGCGCCTGCGCGCTGGACGACTTGCTCCCCTCTCCCGCGCGGCGGGAGAGGGGTTGGGGGAGAGGGGGCCCGCAGGAGCGATATCACGAATACGACCGCCGCTGCCCTCTCCCCCACCCCTCTCCCACAAATGGGAGAGGGGAGCCTTCCACCAGCGCTTCCGCTACATCGTCCCACCGCGAACGCCCAGGTCCGTGGTGACTACGCTCTAGCGCCCGTCTCGGCGGTTCCCGTCATCCCGCCCCACATCGCCGCCGGATTCCACGTGAAGTACCGCATCCACGCGTCCAGCCAGCGTCCCTGCATGTCAGCGCCGATTTCCCAGGCGGTCTGCCCGTACTTCGTCGCCATCGACAGCGCCGGTGCCGGCGCGGTGATCTGCTGCGCGAGGCGCTCGTCGGGGTTCCACTTCCAGGCCCACGACGTCCACTGGAAGCCCGCCTCCTCCATCAACGCCGCATAGAAGCTCCAGCCCAGCGCGGTCAGCTTCAGGTAGTCGCGCGCCAGCATGGTGGAAGCGTCGGGCACTTCGGTGACCGCGGGAATCGGCCGCTGCTCGGCCAGGCGCTCGGTGGTCACATCGGTCACATCGGTGACGTCGCTGATCGCGTGGGTGCGAGGTGCTTTGCTCTTCATCGTCATGCTCCTTGGAAGTCGCCGGACGGCGAGGGAAAAGAAGCCGAGCGGTACGCAAGAACGGCGCCAGCGGCATCGCGCCCGCAGCGTCGCGCACGCGTAGGGAGCATTTACACGGCTTGTACGCGGGCCCGTGCACGATCTTCCAGCCTGCGGGAAGCCGACGAAATGACGTGATCGAAACCGCGCGGCATGGTGCGGCGCCATCGATGGCACGGTCGATGCGTCAATGCGAGCACGATCGCGAACAGAGCTGCGCCAGACCAATCGCGCCTCGATCCCGCCATGATGCCTCCCCTCTTCGACAGCCCCGAACAACAACCCGAACGCTACCGGCAGCGGATGGTCGAGCTGCAGATCGCCGCGCGCGGCATTCAGGATCCCGCGGTACTGGCGGCGATGCGCGAGGTGCCGCGCGAGCGCTTCGTGCCGGACGCGCTGCGCCAATCCGCCTATGACGACGCGCCGCTGTCGATCGGCTCCGGCCAGACCATCTCGCAGCCCTATATCGTCGCGCGCATGGTCGAAGCCGCGCGGCTGCATCCCGCCTCCCGCGTGCTCGAGATCGGCACCGGTTCCGGGTATGCGGCCGCGGTGATGGCACGCATCGCGGCCCGCGTCATCACGCTGGAGCGCTGGCGGCGGCTGGCCGAGCGGGCCAGCGACGTGCTGCGCGCGCTGGGCTTCGACAACGTCGAAGTGCACCTGGCCGACGGCACCGCCGGCTGGGAAGCGGGCGCGCCGTACGACGCCATCGTTTCCGCCGCGGCCAGCCCCGATATCCCCGCCGCGTGGCTGGCACAACTGGCACCGGGCGGCACGCTGGTGATGCCGCACGGCCATCCGGGCCATGCGCAACGGCTGCTGCGTATCGGCAAGCGCGAGGACGGCACGCTCGAGCGCGAGGATCTCGCCGGCGTGGCCTTCGTGCCGCTGGTCGCACGCACGGCCGAGGACGCCGGCAACGAAACGCCCAGCGACTGAAGTCGATCGACCCGACGACGATCGACCAGACGACGATCGACACCATCGACAATCCACGGAGGACCGACATGACCAGCGCACTGCACGATCCCGTCACCGGCCAGGTGCTCGCCGACAGCGATATCGTCGAACGGATCGCCGAGGCCGCCGAGCGTCTGCCGGCCATCGACGATCCGGGATTCGCCGCGGTGGTGGACCGGTTTGCCGATTGCCGCGTGGTGTTGCTCGGGGAATCGACGCACGGCACCGCGCAGTTCTACGATGCCCGCGCGGCCTTCACGCGACGGCTGATCGAGCGGCACGGCTTTCGCATCGTCGCGGTCGAGGCCGACTGGCCCGATGCCGCGGCGATCGACCGCTATGTCCGCCAGCTGCCGGCGGCCGAGCACCAGGAACCGCCGTTCCGGCGCTTTCCAACCTGGATGTGGCGCAATACATCGGTCGAGGCGCTGGTCGAATGGATGCGCGGCTACAACGCCGAACGCGCGCCGGATACGCGCGCAGGCTTCTTCGGCCTGGACATCTACAGCCTGGGCAGCTCGATCGCCACCGTGCTCGGCTATCTGAACCGCGTCGATCCCGACGGCGCGCGCGAGGCGCGCGAGCGCTACGGCTGCCTGCTGCCGTGGCGCGAAGACCCGTCGCGCTATGGGCGCGCGGTGCTGACCGGCCGCGCGCGCGATTGCGAGGACGAAGTCATCGCCCAGCTGCAGGCGCTGCTGGAGCGCCAGCTCGACTATGCGACGCGTGGCAAGGAGCCGTTCTTCGACGCCGCGCAGAACGCGCACCTGGTCGCCTCGGCCGAGCAGTACTACCGGCTGATGTACTACGGCGGCCCCGAAAGCTGGAACCTGCGCGACACCCATATGTTCGACACGCTGGCGCGGCTGCTGGACACCCATGCGCCCGGCGCCAAGGCCGTGGTATGGGCGCACAACTCGCATATCGGCGATGCCGACGCGACCGCGATGGGCCGCGACCACGGCGAGACCAATATCGGCCGGCTGTGCCGAGCCCGCTTCGGCAAGCAAGCAGCGCTGATCGGCCTTTCCACGTCGCGCGGCACCGTCGCCGCGGCGTCCGACTGGGATGGCCCGATGCAGGTGATGGACGTGGTGCCCGCGCGCGCCGACAGCTACGAGGCGCTGTTCCAGCGCACCGGCATCGACCGCTGCTTCATCGACCTGCGCGAAGGCGTCCACGAGCAGGCGCGCGCGCTGCTGACGGTGCCGCGCCAGGAACGCTTCATCGGCGTCGTGTACCGGCCCGATACCGAGTTCGCCAGCCACTATGCGTTCGCCTGCCTGCCGCAGCAGTTCGATGCACTCGCCTGGTTCGATCGGACCGACGCGGTGACGCCGTTGCCCACCGCGGCGCGCACCGGCATGCCGGACACGTATCCGTTCGGCCTGTAGCGCCGCTCGCCAACGCCGGCCGCCGCTGCGGCGGGGCTTAGAATGCGGCACCGGCACGCCATGCACGGCATCGCCCATCGACCGACCCGCGAGAGAGAACCCGGTGCGCTACGAATTGACGGACCTTCGGCTGTTCCAGGCCATCGCTGAATCGCAAAGCCTGTCCGGCGGCGCCGCCGCCATCCATATCACCGCATCGGCGGCCAGCTATCGGCTGAAGAACCTCGAGCTGGCGCTGGGCACGCCGCTGTTCCTGCGCGCGGCGCGCGGCATGGAGCTGACGGCGGCCGGCACCGCGCTGCTCGGCCACGTGCGCGAGCTGCTGCGCGGCCTCGAACGAATGCATGGCGAGCTGGGCCGGTTTTCCGCGGGATTGAAGGGCAATATCCGCCTGATCGCCAACAGCAGTTCGCTGAACGGCTTCATCCTGCCCAGCGTCGGCCGCTTCCTGAACGCCCATCCCGAGGTCAATATCGATCTGGAGGAGCGGGCCAGCCGCGAGATCGCGGCCGCCATCGCCGCTGGCGAGGCCGACGTCGGCGTGCAGGCCGGCGACGTGGAGACGCAGGGCGTGCGCTGGATGCCGTATGCGGTCGACGAGTTGATGCTGGCGGTGCCGGCCGATCATCCGCTGGCGCGCGAGGCCGAGGCGCAGCCCGGCGGCGTGCGCTTCGGCGCGGCGCTGGAGCACGACTTCGTCTGCCCGGGCCGCGATACCAGCAATGTGGTGTTCCTGCGGGATACCGCGCACCGGCTGGGGCGCTCGCCCAACGTCCGCCTGCATGCGCCGACCTTCGACGCGGTGCTGGCGCTGGTCGAGGCCGGCGTCGGGCTGGCGCTGGTGCCGCGCAGCGTCGCCGCGGCCTCGTTGCGCGACGGCCGTGTGGTTGGCGTACGGCTGGCCGAGGACTGGGCGCGACGCCAGCTGAATCTGGTGCTGCCGGCCGCCGGCAAGCTGCCCGCCTTCGCCGAGGCCTTTGCCGAGTTCTTGCTGGGCGATCCGCACGTGGCGGCGACGCGGGACGCACAGCCGTGACGAGACGAGGGCCCGGCCGTACCGTTGAATTGCCACGAACGGTGGCTTGAAGACATTCGACTGGTTGGCCGCCGGGCGCAAAAATATACTGCTCCGCGATCGAATCGACGCGGAGACCCCATGCTGCACAAGGCCCTGTCCGGCATCAAGGTGCTGGACCTGTCCCGAATCCTGGCCGGGCCCTGGTGTACCCAGAATCTGGCCGACCTCGGTGCCGAGGTCACCAAGATCGAGCATCCGGAGCGCGGCGACGACACGCGCGGCTGGGGCCCGCCCTATCTGGAATCGGCCGACGGCAGCGAACGGATGTCGGCGTACTTCGCCTGCTGCAATCGCGGCAAGCGCTCGCTGGCGATCGACTTCACCACCGACGAGGGCAAGGCCGCCATCCTGGCGCTGGCCGACCAGGCCGACGTGCTGGTCGAGAACTTCAAGGCCGGCACGCTGCAGCGCTACGGGCTGGACTACGCGAGCCTGCAGGCGCGCAACCCGCGGCTGGTCTACCTGTCGATCACCGGCTTCGGCCAAAGCGGCCCGATGGCCGACAAGCCCGGCTACGACTACGTGTTCCAGGGCATGGGCGGCCTGATGAGCTATACCGGCCAGCCCGACGGCGAGCCCGGCGAGGGACCGCTGCGCACCGGCGTCGCGGTGGTCGACCTGAGCACCGGCATGTATGCCACGTCGGCGGTGCTGGCCGCGCTGTTCCAGCGCCAGGCCACCGGTGCGGGACAGCATCTCGACATCGCGCTGCTCGATGTCGCGGTGGCGCTCAATGCGAACCAGGGCGCCAACTATCTGTTCTCGGGCCGCAATCCGCCGCGCAGCGGCAATGCGCACCCGAATTGCGCGCCCTACGAGGTATTCCGCTGCGCGGATGGCCATCTGATCCTGGCGATCGGCAACGATGCGCAGTTCGGGCGTTTCTGCGAGGTGGCTGGCCTCGCCGACCTCCCGGCCGATCCGCGCTATCGGACCAACAGCGCGCGTATCGCCAATCTGCCGGCATTGCGGGCCTTGCTGGCGCAGGTCTTTGCAACCCGCTCGCGCCGGCAATGGACCGACGCCTTCGATGCCGCCGGCGTGCCATGGGGGCCGATCCACTCGATCGAGGAAGTGTTCGCGCATCCGCAGGTCCGGCATCGCGGCCTGCTGCGGCACGCCGAACATCCGGTGCTCGGCCGCATTCCGATGGTGCGCAATCCGATGCTGCCGGGTTCGCCGACGGACACGACGGACACGACGGACACGCCGGCCACCCCGCTCGCCGCGCCGCCGCTGCTCGGCGAGCACGGCGCCTGAGTTCTTTCCTTTCCATACGAACATCCACGAGGAGACACCCTTGAAACATCCGCACCGCGCCGCCTTGCACAAGTCCATGCGGCTGATTGCCGCGTTGGCCGCCACGGCCGCCGTCGCCACGCACGCGCATGCCGACAGCTATCCCAGCAAGCCGATCAAGCTGATCGTCCCCTACGCCGCCGGCGGCACCACCGACATCCTGGCCCGGATCGTCGGCACGAAGATGGGCGCCATCCTGGCGCAGCCGGTCGTGGTGGAAAACCGGCCCGGCGCCGGCGGCGCGGTCGGCAGCGCCTATGCGGCCAAGCAGCCGGCCGACGGCTACACGCTGGTCATGGAGGTCGAGAGCTCGCACGCGGTCAATCCCAACGTCTACGTGAAGACGCCGTACGACCCGGTCAAGGACTTCGCGCCGATCAGCAACCTGGCCGACGTGCCGAATGTGCTGGTAGTCAACCCCTCGTTCCCGGCGACCGATGTCGCGTCCTTCATCAAGCTGCTGAAGGCCAACCCCGGCAAATACTCGTTCGGCTCCTCGGGCAACGGCGGCCTGAGCCATATGAACGGCGAGCTGTTCATGAGCGAGACCGGCACACGCATGCTGCACGTTCCCTACAAGGGACTGGGACCGGCGCTGAACGACGCGGTGGCCGGGCAGATCCAGGTCGTGTTCGACAATATTCCGTCCTCGTCGGGCCTGATCCAGGGCAAACGCCTGAAGCCGCTGGCCGTCGCCGCCAGGCAGCGGCTGAAGCTGCTGCCCGATGTGCCGACCTACGCGGAGGCCGGACTGCCGGCGATGAACAATCCGTCGTGGTTCGGCCTCGGCGCCCCGGCCGGCACGCCGGACGCCATCCTCGACAAGCTCAACGATGCGGTGCGCCAGGCGCTGGCGGACCCCGAGGTCATTGCCGCCATCGAGAAGCAGGGCGCGATTCCGGCGTGGACCTCGCGCAAGGCCTTCGCGGACCTGATCCGCCATCAAAACCAGCACTGGAAACGCGTCGTCGACAAGATCCAGTTCGCCAAACTGCAGTGAGGACACCATGAGCACCACCGCCACACCTGTTGCCGATCCGGGCCGCCATGCGGCCGTCGCCATCGACGCGCGCGGCATTGCCACGCTGACCATCAGCGAAGCCGGCTCGCTCAATATCCTCGGCACGCCGGTGATCGCCGCGCTGACCGAGGCGGTACGCACGCTGGCCGCCGACCCGCGGGTTCGCGTGCTGATCCTGCGCGGTACCGGCGACAAGGGCTTCATCGGCGGCGCGGACATCAAGGAGATGGCGGGACTGGCGCGGGACAGCGCCGAGCGCTTCATCTCCGGCTTGCGCGCGCTGTGCGATGCCGTGCGGCACTGCCCGGTGCCCGTGATCGCGCGCATGCCGGGCTGGTGCCTCGGCGGCGGACTGGAACTGGCGCTGGCGTGCGACCTGCGGATCGCAGGCGACAACGCCAACCTCGGCATGCCCGAGGTCAAGGTCGGCATTCCGTCGGTGATTCACGCCGCGCTGATGCCGCGCCTGATCGGCAATGCGCGCACGGCCTGGATGCTGCTGACCGGCGAGCTGTGCGACGCCGCGCAGGCGCTGTCGTGGGGACTGGTGCATCGCGTGGTGCCGCTGGCCGAGCTCGACGCCGAAGTCGAGCAGGTTGCACTGCTGCTGGCAGGCTTCGGGCCGACGGTCGTGCGCCAGCAGAAACGGCTGCTGCGCGAATGGGAGGATCAACCGGTCGATACGGCAATCGCCAACAGCGTCGCCGAATTCGGCAGCGCTTTCGATACCGGCGAGCCGCAGCGCTACATGGCGGAATTCGTCAATCGCAAGCGATCTTGAAACGGCTATTTCTGTGAATCCACCCCGAAACGCCGGCCTGTCCGGCGTTTTTTATTACCGTTGTTTGCAATCGCGGAATCGAAACAATCGTACAATGCGGCGCCTTTTATTCGTCGGGCACGCTTGATAACGAATTAATAAGAATCCAGGGGCAATGCAACGCATGAAAACCGTTCTCTCTCTCACTGTGCTTTCCACCTGCGCCGCGGCGCTGATCGCCGGCTGCGCCGGCACCAACGTCAACAGCATGGTCGACGCCGGCGGCTCGCTGTTCAAGGCCGCCACGCTGTCGGACGCGGACGTCAAGTCGCTGTCCGAGCAGGCCTGCGCCGAATCGGACAAGGAAAACAAGATCGCCCCGGCCAACAGCCCGTACACCAAGCGCCTGACCGCGATCATGGCCGGCCTGAAGGACAGCGGCGTGCCGGTCCAGGCCAAGGTCTACCTGACCAAGGACGTCAATGCCTGGGCGATGGCCAACGGCTGCGTGCGCGTCTACAGCGGCCTGATGGACATGATGAACAACGACGAGGTGCGCGGCGTGCTTGGCCATGAAATCGGCCACGTGGCGCTGGGCCACAGCAAGAGCCAGATGCAGGTGGCCTACACCGCCGTCGCCGCGCGCGGCGCGCTGGCGGCCAGCGCCAACGGCACCGTGGCCGCGCTGTCGCAGTCGCAGCTGGGCGATCTGTCGGAGAAGCTGATCAATGCGCAGTTCTCCCAGGCACAGGAAACCGCGGCCGACGATTACTCGTTCGACCTGCTGACGAAGAACAAGGCCAATCGCCAGGGCCTGGTGACGGCGTTCGAGAAGCTGGCCAAGCTCGATGGCGGCAAGTCCGGCATGTTCGATTCGCACCCGGGCTCGGCCGATCGCGCCAAGCGCATGCAAGGCCGTCTGGCCAAGGGCGGCTGAACCGCCGCGGGCCGTCGCTCGCCGTGAATGGCCACCAGGGCGAAGCGCTTCGGCGCTTCGCCCTTTTTCATCTCTGTTTGATCCGAAGTCTTCACGGACCCCGCACGCCGTAACGGGATGGCACTGCGGCTTTTTTACAACGTGATTTTCACCTTACTTATAGGTGTCATAAAAGCAAGCGAAGATCGCCCCCGTTTGCGCCGGCAGGGGTTCACGGGTCGAACCCGCGCCACGCTGCCGGCGGCAGACCTCTTCAGTCTTCCATCACCAGTCAAAAGAGAACACACCGTGAAGAAAGCCCTCCTCGCGCTGGCCGCGACCGCTGCCACCGCCGCCTCCGGCGCAGCGTCCGCCCAAACCAACGTCACGCTGTACGGCATCGTCGATGCCGGCATCGAAGTCATCAGCAACGCGCCGAGCGCCGGCGGCGGCGACACCGCCGTGCGCATGAACTCGGGCAACCTGTCGGGCTCGCGCTGGGGTCTGCGCGGCACCGAGGACCTGGGCGGCGGCCTGAAGGGTCTGTTCGTGCTGGAAAGCGGCTTCGACATCGACACCGGCCGTTCGGCCCAGGGCGGCCGCCTGTTCGGCCGCGCCGCGTACGTCGGTCTGCAAGGCAACTTCGGCACCATCTCGCTGGGCCGTCAGCAGAACGCGCTGTACGACCTGTTCGGTGCCTTCGACCCGATGGGCGTCGGTCCGCGCTACTCGCTGAACAGCGTCGATTCGGCCTTCAACGGCCGCGCCGACAACAACATCAAGTACACCGGCAAGTTCGGTGGCCTGACCGCGACCGGCTTCTACAGCTTCGGCCGCGACAACAACGGTGAAGTGCCGGGCGAAGCCAAGGTGGCGCGCCAGTTCGGTGGTGGCCTGTCGTATGCGGCGGGCGGCTTCTCGATCGGCACCGCGTACGACCAGTACCAGGGCGCCACCATCGCGCTGCAGGACCGCGCGGCCAAGCGCCTGGCGGTCGGTACCGCCTACGAATTCGGCGCCGCCAAGGTGTTCGCCGGCTATCGCTGGATGCGGGACGAAGGCCTCGGCGCGCTGACCGACACCAGCACCCGCAGCAACCTGTACTGGGCCGGCGCTCGCTACAAGTTCACCCCGGCTTTCAGCCTGACCGGCGCGGCCTACTACGAAGACACCAAGAACACCGGTGCCGATCCGTGGATGTTCGTGCTGTCCGCCGACTACTCGCTGTCCAAGCGCACCGACGTCTATCTGAACGTTGGCTACGTGCGCAACAAGGACGGTTCGGACCTGGGCCTGAACGGCGCGGGTACCGCCCAGGCCGGCGAGAACCAGACCGGCGTGACGATCGGCATGCGTCACCGCTTCTAAGCGAAGCCTCCGAACGCCCGCCACGCGGGCATGCGGCGGCGCCAGGGCGCGCCGCCGCGCGAACGATCATATCGACCTTGTCTTCTTCATGGGTGCAAGGACGTTGGGCCGGTAGTATTACCGGCCCCTTTTTATTGGCGGTCCGGCAAGCGCCGCACACATCATCGGATGGCTTGAAGATTTTTGATGGTGTCGCACAAACCCGGGCCGGCACGTCTGCCGGCTCGCGCGCTAGCATCGGGTTTCTTCGTTGTCCCCGCTGTCCTTGCGCATTGCCCCATGACGTTTGTCGTAACGGATGCCTGCATCCAGTGCCGCTATACCGATTGCGTCGAAGTCTGCCCGATGTCGTGTTTCCACGAAGGGCCGAATTTCCTGGTAATCAATCCCGACGAGTGCATCGACTGCTCGATGTGCGTGCCGGAATGCCCGGTCGGTGCAATCTATTCCGAGGAAGACCTTCCCGAAGACCAGCGGCATTTCGTTGCGATCAATGCCGAACTGGCGCGCAATCCGGCATGGAAACCGTTGATCCATGCCAAGGGACCATTGCCCGATCACGAGGCCTGGGCCACCGTCCATGGCAAGCTGGATCGATTGATTCGCGATTGATTCGCGATTGATTCGCGATTGATTCGCGATTGATTCGCGATTGATTCGCGATTGATTGCCTGCGCTTGAAGCGCGGGCAAAAAAGAAGGGCCCGCAGGCCCATCTACCGTCTTCGAATTAATTGTCGTCCCCGCGCAGGCGGGGACCCAGTGGCGTCAAAAGACGCTGGATTCCCGCCCGCGCGGCAATGACATCGTGAACAGACGATCGACAGTGTCGACCGATATCAGCAGCGTCCCTTCTTCGCCTGTCCCGGCGGGCAGTGATACGGGCCGGGGCCCGGATCGACCACGACCGCGCCCGGCGTGACCACCGCACCGTGCGGGGTATAGACGGCGCAGCCACCGAGCAGCGTGCCGGCGCCGATCAGCAGCGCGCAGATTGCCTTCATCGACTTCATCATATTTTCCTTGTCGTCCATCTGTGGGTTCAGCTCATCAAAACTGGAAGTTCGCCGTCGCATCGCCTGCCGAGACGTCGCGCTCGGTGCTCAGCGTGGCGCCAGTGATCGATGTCGCCGTGACAGTGTACTTGCCTGCGGCGGCGGTGTCGGCAGCGAGCGCGATCGGTAGCGTCGGCTGGTAGGTGCCCACCAGCGGCGCGGCGGCCGGCACGTTCAGCTGATAGGCGCCGGTATCGAAGTTGGCGTTGGCGACGGCGACCTCGATCGGCGAGCCGGCGACATTCTGTTTCGCCTGCACGAAGGCCTGTGCCGAGGCGGGGAGTACCGCGCCCGTGATGCGGCGCATCGGCGAGGCAGGCAGCGTGATCGGCGCCGCCGAGGTCGAGACCGTGGTGGTGGTCTGCGCGGTGACCGGCACGTTCTGGATCACGCCGGTCGCACGATCGTTCTGCACCACCACGACGCTGTAGTTGCCTGCATCGCTGCTGCGCAGCAGCGGCGACAGCGTGAAGGCGCCATTGCTGTCGGCCAGCGTTCCCTTGATGGTCACGCCGTTCTGCTGCGCATAGACGGTCGCGCCGGCCTGCGCGGGCGAAACGTAGCCCTGGATCGCGCCGCTGACCACCAGCGGCACCGCGGTCACCACCGGCTTCAGCGCATAGGAACCGTTGCCGCGCTGCACGATCGAGCGGCACGCATCGAAGTCGAGCACCAGGTCGACCAGCGTGTCGCGCTGCACGGTGAACGGACGGATGATCTTGTACCCGCTTTGCGTGGCGCTCGGCGTATCGAGCGGCTGTTCGGCGCCGCCGGTCGGCACCACGGAATTGGCCAGCGAATTGCCGGTATTGCGATCGAGCACGAGGCGGACCTGCTGATACTGGCCGGCCGGCAGCACGGTCTGGCCGAGCTTGGTCAGCGTGCCGTTCTGCAGCGACAGCAGATCGATGCGGCGGGAGGGATTGACATCGATCTCGGCCCAGCCGCCGGTGCCATCCTCGGCGTTGGCGCTGGTATGGACGCGGATCTTGTCGACGGTGACGAACACATGGTCGAAGCCGCAGGCCGGCGCATCGGTCATCGACACGCTGAGCGTACCGGTGCCGCCGCCATCGTCATCGCCGCCGCCACCGCAGGCGGCCAGGATTGCAGCGGACGCGGCGACGCCGAATGCAAGCCCCCGGTATTTGAAATTGGTTCTCATTTCCCTCTCCTTGATTTCCTTATGGGGAATCTTGAGCATAATTTCCCGCCCCTCTGGAAAGGCGTGACATATTGTAAGACCTGAAACACCGATCCCTTTTTGCGAACGCTGTTGCTTTTTTCCGCCGCATGGAATTAACGGAGCATTTACCGGGCGCGAGCTCAGAACGCATACGACAGCGATACCCCGGCAAAGGCATTGCGTCCGGCCGCCGGCTCGAAATACCGGCCATTGGCGTCGTTGACGATCACCGATCCGGCATAACGGCGGTCGAACAGATTGTCGATCCGCGCGAACGCATTGAAGGTCCAGCGGCCAAGGGGCATCGCATAGCCGGCGTGGATGCCGGTCACGAAATAACCGGGCGCGCGATCGCTGTTGCGGTCGTCGACCGGGACCGCGCCCAGATAGCGCAGATCGATGCCCGCGCGCCAGCCGCGCGGCGGGGCCCAGGCGAGCGATCCATAGACAGCGTGGCGCGCGGTGCCGGGCAGACGGTTGCCGGCGACAATGCCGGGCGGCACCGTGTCGCGGAAGGTCGCGTCGAGAAAGCTGTAGGCGAGCTGCGCCTGCCAATGCGGCCGCAGCACGCCGCTCCAGCCCAGTTCCACGCCCTGGCGTAGCGTGCGGCCGGCATTGCGGTAGCTGGCGCGGCCGCCGCTGCTGGTCGCGGTGACGATCTCCTGGTCGGTGCGAGTCTGGAACAGCGCGGCTGTCAGCAGGCCGCCGGCCAGTTTCTGTTTGGCGCCGACTTCAACCGACGTGCTGGTGGCCGGGCGCAGTGCAAAGTTGAGGCCCGCCGAGCCGTCCGGCCGATACGAGATCTCATTGAGCGTCGGCGTTTCGAAGCCGCGTCCCGCGGTCGCATACAGATTCAGCGATTCGCTGGCGCGATAGCGCACCGCACCGACCGGCAACCATTTGTCGTAGCGTACCGAGCCGCTGTCGTCGCCATTGGCGCCGACGATATAGCGATCGCTGGAGGAGAAGCGCACCGTGCTGTGGCGCAGCCCCGCCTCGACGGTCCAGCGCTGTGTCACGTCCAGCGAAGCCTGCAGATACTGATCGAAGTTCCAGACCGTATTGCGTTCGTCGCGCCGCAGGCGGCCCTGCTCGCCGAGCACCGGCTGTTCCGTGCTGCCGATGAAGTTCTCGTAGCCGCGGCGCGTTTCCTCCATCGTGTCGTAGGCGAGCCCCGCGATCAGCGTCAGCGGCATGCGGCCGATCCGCGCATGGTGCGTCCAGCGCAGGTCCGCGCCGCCGTAGTCGCGCGCCAGATCGATGACGCCGCCCGCCGACAACGGGCTGCGCTGCGCCGCCGGAGGGATCGACAGGAACTGGCGGGTCTCGCGCCGGCCGTAGTAGACCATCGCCGTCAGCGTGTTGTCCGCATCGACCCGGCGCTGATGGCGCAGGCCGCCCTGCGCCTGCTGCACGGTCTTGCGCGTATTGAACTGCTCGGCCAGCGGCGCCGAGCCCGGCGCGCTGCCGAACTGCGCCCGTGTCAGCCCGAGCGGGTCCTGCGCGCTCAGATCGACTGCATTGGCCACCAGCGTCCAGCTGCTGTCGGCATCGGGACGCCACGTCAGCCGCGCGTTGCCCAGGTTCTTGCGCGCGGCGCTGTGGTCGCGATAACCGTCGGTGGTAAAACGCGAGGCGCTGACCAGATAGTCCAGGCCCGGCTCTCCTTCCGCGGGCGCGCCGCTGGCCTTCAGGCCATAGCGCCAGGTGCCGTAGCTGCCGGCGCCGAGGCTGGCTTCGAGCAACGGCGGACGCGCGCCGGGTTCGGTCCAGACCTGGATCACGCCGCCCGATGCGTTGCCGTACAAAGCCGACGCGGGGCCGCGCAATACCTCGACGCGATCGATCGACGCGATATCGATATTCGAGGTCTGCCCCTGTCCGTCCGGCATCGTCGCGGGAATGCCGTCGACATACAGCCGCAGGCCGCGCACGCCGAAGCTGGAGCGCGCGCCGAAGCCGCGGATCGACAACTGCAGGTCCTGCGCGTAGTTTTGCCGGTCCTTGACCAGCAGGCCAGGCACGCCGCCGAGCCCTTCGCTCAGATTGATCTGCGGCCTGTCGTCGCGCAGCGCGCCGCCCGAAACCACGTCGGCCGACGCGGGCGTATCGAATACCGGGGCATCGATGCGCGTGGCGGTCACGACCACCGGCGCCAGCGCGCGCTCCGCGTCCGCTGCCGACGCGGAGCGCGCATCCTGCGCATCGGCCCATCCCGACAGCGGCAGCAAGACACCTGCCGCCCATGCTGCTGCACCGCCCCTCATCGGCGCTTCGCCGTCATCGCGGTGACGCGCCAGACCACGTTGCCCACATCGTCGGTGACCAGCAGCCCACCGCGGCGATCGTCCTTGACGTCGACCGGGCGGCCATGGGCGTGCTCCGAGGCGTCGAGAAAGCCGGTCAGCACATCGATCGGCTCGCCTTTGGGCACGCCGCCGCGGAACGGAACGAAGATCACCTTGTATCCGCTCTTGGGCTTGCGGTTCCATGAGCCATGTTGGCCGACGAACAGGCCTTCGCGGAACGGCTCGGGCCAGCGCAGTCCGTCGGCAAACGTGATTCCCAGCGAGGCCGTGTGCGGACCGAGCGCATAGTCCGGGACCAGCGCGGTGGCCACCAATTCGGGGCGCTGCGGCTTGACCCGCACGTCGACGTGCTGGCCCCAGTAGCTGTATGGCCAGCCATAGAAGCCGCCATCGCGCACCGCGGTGATGTAGTCCGGAACAAGGTCGCTACCGATCTCGTCGCGCTCGTTGACCGCGGTCCACAGCTGCCCGGTGACCGGCTCCCAGGCCAGTCCGTTCGGATTGCGCAGACCGGTCGCATACAGCCGCATCTTGCCGCTGGCGCGATCGAGCTCCCAGATTGCGGCCCGGCCCTGTTCGATCTCCATGCCCTTCTCGCCGACATTGCTGTTGGAGCCGACCGTGATGTACAGCTTGCGGCCGTCGTGGCTGGCGATCACGTTCTTGGTCCAGTGGTGGTTGATGCCGGCGGGCAGGTCGACCACCTTGACGCCGGGCTCGTCGATGCGGTCCGCGCCGGGACGATAGCGAAAGCGCATCAGCGCATCGGCATTGGCGACATAGAAGTCGTTGCCGACCAGCACCATGCCGAACGGCGAGTTCAGGCCCTGCAGGAACACCGAGCGCTTGTCCGCGACGCCGTCGCGGTCGGTATCGCGCAGCAGCGTGATGCGGTTGGCGCTGGGCGTGCCGGCGCCGGCCCGCTTCATCACCAGCTTCATGACCCAATCGCGGATGCCCTTGCCCGATTCCGGCTTGGGCGGTGCATTGGACTCGGCCACCAGCACGTCGCCGTTGGGCAGCACATAAAGCCAGCGCGGATGATCGAGCCCATCGGCGAAGGCCGTCACCGCAAGGCCGGGCGCTGGCGTCGGGCGCGCACCGGCCGTCCAGCCGATCGCCGGTGCGATGTCCACGGTCGGCAGCAGCGTCCTGTTCGGTGGCGGCAGGGTCGGCGACGGACCGGTGCCCTGCGCCACCGTCAGCGTGGCGCGGTCACCCATGCCCAGCAGAAAGCAGCCGCCGACCAGCAGCGTGACGGCACCCAGTACGACGACAAGGCGAACCCTTCTCATGACGCACTCCTCGATGGTTTGCGACCTGACAGGTCTTCCAGCAAGTATCGGCGCGATTGCCGCCGCTGCCAGCGGTGGCAAACCCGGTTCTGTGCATTTTAAGACACGAAATTCCGACGCCCCACGCGGGCGGGGACCCGGTGTCTTGTCGAGGGTGCCTCAAGCCACTGGGCCCCCGCCTGCGCGGGGCCGACGGGGGATCGGCGATTGTCGAATTGCGACGCTCCCACTCGACAAAGGGATAGGAGCCGCTCCGCGGGCCGTACCGACAGGCCCCGGAAGCGGGTTCGCAACCGAACCGACAAGGAGCCCATCATGAGCATCAGCAAGGACCAGCAGACCGATGAACGCACCATCAGGCAGATGATGGAGGACTGGGCGCGCGCGCTGGAACGGCGCGACGCCGCCGCCATGACGGCGCACTATGCGCCCGACGTGGCGCTGTTCGACGTCAAGCCGCCCTACGCGCTGCGTGGCGTGGACGCATACCGCGCCACCTGGGAGGCCTGCTTTCCCTATCTTCCCCGGCGCTTCCGTTCCGAGCGCAAGGACATCGTGCTGACCGTCGGCGCGGACCTTGCCTTTTGCCATTGCCTGAGCCGCCTCGCGCCGGTGGACGAGCCCGACCATCCGGCCGGCGGCACCTGGATCCGCATCACGGTCTGCTTGCAGAAACGGGATGGCCGCTGGCTGGTTGTGCACGAACATGGCTCGCTGCCGTTCGATCCGATGACCGAGAAGGTCGTCTACATCGGCGACACCGAGGCGGAAACCGCTGCCTGAGTCTTTCCGCCGGATGGCTTGACAAGCGAAGTACGAAGCATAAAATTGCACGACGTTCAAATTTAAGCGACGTGCAAATGGAAGCCTCGTCTCAGCGCACCATCCAGACCCCGTTCGCCCCACCCATCGACGCCAGCGCCGCTGCGCCGCCCGCGGGGCGGCGTCAGCGCAAGCGCAACCAGACGCTCGACCATCTGGCGGCCACCGCCTTCGATCTGTTCGAGGCGCATGGCTATGACGCGGTGACGATGGAGCAGATCGCCGCACAGGCCGACGTGGCCAAGGGCACGCTGTACAACCACTTCCCGGTCAAGGAGGCGCTGCTGGCCCATCAGTTCCACGGCGAGCTGGCCGCGGGACTGCAGCAGCTGCGGGCCGCGCTGGACGGGCTGGGCAGTTTCCAGGCACGGCTTTGCTATCTGCTGTCGGCTTCGGCCGACTGGTGCGAGGCGCGCCGCGGCTATCTGCCGCACTATCTGCGCTTCCGCTTTCTCGATCTCGAGCCGGGCCGCTTCGGGCAGAGCGACGGTGAAGGGGCGCCGGGGCGCAGCGGCATGGACCTCGCCTTCGATGCGTTGATGGCGGCGGGACAGCAGAGCGGCGAGCTGCGCCGCGACCTGCCGTCGGGGCAGCTGGCCACGCTGTTCCATCATTTGTATCTGGGCGCGCTGATGCGCTGGCTGGCAGCCTCGGAAAGCGATCTGCGCGCCGAGTTCGCGGCGACCGTCGACCTGTTCTTCCACGGCGCGGCACGCGCGGCCGAGCCGGAGGACGCGTCATGAGCGCCCTGCTGCTCGACTGGCGGGCTGCCGCGGCGCAAGGCTCCGCCGCGGCCGGCGGCAAGGGCTGGCAACTGGCGCTGATGGCGCAGCTCGGCGTGCCCGTGCCCGACGGCTTCGTAATCCACGCCGAGGCCAGCCGCGGCCGGCGCGCCGGCGATCCGGTGCCCCAGGCCTTGCGCGACGCGCTCGCGCGCGAGCTCGCGGCCCGGGATTGGGAGCGGACGCCGCTGGCGGTCCGCTCGTCCGCGCCGCAGGAAGATTCGGCTCAAGCGTCGTTTGCCGGCATCCATCTGTCGCGGCTGAACGTGACCGGCGTCGATGCCGTCGCCGAGGCGGTGCAGGCGGCATGGGATTCGGTGTGGGAGCCGGCTGCGGTCGCCTACCGGCAACGCCTCGGCCTCGATGGGGAGGCACCGGCGATGGCGGTGGTCGTGATGCCGCTGCTGGCCGCGGTGGCGGCCGGCATCGCCTTTACCTGCGATCCGCTGTCCGGCCGCGACGATCAGTTGCTGATCCACGCGCATTGGGGCTTGGGCGAGGCGCTGGTCGGCGGACAGGCCGACGGCGACGAGTATCGGCTGCAGAGCAACGAAAGCACCGATGGCGACGACGCGCTGCGCGTCATCGCGCGCCGCCTGGGCGGCAAGCAAAGGATGACGCAACTGCTGCCTGGCGGCGGCACCACGGCGATCGACACGCCCGCGCAGCAGGCCGCCCAGGCGGTACTGTCCGACGCGCAGGCCATCGCGCTTGGCGAACTGGCGCGCGATGCCGCCGGCGCGCTCGACTTCGCCAATCCCCGCTACGACATCGAATGGGTCTGGGACGGCGAGCGTTTCTGGATCGTGCAGGCGCGGCCCGTCACCGCGCGGGCGCGCCACACCTATCCGGCGCTGCGCGAGCAGCCGCGCTACTGGTCGCGCGGCAATACCCGCGAGATCATGCCCGATCCGCTGTCCGCGCTGGACTGGCACGGCTGCCGCACGATGGCCAACCGGATGCTGACGCTCGGCTTCTCGTTGTCCGGCTATCCGATCCTGCCCGGCACCGAGCACGCGGCGCTGTTCGACGGCCGCCTGTATCTGGACGTGTCGCTGATGCAATGGGAGTGCTACGACGCGCTGGGCGTGCGTCCGAACGCGGTCAACCGCCTGCTTGGCGGCACGCAGCCGGAGATCGCGGTGCCGCCCCCGACCGCGGGCGACCGGCTCGCCCGCGGCCTGCGCATGCTGCGCTATCTGGCGCGCTCGCCGCGCCAACGCCGCCTGGGCGAAGCCGCGCTGGCGCGCGCCGCCGAGCAGGCACGCCAGTGGCGCGAACAAGCGCTGCCGGACGAACCCGCCGCGCTGGCCGCGCTGCTGCGCGAGCAGTTCCGCACGGTGGCGCAGGCCGATCCGCTGTTCTTCCTGCAGGGGTCGGCAGGGGGCACGCTGGCAGGGCTCGTCGATCTGGTCGAGAAGTACTGTCCCGGCGAGGGCTATGCGGTGACGGCGGCGCTGATGGCAGGCGGCGAGCCGAGCGTGACCGCACAGCAAGGCTATGCGTTGATCGCGTTGGCCGAGACCGCCGCGGCGGACGCCGAAGCGCTGGCCTGGCTGCGCGGTCCGCAGCGCAGCGGCGCCCAGTGGGCGCAGCAGCTGCCCGCGCACAGTCCCTTCCGGCGCGCATTCGCCGAGTTCCTGGATCGCTACGGCCATCGGGCCACCGCGGAAAGCTATGTGCGGCAGCCGCGCTGGCGCGAGGCGCCCGACTATCTGCTCGATACCGTGCTGGGGATGATCGGCAGCAACGCCGAGGCGGTACGGCAGCGCCAGCGCGTTGCCGCGGCGCAGGCATGGCAGCGGCTGCGCCGGGCGATCCCGCCGCTGGCGCGGCCCGCGATGCTGGCGGTGCTGAAGCGATTGGTGCGAGTGGCCACGCGCGAGTGCAATCAGCGCGAAGCGGCGCGCAGCGCGTTGATGCGGTATCTGGAAGCGGTGCGCCGTACCGCGCTCGTGCTGGGCACGCAACTGGCCCGTGGCGGCAAGGAGGACGGATTCGAGCGGCCCGACGATGTATTTCATCTGACCGCATTCGAATTGCTCGCTGTCGCCGAAGGGCGCATGCCGCTGCGGCATGCAGCGCGGCGCGCGGCACGGCGGGCCGAGGTGCTGGCCGATCAGGCGGACCGGACCGAGCCGGCGGTGATCGTCGAACAGCCGGGCGCGTTGCCGGCGGTGTTCTCGTCCGCGGAATCGAGCGCCACGTACGTGGCCGATGCGGCCGCCGGGCGCTGGTCCGGCACGCCGGTCGGCGCCGGACAGGCGCGCGGACCGGCCTGCGTCGCGCGCAGCCCACAACAGGCGACCGGGATGGCGAACGGCGACATCCTGGTCGCGCCGAGCACCGATCCGGCCTGGACGCCGCTGTTCCTGCGCGCGGGCGGCCTGGTGATGGAGACCGGCGGCTACCTGTCGCACGGCGCGATCGTCGCGCGCGAGTTCGGCATTCCGGCGGTCGTCAATCTGCCGGGCATCCTGTCGCAGCTCGCCGACGGCGACATGGTGGCCGTCGACGGCAACCGCGGCACCGTACAGCGGGTCGCCGCGAGCTAGGCCTTCAGGCCCTTCAGGTCCTTCACGTTCTCAAGCCGCCGCCAGCTGACCGCGGACAGCCGCCTGGGCCTTCGACGGCATCGCGGCGTCATGGCCCGCCGCGAGGCGGAACATCGCCACCGTGTCGAGCAGGCGCGTCGCCTGTTCGTCCAGCGAATGCGCCGCGGCCGCGGCCTCTTCGACCAGCGCGGCGTTCTGCTGCGTGACCTGGTCCATCTGGCCGACCGCCTGGTTGACCTGCTCGATGCCGCGGCTCTGTTCGCCGGTGGCCGCGGCGATCTCGCCGATGATGTCGGACACCTGCTTGACCGCCTGCTGGATCTCGTTCATGGTCGCGCCGACGCTTTCGGCCTGCGCCGAGCCGGTGCGCACGGTCGTCACCGAGGCGTCGATCAGCTCCTTGATTTCCTTGGCGGCGGTCGACGAGCGCTGCGCCAGCGTGCGCACCTCGCCGGCCACCACCGCGAAGCCGCGGCCCTGCTCGCCGGCACGCGCCGCTTCCACGGCCGCGTTCAGCGCCAGGATGTTGGTCTGGAAGGCGATGCCCTCGATCATGCCGGTGATCTCGGCGATGCGGTTCGAGTTGGTGCTGATCGCGCCCATCGTTTCGACCATCTGGCCGGTGGCGACATGGCCGTGCTGCGCGACGGCGGCGGCGTTGTCGGCCAGCGTGCTGGCCTGGCGGGCGCTGTCGGCGTTGTGGCGGACCGTGGTGGTCAGCTCTTCCATGCTGGAGGCCGTCTCTTCAAGCGACGCGGCCTGCTGTTCGGTGCGCGACGACAGGTCGGCGTTGCCGGCGGCGATCTGGCGTGCGGCCACGCCGACCGAATCGCTCGACTGGCGCACCTCGCGCATCGCCGCGGCGACACGGTCGAGCAACGCATTGAAGCTCTGCGCGGTACGACCCACCTCGTCCAGGCGGCGCACCGGCGAACGATGGCCCAGGTCCAGCGTTTCGCTGACATGCTCCATGCTGGCCTGCATCTCGCCCAGGCTGTCGCGGATGCGGCGATACAGCAGCCACGCCAGCACGGCCACCACCAGCACGGTCACGCCGATCACGGTGCCGAACACGCGCACCGCGATCGCGCTGGCGCGCTGGTTCTCGGCCACCGAGTCGTCGCCCATCTTGCTGTTGAAGTCCAGATGCGCGTCGATCTGCTTGCGCAGCGCGGCCGATGCCAGATGCAGCTCGCCCGACGACAGCATCGCATGCAGGCCCGCGGTGTCGTTGGTGCGCGAGAGCGTGAAGAACGCGGCATGCTGGGCGCGATAGCGCGCCAGCGCGGCACGGTCTTCTTCCAGCAGCTTGCGGTCGGCATCGTTGGAGATGTCCTCGCGCTCGTATTTGGCGGCCAGCTCGTCGAAGCGTGCGATCGCCTTGGCGACCTCTTTCTCCGCGTCGTCCTTGGCAGCCGCATCGTCGGCGAGCGCGTGGCGGTACAGCTGCACCCGGATCGCGGTGGTGCTGTCCTTGATCGCATTGAGCCGGCGCACGCTGGTCAGCGTGTTTTCGTTGAAGTACTCGAGGCGTTGTTCGGCCTGGTTCAGTTGCCAGATGCCGCCGAGGCCGACGACGAGCATGGCGAGCAGGGAAAAGAACAGCGTGAAAAGCAGACGTTGACTGATGTTCATGATGGGCCAGGGGACGGCTATCATCAAAAAAGCGACTCAGTAGCCGCTTAATTCTGATGTTAGTGTGGTTTCATTCAGGGTTTACGTCAGCCCTGGCGCACACTTGAGCCGCGCTTGGCGTGAATTTCGCTAGTTCAGGGATATCGAGGACAACGACGGAGACGACAAATGGCCATGTCCGAAACCTATATGGCGATCGAACCGCCACGCGAGGATATCGACGCGCTGCCCGGCGCCGCGGTGCTGGAATTCGGCGCGCCCTGGTGCGGCTACTGCATGCGGGCGCAGGGGCCGATCGCCTCGGCCTTCTCGCGCCATCAGCAAGTGCGGCACATCAAGGTCGAGGACGGCAGCGGCCGTCCGCTGGGCCGCTCGTTCCGCATCAAGCTGTGGCCGACACTGGTGTTCCTGCGCGATGGCAAGGAAGTGGCGCGGCTGGTCAGGCCGACCGACCCCGACGAAATCGAGAAGGCGATGCGGCAGATCGACCGGATGGCTGGCGACGAGGCGGCCGCCGCATGACCGAGGCGCAGGGCGCGGCTCTGTTCCGGTCCGCCTGAGCGAAACAGCGGCGTCATGGTTGTCGACGTGCCGCGGCGCTCGGTACATTTCGCCATGCGTTCCACCACGCCGAGCCCAAGCGCCCCCACGACATGATCGACGCCGCCACCCTTGCCGCCCTGCGCGACTTCCCGCGCCAACTGGAAGCCTTCTACGCGGCCGTTCCGGCCACACATCGCGACTGGTCCCCGGCCAGCTGGGACGGCGTGCCGAGCGAGCCGTTCACGCCGATCGGCCAGCTGTGCCACGTTCGGGATATCGAGATCGACGGCTATCACCGGCGCCTTGAGCGCGCACTGAGCGAGACCCACCCGCTGCTGCCGTCGATCGACGGCGACGCGCTGGCAATCGAGCGTGCCTATGCGACGGCCGATGGCGCGCAGGCGCTCGCAGACTTCCGCGCGGCGCGCGAGAAGACCGTCGCGCTGATCGCCGGGCTGGACGATCGGCAGCTTGCCCGCACCGCAGAGTTCGAGGGCTACGGGCCGCTGACGGTCCGCAGCCTCGTGCACTATCTATGCAGCCACGACCAGCAGCATCTGGCGGGGCTGCAGTGGCTGCTTGGGAAGATGCACGCGGAAACCGCGATCGCTGCCTAGCCCGCGGCAATCGCCGTTCCACATCCCGTCGCCCCCGCGAACGCGGGGGCCCAGCGTCTTTATCCGCTGGCCTCGCCGAAAGTCACTGGGTTCCCGCATGCGCGGGAACGACGGAGGTTGGGGCCGGGGCGGCATCGCGCAGGGCATCGCTTATCTGCCGCACCGTCAGCTGCATGCCGCGCACACCGCCGCCATCCATCAGGTACCACAGGATCGGGTCGAGCTTGACCACGCGCACCGGCTTGCCCGCGGCATTGCGCTCCAGCGCGGCGCCGTCGATCGAGGCGAGCGCGGCGGACGGCGGCTTGCCGACCGCCGCGTCGCGGTCGATCACGAACAGCCAGTCTGGATTGGCCTCCCGGATCTGTTGCACCGTCAGCTTCGTTCCCCTGCCCTCCGGATTCAAATCCGGCAGTGCCGCCTGGAAGCCGAACGCATCGTGCACGGTGCCGAAGCGCGAGCCCGGCCCTTGCGCGCTGATGTTGTCGCCGGCGGTCAGCACCACCAGCGCGGTGCCCGCGGTGGCGGCCTTCTGCTTCAGCGCGTCCACGCCGGCGCGCAGCGCCTGCACGGCGCTGCCGGCTTGCTGCTGCCGGCCGAACACGCGGCCCAGGCTCTCGGCATGGCGCGCGATGCTGCCGATCCGGTCGCCGCGATCGAGGCTCAGATCGACCGTCGGGGCGAGGCGGGACAGCGTCTCGTACTGCTTTGCCGAACGTCCGCCGACGACGATCAGGCCCGGCGCAATCGCCTCGATCACCGCCTGGTTCGGTTCGAACAGCGTGCCGACCTTGACCACGCTGTCCTCCTGGTAGCGGGCCAGGTGCGGGGGCAGCTTCGTTGCCGGAACGCCGGCCACCGGCACGCCCAGCGCATCGAGCGTATCCAGCGTCGGCAGGTCCATCGTGACGACCCTGGCGGGAGCGGCGGCCAGCGTCGTGCTGCCCTTTGCATGGGCGATCGACAGCGCGGCACCGGTGGCGGCGAGCGTCGGCGTCGGACCCGCCGCGAACGCGCTGCAGGCCGCGCAGAGCAACAGCGCGGCGAACGCGGCGGACATCTTGAACGGAATCGATTGCATGGCCGGACTCCTCAGAACTTGACCGAGACGCTCATCCAGTAGCGCCGGCCGTCTTCGACATAGCCGTAGTCGGCATAGCGGACCGACTTGTCGAACAGGTTGTAGATGCCGGCGAACACCGACACGTTCTTGTTGACCGCGTAGGTCGCGCCCAGGTCGACGAAGGTGTACGACGGCGCCACCACGGTGCTCGACGACGGTCCGGTGATCGGCTGGCTCTCCTTGCCGCGATAGTTGACGCGCGCCCAGGCGCGCAGCGCGCCGGTGGCCTGCCAGTTCAGCGTGGCCGTCAGCAGGTGCCTGGGCAGCTGGTTCAGCGGCTGGCCCTGGTACTGGCCGCTTTCCTGCTCGGACTTGGTGAAGGTGTAGCTGCCGACCAGCGACCAGTCGCGCGCCAGCGGCCACTTCAGGTTGGCCTCGATGCCGCGCGAGTACGCCTTGTCGACGTTCATGTAGGTCGTCGGATTGGCACCGAACTGGTTCGGTCCATCGGTGCACTGCGTGAGCGGGCAGGCGACCCGGGTGATCTTGTCCTTGAAGTCGTTGTTGAACACGGTGAAACCGGCGTGGAAGCCCGTGCCGTTGTCGTACAGCAGGCCGATCTCCTGCGTGACCGAGGTCTCCGGCTTCAGATCGGGATTGCCGTACATATTGCCGCCGCGGCTGGTCTGGCCCCAGCCGGGCACGGTCTGGCGCAGGTCCGGCGCGCGGAAACCGGTCGACACGCCGCCCTTGACGGTCCAGCGATCGGCCACCTGCCAGACGCCGTAGAGGCGCGGACTGTAGTGGTCGCCGAACTTCTCGTCCTTGTCCATGCGCAGGCCGCCGGTCAGCGCAAGGCGCTCGGTCAGCCGCCACTCGTCCTCGGCGAACAGCGCCCATTGATAGCGCTCGACCTGGTTCGGCCCGCCCGCGATCTGGTTGCCGGTCTGGTCGTTCAGGCGCTGGTTCAGATAATTCGCGCCGACGGTCAGCATGTGGTTGCCGAGCGGCATCGTCCAGCTGGTGCGCATGTCCAGATTCCTGATCTTCATCTGGCGCGTGCGGTTGTCGAACTCCTCCTGCTGGATATAGCTCTCCGAGGTCGCGAAGCCCCAGCGGCCGGTGTGCGACAGCGCGTATTTCTCGCTGCGGTAGTCGGTCTCCGACGATGCCGGGCAGCCGGTGCGCGGGCAGCTCGTGCCAGGCGGCAGCGGCGCCACGGTCCTGCCCAGCGTCTGCTCGATGTTCTGCCGCATCGAGGTCGCCTCGAGCACGATGTCGTGGTTGCGGTTCGGCGTCAGCGCCAGTTTCGCGGTCACGTTGCGCGTATCGCGGCCGCGAAAGCCGTAGACGATGTCGTCCTCTTCGCGATGCGTGTACTGGCCGTACAGCTGCAGTCCCAGCAGGTCGGTCTGCAGCGGGCCGGCCAGATAGAAATTGCCCTGGTAGATGTTGCCGGAGCCGCTGTGCTGCTGCAGCGTGGCGTCGGCGCGTACCTCGCCGGTCCATCGCTTCGGCACCTTGCGTGTGATGATGTTGATCACGCCGCCCATCGCGTCCGAGCCGTACAGCGACGACATCGGCCCGCGCACGACCTCGATCCGTTCGATGGCGGCCAGCGGCGGCGTCCATCCGCCCTCGACGCCGGCGCTGTCGGAGTTGGTGCGGGTCTCGCGCGAGTTCTGGCGCTTGCCGTCGATCAGGATCTGCGTGTACTTGGCGCCCATGCCGCGCAGGCTGATGTCCTGCCGGTCGGCGCCGCCGGTGACCACCACGCCCGGCACGCCGATCAACGCGTCGTGGATATCGCGATAGGAACCGTTCTCCAGGTCCTCGCGCGTGATCACCGAAATCGACGCGGGCGCTTCCTTGATCTGCTGCTCGTAGCCCGAGGCGGTGACCACCACGGTCTCGAGCATGGCCGGCGCGGCCGGCGCTTTTGCCTCGCTGGCGGCCGGCTGCGCGAACGCACCGCCTGCGATCCATGCCGCGCCGCCCGCGCACAGCGTGGCGGTAACCCTTGCCACCGCGCGCGGCCTGCGTTGCCGCGCCGCTGCCGTACTGCCGATTGATCCCGCCGATGCCGCCGATGCCGCCGATGCCGCCGATCCCGCCGTCCTGCTGCTCTTGCCGCTCTTGCTGCTCTTGCTGCCGCTACTGCTCATGCTCGCGATTTCCCCGTATGCCCGGAACGTCGTCGGTCACCGGACTTGTGAATGACAATCATTCTCATATTAGAATGTGGTCCGCCGGGCTCTTTCAACGGGCTTTGGACAGCTTTTGACTTCTTTGCACTTCTTGACGCGGGCCGCGATCGCCGCTCGATCGCGGCCCACGGGGACGGTGCCCATCCTTTCCGATTCGCATGCAACTACGCTCGCCCGACGCGCCCCGCCGCATCCTGCTGATCGACGACGACGTCGAACTGACGCAGATGCTGCGCGAATACTTCGAGCCGGAGCGCTGGCATTTCTCGGTCGTGCATCGCGGCGCCGACGGCGAGGCGCTGCTCGCGCGCGACGACCACGACCTGGCGCTGCTCGATCTGATGCTGCCCGACGGCAACGGGCTCGAACTGCTGCGCCGCCATCGCGCGCGTTCGCAGCGCCCGGTGATCATGTTCACCGCGCATGGCGACGAGACCGATCGCGTGATCGGCCTGGAGCTCGGCGCCGACGACTATCTGGCCAAGCCGTTCAGCCCGCGCGAACTGAAGGCGCGCATCGGCGCCGTGCTGCGCCGCTTCGACACCACGCCGGACAGCGCGCCCGACACGCTGGCGATCGGCGGCCTGACCTTGCACCTGGGCTCCGGCAAGGTCGCGCAGGCCAATGGCGAGACCTCGCTGACCGGCGCGGAAGCGCGGATCCTCGAAATGCTGATGCGCTCGGCCGGACAGGTGGTGGGGCGCGAACCGCTCGGCCAGTTCGCGCTGGGGCGCGTGCCCGGCCGCTACGACCGCAGCATCGATACGCATATCAGCAGCCTGCGCCGAAAGCTGGGGCTGGACGGGTCCGGGGCCACGACGGTCATCCGCAACCAGCGCGGCCGCGGCTACGTGCTGGTGGCTTGAGCCATGGCATCGCTGCCGCTGTTCTGGCGCAACTTCCTCGCCTTCTGGGCCGGCATGGCCGCGATCGTGGCGATCGGCATGGCGCTGACCGCGTCGGTCGCCTGGTATCGCTTCCAGGCGCTGGACGGCCTCAATCCGGCCAGCCTGACGCAGGATGCGCTGCAGATCGCGCGCACGCAGGGGCGGCCGGGGCTGGAGCGCTGGGTGCGCGCGATGGACTCGCGCTTCTCCGCGCTGCAGATCTACGTGGTCGACGAGCACAACGCCGACATCCTGGAGCGCCGCCTGCCGACACGGGTGCATGACTGGGTCAGTACGCTGGAGCGCCCGCGCCATGCGCTCACCGCGAGCCCCCCGCTCGACCACGATCGCGGCACGCTGCCGCTCGCGCCCGGCGCTAGCGTGTCATGGTGGGACCCGCAGGCGATCCCGCTGCCCGACGGCGAGGATCTGCTGCTGGTGTTCCTGCCGTTCGATTCCTCGCGCTGGGAGATGCTGCACCTGTCGCCCGTGATGCTGGCGCTGGGCCTGTTCGCGCTGGCGGTCAGCGCGCCGCTGTGCTGGGCACTGACGCGCCATGTCACGGCGCCGGTGCAGGCTCTGCGCGAGGCGGTGCGGGCGCTGGCGGGCGGCGATCTGCGCGCGCGCATGCCGCCCGCGCTGGCCGCCCGCGCCGACGAGCTGGGCCATCTGGCGCGCGACTTCGACAGCATGGCGGCGCGGCTGGAGGCGCTGGTCAGATCGCGCGAACGGATGCTGCGCAATATCGCGCATGAACTGCGTTCCCCGCTGGCACGGCTGCAGGTCTCCAGCGAACTGGCCAGTCGTGACGATGGCCGGCTGCCGGTGCAACTCGATCGGATCGAGCGCGAGATCGAGCGGCTCGATGGACTGGTCGCGCATACGCTGACGCTGGCCCGGCTCGGCGCCATGGGTCTGCCGTTGCAGCCGCTGGAACTGGTCGGCGTGGTGCAGGCCGTGGTCGAGGACGCGCGCTTCGAAGCCGCGGCACGCGGCGTCTCGATCGAATGGACCGCGCCGCCGCCCGCGATGGTGATGGGCGATCGCGTGCGCCTGGCCAGCGCGATCGACAACGTGCTGCGCAACGCGATCCGGCACACCGATCCGGACGCGCCGATTCGCGTGACGCTGCGCAGCGTCGGCGATCGGCTCGAACTCGATATCGTCGACGGCGGGCCGGGCGTGCCGCCCGATGCGCTGCCGCATCTGTTCGAGCCCTTCTATCGGGTACGCGACGACGGACGGCCCGATGGCGAAGGCTCGGGGCTTGGATTGAGCATCGCGATGGCCAGCATCGCCGCGCATGGCGGCGGCATTGCGGCGCGCAATGCGTTGCCGCGCGGGCTGTGGGTCGGGATGTGGCTGCCGCGGGCGGTGGGGGATCAGTCCGGCAGCCGCGGCACCACCTTGCCCGCCGCCGCGCGTGCGTTGGCTCGCGCGGTCTCGACGTCGCCATCGTAGGCGAGCGCCACGCCCATGCGGCGCCTGGCGAAGCTCTCCGGCTTGCCGAACAGCCGCAGATCGGTGCGCGGCACGCGCAGCGCCTCGTCGACGCCGTCGAACACCACGCCCTCCCCTTGCACGCCGCCGTAGATCACCGCGCTCGCGCCCGGGCTCTTCAGCGCGGTATCGACCGGCAGGCCCAGAATCGCGCGCGCATGCAGTTCGAACTCGCTCTGCCACTGCGTGATCATCGTCACCATGCCGGTGTCGTGCGGGCGCGGGCTGACCTCGCTGAACCAGACCTGCTCGCCCTTGACGAACAGCTCGACGCCGAACAGGCCTTGCCCGCCGAGATCGCCGGTCACCGCGCGGGCGATCTCGCGCGCCTTCTGCAGCGCAGCGGGATGCATTGGATGCGGCTGCCAGCTCTCGACGTAATCGCCGGCCTGCTGCAGATGGCCGATCGGCTCGCAGAAATGCGTCTCGATGTTGCCGTCGGCACCGCGGGCACGCACGGTCAGCAGCGTGATCTCGTAGTCGAAATCAATGAAGCCTTCGACGATCACGCGGCCGTGGCTGACTCGCCCGCCCGCCATCGCGTATTCCCACGCGCGCTCGACATCCTGCGGACCGTCGAGCTTGCTCTGGCCCTTGCCCGAGCTGCTCATCACCGGCTTGACCACGCACGGATAGCCGATGCCGCCGTCGATGGCCTCGCGCAGTTCCTGCAGCGAATCGCAGAAGCGATACGGGCTGGTCGGCAGGCCCAGCGTTTCGGCCGCGAGCCGGCGAATGCCCTCGCGGTCCATGGTCAACCGCGCGGCGCGGGCGGTCGGAATCACGCGCACCGTGCCGGCCGCTTCGAGCGCCTCGAGCATCGGCGTGGCGATCGCCTCGATCTCGGGCACCACCAGGTCGGGCCGCTCGGCCTCGATCAGCGCCTTCAGCCGTTCGGGGTCGCTCATCGCGATGGTGCGCGCGTGATGCGCGACCTGCTGGCCCGGCGCGTTCTCGTAGCGGTCGACCGCGATGGTTTCGACGCCGAGCCGCTGCAGGGCGATCAGCACTTCCTTGCCGAGCTCTCCGGAGCCGAGCAGCATCACTTTGGTGGCACGGGGGGACAGCGGCGTTCCTAGCGTGGTCATGGGAGCGAGAGAGTCAAGAGTCAGCGCGCAAGCGGAAGGCGGGTATTGTACCGGGGCGCTGCCGGCGCCGGCCCGAACCGGCGCTGCAAGCGAAGCGGGCCGGGCCTGCTCGCACAGGACCCGGCCCGCCCCTTCACTGCCGCGCTAACGCGCCGCTGTCACGGCCGGAACGTATCGCCCAGCACCACGCCCTCGCGCCGCGGATCGGCACCGCCGACCAGCGCCGGCGCCCCACCGATCGCTTCACGCACGATCGCGGACAGGCCGCTGGACTGGTTGCCCACGCTGACGTTGTGGCCCAGGTTGCGCAGACCCTTGACCAGCGGGTCGTTGTCGCCCGGCAGTCCGCCTTGCGGCGTGCTGGTATCGACGTTCGGATGCTCGCCGCCGACGATCATCGTCGCGTTGTTCGAACCGAAGTCGATCATCGACACCGCCTGCTGCGCGTCCATCTTCCAGTCGAGCACGCCGACCAGCGTCTTGGCGACGTACTGGATGATGGTGGCACCGCCCGGCGAACCGGTGGTCATCTTGAAGTCGCCGCGGCTGCCGTCGCCCTTGCGCTCGAACACCAGCGTCGGCGACATCGAGCTGCGCGGCCGCTTCAGCGGCTGCACGCGGTTGGCGATCTGCGCACCGTTCGCATCGACCGGCTCCGCGCTGAAATCGGTCAGCTCGTTGTTCAGCAGGAAGCCGCCGGTCATATGGTACGAGCCCAGTCCCGATTCGATCGTCGTCGTCATCGCCACCACGTTGCCGTACTTGTCGACCAGCGACAGATGCGTGGTGCCGCGCTCGGCGATGATCGGCGCCCCCATTGGCGCCCCGCCGAAGTTGCCGGCGGGCACGGGCCGCGGCATCGCCGCGGTCAGGCTGATCATGCCGGCGCGCTGGGCCAGATAGCTCTTGTTGAGCATCGTATCCGGGCTGCCGCCGGGCAGCGGCACGAAGTCGGTGTCGGCCACGTACTGGTTCCGATCGGCATAGGCCAGGTTGCCCGCCTCGCCGACCAGATGCACGCCGGTGACGCTGGGCTTGCCGCCGTTCTGGTCCATGCTGGTCGGCGCATGGCTGGCCATGTCGAAGTTCTCCAGGATGCCGAGGATCTGGCCGACCGCGATGCCGCCCGACGACGGCGGCGGCATGCCGCAGATCTCGTATTGCCGGTAGGTGGTGCAGACGGGCTCGCGCTTCTTCGCCTGGTAGTTGGCAAGGTCGTCGAGCGTGGTCACGCCCGGCGTGGTGCCGCCGTCGTAGGTCGTGCGGATCTTGTCGACGATCGCGCGCGCGATCGGCCCGTCCTTGTAGAACGCATCGGCCCCGCCTTCGGCCACCGCGGTGAAGGTCTGCGCCAGCGCCGGGTTCTTCAGGATCGTATTGACCGCGCGCGGCGTGCCGTCCGGGTTCAGGAAGTAGGCAGCCATCTCCGGATCGCGCTTGATGTTCTGCACGGTGGTCGCGCTGGAGATCGACGCGGCCATGCGCGGCGGAATCGCAAAGCCGTCGGTGGCCAGCTTGATTGCCGGCGAGAACAGCTCCTTCCACGTCTTCTTGCCGTAGTCGCGATGGGCGAGTTCGAGCACGCGCAAGGTGCCCGGCGTGCCGATCGAGCGGCCGCTGCGCACGGCATTGGGCAGCGGCGGGGTCTGGTCGGTCGAGGACTTCCAGCGCAGATAGTTCTCGTCGGCGCCGGCCGGCGCGGTCTCGCGGCCGTCGTAGGCAATGACCTTCTTGGTCTGCGCGTCGTAATGCATGATGAAGGCGCCGCCGCCGATGCCCGACGACTGCGGTTCGACCAGGTTCAGCACCATCTGCGCGGCCACTGCCGCATCGACGGCAGTGCCGCCGTCCTTCAGGATGTCGCAGGCGACCTTGGTCGACACGGGATTGTTGGTCACTGCCATATAGGTCCTGGCATAGACGGTGCGCTTCGGCGCGTAGCCCGTCGCGACCTCGGGCGCGCCCGGTTCGCCGGGCAGCACGATCACTTCGCCGCCGGTGGTGCCGTTCAGCTCGCAGCCGGCCACCGGCTGCGGAGGCGGCGGCTTGTGGCCATGGTGGTCGTCGTCATCGTCGCCGCCGCACGCGGACAGCAGCAGCGCGGCGGTGGCCATCATCAGCCAGCCGCGGGGGCGTCTGCGCGGCGGGGATGCGGAAATGGCGGGATCGAAGGTCGTGCGCTGTCGCATGGCTGTCTCCTTGTTGTCGGGCACCAGTTGGATGGGCTGGCTCGGTGCCCGGGATGCGAACGCGTCCGCCGGCGCGCATCTGGCGCCGGATCGGCGGCGGTGGGGAACGACAACTACGACGCTAGTACGCGCGGGGCCGCTATGCAATGGTCCTTATCGACGATTTGGCTCGCGGCAAGCTTGCGCTCCGGCGAATTCAGCGCTCGAAGCCACCGCCTGGCTCGGCCATGCGGCGGTGCTGCTCGGCCAGCAGATCGGCCGGTGTCACGTTCGAAATCGCGGCGCGCAGCTTGTTCTGCCAGCCGGTCACGACATCGCCGTCGCCGCGCAGCATCGCCTCGAATCCCTCGCGGGCGACCTCCGCGGGATCGTCCTTTTTTTGCTGGCCCAGGCGCGTGTCGACCATGTCGGCGCGCTCGAAGAAATCGGTCTCGGTCGCGCCCGGCATCAGGCAGGTCACGGTGACCCCGCAATCGCGCAGTTCGTGCCGCAGCGCAAACGAGAACGAATCGAGGAAGGCCTTGGTGGCGTTGTAGACGGCCTGATAGGTGCCCGGCATGAAGCCGGCAATCGATCCGGTGATCAGGATCCGGCCGGTGCGGCGATCGCGCATGTCGCGGCCGATGCGGTGCAGCAAGTCCAGCGTGCCGGTGACATTGGTCTCCACCACGCGCTGGATATCGCGAAAGTCCTGGTCCAGGAAGGCGCGGCCCAGTCCCCGGCCCGCGTTGGCGCACAGCACGTCGACCGGACGTCCGCGCGTGGCCCCATACAACGCCTCGACGCCGGCCGGATCGGCCAGGTCCACGCACAGCGCATCGACGGCCATGCCGGTATCGCGCAGCGCCACCGCGGCGGTATCGATCGCGGGCTCATCCGCGGCGATCAGCAAATCGTAACCTTGCGTCGCACAACAGCGCGCAAGCTCGAAGCCGATGCCCGACGAGGCACCAGTGACGACGGCAAAGGGACGGACGGCTTGGTTCACGGCGGTCTCCTGATGGCGGCTCGGCGGATGCCGCCGGGCGCAAACGCTGCGCCGGGACGGCATGACCAACCGGGTCATCAAGCAAACTTCGTTCCGCCGGTGGCGGTGCCATGGCACGCCGGCCGCCACGTCGCTCCGGTGGCCGGAATTACAAAGGCGGCAGACCGTGCAGGCAGGTCAGCGGAAATCGCTGAAGCGAATGTCCGGGGCGCTGGTGTTGTGCCGCGACGGCACGGTACGGCCGAAGCGGACATCGCTGGCCTGCCAGTCCGACACCTCGGCGACTGTGGCATCGCGGCGCTGGCCGGCCGGGTCCTGCCAGGCCACGCGGCTCATGTCGGCATTGTCCTCGGTCACGTACATCGAGCGCAGCATCGCGAACGGTGCCTGGGCGCGATACGGCGGACTGAAGGCGACGTCGAGCGCGGTGCGCGTGCGGCTGATCTCGCGGATCGCCACCTGTGCCTCGCCGCCGGCCGTAAAGCGCAGGCCGATCGTGCGCTGGCGCGGATCGATATCGATGTGGGCGATATCGACGATCGGCCGCAGGTCCTGCTGCACCGGCCCCATCAGGAACGACGATCCGTAGGCGTTGTCGGGCAGGTGAGCGGCCGGCAGCGGCTTGGCGCGCCAGTAGCCGTCCGATGGATAGAGCACCAGCACTTCGGTCTCGACGACCTTGCCCTTGGCGCCCTTGCGCTTGTCGAAGAACTGAATCAGATGGAAACCGCCGTCCTTGCGCCCGCCCACGGTGACCGGCACGCGCTGCGGCCGCCAGAAGCTGTCGAACGTGATGCCCACGATCGCGAGATCCTTGCCGTCATAGAGACGGACCTTGCGCGGCTTGAACGCGTGGCGCGGATCGGTCGGATGCGGGGTATCGCCGAAATTGCAGCCCGAGAAGTCCGGCGCCGAGCTGTCCTTGCGGATCTTGCCGATATAGGCGGGATGCAGCGCCTCGACGCGGAAGCGCTGGATCGACGGGGCCGACAGCGCGAAGGAGACGTTGTCCTCCTCGGCGCAGGTGGTCGGCGTGGTCAGATTGCGGACCTCGACCGCGGCCGGGACGGGGTCGGTCGACGCGGGCGGCGTGGGGGCTTGCGCGAAGGCTGGGGCAGTCAGCAGGCTGAACAGCAGGGCCGGGAGCAGACGAAACGGGCGGATCTGGCGAGTCTGACGACGTGGCATGCGTTGGTGGGTTCCTTGGTTGCAAACCCGCGCCGTGCCGGCCGAATGCCTGAATGGTCTTGCATGGCCTGGGCCGGCCGCGCTTCGCAACCCCTAGCGGCGGTCGCCCAGCACGGTCGCGCGGGTGAAGTCTTCGATATTGTCCAGCAGCGCGTCGAGCGCCTCGCCCGCGCCGTCGACATCGCCTTCCGCGATGGCGGCGGCGACACGGGCGTGCAGGCGCGCCATCTCGGGAAGATCCGCGGCCTGCTTGTAGTGAAAATACCAGAAGCGGCGCGACAGCCCATGCATCAGCCGCATCGCACCCTCGGCGAATTCATTGCGCGCGGCCTGCAGACAGAGCTCGTTGAAACCCGCATCGGCGCGCACGAACGCGACTTCGTCCCCTTTCTTGACGGCGCGCTCGAACTCGGCGGCAAGGCGCCGGAAGGCCTGGCGCTCCTCGACCGTGGCACGGCGAGCCGCGCTGCGGCAGATCAACCGCTCAACCTCGCGCCGCGTCTCCAGCAGCCGCAATTGCTTGGCCACGTCGATCGGCGGAACCAGCAGGCCGCGCTGCGGCAGCACCACGATCAGATGCTCGCGCGCCAGCCGCTGAATCGCCTCGCGGATCGGCGTGCGGCCGATGCCCGTCATCTCGCTCAACTGGAATTCGGAGACCGACGATCCAGGCGCAAGCTGCAGCGTGACGATCGCTTCCTCGATCCACCGATAGGCCTGGTCCGTCAGCCGCCCCCGCGGCCCGGCCCCGTTCTCGCTGCCGTCATCCTCGACATGGGCCGCCGCCCGCCTGACTGTCGCCGCTTTCTTGACCATTGACGTCGTTTGCATGTTTGACGAATGCAAATTGTATATGAGTCATTTTGCGTGCGAGCGGGAAACCCGGCAGCGATATCGCCGCGACGCTCAGCGACGCAAAGCAAGCGCCCGCAGCCAGGCATCGACCTGTCCGAACGCATCCTGCTGCCACTGTTCGGGCGTCCGGTCGCGCAGGACATCGGTATCCTCGACAAACCTTCGCACACAGGTCGGCCCGAAGCCCTCTACCGTATCGAACTTGCGCGCGATGCAATCGAAGCCCATCGTGCCACTCGGGTGATCGAGCAATGGACGGCAAGCCTGGGCGAGCGCCTCGGGTCCTCCGGGGTAGTTGCGGATGCAGTAATAGATGTCGTAGGCATCCTTCTGTTTGTAGCGCCCGGCTAGCGCATGCCCCTTCATCGCAAGCAGCGCCGGAATCGAGCACACCGCAATTTCCACGCGATTGGTCCCGCCAGTCGGCATCGGTCCTGCAATCGCCACCATCTGGTAGAAGCGCAGCGCGAGATCCGTGCCGTCGGCACGCTGTACCGCAAAGTCGCTGATCAACGGCGGAACGTTCTTCACGATCTCGGCATCCCGCGGCATCAGGAAATCGACGATGACATCGATCGGCGGGCCGTCGTCCATTGCAGGAACCTCGCGCACCAACTGAAAGCGCCGGAGCGTACGGCGCTTTTCGTATCCGTGCTGCCTCAGCGCGTCGACCAGCGTCGCATACTGGCCGTCGCCCAAGGCCTCGGCATCCAGTCCGAGATCGACGTCCATGGTGCCGACATGCGGCATATCGTCTGTCTTGCCCAGCAACAGCCAAGGCACCGCGCCGCCGACAATGGCGAATTTTCCCTTGAAGCTGCCAAGAATCTGACCGATTTCGATCAGTACCGTCTGGACCGCCGCTGTCGTGCGATCGTCGTAGTCCACCGCGGATTGCGGTTCACCGGATTTCATGTGTGCCAGGCGAGCTGATGTTTCCGCAGATGATCGGCCGCTTCCCTGCCCCGTTCGCCGGCATTCGCGAGGTCGAGGTAGGTCTGAACGGGACTCGTGCAGATGACACCGGGGGCCGGCTCGACCGTATCGCGGAACGGACCATGGTCCTCCAGCGTCATCACCACGGCATTCTCGCCTTTCAATGCCGGTGACAATTTCAACGCCGAGCGCAGTTGTTCGAGTCCCGCCTCGTCGGCATAGAAATACTGCGTCGCCGTGCGGGCATAGGGGGCAAGCCATTGCGCCGCCGAGAAGGAGGCAAGCGTCATCAGGCCGGTCCGCGTCCGCATCGCATCTCGTACCGCATGCTCGAGCGCACTGCCATGCAGGGGCGTATAGAAACCGTGACGCTTGCCGACCGGCGGCTCGTAGGCGTCGCGCCAGGCATCGAGCAGCGCATCGGGCTCGGAAAGGAAGAGGCCGTCCCGCGAGACCTTCGCCCACTCGCGATCGAGCAAGCCGGCTCGGACATTGCTGGCGTGGCCCAGGCTGATGCCGGCGGCTTCGGCCAGTGCCGTGACGCGCCACGCGCGCCCTGGCTCACGCAGCATCACGCGCAGCATCTGCGCCGACTTCGGCTTGAACAAGGAACGGAGGTCGCGGCGTTCGGCCAACGGCTTGCTTGTCACCGTCCGCTCGATGAAGACGCTGCCGAATACGAGATGAACATTGCCCTCGAGGTCGAGGTAACCCGCATTGTGCTCGCGGCACAAGGCCCGCGCTGCGGCGGAGAGATACGGTGCAATCAGCACTGGCGTCGCGTCGTCCCGACCGCCAACCGCCCCGAGATGCCGAAGCTCCAGCAATGCGGCTCGCACATGGCGGGGTTGGCCGCTTGTGACAACGCGGCAGACCAGCGTATGGCACCGGTCCTCGACGCAAATGTCGGCGACAACGCCCGGCCCCATGTCTTCGGGAAAGGCGGTCGCCAACTCGAGGCGTTCGATCACTGGCACCTGCCGCAATAGCGTGCGCAACGCTGTCGCCTCGCGTTCAAGTGCCGGGGTCGCTACTTCGGTGAACGTCATCTGATGGCAGTGGCGTTTCTGAACAGTCGATGTGCGCGATTTTCACTGAAACAGGCCATTTCAGCAAATGCTGATAGTGCCCGTTCCAGTGAAAATTCGCGTGGCGCCGATGCACGCAATCCACTGGCCCCGTCCCTTACCGACTATCCGCTTGCCTTCCTGCCATTCTGTACACTACTATGATCCATCTAATATATTAGCTGTACAGGAGACACCATGGCGGCAAACTCCATGGACGTGATCGAAGTCGGCAGCGGGCCGTTGTGCGTGGTGGCGCTGCACGGCATCCAGGGGACGCGCGCGGCGTGGTTGCCGGTGGCGCAACGGTTGAGCCCGCTCTGCACCTTCGTGCTGCCGAATCTGCAGGGACGTGGGGCGGCGCCGCGGCCGGCCACGGCCGGCGGGTACACGTTGGAGCGCTATGCGGCCGCGGTACGCGAGGTCGTGGAACGGCATGCCGGTGGGCGTCCCTTCGTGCTGGCGGGATGGAGCATGGGGGTGTCGGTGGCCCTGGAGTACGCGGACCGTTACCGCGACGGCCGTGGCGGGGCACGCTCGCCGCTCGCGCTGTGGTTGCTGTCGGGCTCGCCTGCCCTGTGCGAGACGCGCTGGTTCGGCGCCGGCGATGGTGCGCCGCTGCTCGACGAGATCGCGGCGCGCGAGCGCCGGCTCGGATTGAGCGAGGCAGCCGACCACGCCGCCGTTGCGCTGACGTGGCAGGCGATCCGGCGGACCGACCAGCGTCCGCGCTTGCCCACGCTGCCGATGCCGGCCCTGGTCCTTCATGGCCGCGATGACGACGACTGCCCCTGGCCCCATGCGCAGGCGCTGGCCAATGGATTGCCCGCCGGCCGTCTGGCCACCATCGAACGCGCCGGCCATGGCCTGCTGACCGGTCATGCCGATGCGGTCTGCGAGTTCGCCTCGCCGTGGCTGCGACAACTCGCCGACTCGATCCACACCGGGGACACGCCTGCCCCCTCTCCATCCATCCCCCTGGAGCTGCCATGAGAATCGAAGACCTGGTCTACTTCTGCGCGCCGGCGCGTCTGATCGTCGGCGCCGGTACGCGCGCGCAACTGCCGGCCCTGCTGCAGCGGCTCGGCCATCGTCACGGCGTGCTGGTCACCGATCCCTTTTTCACCGAGCGCACGCCGTGGGCCGCCGAATACGTCGAGGCCGCGCGTGCGGCCGGCATCGACACGCTGGTCTACGACGGCGGCATGCCCGATCCGAGCACGACGCTGTGCGACGAGGCCACGCTGGCCCTGCGCGCGCGGCTCGGTGGCCGTGTTCCCGATCATCTGGTCGCGCTGGGCGGCGGCAGCAATATCGACCTTGCCAAGGCCTTGAGCCTGACGCTGCTGGAAGGCCGGCCTGTGCGCGAGTTCGCCGGTGCGTTGCCCGCCGGCACGCGGCCGATACCGCTGGTCGCGCTGCCGACCACGTCCGGCACCGGTTCCGAGGCGACCCCCGGCGCGATCCTCGTCGACCCCGACAACGCGACCAAGATCGCGGTGATGGACAACGGGCTGCGCCCGCAGATCGCGCTGATCGATCCCGAGTTCACCTACACCTGTCCGCCGCGCGTCACCGCGGATGCCGGCATCGATGCGCTGACGCATGCGATCGAGTCGTACCTGACCGTGGACAGCGCGGCTTACCCGCGGCAAGGCAACGCCGATCCCGGCTATAGCGGCCGCTCGGCGCTGACGATGCTGTTCGCCCGCGAGTCGATCGCGCTGTGCAGCCGCTACCTGCTGCGCGCCTATCGCGACAGCGGCAACGTCGGCGACGGCCGCAACGGTGCAGCCGGCGGCCGCGATATCGAAGCGCGAATCGGCATGTCCTATGCCAGCCTCTACGCCGCGTTGTCTTATGGCAGTGCCGGCCTGAACGCGGTGCATGGCATCGCCTACGCCGTCGCGGGCCTGACCCACCGCTCGCATGGCAGTACCAATGCGGTGATGCTGCCCTATGTGCTGGACGCGCTGCGCACCACGCGCGGCGCCGATCTGCTGGCGCTCGCGCCGCTGTTCGGTGTCGACGCTGACAGCGACGCCGAGCGCATCGCCGGCGTGCCGCTGGCCGTGCGGGACCTGATCGACGCGCTCGACATTCCGTCGAATCTGCAGGCCTTCGGTGTGCCGCGCGACGCGCTGCCCGCTCTGACGCGCGACGCATTGGGCGTCACGCGGCTGGCACAGGCGTTTCCCGTCGACGACCTGCCGGGCACCTATGCGCGCGTCATCGAGCACGCGTGGCGCGGCGAACTCGCCGCCCGCGACGCCGCCTCGGCCTCCCGCCGGGCGGCTTAGGGCAAATCCCGAGCCTCGTCCGCCAGGCCGCGCCAGATAACGCTTCCCGGGAAAGAACATGGCGCCCCGAACGTCAACGCGGCACCTCATTCCCTGTGCGCAGTTTGCATACGTATAGCATCCATCTAATATATTAGCCAGACCGCCAACAGGCGGCCCCACGACAAAGACAGGAGACAACCATGGACATGTCGGCAGGCAGTGTGGCGCTGACCCCCGGAGTCGCGGCGCGGCTCGAGCGCCTTCCCATGACCCGCTATCAGCGCACCTTGTTCGGCATCATCGCCACCGCGTGGTTCTTCGACTCGATGGACCTCGGCATGATGACCTTCGTGCTCGGCTCGATCAAAGCCGAGTTCGGCCTGAGCGCGGCGCAGACCGGCCTGCTCGCCAGCTCCAGCTTTCTGGGCATGTTTGCCGGCGCCGCGGTGGCCGGCATGCTGGCCGACCGCTTCGGCCGCAAGCCGGTGTTCCAGGTCAGCATGATCTTCTGGGGCGTGGGCAGCCTGATGTGCGGGCTGGCGGACAGCGTGACCTCGCTGATGCTGTACCGTGTGCTGCTCGGATTCGGCATGGGCATGGAATTTCCGATCGGGCTGTCGATGGTGTCCGAGATCGTGCCGGCCAGGAGCCGCGGCAAGTATGTCGCGATCCTGGAGGGCTTCTGGCCGATCGGCTTTATCGCGGCGGGATTGCTGGCGTATCTGACGTTGCCGGTAATCGGCTGGCGCGGCATTTTCATCGCGATGGCGTTTCCTGCGGCGTTCGTCTTCGTGGTGCGGCGGTTGGTGCCGGAATCCCCGCGCTGGCTCGAAGGGGCGGGACGGCAACGCGAGGCCGAGGCCGTGATGGCCGGCATCGAGGCACGCGTGGAGCGCGCCAGCGGCAAGCCGTTGCCGGAAGTCCAACAGGGCTTCGCGCCGGCCGCGGTCCACGATCGCAAGACGATGTTCGGCGAGCTGTGGAAAGGCCCGTACGCCAGACGCACCGTGATGCTGTGGGGCGTGTGGTTCTTCGCGCTGCTCGGCTACTACGGCCTGACCACCTGGCTCGGCGCGCTGCTGCAGCAGGCCGGCTACGCGGTGACCAAGTCGGTGCTGTACACCGTCTATATCTCGCTGGCCGGCATTCCCGGCTTCATCTTCTCGGCATGGCTGCTGGAAAAATGGGGGCGCAAGCCGACCTGCGCGCTGATGCTGCTCGGCAGCGCCGCGTCCGCCTATCTGTACGGACAGGCCGCAGTGCTGAAGCTGCCGGTCGAACAGCTGATCGCCGCCGGGCTGTGCATGCAGTTCTTCCTGTTCGGCATGTGGTCCGTGCTGTATGCCTACACGCCGGAGCTGTATCCGACGCGCTCCCGTGCAACCGGTTCGGGCTTCGCCTCGTCGATCGGCCGCATCGGCTCGCTGGTGGGCCCGTATCTGGTCGGCGTGCTGCTGCCCGTCACAGGCCAGGGCGGCATCTTCACGCTGGGCGCGCTGTCGTTCGCGATCGCCGCGATCGCCGTGCTGTGGCTCGGCATCGAGACCAAGGGCCGGTGCCTGGAGGAAGTGTCGAGCTGAACAAACCTGCCATGTCGTTTCCGCGAAAGCGGGAACCCAGCGTTTCGAAACGTCACTGGGTCCCCGCCTTCGCGGGGACGACGGTGTCCGCACGGCCCTCCATTCGAGGGCCGTTTGCTTGATGGGTTGCTTGATGGCCGGCCTGACGTACCGCGCCGAAAAACCGTTTGACACATTTTCATATACCACTAATATATTAGTACGATGTCAGTTCGGCATAGACAGGAGACAACATCATGATGAGCGAACGCCAACGCAAATTCCGCGAGCAATACAAGGCCGATATCAGCCCGCTATACAACGGCCTGCTGCATATCGGCGTGATCTTTGCCGCCGGCATCGCCGCGCTCTATTACTGCGCGACGCGGCTGGAGAACGCGACGTGGGAATGGCTGCTGGTGCTGCCGGTCTTTCTTGCCGGCAACCTGGTCGAATGGTTCATGCACAAGTACGTGATGCACCGGCGCATCGACGTGTTCGCGCTGCGCGCGATCTACGAGCGGCACACTCGCCAGCATCACCAGTACTTCACCGATAACGAGCCGACCATCGACACCACGCGCGAATTCCGCATCGTGTTCTTCCCCTGGCGCGTGTTGATCACGCTGGGTGTCGGTGGTGGCCTGCTCGGCTATCTGGCCTATCTGCTGATCAATGCCAACGCCGCCTATATCGTCTTCATGACGATGGTCGGCCACTACCTGGTCTACGAGGTGTTCCACTACTGCTGCCATGTCCACGACAACTGGTTCGTGCGCAACATGCCGTTCATCAACACCATTCGCCGGCACCATACCGCGCACCACAACCAGGGAATCATGATGCACTACAACATGAACCTGACCTTCCCGATCGCCGACTGGCTGATGGGCACCAGCGATCTGCGCCGCGGCCTGCTCGGCCACATGTTCAACGGCTACAGCGAGGCGCATATCAAGGAGGAACTGAAGCCGATCATCCGCAAGTTCCGCCACGACGATTCCCGCGTGACCCTGGACGGTCCGCAGCTGACCGAGGATGAACGGCGCGCGATGGCGGCCTGACAGCGGACCGCCTTCCCTCGAGCGATGGCCGGGATTCACGTCCCGGCCATCGCTTTTGATGGCCAACCGGTGTCGGACTTCGTTCCGTACTGCCTGCCCCGACACCCAAACGATGGCTTGACACTTCAGCCCGGCAGCGGCAATCATCAAACCCGCTGGACCTTCGCTGAACCCGCTTCCCGTCATGCCAATGGGCGCTGCCACGGCCGAATACCAGTTCAAGCCGCATGAGCGGCCCACCATTCCGGGCTCTCCCGCGACGCCCGATCATCCGGCGCCACGGCGCGTCGGCTATTTCTGCGTCGGCGTGCTGATCGGCCTGACCGCCGGCTTCGGCAACGCGCTGGTGATCGCCAACCTGAACAATATCCAGGGGGTATTCGGCCTCTACAGCGATCAGGCGGCTTGGCTGTCGACGGTCTACGTGATGACCAACGTCTGCGCCAGCATGCTGCTGATCAAGTTCCGGCAGCAATACGGCCTGCAGCATTTCGCCCGGCTGTTCCTGCTGGGCTATGTCGTCGTCACGCTCGCCCACATCTTCGTCCATACCTTCGAGACGGCGCTGCTGGTGCGTGCGGCCAATGGCATCGCGGCCAGCGGCCTGAGCACGCTGGCGCTGTACTACATGATCCAGTCGATGCCGGCGGCGCACCGGCTCAAGGGGATCGTGCTGGGCATCGGCGTGCCGCAACTGGCCACGCCGCTGGCCCGCGTCCTCACCTCCGGCATGCTCGAAGCCGGCAACTGGAAGGCGCTGTATCTGTTCGAACTCGGCCTGGCGCTGCTGTCGCTGGTCGCGGTGGCGCTGCTGCGGCTGCCACCGAGCGAGCGCATCCGCGCCTTCGAGAAGCTCGATTTCCTGACCTTCGCGCTGTTCGCGCCCGGCATGGCGCTGTTGTGCGCGGTACTGAGCCAGGGCCGCATCCTGTGGTGGACCGAGGCCGCCTGGCTCGGCTATGCGCTGTGCGGCGCGGTCGCGCTGATCACCGCGGCCCTGTGGATCGAACACAACCGTGCCAACCCGCTGCTGAACACGCGCTGGCTGAGCAGTCGCGCAATGCTGCGCTTCGCGCTGGTGGCGATCGCCGTGCGCGTGCTGCTGTCGGAGCAGGCCTACGGCGCGGTCGGCCTGCTGACGGCGCTGGGCATGGGCAACGACCAGCTGGTTCCGCTGTACGTCGTGGTCTCGTTGGCGACCATCGCCGGCCTGGCCGTCAGCGCGCTGACGGTCAACCCACTGAATCTCGAGCGGCCGATCCGCATTTCCCTGCTGTTGATCGCGATCGGCGCCTTCATGGACGCGCATTCGAACAATCTGACGCGGCCGGCCAACATGTACCTGAGCCAGGCGCTGATCGCGTTCGCCGCGGTCTATTTCATGGGCCCGACGCTGCTGATCGGCATGCTGCGCGCGCTGTCCAGGGGCATGAGCCATATCGTCAGCTTCTCGGCGCTGTTCGGCATCACGCAATCGCTTGGCGGCCTGGCCGGCTCTGCGCTGTTGGGAACGTTCCAGGTCTATCGCGAGAAGTTCCATTCGCATTCGCTGGTGCAGTCGATCACGCTGACCGACCCGCTCGACGCGGCACGCATCCAGGCGCTGGGCGGCGCTTACGGACGCGTGCTGTCCGACCCCACGCTGCGGCAATTCGAAGGCTCGGCGCTGCTGGCGCAGCAGGTCACGCGCGAGGCCAATGTGCTGGCGTTCAACGATGTCTTCCTGATGATCGGCATCATTGCTTCGGTGACCTTCGCCTGGCTGCTGGCACTTTATATCCGCGATCGGATTCGCGGCCACAACCCGATGGCCGAGCCGCTCGAAGCGATGGCAAGAATGCGGCAGCGTCAGCAATAGCCGCGACAACAACAACGATCTCTGGAGCCACCGGTGACCGACCCAACGCCGCCCCGCGAGCCCGGCCCCACCCCTTCCGCCCAGAAGTCCGGTCAGGCCGAGTCGCACGAGCGCCTGCAGGACCCCGTCGAGGTACCGCAGCAGCCCTCGGCGCCACCGACCGGCTGGTCGCCGCCCAAGGGCACGCGGCGGGCCACCGTGATCGTCGTCGCGATCGCGCTCGCCAGCATCCTGATCATCCTGTACGCATGGGGACTGCCGCCGTTTACGCGCGTGATCCAGGGCACCGACAACGCCTATGTGCGCGGGCAGACGACGGTGATCAGCCCGCAGGTCAGCGGCTACGTCACCGATGTGCCGGTGCGCGACTTTCAGCGTGTCAAGGCCGGCCAGGTGCTGCTGAAGATCGACGACCGCATCTACCGCCAGCGGGTCGAGCAGGCGCGCGCGAATCTGGACACGCAGGTCGCGAACCTGAACAACACCGACCAGACGCGCCGCTCGCGCGAGGCCACGGTGCTGGCGCAGCAGGCCAGCCTCGCCAACGCGCAGGCGCAACTGCTGCGGGCGCAGGCCGATATGCGGCGGGTCGACGAACTGGTGGCGGACGGTTCGGTGTCGCTGCGCGAGCGCGACCAGACGCGCGCCGCGCTGCGGCAGGCCGAAGCCGCGGTGCGCCAGGCCCGCGCCGCCGCCGAGATTGCCCGCCAGGACGTGCAGGCCGTCGCGGTCAGCCGCGAGGGGCTGCAGGCGGCGGTCGAAGCGGCGCGCGCCGCGTTGAAGCTGGCCGAGATCGACCTGGCCAACACCGTGTTGCGCGCCCCGCAGGATGGACAACTGAGCCAGATCGGCGCGCGCCTGGGCCAGTACGTCACGGCCGGCACGCAGGCGATGTTCCTGGTGCCGCCGACGTTGTGGGTGATCGCCAACTACAAGGAGGCGCAGACCTCGCACATGGCGCCCGGCCAGCCGGCGAGCTTCCGCGTCGACGGGCTCGACGACGCGCGGCTGACCGGCCATGTCGAACAGCTGGCGCCGGCGGCAGGCTCGGAGTTCGCGGTGATCCAGCCGGACAACGCGACCGGCAACTTCGTCAAGGTCGCGCAACGGATCTCGGTGCGTATCGCCATCGATCCGGACCAGCCTCTCGCGGCGCGGCTGCGGCCCGGCATGTCGGTGCGGGTCGAGGTCGATACGCGGGGAGCGGAGTCCCGCACGCGATGACGGCTGGCACTTGCCTCCCACGTATTCGGACAGCGTTGCGCGTGGTCCTGTGCACCGCGGCGCTGCCGCTGCTGTTCGGCTGCATGGGCCCGCGGCCCGCACCACCGGCCGCCGCCGCGCTGACGCCGCCACCGGCGTGGCGCGTCGAACCCGGTCCCAGCGTGCCGCTCGAGCGCGACTGGTGGCGCCGCTATGGCGACACGGTGCTGGCACAACTGGTCGAGCGCGCGCTGGCGAGCAATGCCGACCTTGGCGTCGCCGCCGCGCGGGTCGCCGAAGCGCGCGCCCAGCAGCGGCTCGCGCAGGCCCAGTTGCTGCCGACGCTCGATGCGACCGCGACGGGCGGACGCTCCCGCAGCCTCAATGCGCTCGGACGCGAGTCGATTTCGAATTCGTTCGAACCGCAGTTCCAGGCGGCCTATGAGATCGATCTGTTCGGCCGCCTGGCCGACCTGTCGGCGGCCGCGCTTGCGGGCGCACGGGCCAGCGAAGCCGCAAGAGATGCGGCGGTGCTGTCGGTCGCCGCGGCCACCGCGCGCGCCTATCTGACGCTGCGCGCGCTCGACGCCCAGCTTGCCGTGGTACGCCAGACGCTGGCCGCCCGCGAGGACGCCTTGCGGCTGGCGCGGCGCCGGGCGGAGGCCGGCTACACCTCGCAGCTGGAGTACGCCCAGGCGCGCGCCGAGTACGAGTCCACCGCGCAGGCGGTGCCGCAGGCCGAGCTGGCCGTCGCCCGCCAGGAGAACGCCTTGCTGCTGCTGATCGGCGACTCGCCATCGGGAGAGATCGCGCGCGGCGCCGCGCTGTCCGCCCTGCGGCCTCCACCGGTCCCCGACGGCCTGCCCGCCGACCTGCTGCGGCGGCGGCCCGACGTCGCGCAGGCCGAATTCCAGCTGGCCGCGAGCGATGCCAACCTGAACGCCGCGCGCAAGGCCTTCCTGCCGCGGCTGCATCTGTCGGGATCGGCCGGCCTGCTGTATGCGAGCGGCGTCGCCAGCCCGGTCCGCATCTGGTCGCTCGGCGGCAGCATCCTGGCACCGCTGTTCGAGGGCGGCCGCATCGAGGCCGGCGCGCAGGTCGCCACGGCCCAGCGCGATCAGGCCGCCTTCGCCTATCGCCGCACCGCGCTGACCGCCTTTCGGGAGGTCAACGACAACCTCGCGGCGCTGCGCCAGCTGGAGGCGCAGGTGCTGCATCTGGGCCAGCAGCGCGATGCCCTCGCGGCCGCGCTGCGCCACGCAACCAACCGCTATCGCGCCGGCTATTCGCCGTATCTGGAGCAGCTCGATGCGCAGCGCGGACTGCTGAGCGCGGAGCTGAGCCTGATCCAGGCACAGGCGGACTGGCTCAATGCCAGCGTGGCGTTGTACCAGGCGATGGGGGGCGGCTGGTCGCGCACCGATTGAGGGTCGATCAGGGGTCGATTGATCGCCGGTCCGACCTCATTCCAGAACAACGCCAGCCGCCTTCCCGACCCGGCTCCACTTGTCGATGTCCGCCTTCTGGAAGTCGGCAAGCCGCTGCGGCGTGCCGCCCACTACGTTGATGCCGAGCCGATCCAGTTGCGCCACGACCTCCGGGTCCTTCAGCGCACGGTTGATCTCGGTGTTCAGCCGCAGCACCACTGCGGACGGCGTCCCCGCCGGCGCGAAGATTCCCTGCCAATGCTCCGCCTCGAAGTCGGGCACGCCGGCCTCGGCCATGGTCGGCACCGCGGGCAGGTTGGCGACGCGCGCCTTGGTCGCCACGGCCAGGGCCCGCAGCTTGCCAGACTGCACCAGCGGCAGAATGGGCGCCGTCGGTGCGAACATCAAGTCGACATGCCCGGCCATCACGTCCTGGATCGCCGGAATATCGCCCTTGTACGGCACGTGGGTGATGTTCAGCTTCTGCTGCTCCTTCAGCAGCTCGGCCGACATCTGCAGGATCGTGCCGGTACCGCCGGAGGCATAGCTCAGTTTGCCCGGCTGCTTGCGCGCGGCAGCAAGCAGGCTGGCGACATCGCGATACGGGCTGTCGGCCCCGACCACCAGCACGCTCGGAATCGTGCCCACCAGAGCGATCGGCGTGAATCCCTTGACGGCATCGTACGTTGGCCGCGGGTTCAACGCGGGCCCGATGGCATGGGACGCGGTCGATGCGCCGAGCAGCGTATAGCCATCGGGCTGTGCCCGCGCAACGAAGGCCGAGCCGATGGCCCCGGTGGCCCCCGGCTTGTTCTCGACGACGACGGTGGTCTGCAACGCCTTGCCGAGCTTCTGCGCAACCAGCCGCGCGATGATGTCGGTGGTCCCGCCCGCCGGATAGGGAACGACATAGGTAATCGGCCTGCTCGGCCAGTCGGATTGCGCCGAGGCTGACAGCGGTGCGCCGATGGATGCGGCTAGCATCGCGAAGGCCAGCGACGAGCAAAGGTGCCGGCGGATGCCGCGGTTCCCTGCCATAAGGGTCTCCTGTTCTGTCTTGTTCATGTTGTTGATGTCTTGATGTTCTTCACGATCGACCGAAGCCGTATAGCTGTCGCGGGTTGTCGGCCAGAATCTGCCGGCAGACGGCCTCGTTGCCGCACCAGTCTCGAAACAGCACCAGCATCGCCGCATCGTCGATCGGCGCGGCACCGGCCGCGCGCAGCGTCGGGTGTGGCCAGTCCGAGCCCCAGACCATGCGCTGCGGCGCCAGCGCGATGTACCTCGATGCCAGTTCGGCGACGTCGCGATAGTGCGGTGGACCATCGCGCGACTCGATATAGGGGGCCGACAGCTTGACCCATGCCTTGCCGGCCTGGACCAGATCGGCAATCACGCCGTAGCCGCGCTCGGCCTCCGCGGTGCCGAACGGCAAATGGCCGTAGTGATCGAACACCATCGGCACCGGCAGCCGCCGCAGCGTCGTGGCCATATCGGGCAGCCACCCCGCCGGCAGATTGAGCTGCGCGTGCCAGCCCAAGGGCGCGATGCGCGCGGCCAGCGCCGGCAACGCACCGGCATCGACCGGCCCCGGCATCGTCAGGTTGAAACGGATCCCACGGATGCCGCCTCGATGCAGCCGGTCCAGCTCGGCATCGTCCACGTCCGCGCCGACGACGGCCACGCCGCGGGCTTCCGCGCCCAATTGCGCAATTGCATCCAGCGTGCAGCGGTTGTCGCTGCCGTAGGTCGACGGTGTCACGACGACCGTCCGCGTCGTACCCTGTGCCCGCTGCACGATCCGATACGCCGCCACGGTGGCGTCCGGCGGCCGCAGCGTCGCACCGGCGGCGACCGGGTAGCGACGGTCGTAGACGTGCATGTGGCAATCGCAAGCGTGCGCCAGCACGGCGGCACCCTCACCTGCCATACCGGCCGCTCCCCGCGCCATGCACCGGCGCGCCGCGCTGCGGCATCTCGATCCGCAGGATCGAGCTGGAGGTCGATTCGGTCATGAACAGCGTGCTGCCGTCGTCGCCGCCGAAGCAGGCATTGGTCAGCGATGTCCCCACGGGGCTGCGGATCACCTCCACCGGCTCGGCGCGCGGGTTCAGCACCCATAGATAGCCCAATCCCGGATTGGCGACGAGCAGATGACCGTCGGCACGCATCGCCAGGCCGTCCGGGCCGCTGGGCCCGTAGCTCGTGAAGAACTGGCCGACCTTGCTGACCGAACCGTCGGCCTGCAGCGGAACGCGCCAGACGCAGTTGCCGCGCGTCATGGCGACGAACAGCACGGTTTCGTCCGCCGACAGCACCAGTCCATTCGGGCTCGGCGCGTTGGAGATCAGCACGTCGAGTTTTCCGTCCGGCGCCAGCCGATAGACGCGGCCGCTCGGATCGTGCATGCCGGTCTGCCCCTGGTCGGTGAAGTACAGGTTGCCGCGCGAGTCGAAGGTCAGGTCGTTGACGCCGCGGAAGCGCTCGCTGTTGCGCCGCTCCAGCCAGGGCCGCACGGTGCCCGAACGGGCATCGAGCAGCATCAGCCCGTTGCGGTAGTCGGTGATCAGGAACGCGTCGCCACCGAGCCACTTCATGCCGTTCGGTTCGCCGTCATACTGCGCGACCAGTTCCCAATCGCCGCGTGGCGAGATCCGGAAGATCCGCCCGAACGGGATGTCGGTGACCCACAGGCAACCGTTGGCCCATACCGGCCCTTCGAGGAAGGCGTCGATCGCGGCGCCGCCGCGATTGGCACGGGCCCAATCGGAGGCAACGCCCCGGCATCGCAGGGCATCGGGAAGCGACGTAAACACTTCGGCATCGCGCAGCGCGGGTTGGGTCAGTAACAGCATCGGTTCGGCTCCCTGTTGTGCGTCGGCCCGCGCCGGCTCATTGCTTCTCGATGTTGGCGCGCTGCGCCACCGTCGCCCATTGCGCGGTCTCGCGCTGGATCAGGCTGGCAAAGCCGGCGGTGTCGAGATTGCCCGGCTGAGCACCCATATTGGCGAGAAACGCCTTGATGTCCGGCGTGCTGAGCGCCTGGTGGACTGCCTTCTGCAACGTCTGCACGACTTCGGGCGGCGTCCCCTTGGGCGCGGCGAGCCCCGACCAATTGAACTGGCTGAAGCCCGGCACGCCGCCCTCGGCGAAGGTCGGCACATCGGGCAGCGCTGCCGCCCGCTGCGTGCCGCTGATCGCAAGCAGGCGGATCTGCTTGCCCTTGACCTGCGACAGCACGCTGGGCGTCGACAGCACCAGCACGTCGATGTTGCCCGACAACAGCCCGACCATGGCGTCTGCCGCGCCCTTGTACGGTACATGCATCAGCTGGATGCCGGCCGCCTGCTGGAACGCCTCGGTCGCGAAGTGCGGCGCGCTGCCGGCCCCGCCCGAGCCGAACGTCACGGTATCCGGGTGCGCACGCGCGTGGGCGACCAGCGCGGCCAGGTCCTTGAAACGGGAATCCGCCTTGACGCCAAGCACCACCGGAGAGAACGCAAACGGTGCGATCGGCACCAGCGCGGACTGATGATCCCAGTTCAGCTTGCGGAACACGTAAGGCAGCGTCGTGTACGAATTGTCGTTGGCGAGCAGCGTATAGCCGTCGGCCGGCGCATTGACGACCGTGCCAGTGCCGATGGTGCCCGACGCGCCGGGCTTGTTCTCGACGACGAAGCTCTGGCCGAGTTGGACCGACAGTTGCTGCGCCACCTTGCGGGTGACGACGTCCACTGCGCCACCGGGCGGGTTCGGCACGATGATGCGCACCGGCTTGTCGGGATAGGCTGCGAATGCGGCGCCGGCGCTGATCAGGGTCGTGGCCAGCAGCACGGTGCGGCCGATAGCGGCTGCGGCGGCAGCCAGGCGGTAAGTCGTTTTCACAGTTGTCTCCATAACGCGGTTGGCCGCGGCGATCTTGTGTCGCGGCTGGCGCGACGCGATGGCGGCGCCAGCAGCAAGAAGTCCTCAGGTGGCGACCGTGGCCTCCAGCACGTCCAGTACGTTGCGCACGGCACCGATGCCCATCTTCACGTAGGCGGCATCGCTGACCCCGCCGATGTGCGGCGACAGAATCAGTTGCGGAATGTCGCGAAACGGGTGAGGAGACGGCAGCGGTTCGCTCTCGAAGCTGTCGAGCCCGGCCGCATACAGCTTGCCGGCCGCCATCGCCTCGACCAGCGCCGCCTCGTCGATCAATCCGCCCCGCGCCGTGTTGACGAGGATCGCACCATCCTTGAAGGTCGCCAGCGTTTCGCGATCGAGCATGCGGCGGTTCTCGTCCGTCAGCGGGCAATGCAGCGACACCACGTCGGCGTTGCGGTAGAGCGCCGGCAGTTCCACCAGTTCGACGCCCTCCGGCACAGTGCGGGCAAAGGGATCGAAGGCGAGCACGCGCATGCCCATCGCCTGCCCGATGACGGCCACGCGGCGGCCAATCTCCCCGAGGCCGACGATGCCCAGCGTGCGGCCGGACAGCTCGATCGTCTTGTGGGCGGCTTTGTCCCAGTGCCCGGCCCGCATCCTGCCATGCAGTTGCGGCACGGACTTGGCACAGGCAAGGATCAGCGCCCAGGCATGTTCGGCGACCGCCGCCGCGTTTGCGCCGACCGCTGCCTTCACCGCGATCCCGCGCCTGGCGGCTGCCACCTGGTCGATCACATCGATGCCGCTGCCATGCTTGGAGATGACCTTCAGCGCCGGGGCGGCGTCCATGATGTCGGCCCCGACCTTGCCGTAGCGGACGATGATGCCAGCCGGATTGGTTTGCCTGGCCAGCGCCACGAGATCGTCGGGCTGCGGCGCCTTGCCGGCGAACACGACGTCGTAGTCGCGCAGCAGGTCCAGCGCCGGCTGCGCGAGATCGGCGGCCGTGACGAGAATGACGGAGCGGGTCATTACAGCACCTCCCCTTCCTTCAGCACGCCCGCGGTCACCAGCGCGGCGAGCAGCCACGGCGCATTGGTCTTGCCCTCGCGAATCTGCGCAATCCGGCGGGCCTCGGCCTCTTCCTTGTGCGCGGCCAGCGGCAGCAGCGACTCGATCTTCTCGCGCTCGACCACCACCAGGCCATCGGCGTCGCCGCTGACGAAGTCGCCCGGATTCACGGTGACGCCGCCGATCGAGACCGGGTGGCCGATGCGGCCGGCCACTTCCTTGGTCGGACCGTTGGGATTGGTGCCCACCGAGAACACCGGGAAATCGAGCGCCTCGATCTCGAGGCTGTCCCGCACCGCGCCATCCATCACCACGCCGGCAAGACCGCGCTGACGCGCCGCGTTCATCATGATCGCGCCCATCAGCGCGGAGGTCTGGTCGCCCTTCCCGTCGATGACCAGCACATCGCCGGGCTGCGCCAGCGCCAGCGCCGCGTGAATCATCAGGTTGTCGCCGGGCCGCACTTCCACGGTAAACGCGGGCCCGGCCAGCTTCATCTGCGGACGCAGCGGCTTGATGCGGCCGTGCACCGCGCCGCGGCGACCCGCGACGTCGGCAAGGATGGCAGGCTGGAATCGGGCGGCGCGCGCGACGATATCGGGCGACACGCGCTCGAACGACTTCAGGATGTTGGGCAGGGCCATGGTGCTACTCCGTGAGGCAGAAAGGATCGGATGGAATCGGATGGAATCGGATGGAATCGGATGGAATCGGATGGAATCGGATCGGATGGGGACGGCGGGCGGGATGATCGAAGACGTCAATCCAGCGTGGTGCCGGACGCCTTGACGACCGCTGCCCAGCGCGCGATGTCCTGACGGATCAGCGCGCCGAATTGATCGGGCGTACCGCTAAGCACGGTTGCGCCCTGGTCGTTCAGCTTCTTCTTCAGCTCGGCCGCTTGCAGCGCCTTGTTGAACTCGGCGTTCAGGCGCACGACGATGTCCTTTGGCGTGGAGGCCGGGGCCACGAAACCGAACCAGGTCGAGGCCTCGAAGCCCTTCACGTTGGACTCCGCAAAGGTCGGCACCTGCGGCAGGTCGGCGACGCGGCCGGTCGACGTGACGGCCAGCGCCCGCAGCTTGCCGTTGCGGATATGGCCGAGCAGGCTGGGCACCGAGGCCATGTACAGGTCGACCTGGCCGCCGATCAGGTCATTGACCGCCTGCGCCGCGCCCTTGTACGGAATATGGGTCAGTTCGATGCCGGCCGTTTTCTGGAACAGCTCGCCGGCGAGGTGTGCCACGGTGCCGTTGCCCGGCGAGGCGAAATTGATGGCCGATGGCCTGGCACGCGAGGCGCTGATGACTTCGCCCAGGGTCTTGTAGGGCGAGGTCGTCGACGTCGCCAGCACCAGCGGCGCACTGGCCACCAGCGCGATCGGCGCGAGGTCGGTCAGCGGCTTGTACGGAAGGCGGGGATAGAGCGTGGCGTTGATGGCCAGATTGCTAGTCTGGCCCAGCGCGATCGTGTAGCCATCCGCGGGCGCCTTGGCCACGGCATCGATGCCGAGATTGCCGCCCGAGCCGGGCTTGTTCTCGACGACGAAGGTCCATCCGGTCGACAGCGCCACCCGGTTAGTTACCTCGCGGGCAATGATGTCGGTCCCGCCGCCCGCGGGAAACGGCACGACCACGCGGATCGGCTTGGCGGGATAGCCGGCAGCGGCGGTAGTGGCGGTGGCAGCGGTGGAAGTCAGGAAGGCGCTCGCCAGGCAGATGGCGGCGATCGAAAATCGGCAGGGGCCTTGCATGGTTGTCTCCGTTTGGTTTTCGCGCATTGTGTTGCGTCGTTTCACCTCATACAATGCCGTTTCGTTGTGCAAAACGCATTTCATATCGGAGCGGAGCGATGAAGGGCTCGACAGAGCGCGGGGATGACGCCGCCGGCGGCGTGACGGCCGTCTCGCGGGCGTTGATGGTGCTGGAGGCGTTTGGCGTCAACGATGCCGATCTGCCGCTGGCCGAGATCAGCCGGCGCACGGGAATCCACAAGACCACCGTGCTTCGCCTCGCCAGGACGCTGGCGGCGCACAACTACCTGGTGCAGAAGGAAGACGGGAACTGGCGCCTGGGGCGCGCGGCGGGCTGGCTCGGCGCCTGCTATCAGGCCACGTTCAACGTGCAGGAAGTGGTGGAGCCCGTACTGCGCGAACTGTCGCGCAAGACCGGCGAGAGCGCGTCGTTCTACGTGCGAGAGGGAGACGAGCGGGCCTGCCTGCTGCGCGTCGAAGGGCCGCAGGCGATCCGGCACCATGTGCGGATCGGTTCCACGCTGCCGCTGGACAAGGGCGCGCCCGGCCGCGTGATCCTGGCCTTCTCCGGGGCGTCGGGCCGGCCGTACGAAGCCATCCGGCAGCGGGGTTTTCATCTTTCGATGGGCGAACGCGAGCCCGAGGTGTCCAGCGTGGCGGCGCCGGTGTTCGGGCTGCACTGGCGGCTGCTCGGCTCGATCTGCATCTCGGGGCCGACCTCCCGGCTGACGGAAGCCCGGTTGCTGAAGATGGCCAAGACCGTGGTGGAGGCGGCGAACCGGCTTTCCTATGCGATGGCGGGAAGCCAGCGGCCGGCGCCGCGCATCGAAGCACCGGCGACCTGGCATCCATGAGGCCGACCGCGACGGCTCACCCGTTGCGCTAGCGCGCCGGCACGGCCCAGACCCGGTCGTCGCCGATCACATAGAGGCGCCGGTCCGGCGCCCGCCTGACCGGCGCGTGACCGGTAAAGGCGCCAAACGCCGGCAGGATGCCGGCATGCGCATCGAAGACGAAGCACGGCAGACGAACCGAGTCGGAGCCGGCGCGCAGCGTATAGGCGGGATGCAGGTGCCCGGCCAGTTCGTAGCCGCCGTTCGCCGCTCCCGGCAAGTGGCACAGCGCGAATGGTCCGCGCCGCCACGGTTCGCTGACCACCGCGATATCGAGCGAGGGCGGCGGATCGCCGGCCCGTGCATCGTGATTGCCGCGTACCAGCGTGCAGCGCAGCGTCGACGGAAGCCCGCGGCGCCAATCCGCGAGGGCCGCCAGCACCGCCGGCGTGCGGCTCGCGCGGGCATGGAGAAAATCCCCGAGAAAGACCAGCTCGCGCGCCGGATAGCGCGCCGCCAGATCCGCCAGCCGTGCCAGGTTGTCGCGCGTGGTGCCGGCCGGCACCGGCTGGCCCAGCGCGCGATAGGCCGCGGCCTTGCCGAAATGGACGTCGGCCACCAGCAGCATCGCGGCGGCCGGCCACCAGAGCGCGCGCTCCGGCAGCAGCCACAGTGTCTCGCCGGCAACCTCGACCTGACGCGCGGATGAAGAAGCCGACGAGGGCGAGAACGACGGAGCGGACGACATCGGCACGCTCATAGCGGCGGCAACGGCTTCGACACCTTGCGTGGGCGCCGGCGCCGGGACGACGAAGACGAGGAAGAGGACGAGGACGAGGGCGACCGGCCGGCGTGATCGGCCATGCCGAAGCGCGCGATCTCCGCGACGCGATCGGGCGGCGGCTCGTTCGCCGGCACCAATACTCCGTCGCCCTCGCCCTCCGGCCCCGCCGCCCGTTCGAGATCGGCCAGCATCCGTGCGATGCGGTCGGCCAGCTTCTCGGTGCTCAGCTTCTCGCGCAGGAATTCGACGATCAACGGGAATGACAGCGGCGTCGGCCGTTTCAGCACGCGCAGATCGAGCCGCAGCTCCGCGAGCCGATCCAGCGTCCGCGACAGGCGCGCGGCATCGAGCTCCTGGTTCAGGACCTCGCGCTCGGCCTGGCCCAGCAGCAGGTTTTCGGGATCGTGCTTGCGAAACACCTCGTAGAACAGGCTCGACGAGGCCTGCAGCTGCCGCGCGCTCTTGTGCGCGCCGGGATAGCCCTGGAACACCAGCCCCGACACCCGCGCGATCTCGCGAAAGCGCCGCAGCGACAACTCACCGGCATTGAGGCTGGCCAGCACGTCGGCGACCAGATCGCGTTGCCGTTCCTGCGCCAGCACCAGCGGCAGCCAGTGCGCCCAGTCGAGCGGCGCGGCCGACAGCAGTTCCAGCCCGTAGTCGTTGACGGCGACCGAGATCGTCGTCGGCAACTGCGAGCCGAGCCGCCACGCCAGCAGGCTGCCCAGGCCGAGATGCACGGAGCGCCCGGCAAAGGGATACAGGAACAGATGCGAGCCCTCGCGCGAGTTCAGCGTCTCGGCCAGCAGCGTGGTGCGCGTCGGCAGTGCCGACCAGCGCTGCTGCAGTTCGACCAGCGGCTGGATCAACGGCAGCTCCGGCGTATCCGCGGGATCGAGCCTTTGCGCGGCGGCATCCTCGAGCGTGGCGACGACCGCGTCGGCCAGTTCGGTCGACAGCGGCATCCGCCCGCCGTTCCAGCGCGGCACCACGGGCCGGCCCTTGTCGGCGCGCCGGACATAGGCGGTCATCTCCTGCACGCGCACCAACTCGAGCAGCCGGCCGCCGAACAGGAAGCAGTCGCCCGGCGACAGCCGCGCGATAAAGCCCTCCTCGACCGTGCCAAGCGAGGCGCCGCCGCGTCCCGCGCGACTCCAGTAGCGCACCTGCATCGTCGCATCGCTGACGATGGTGCCGACGCTCATCCGATGGCGGCGGGCAAGGCGGACGTCCGGCACGCGCCAGACGCCATCCTCGTCGGGCTGCACACGCCGGTAGTCCGGATAGGCGGACAGGCTGCTGCCGCCCTGCCGCACGAAGTCGAGGCACCACTGCCATTCGGCGTCGGTCAGCGTGCGGTAGGCATAGGCGCCGCGCACCTCGTCGAGCAGCGCGTCGGGAACGAAGCCGCCGCCCAGCGCCACCGTGACCAGATGCTGGACCAGCACGTCGAGCGGCTTGACCGGCGACTCGCGCGCCTCGATGCGCCCTGCCCTGACCGCGTGGCGCGCCGCGACCGCCTCGACCAGTTCAAGGCTGTGGGTCGGCACGATCGTCACGCGCGAGGGCCGCCCCGGCGCGTGGCCGGAGCGGCCCGCACGCTGCAGCAGCCGCGCCACGCCCTTGGGCGAGCCGACCTGCAGCACGCGCTCAACCGGCAGGAAGTCGACGCCCAGATCGAGGCTGGAGGTGCAGACCACCGCCTTCAGCGCGCCGGTCTTCAGGCCGGCCTCGACCCATTCGCGCACATCGCGATCCAGCGAGCCGTGATGCAGCGCCAGCTGTCCGGCCCAGTCGGGCCGCGCCTCCAGCAACGCCAGGTACCAGCGCTCGGCCTGCGAGCGGGTATTGAGGAAGACCAGCGTGGTGCTGCTGCCGTCGATCTCGCGCACCACATGCGGCAGCATCGACAGGCCCAGGTGCCCGGCCCACGGAAACCGCCCGGCGGCATCGGGCAGCAGCGTATCGACGATCAGCTCCTTGGGAATCTTGCCGCGCACCAGCTCGCGCCGATCGGCCGGCGTGCCGGACAGCAGCACCTCGCTGGCGTGTTCGAGGTTGCCCAGCGTGGCAGACAAACCCCAGACCACCAGGTCGGGACACCAGCGGCGCAGCCGCGCCAGCGCCAGCTGTACCTGCACGCCGCGCTTGTTGCCGATCAGCTCGTGCCATTCGTCGACCACCACCATCCGCACGCGGCCCAGCGCTTCCTTCGCATCAGCCCGCGTCAGCAGCAGCGACAGGCTCTCCGGCGTGGTGACCAGCGCGGTCGGCAGCCGCCGCGCTTGCGCGGCGCGCTCGCTGCTGCCGGTATCGCCGGTGCGCAGGCCGACGGTCCAGTTCAGTCCGAGCTCGGCCAGCGGCGCCTGCAGCGCGCGCGCGGTATCGGCGGCCAGCGCGCGCATCGGCGTCAGCCACAGCACGGTCAGCGGCGGCGCGGTGGCGGTCTGTGCCACCGGCTCGCCATGGCGCAGCAGCGCGCCGAGCCAGGCCGCATAGGTCTTGCCGGTGCCGGTGGTCGCATGCACCAGGCCGCTGCGGCCAGCGGCGATGGCCTGCCACACCTGTTGCTGGAACGGAAACGGCTGCCAGCCGCGCCGCGCGAACCATTGCGGCAGCGCCTGCGCCAGCGGCGCCGCGGGCAAGGCCAATGCGTCGGCCCCACGCGCGCTCATGCCGCTTTCCCTCGGTCGCCGCTTTCGGCGGACGGCAGCATGCCCTGCAGCGTCTGCAGCGTGTCGGCCTCCTCGATCGTCTTGTCGGTACGCCAGCGCAGCATCCGCGGAAAGCGCACCGCGATGCCGCTCTTGTGCCGGCTGCTGCGGGCGATGCCCTCGAAGCCCAGCTCGAATACCTGGGTCGGCTCGACGCTGCGCACCGGCCCGAAGGTCTCGATGGTGGTCCGCCGCACGATCGCGTCGACCTGCCGCATCTCCTGATCGGTCAGGCCCGAATACGCCTTGGCGAACGGCACCAGCACCCGGCCCTCGGTACCCGGCGGCGCGCTCCATACCGCGAAGGTGAAGTCGGTGTACAGGCTCGCGCGGCGGCCGTGGCCGCGCTGCGCGTAGATCAGCACCGCATCGACCGCATACGGATCGATCTTCCATTTCCACCAGACGCCGACATCCTTGGTCCGGCCCGAGCCATAGGCGGCATCGAGCGCCTTCAGCATGAAGCCCTCGACGCCGAGCTCGCGCGACGATTCGCGCAGCACCGCATACCCGGGCCAGTCGTCCGCCTGCACCAGCGGACTGAGCCGCAGCGACGGATGCGGATGCGCGGCCAGCACGCGCTCCAACGCGGCGCGGCGCTCGCCCTGCGCGCGGCGGCGCCAGTCCTCGCCCTGCCATTCGAGCAGGTCATAGGCCAGCAGCACCGCCGGCGCGTCACGCAGCAGCTTCGCGCCGAGGTTCTTGCGGCCGATGCGCTGCTGCAGCAGGGCGAATGGCTGCACGCGTTCGTCGCGCCAGACCACGATCTCGCCATCGATCACCGTGCCGTCGGGCAACGGTGCGGCGGCTTCTGCCAGCTCGGGGAAGCGCTCGGTGATCAGGTCCTCGCCGCGCGACCAGATCCAGGTCTGGCCGTCGCGCCGCACGATCTGCGCGCGGATGCCGTCCCATTTCCATTCGACCTGCCATTGCGAGACCGGGCCCAGCACGGCGTCGAACTGCTCGAGCGGCGCCTGCAGCGGATGGGCGAGAAAGAACGGATAGGGCTGGCCGCCGCGGCTGCGTGGAACGTTGGCACCATCGCCTACGCGCTCTCCGTCCCCGCCGTGCTCGCCGCTGCCGTCGGGCGCGATCAGTGCCAGATAGTGCTCGGCGTCGGGCCGCGCCGAGATATCGGTATAGCCGACCATCCGCTCGGCCACGCGCTTCGGATCGATACCGGCCACCTCGCCCAGCGCGCGCGTGACCAGCAGCCGCGAGACGCCGACGCGAAAGGCGCCGGTGATCAGCTTGAACAGCACCAGCCGCGCCTGCGCGTCGAGCGGCCGCCACAGCGCGTCGAGCCTGGGCAGCAGCACGTCGGGCGGCAGGCCGCGCAGCGGCAGCAGCCGCTGCTCGACCCATTCGGCCAGACCCGCATCGTCGGTATGTTCGGACTCGGGCAGCAGCAAGGCGATGGTCTCGGCCAGATCGCCGACGGCCTGGTAGCTCTCCTCGAACAGCCAGGTCGGCAAACGCGCCGCGTGCTCGGCGAGCGTGCGCAGCATCGCCACCGGCACCAGCTGGCGCGGCTTGCCGCCGGCGAGGAAATAGACCGCCCAGGCGGCGTCGGCCGGCGGCGCGGCCTGCAGATAGCCGCGCAGCGCCGCCAGCTTGGCGTTGTTCGAGGTCGTTGCATCGAGCGCGGCGTACAGCTCGGCGAAAGCCTTCATGAGACGCCCCTTGGATCGGCGGATACACCGTCCGCATTGCCGTCCGCATTGCCGTCCGCTTTGCCGTCCGCTGCGTCGATCGCGCCGTCCGCCGCCTCGCCGTTTGCTCCGGGCCCGCCGTTCGCGCCGGCCGCGCCTTCCGGCTCGTCCCGATCGTGGTCCTCCTCGTCGCCGTACTGCGTCTCGAAACCCTGCGCCTGCAGACCGCGTTCGCACAGATAGCGCACCATCGCATGCACATAACCATGGGTGACGAACACCCGCTGCGCCCCGGTCGCCTCGATCGCCGCATGCAGGCCGGGCCAATCGGCATGGTCCGAAATCACGAAGCCGCGATCGACGCCGCGCCGCCGGCGCGTGCCGCGAATCCGCATCCAGCCGCTGGCGAAGGCCTGCGAGGCATCGCCGAAGCGCCGCAGCCACGGCGAGCGCTGCGCCGACGGCGGCGCGATCACCAGCGCCTGGCGCAGCAGCGGACTGCGCGCCGGCAGCTCGGACGCATGCACCGTCGCCGGCAGCGCCACGCCGGCGGCCGCATAGGCGCGGTTCAGCGCCGTCATTGCGCCATGCTCGACGATCGGGCCCGGCAGCCCCGCCTCGCCTGCCTGCGTCATCAAGCCATGCAGGATGCGCTGCGCCTTGCCGAAGGCGTAGCAGTACAGCACGCTGGCCCGGCCCTGTTCGGCATTGGCGCGCCACCACGACAGGATCTGCGCCATCAGGTCGGCCTGCGATTGCCAGCGATAGATCGGCAGGCCGAAGGTGCTCTCGGTGATGAAGGTATCGCAGCGCACCGGCTCGAACGGCGCGCACGTGCCGTCGTGCGCGAGCTTGTAGTCGCCCGATGCGACCCACACCTCGCCGCGGTATTCGAGCCGGACCTGGGCCGAGCCCAGCACGTGCCCGGCCGGATGCAGGCTGATGCGAACGCCGTTGTGCACGATGGCCTGGCCATAGTCGAGGCTGTCCAGGTGAATATCGGGCAGGCGCGACAGCAGCACGCCGCGTCCCGGCGCCGCGCACAGATAGTGGCCGCTGCCCGCGCGCGCATGGTCGGAATGGGCGTGGGTGATGACAGCCCGCGCCACGGGGCGCCACGGGTCGATATGGAAGTCGCCCGGCGGGCAGTACAGGCCCTCGGGCCGCGCTACGACAAGGTCCATGGATGCGGACTCCGGCTGCGATGGCCTTGCCGATCGGGTCCATCGGCCGGCACATCGATAAGACGATGTTATGCCAGCGGCCGCTGCGGGCCCATCGGACTCAGGCCGACGTCGCTCGGCACCGGGCCTCGGGGCACGCTTCTTGCCGCTCTGGACCGAAGTGGACGCGGACGCCGCCATCCCGCAAGACCCGCGGCGCGGCGGCGAGCGCTTTTTTACCGCCGGCCGCAAAAGCTACAAGGTCGGACCGCGTCCCGCTCCATTTCGGCGATTCGATGAATCGACGGATCGACTTCCCTGTGCAACGAGGACCGCAACATGAACCGGAACACGTCCCCCGACGCCAATCATCCGCTGACGGGCAAGCGCATCGCCTTCCTGGTTACCGATCTGTTCGAACAGGTCGAACTGACCGGCCCGCGCCAGGCCTTGCAACAGGCCGGTGCCGAAACCGTCATCGTTGCGCCGCACGATGGCGAGGTACAAGGCGCCCAGCACGACAAGAAGGCCGACCGCTTCGGCGTGCAGGCCACGCTGGCCGACGCCCATCCCGACGACTTCGACGGCGTGGTGCTGCCCGGCGGCACCATGAATGCCGACGCGCTGCGCATGGACCAGGCCGCGCAGCGCTTCGTCAAGAAAATGCAGGACGACGGCAAGCCAATTGCAGTGATCTGCCACGGTCCCTGGCTGCTGGTGTCGGCCGGTCTGGTCAAGGGCCGCACGCTGACCAGCTGGCCGTCGCTGGCCGACGATATCCGCAATGCCGGCGGCGAATGGGTCGATCGCGAGGTCGTGCGCGACGGCAACTGGGTCAGCAGCCGCAAGCCGGACGATATCCCCGCCTTCAACCAGCAGATCGTCACGCTGTTTGCCGAACTGGGCAATCGCGCGGCGCAGGGCAGCGAAGCCCGCGCCGGCCAGATCTGATCACGCCGGTTCATCGCTGTTCACCCCTGTTTACCCCGCCACGCAGCCATGCAGACTCGACTTGCGATCGACGCGACCGACGACCTCGCCCACGCGCATGACGCGGCTACGGAACTGGCGGTGCGCTGCGGCTTCGGCGAAATCGCCACCGAACGGCTCGGCCGCGCGGCCGTCGCGGCGGCCACCGGCATGCTCGACCACGCCGGCGGCGGCGTGCTGCATCTGCGGCCCCTGCAGGAAGAGGTGACCGGCGCCGCCGCGCCGCAGGTCGAGATCCTGGCCGTGGACCGGCCGCGCCCGCGCGATGGGTTGGGCGATCGGTCGCGCGATGGGTCGGTTGATTCGTCGCGCGGTGCGGACGGCAGGCACGCCGGCGCCCGCGCGGGGGGCAGGCTTGCCGCGCTGTACGAACTGGTGACCGCGCTGGACCGCTACGACGGCCCCGCCGGCTCGGTCATCCGGATGACGCTGTCCCCCGCCGATCGGCCCGGCCCGGTCTCGCTGCCCGCCGTGGCGGTGGGCGTGGTGTGGGCCCCGGCCGACGGCGATCTCGCACCGGGAGGTCTGAACATCCATTCCGCGCGCGGACTGTCGACGGTGGTGCTGGGCCTGGGGCGCGGCGCCGAAGCGGCGCGCCGGGTCGCCGCGCTGCAGGGCTTCGGCGCCCAGATGCAGCAGATCGACCGCGTGCGCGCCACGCTTCCCGGGGGCGGCGACATGGCGCTGGCGGCCGCCCAGATCGAAGCACAGGCCGGCCACGTGCGCGTCGCCGGTGCGGGCCGCTTCTGCGCCTGCGTGATCCAGGCAGGCACCGAAGTGACCGGCCCGCTCACGGTGCAACCGTTGTTGCGCCAGCGCGAGGCCCTGGTCGATGGCGGCGCGATGGTGCGCGGGCCGCTGGCGCAGGCGCAGGCCGGCTGGCCGCCGCAGGCGCTGCTGGTGCTGCATGACGATGGCCTGTCGTGGCCGTGGGCGCTGGAGTCCTATCCGGGCCTGATGGCCTGCCATCCGGCCATCGTTGCCGCGGTGCTGCATCGCGACTACTGCCGGCAGGCCGGCCATGGCTGCGTGCTGGTGTGCCGCCGCAGTTGCGAATGCACCGTGCCGGCGTCTGGCCGCGCCGCGCTGCCGGCCCCCGCCGCAGTCGATGGCGCCGCGGTTGCCGCGATGTCCGCCGATGGAGACCGCAGCCGCCCCGTTGCGGCCGCACGGCGGCCCGCCAGCAGCGGCCGGCGCCGGCGCGGTGCGGCCACCGGACGTCCTGCCGCCTGAACCCGGTCCCGCCGACGGCTCGAATGCTTTGCCGCGGCTACACGCGGCGGATACTCCTTCGGATACTTTCTGCCAGCGCGGCACTGTAGTTTTTACAGGCCACATTTCGGGGCTTGTCATATCGGCAAGCGGCTTCCCGGCCGCAATCGTGCTCGGCGCCTTGCCCGGCAAGGGGAGGCTCTGCCGGCGCGTCGGTGCTTGTCCGACGCGCCGGTATATTGGCACGCGCTTCGCATCAGTGCCCGGACTGTCCTTCGCCTCCGACGAGCCAATCCGTGCGCATCTGCCAGATCGATCCGAATTTTGTCCACCAGGCCAATGACGGCGCCCTCGGGGCCCTGGCCCGGGCCAAGGCGCTCGGCTTCGATCATGTGCTGCTGACAGGCGCCTCCGCGTTGCATACCCCGCCCGACACGCTGGCCGCGCTCGCGGCCCACTGCCGGGCGCAAGGGCTGGCCTGCCTGCTGGAGCTCGCGCTGGACCGCTATCCCGACGGCGCCGCGCCGATCGATCCGCTCTGGCGGCACGACGGCGCGATGCCCGATCCGCGCGATACCGACAACCATCTGCCTGGCACACGGCTGCGCTGGCACGACGAGGGGGTCGCTGCCGCGCTGGTGTCGTGGTGGACCGAGCGGCTGCAGGGACTGGCCGAGCTCGATATCGCCGGCTATGTGTGCCGCGCGCCGGCCCGCGTGGCGGGACGGCACTGGGCCAGGCTGAGCGCCGCGTTGAAGGGCGCCGGTGACACAAGCGTGAGCGGCAGCCACACGGGCGCACGGCGCCCGCCGCTGATGCTGGCGTGGACGCCCGGCACCAGCCCGGCGCAACTGGCCGATCTGAGCGGCGGCGGCTTCGATGGCGCCTTCTGCTCGCTGCCGTGGTGGGACTACCGCAGCCCCTGGCTGACCGAGGAAATCGCCCGGCTGCGGCCCTTCGGCGCGGTGCTGGCCGCACCGGCGATCCAGGCCCGCGGCCTCGACGCGCTGGCGGCGCGCCGCGCGCTATGGACCGCGGCCGCGCTGGGAGACGGCATCCTGGTGCCGGCCGGCTTCGAATGCGGCGGCGATTGCGAGGAGGACCCACAACGTGACCAGCCCTACGACCAGCCGGGCTCCCGCGATGGCGATGCCGACCAGGGCCTGAGCTACGACCTGTCGCACGAACTGATCCATGCCAACGCCTGGATCGCCGCGCGCGGTCCGGCCCCGGCGCTGGCCGTGCGCCAGTTGAGCGGCGCCGATGGCGCGCTGATCGCGCTGGCGCGCTTGCCGATGCCCGCCGCCGGCGCGCCGCTGCCGCTGGCCATCGTGATCAATCCCGATACGCAGCAGCCCGCCAGCCTCGGGGCCGATCGCATCCTCAGCGCCCTGCCGCATGGCGCGGGCACGCTGCTGGCGGCCGACGGCGGACCCGGCGGCGGCGTGGAGGCGGGCACGCTGCTCGATGCGCTGGACAACATCACGCTGGCCCCGGCCGGCGTGCAGCTGTTCCATGCCGCCCCGTCGGCGGCGCTCGCCGAGCCGGCCCGGCGCGAAGGCAAGCGCTTCGGCGCGTCGGTGCGCGCCGCACTGGAGCGCAGCGTTGCCGCCGCCGTACAGGCGCCGCGCATCGCCATCGAGAACGTCGCGCCCGCCTGCGACAACGGCCGCTTCGCGGTGCGCCGCGTGACCGGCGAGCGCGTCGAGGTCAGCGCCGACATCTGGATGGATGGCCACGACAAGCTCGCCGCCGTCGTGCTGTGGCGCGGCCCCGGCGAGGAAAGCTGGCACGAGGCGCCGATGGCGCCGACCGTCAACGACCGCTGGGTCGGCAGCTTCGCGCTGACCGCGCTGGGCCGGCACGAATTCACCGTCGAGGCGTGGCACGATGCATTCGCCACCTGGTGCGACGAGGTCACCAAGAAGAAGCAGGCCGGGGTCGACGTGACGCTGGAAATCGAGGAAGGCGCGCGCCTGGTCGCCAATACGCTGCGGCACGGCCGCAGCGGCGAGCGCGACGCCACGCGCGCGCTGCGCGACGTCGCCGCGGAACTGGAGGCGGCCGCCGGCGACGACCTGCGCCGGCTGGAGATCCTGCTGTCGCCGCATACCCGCACGCTGATGCAGGCGGCCGATCCGCGCCACTTCGCCACGCGCCATCCGGTCGCGATGCCGGTCGAGGCCGACCGGCTGGCGGCGCGCTTCGCCAGCTGGTACGAGCTGTTCCCGCGTTCGCAGAGCGGCGACGCCGAGCGCCACGGCACCTTCGACGACGTGATCGAACGCCTGCCGGCGATCCGCGCGATGGGTTTCGACGTGCTGTACTTCCCGCCGATCCATCCGATCGGCCGCGCCAACCGCAAGGGCCGCAACAACAGCCTGCGCGCCGCGCCGGACGATCCCGGCAGCCCGTACGCGATCGGCTCGCCCGAGGGCGGCCACGACGCGATCCACCCGCAACTGGGCACGATCGAGGACTTCCGCCGGCTGCGCGCGGCCAGCGCCGAGGCGGGGCTCGAGCTGGCACTCGACTTCGCGATCCAGTGTTCGCCCGACCATCCGTGGCTGCGCGAGCATCCCGAATGGTTCGCGCACCGGCCCGACGGCTCGCTGCGCTATGCGGAAAATCCGCCGAAGAAATACGAGGACATCGTCAACGTCGACTTCTACGCCAAGGGCGGCGCCGCCCCTGCGCTGTGGATCGCGCTGCGCGACGTCGTGATGTTCTGGGTCAACGAGGGCGTGCGCATCTTCCGCGTCGACAACCCGCACACCAAGCCGCTGCCCTTCTGGGAATGGATGATCGCCAACGTGCGCGAGCGCCATCCCGACACCATCTTCCTGGCCGAGGCCTTCACGCGGCCGAAGATGATGGCGCGGCTGGCCAAGCTGGGCTTCAGCCAGTCGTACACCTACTTCACCTGGCGCAACCACAAGCGGGAGCTGATCGAGTACATGACCGAACTGACGCGCTCGCCGCTGCGCGAATATTTCCGGCCGCACTTCTTCGTCAACACGCCCGACATCAACCCCTACTTCCTGCACGACTCGGGACGGCCCGGGTTCCTGATCCGCGCCGCGCTGGCGACGCTGCTGTCCGGGCTCTGGGGCATGTATAACGGCTTCGAGCTGTGCGAAGGCACGCCGCTGGTCGTCAACGGCGTGACCAAGGAGGAGTATCTGGATTCGGAGAAGTACCAGCTGCGCGCCTGGGACTGGAACCGGCCCGGCAATATCGTTGCCGAAATCACGCGGCTGAACCAGATCCGCGCCAGCCATCCGGCGCTGCAGAACCACCTCGGCCTGCGCTTCCTGCACGCGAGCGACGACGCGGTGCTGTACTTCGCGCGCTATGTGCCGACCTCGCACGATGCGGACGCCGGCTTCGGCGACGACGTGCTGCTGGCCGCGGTGAACCTGGACCCGCGCGCGGTGCGCGAGGCCGATATCGAACTGCCGCTGTGGGAATGGGGCCTGCCCGATCACGGCGCACTGGCCGCCGAGGATCTGATGCACGGCCATCGCTTCCAGTGGCAAGGCAAGCATCAGCGCATCCGGCTCGATCCGCATGCGCTGCCGTTCGCCCTCTGGCACGTCAAGCCAAGACGCGAGGAGTCTGCATGAAGCGCCTCTCCGAGCGCGGCAGCACCGCGCTGCTGAACGCCGATCCGCTGTGGTACAAGGACGCGGTCATCTATCAGCTGCACATCAAGTCGTTCTACGACGCCAATGGTGACGGGGTCGGCGACTTCGCCGGTCTGCTGGCGAAGCTCGACTACCTGGTCAGCCTCGGCGTCGACACGATCTGGCTGCTGCCCTTCTATCCCTCGCCGCGCCGCGACGACGGCTACGACATCGCGGACTACCGCAACGTCCATCCGGAATACGGCACGCTGGCCGAAGTGCGGCGCTTCATCGCCGCCGCGCATGCGCGCGGGCTGCGCGTGATCACTGAGCTGGTGATCAACCACACCTCCGACCAGCATCCGTGGTTCCAGCGCGCGCGCCATGCCAAGCCGGGCTCGGCCGCGCGCAATTACTACGTCTGGTCCGACACCGACCAGGCCTACAGCGGCACGCGCATCATCTTCTGCGACACCGAGAAGTCCAACTGGAGTTGGGACCCCGTGGCCGGGGCGTACTTCTGGCACCGCTTCTATTCGCACCAGCCGGACCTGAACTTCGACAATCCGCTGGTGTTGCGCGACGTGCTGTCGGTGATGCGGTTCTGGCTCGATATGGGCATCGACGGGCTGCGGCTCGACGCGGTGCCCTATCTGGTCGAGCGCGAGGGCACCAGCAACGAGAACCTGCCCGAGACCCATACGGTGATCCGCCAGATCCGCAAGCATCTGGACGACCACTACCAGGGCAGGCTGCTGCTGGCCGAGGCCAATATGTGGCCCGAGGACGCGCAGCAGTACTTCGGCGGCGCGCCGGCCACCGGCGAGCGGCCCGCGCACGGCGACGAATGCCACATGGCCTTTCACTTCCCGCTGATGCCGCGCATGTACATGGCGATCGCGCGGGAGGACCGCTTCCCGATCACCGACATCATCCGCCAGACCCCGGAGATTCCGCCGAACTGCCAGTGGGCGATCTTCCTGCGCAACCATGACGAGCTGACGCTGGAGATGGTGACGAGCAGCGAGCGCGACTACCTGTGGGAGGTCTATGCGTCGGACCGCCGCGCGCGCATCAACCTGGGCATCCGCCGGCGGCTGGCGCCGCTGATGGAGCGCGACCGCCGCCGCATCGAGCTGATGAACAGCCTGCTGTTCTCGATGCCGGGCACGCCGGTGATCTACTACGGCGACGAGATCGGCATGGGCGACAACATCCACCTGGGCGACCGCGACGGCGTGCGCACGCCGATGCAGTGGTCGCCCGACCGCAACGGCGGCTTTTCGCATGCCGATCCGGAAAGGCTGGTGCTGCCGCCGCTGCAGGGCCCGCTATACGGCTACGAGGCGGTCAACGTCGAGGCGCAGTCGCGCGACACCCATTCGCTGCTCAACTGGATGCGCCGCATGCTGGCGCTGCGGCGCCAGCACCGCGCGTTCGGCCGCGGCAGCTTCCGCTTCCTGTTCCCCGGCAACCGGAAAATCCTGGCCTATCTGCGCGAATACGAGGGCGAGCACATTCTTTGCGTGGCCAATCTGTCGCGCGCGCCGCAGGCGGTCGAGCTGGACCTGTCCGAATTCGAAGGCCGGGTGCCGGTCGAGATGCTCGGCGCGACCCCGTTCCCGGCAATCGGCCAGCTGACCTATCTGCTGACGCTGCCGCCCTATGGCTTTTACTGGTTCGTGCTGTCCACCGAGGCGCAGCCGCCGTCCTGGCACGTCGACGCGCCGCAGCAGATGCCCGAGCTGATCACGCTGATCATGCAAAACACCGCGCAAGCCGACCTGACCGAAGCGTCGCGTCGCATCCTGTCGAACGAAGTGCTGCCGGACTACATCGCGCGGCGCCGCTGGTTCGGCGCCAAGAGCGAGAAGATCCAGGGCGTCACCATTGCCTACGCGGTGCCGTTCGGCGCCGCCGCGCCCGGCGAAGCGATCTATCTGTCCGAGGTCGAGGTCGCGCTGAAAGAGCGCAGCGAGTGCTACCAGCTGCCGGTCAGCGTGCTGTGGGACCACGACGCGCCCGGCGCGAGCGTGCCGCAACTGGCGCACGGGCTGGCGATGGCCCGCGTGCGCCGCGGCAGCCGGGTCGGCCTGGCCACCGACGGCTTCGTCGTCGAACGCTTCGCCCGTGAGGTGGTCAAGGCGCTGCGCGCCGGCACGGAGATCGCCACGCCGCGCGGGCAGATCCACTTCCGCGGCGGACCGGGCCTGGCGGCGCTGGCGCTGGAGGACGATCCGGTCCAGTGGATGTCGGCGGAGCAGTCCAACAGTTCGCTGTCGTTCAACAACTCGGCGGTGCTCAAGCTGGTGCGCCGCGTCTCCGGCGGCATTCATCCGGAAGCCGAGATGACGCGCTACCTGACCGAGCAGGGCTATGCCAATGCCGCCGCGCTGCTCGGCGAAGTGGTACGCACGGGCGCCGACGGCACGCCACATACGCTGATGCTGCTGCAGGGCTACATCCTGAACCAGGGCGACGGCTGGAACTGGACGCTGGACTATATCGGCCGCGCGATCGACGATGCGCTGCCGATGGAGAACGAGAACGGCGACGACGAGTTCACCGAGGCGATGCACGGCTTCGCGGCGATGGCGGCGACGCTGGGCCGGCGCCTGGCCGAGTTGCACGCGGTGCTGGCGCGGCCGAGCGACGACGAGGCCTTCACGCCGGTGCCGGCGGGCGAGGCGCAGGTGCGCGAGTGGACCGACGACGCGATGGCCGCGCTGGACACCGCGCTGCAGCTGATCGGCGCCGGCGCCGGCCAGCCGCCGCAGGGCGCGATCGGCGAGCGCTACCGCGCCGACGTGCAGGCGGTGCTCGACAGCCGCGAACGGCTGCCCGACCTGGTCGCCGCGCTGGCCGCGGCAGCGCCGGGCAGCCTGCAGACGCGCATTCACGGCGACCTGCATCTGGGCCAGGTGCTGATCGCGCAGAACGACACCTACATCATCGACTTCGAGGGCGAGCCGGGCCTGCCGCTGGCCTACCGCCGCCGCAAGACGTCGCCGCTGCGCGACGTGGCCGGCATCCTGCGCTCGTTCGACTATGCCGCCGCGACGGTCGGCACCGACCGCAGCGAGCGCACCCATTCGGCGCTGCCGCCGGCGCAGGCCGAGCGGCGCGAGGGGCTGCTCGAGCGCTTCCGGCAGACCGCCACCGACGCCTTCCTCGGCGGCTACCGCGAGGTGGCCGAGACCGCGCTGCACCCGTGGGTCGCCCCCGGCCAGATGCAGCCGCTGCTCGATCTGTTCCTGCTCGAGCGCGCCGCCTACGAGGTCAAGTACGAGGCCGACAATCGGGTGACGTGGATCGACCTGCCGGTGCACGGCCTGGCGCGGCTGATCCGTACGCTGACCGGCGCGCCCGCCGGCACTGCGGGGCCGCCGGCCTCGCCGCCCCCGCCCCCTCACGTCTGAGACGCAACCATGGTCACCATGACTTCCTCCGGCCCCGCGTCGACGCGGGGCCAGCACGGGCAATCGGAACACACCGCCGCCCAATACGACGCCCTGCTGGGCGCGCGGCATGCCGATCCGTTTTCGCTGCTCGGTCCGCACCGGGAGGGCGATCGGATGGTGGTGCGTGCCTGCCTGCCCGGCGCGCAGTCGGTCGCGCTGGCCGACAACGTCGGCAACGCGATCGGTCCGATGCAATGCATCCACGCCGGCGGCATCTTCGCCGGCACGCTGCCCGACAGGCTGGGCCGGCGCGATTACCGGCTCGATATCACCTGGGGCGACGGCACCCGCCAGCTGAGCGCCGATCCATATTCGTTCGACCTGCTGCTCGGCGAGCTGGACCTGCACCTGATCGGCGAGGGCCGGCATTTCGAACTCGGCCGCTGCCTGGGCGCGCAATGGATGACGGTCGACGGCATCGAGGGCGTGCGCTTCGCGGTGTGGGCACCGAACGCCAGCCGCGTTTCGGTCATCGGCGACTTCAACGGCTGGCATCCGGCGCGCCATCCGATGCGGCTGCGCTACGGCGCCGGCGTATGGGAGCTGTTCGTGCCGGCCGGGCTCGGCGTGCAGCCCGGCAGCCGCTACAAGTTCGACCTCAGCGACGCCAACGGCCATCCGCTGCCCGACAAGGCCGATCCGCTGGCGCTGGCCACCGAGCTGCCGCCAGGCACCGCGTCGGTGGTCACGCAGGCCGGCGTCTCCGCGCCGCCGTTCGGCTGGACCGACCAGGCCTGGATGAGCCGCCGCTCGAGCCAGGACCCGTATTCGGCGCCGATGTCGATCTACGAGGTCCATGCCGGCTCGTGGCTGCGCGAGGTCAACGATCCTTCGCGCGGATGGGAGATCCTGGCCGAGCGCCTGATCCCCTATGTGCGCGACCTGGGCTTTACCCATATCGAGCTGTTGCCGATCACCGAGCATCCGTTCGGCGGCTCCTGGGGCTACCAGCCGCTGTCGCTGTTCGCGCCCACCGCGCGCTTCGGGCCGCCGCAGGCCTTTGCCGCCTTTGTCGACCGCTGCCACGAGGCCGGCATCGGCGTGATTCTCGACTGGGTACCGGCGCACTTCCCGACCGATCCGCACGGCCTGGCGCAGTTCGACGGCACCGCGCTGTACGAGCACCAGGACCCGCGCGAGGGCTTCCATCAGGACTGGAACACGCTGATCTACAACCTCGGCCGCAACGAGGTGCGCGGCTTCCTGCTGGCCAGCGCGCTGCACTGGCTGCGCGAGTTCCATATCGACGGGCTGCGCGTCGACGCGGTCGCCTCGATGCTGTACCGCGACTACAGCCGCAAGGCCGGCCAGTGGGTGCCGAACCGCTTCGGCGGACGCGAGAACCTGGAAGCGGTGTCGTTCCTGCGGGAGCTGAACACCGTGGTGCGCGAACGCTGCCACGGCGCGATGACGATCGCCGAGGAGTCGACCGCGTGGCCGGGCGTGACCGCGCCGGTCGACAGCGGCGGGCTGGGCTTCACCTTCAAGTGGAACATGGGATGGATGCACGACACGCTGCGCTATCTGTCGCACGATCCGGTGCACCGCGCCTGGCATCACCAGGACATGACGTTCGGCATGGTCTACGCGTGGTCAGAGGCTTTCGTGCTGCCGCTGTCGCATGACGAGGTGGTGCACGGCAAGGGCTCGCTGATCAACAAGGCGCCGGGCGACCACTGGCAGAAGCTGGCGAACCTGCGCGCGTATTTCGGGTTCATGTGGACCCACCCCGGCAAGAAGCTGCTGTTCATGGGCGGCGAGCTCGCGCAATGGCTCGAATGGAACCACGAGAGCGCGCTCGACTGGGCGCTGCTCGACCATCCCAGCCATCGCGGCATGCAGATGTTGATCCGCGACCTGAACCGCGTCTATCGCGAGCTGCCCGCGCTGCACGCCTGCGACCACGATCCGGGCGGCTTCAGCTGGGTGATCGGCGACGACAGCCATAACAGCGTGTTCGCCTATCTGCGCCGCGCGGCGCCTGACAGCGGCGACGTGGTGCTCGCGGTGGTCAACATGACGCCGGTGCCGCGGCCCGACTATCGGCTCGGCGTGCCGCATGCCGGACGCTGGCAGGAAATCCTCAATACCGATGCCGCCTGCTATGGCGGCAGCAATGTCGGCAACGGCGGCGAACTGTTCGCGCAGGCCGAGCCGTCGCATGGGCTGCCCGCCTCGCTGTCGCTGACGCTGCCGCCGCTGGCGACGCTGCTGCTGCGCCATCTGCCCGACTAGGAGGGTCCTGCTTGTCGCGTTCCCCGATCGCCAGCACGCTCCTTCCCGGCAAACCCTACCCGCTCGGCGCCCACTGGGACGGCCTCGGAATCAACTTCGCGGTGTTCTCGGCCAACGCCACCAGGGTCGAGCTGTGCCTGTTCTCGCGCAACGGCCGCAAGGAGCTGGCACGGCTGACGATGCCCGAATGCACCGACGAGGTCTGGCACGGCTATCTGCCGCACGCCGCGCTCGGCACGGTCTACGGCTATCGCGTGCACGGCCCGTATGAACCGCACCACGGCCATCGCTTCAATCCCGCCAAGCTGCTGCTGGACCCCTATGCGCGCAAGCTGACCGGCCCGCTGCGCTGGGCCGATGCGCTGTTCGGCTACCGGCTGCAGAGCCCGCGCGCCGACCTGACGCCGGACCGTCGCGACAGCGCGCCGATGATGCCCAAGGCGATCGTCGTCGACGAGAGCTTCCATTGGGGGGACGACCGGCCGCCGGCGGTGCCGTGGGAACGTACCGTCATCTACGAAGCGCACCTGCGCGGGCTGTCGATGCGGCGCGAGGACCTGCTGCCGCATCAGCGCGGCACCTTCGCCGCGCTGGCGGACCCGCGCTTCGTCGATCATCTGCATCACCTTGGCGTGACGACGATCGAGCTGCTGCCGATCCACGCCTTCCTGCAGGACCGCTTCCTGGTACAGCGGGAACTGCGCAACTACTGGGGCTACAGCACGCTGAGCTACTACGCGCCCGAGCCGGCCTATCTGAGCGGCGGCGAGCTCAACGAGGTCAAGGTGGCGATCCGCCGGCTGCACGCAGCCGGCATCGAGGTGATTCTCGACGTGGTCTACAACCACACCTGCGAAGGCAACGAGCTGGGTCCGACGCTGTCGTGGCGGGGACTGGACAACGCCAGCTACTACCGGCTGGTGCCGGGCGACGAGCGCCATTACATCAACGACACCGGCTGCGGCAACACGCTGAACCTGTCGCATCCGCGCGTGCTGCAGATGGTGCTCGACTCGCTGCGCTACTGGGTCCAGTGCTACCACGTCGACGGCTTCCGCTTCGACCTGGGCAGCACGCTCGGCCGCGAGGGCAACGGCTTCGATCCGGGCGCCGGCTTCTTCGACGCGGTGCTGCAGGACCCGGTGCTGTCGCGCGTCAAGCTGATCTCGGAGCCGTGGGATCTCGGTCCGGGGGGCTATCAGGTCGGCAACCAGCCGCCAGGCTTCGCCGAATGGAACGACAAGTTCCGCGACACGGTGCGGCGCTACTGGCGCGGCGACCCCGGCCAGCGCGGCGATCTGGCCGCGCGGCTGACCGGTTCGGCGGACCTGTTCGACCGGCGCCACCGCAAGCCCTGGGCCTCGATCAACTTCGTCACCGCGCATGACGGCTTCACGCTGGCGGATCTCGTCAGCTACGCCACCAAGCACAACGAGGCCAACGGCGAGGACAACCGCGACGGCACCGACGACAACGCCAGTGCCAACTGGAGCCCCGACGGCACGGTGGAAGGCCCGACCGACGATCCGGCCATCCTTGCCACCCGCAGCCAGGTCGCGCGCGCGATGATGGCCACGCTGCTGCTGTCGCAAGGCACGCCGATGCTGACCGCCGGCGACGAGTGGCTGCGCACGCAACAGGGCAACAACAACGCCTACTGCCAGGACAACGAACTGTCGTGGCTGAACTGGGACGAGGCGCGCACGCCGACCGGGCGCGGCATGGTCGAATGCGTGCGCCGGCTGCTGGGCCTGCGCGCGCGGCTGCCCGCCTACGCGGAACGCCACTTCCTGCACGGTCGTCAGGAATTCGCACCGGGTCTTCACGATATCGGCTGGTTCGGCGTCGACGGCCAACCGCTGACGCCCGAACAGTGGTCCAATCCCGAGGAGCGGACGCTGGCGCTCAGGCGCGCGACGCGCGACGCCGACGGTCAGGTCCATGTGACGGTGCTGCTGCTGAACGCCGGCACCGAGCCGGTCGAATACCGGTTGCCGCCGCCGGCGCTGATCTGGTCCCGGTTGTTCGACAGCGCCCGGCCGGAGCTGCCCGAAGCGCCGCTCGATCACCCGGTCCAGCCCGTCGCGCCGCACGCCGCGGTGCTGCTGGCCGCCACGCTGGCGCCGTCGGGGCCGTCGTAGCGGACGGACCCGGTTCAACGGCCATCCTTGCCATCGTCCGCCATCCCGACCAGCCAGCCACAAAGGAGTCTCACCATGCCGCGCCAAGCCAATCCCGATGCCGCGCTCGCATCGCTGCATCTGCTCGCCCAGCGCGCCGGCCTGCTGGTCCACTGGCAGGATGCCCAGGGGCGCGAACGCGTGGTCCCCGAGGCATCGCTGCGGGCCGTGCTCGAACGGCTGGAGCTGCCCTGCAAGACCATCGGCCAGTGCGAGGCCTCGCGCGCCCGGATGCTGGCCGACGATGCCGCCACCGCGCTGGCGCCGCTGCTGACGGCCGACCAGGGCAAGCCGATCCGCGTGCCGCTCGTCCATACCCGGCAGGAGCAGCCGTTCCGGCTCGAACTGGAAGACGGCAGCGTGCAGACCGGCGTCGCGCGGCGCGATGCGCACGGCGCGCTGATCGTGCCGGCGGTGCAGAGCCATGGCTACCATCGGCTGCTGATGGGCGACATCGAGGTCAAGGTGGCCGTCGCGCCATTGCGCTGCTTCGGCGTGCAGGACGCGCTGCGCGGCATCGGCCTGTCCGAGCAGGAGCGGATCAGCCGCAAGCCTTGGGGCCCGTCCGTGCAGGTCTACGGCCTGCGCCGCGGCGCGCCGGCCGGCATCGGCGACCTGAGCGCGCTGGCGATGTTCGCCGAAGCGGCCGCCCGCGAAGGCGCCGACGCCGTCGCCATCAGTCCGCTGCACGCCGGCTTTGCGGCCTTTCCCGAACGCTACAGCCCTTATTCGCCGTCCAGCCGGCTGTTCCTGAACGTGCTCTATGCCGACCCGGCGCCGGTGTTCGGCCAGGCGGCGGTGGCGCGCGCGATCTCGGCGCTGCAGCTGGGCGGCGTGATGCAGACGCTGGAATCGAAGGCCGAGATCGACTGGCCGGCGGTCGCGCAGGCGCGGCTGAAGATCACGCGCTGGCTATGGGAGCACCGCGACCAGTTGCTGCCCGCCGACGCCGCCGACGATCTGGCGAAATTCCGCAGCAATGGCGGCACGCCGCTGCTGGCGCACGCCGCCTTCGAGGCGCTGCAGGCCCAGCACGTGGCGCAGGCCGGCACCCGCGCCGAGTTGCAGGTGGCCGGCGACTGGCGGCGCTGGCCCGTCACGCATCGCTCGCCGCAGGACGCGGCGCTGTCGGCCTTCGCCAGCGCCTGTCCCGACGAGATCGGCTATCACGTGTTCCTCCAATGGCTGGCCGACGACGGCCTGCGCGCCGCGCAGCGCAGCGCCCGCGATGCCGGCATGGCGATCGGCCTGATCGGCGACCTGGCGGTCGGCACCGACCCCACCGGCAGCCATGCCTGGACCCGGCAGAACGAGATGCTGCAGGGGTTTTCCGCCGGCGCCCCGCCCGACGTGTACAACGCGCTGGGGCAGAGCTGGGGCATCACGGTGTTTTCGCCGCGGGGCCTGCGCCGGCACGGCTACACCGGCTTCATCGAGATGCTGCGGGCCAACCTCGCGCATGTCGGCGGGCTGCGCATCGACCACGCGCTCGGGCTGGCGCGCGTCTGGCTGGTGCCCGAAGGCATGCCGCCGGAATCCGGCGCCTATCTGCGCTACCCGATGGACGACCTGCTGCGGCTGATCGCCCTCGAATCGTGGCGCCATCGCGCGATCATCATCGGCGAGAACCTCGGCACGGTGCCGGACACCTTCAACACCACGCTGGCCGAGCGCGGCATGCTCGGCATCGACGTGCTGTGGTTCGAGCGCGCGCAGCCGGAGGGCGAAGCTGGCGGCAAGGGAAAAAAGGCGGACAAGGCCGAGGAGGTGGACGAGGGGGACGAGGCGGACGCAGGCCCCGCGGCGTTCGTGCCGCCCGAGCGCTGGCCGACCAACGCGGTCGCGACCTCCACCACGCACGACCTGCCGACCATCGCCGGCTGGTGGGCGGGGCAGGACATCACGTGGCGCGCGCGCCTGGACCAGCTTGGCCCGGATGTCACCGAGGCCAGCGCGCGCGCCGAGCGCGCCCGCGACCGGCAGGCGCTTTGGCAGGCGCTGTGCGAGGCCGGGCTCGCCAAGGGCGAGGCGCCCGACCCCGACCGCGCGCCGGTGGCCACGATCCTTGCCTGGCTGTCGCGCACCCGCACGCCGCTGCGGCTGGTGCCCGTCGAGGACCTGCTGGCCGACGTCGAACAGCCCAACCTGCCGGGCACCACCAGCGGCCATCCGAACTGGCAGCGCCGGCTGCGCTTTGATGTACAGGCGCTGTTCAGCCAGCCGGGCGTGCAGCGGCGCATCGACGCGCTGCGCACGGGGCGTGCGCCGAAGGGCTGAGTCGCGGACGGCGTCCCCTGGCGCGCGGTTTGCATGGCACGGTCGAAACGATTGCGATCTGCAAACACAAGGTCTGACCGTGCGAACCGTACTCGTCGTGGACGACGATCCCGCCGTAGCCCATGCCATGGCCAGCGCCCTGAGCCGCGCGGGATTTACCGTCGAGTTGGCCGAAGATGGACTGGCCGGCTTCGATGCCGCACAGCGGCTGCACCCGTCGGTGGTTGTCACCGACTGGGTCATGCCGCGCGGCGACGGCGCCTTGCTGTGTCATCTGCTGCTCGGCGACGCGTCGCTAAGTCATACACCGATTGTCGTTTTCACCAGCATCCAGACGCTGCCCGAGGTGCCGAATCCGATCGTGCGCTACTGCCGCAAGCCCTGCGCGCCGGACACGCTGATCCGCACGATCGACGAACTGCTCGAACAGAGCTAGGCCGAGGCGCCAGCGCCCTGACGCCCTTGCCCCGAATCCGCTAACCGCGCTCGCCGGCCGCCGCGCCCTGCGCTTCGAGCAGCGCCAGCAGCCGGGTCTCGTCCATGCTCAGCGCCGCGACCGAGCGGCGGCACTGCACGCAGGCCGCCATGCTGTCGTTCATATAGGCGTCGACCACGGTCGGGTGGACATAGCACTGCCGGCATACCGCGACCGTATTGCGCAGCCGCCGGGCCACGATCTTGATCGTCGCGGCGACCGCGCGCTTGCGGGCAGCCTCCGACTCGGCCGCCGGCGCCTTGCGCAGTTCGGCCAGCGCATGGACGCTGCCGGCCCAGGTGCGGAAGTCCTTGGCGGTGAAGTCCTCGCCGGCCAGTTCGCGCAGGTACACGTTGACATCGTCGGAACCGACCTCGCGCAGCTGGCCGTCCTCGTCGCGGTACTTGAACAGATGCTGGCCCGGCAGGTCCGCGCAGGTGCGCACCAGCCGCGCGAGCTGGCGATCCTGCAGCGTCACGTCATGCTCGACGCCGCTCTTGCCGGTAAACAGGAAGCGCAGCCGGCTGCCGCGCACCTGCACATGGCGGCGGCGCAGCGTGGTCAGGCCGTAGGTGCGGTTCTGGCGCGCGTAGCGCCGGCTGCCGACCCGCACCAGCGTGGCGTCGAGCAGCAGCAGCACGGCGGCCAGCACCTTCTCGCGCGGAATGCCGTTGCGCTGCAGGTCGCGCCGCGCGCGCCGGCGCAGCCGCGGCAACGCGCGGCCGAATGCCAGCAGGCGGTCGTACTTGTTCTCGTCGCGCAGTGCGATCCAGGCCGGGTGGTAGCGGTACTGCTTGCGGCCGCGGGCGTCGCGGCCGGTGGCCTGGATATGGCCGCGCGGATCGGGACAGATCCAGACGTCCTGGTAGGCGGGGGGAATCGCCAGCGCATCGATGCGGGCGATGGTGTCGCGATCGCGGATGCGGGTGCCGTCGGGGGCGAAGTAGGCGAAGCGGCCGCGCAGCTGGCGCCGGGTAATGCCGGGCCCGGTGTCGTTGACATAGCGGACGCCGCGCGGCATTGCGTCGCGCGCCGCCGCGGTCGTTGCCGCGGCCGCTGCCGTGGTCCCTGCTGTCGTCCCTGCCGTCACGCTGTCGGCGGCTGGCGTCGAAGCGCGCATCGTGTCTCCCCTCTCCGCCCTTCCCCTCCGGCGCCGTGTCGAGCCGTCGTTGCGCCGTTGTCCGGGATGGCATTCCGACATTAGTCCGGGGCGGCGCCCGATGCATCCCGCCGCTAGCGCAATCGTTTGTAGGAAACGGACGACATCGACGCCGGTGTTCCCCCTCTCCCGCTGAGGGGAGAGGGCCGGGGAGAGGGCCGGGGAGAGGGTCGGGCAGAGGGAATCGGGCGGCAGGATGGCTGGTGACGTTGCGGATCGGCCGCCCTACCTCTCCCCCAACCCCTCTCCCGCCAGCGGGAGAGGGGAGCCGACCGCATCCCGCATCAGATCTAACCGTTTTCTACAAACTCACCAATAATTGGCAAAACCGCCAGGGCGCCGATGCCCGTCTGGTCAAGCAAAACGCGCTTACCGACGGCAAGGTACGTCTCTTGCAGCTGTTTGCGGTTTTCCAACCGGAGGACCGCCATGCCGCAAGCCGCCCGGGCGCAGCTCACCGAAACCATGCCCCCAGACAGCCACGAGGACACTCGCACCGCGATGTCGGGCGCGACCATCCGCCGCGCCTTCCTCGATCACGTCTTCTATACGCAGGGCAAGCTGCCCGGCCTTGCCAGTCCCAACGACCTGTATCAGGCGCTCGCCCATACGGTGCGCGACCGGCTGGTGCAGCGCTGGATCAGTACGGCGGAGACCTATCTGGGCCAGCCTTCGCGCACGGTCGCCTATCTGTCGGCCGAATTCCTGCTGGGCCCCCACCTGGGCAACAACCTGGTCAATCTGGGCATCTTCGACGAGGTCAAGGAAACCATGGCCGAGCTCGGCCTGGATCTCGACACGGTGCTGGCACAGGAACTGGAGCCGGGCCTGGGCAACGGCGGCCTGGGCCGGCTGGCGGCCTGCTTCCTCGATTCGCTGGCGACGATGCAGATCCCCGCGCTCGGCTACGGCATCCGCTACGAGTACGGCATCTTCCATCAGTCGATCATCGACGGCATGCAGGTCGAGAGCACCGACACCTGGCTGCGCCACGGCAATCCGTGGGAGATCCAGCGCTCCGAATGGGCGGTCCAGGTCAAGCTGGGCGGCCAGACCGAGCACTACACCGACGATCGCGGCCACTATCGGGTCCGCTGGGTGCCGGCCAAGACGGTGGTCGGCGTGCCCTTCGACTCGCCGATCCTTGGCTATCGCGTCAACACGGTCAACACATTGCGGCTATGGCGGGCGGAGGCGACCGAGGCGTTCGACTTCGGCGTGTTCAATCGCGGCGACTATCTTGGCGCCGTCAGCAAGAAGGTGACCTCGGAGAACCTGACCAAGGTCCTCTACCCCAACGACGAGACCGAGCAAGGCAAGGAGCTGCGCCTGGAGCAGCAATATTTCTTCGTGTCCTGTTCGTTGCAGGACATGCTGCGGCTGCTCGACGCGCATGGCATTCCCGTCACGCGCTTTCACGAGAAGTTCGCCGTGCAGCTGAACGACACCCATCCGGCCATCGGCATCGCGGAACTGATGCGGCTGCTGGTCGACGAGCACGATGTGGCCTGGGACGAAGCCTGGGAGATCACCCGCCGAGCCTTCGCCTATACCAACCACACGCTGCTTCCCGAAGCGCTGGAAATGTGGCCGCTGCCGCTGTTCCAGCGCACGCTGCCGCGCCATCTCGAAATCATCTACGAGATCAACGCGCGCTTTCTGCACGAGGTCCGGATCCGCTTCTTCGGCGACGAGTCGCAGCTGTCGCGCCTGTCGCTGATCGACGAACGCGGCCAGCGTCATGTGCGGATGGCGCATCTTGCCTGCGTCGGCAGCCATACCATCAACGGCGTGGCCGAGCTGCATTCGCGGCTGATGCGCGAGGACGTACTGAAGGACTTCTACGCCATGTGGCCGGAGAAGTTCACCAGCATCACCAACGGCGTCACACCGCGCCGCTGGCTGGCCCTGTCCAATCCCAGGCTGGCGCGGCTGGTGTGCGAGTCCATCGGCGATGGCTGGATCGGCGACCTGGAAAAACTGCGCGAGCTGGAACCGTACGCCGACGACACCGGCTTTCGTGACCGGTGGCAGGCGGCGCGGCGCGAGAACAAGGAAGACCTGGCGCGGCTGGTGCGCGAGACCACCGGCGTCGTCGTGGATCCGGCGTCGATGTTCGACGTGATGGTCAAGCGCATCCACGAGTACAAGCGCCAGCATCTGGCGGTGCTGCACATCGTCGCGCTGTACCACCGGATCAAGTCCGATCCAAACGCCGACATCGTGCCGCGCACCTTCCTGTTCGCCGGCAAGGCGGCCCCGGGCTACCACTACGCCAAGCTGATGATCCGGCTGATCACCTCCGTCGGCGACGTGATCAACCGCGACCCGCAGGTCCGCGACCGGCTCAAGGTGGTGTTCCTGCCGAACTTCAATGTGACCTATGGGCAGAAGATCTATCCGGCCGCCGACCTGTCCGAACAGATCTCGCTGGCGGGCAAGGAGGCGTCCGGCACCGGCAACATGAAGTTCGCGATGAACGGCGCGATCACGATCGGCACGATGGACGGCGCCAATATCGAGCTGCGCGACGCGATCGGCGCCGATCACTTCTTCCCGTTCGGGCTGTCGGCCTCGGAGGTCTACGCGCTGAAGGCCGCCGGCTACCGGCCGGCCGCCTGCTACGAGAGCCATGCCGAGCTGCGCGCGGTGATCGACCTGATCGCCCAGGGGTTCTTCTCGCGCGGCGATCCGTCGGTGTTCCAGCCGATCTTCGGCGGACTGCTGCAGCACGACCCCTACATGCTGCTGGCCGACTTCGCCTCCTATCTGCATTGCCAGCAGGACGTGTCCACTGCGTTCACCGACCAGACGCGCTGGCAGCGGATGTCGGTGCTGTCGTGCGCGCGCTCGGGGCGTTTTTCGTCTGATCGTGCGATTCGCGAGTATTGCGAGCGGATCTGGCGCGTCGAGCCGGTGCCGGTGCCGCTGCTGCATCGCGCCGCGATGAGCACCGCGGGCACCCGCCACAAGGGCGGCCCGGGCATGTAGTTCTTACACCGGCCGGCGGAGCCTTTACGCAGCGCTTGTTTCAACAGTTACGAACCAGTTACGCAAACCGTTGAACGCAAAGCCTTTGCGAAACTCACGCCACGCTGGCATGCCATTCGCATGGCTCCAACGCTTCACGCGCCGGGGCCTCGCGACAACGCTCCGCAAGTGAAGTGCAACAGCGGCGGTGCAGCCCGACCGCCGCCCCACCACCAGCGCATTCAGAATGGCGGAGATCAACTTGAACACGAACGTGCTATTCGTGGCGGCCGAGGCCATGCCCTTGGCCAAGACAGGCGGCTTGGGAGATGTCGTCAGCGGGCTGGCCCGCGCCCTGCAGCAGCGGGGCCTCGATGTCACGATCTTGATGCCGGGCTATCCGCAGGCCCTGGCCGGCGCCGTGGGGCTGCGCAGCCTCGGCGCGTTGAAGCTTGCCGAGAGCGCGCCCGGGCTGGCGCTGGCACCCGGGCATAGCGCGATGCGGCTGATGCTCGGCCGAATGCCGGGAAGCAACGTGCAGGTCGCCCTGCTCGATTGCCCGTCGTTCTACGATCGCGCCGGCACGCCGTACACCGACCCGACCGGGCGCGACTTTGCCGACAACCCGCAGCGCTTCGCGGCGCTGGCGCATGCGGCCACCGCGATTGCCGCGGGCCGCACACCGTTGCCGATGCCCGCGGCCGTGCACGCGCACGACTGGCATGCCGGGCTGACGCCGCTGCTGATGCGCGCCGCCGGGCTGGACACGCCGAGCATCCTGACGATCCATAACCTGGGCTTCCAGGGCATTTTCCCGCTGTGCCTGGCGCGGCAGCTCGGCTTGCCGGACGACTGCCTGACCTCCGACGGCGTCGAGTTCTGGGGCAAGCTCAATTTCCTGAAGGCAGGCATCCGCTACGCCGACCGCGTCACCACGGTCAGCCACAACTATGCGCAGGAGATGCTGACGCCGCAGTTCGGCCACGGGCTGGAAGGACTGCTGCAGGCCCGGCGCGATGTGCTGGGCGCGATCCCGAACGGCATTGACACCGAGGACTGGGACCCGGCCAGCGACGATCTGCTGCCGCACTGCTATACGTCCAATTCGATGGCCGGCAAGCGCGCCTGCAAGGCGGCGCTGCAAAACCGCTTCGGGCTGCCGGCCGATCCCGCCGCGCCGCTGGTCGCGATGGGCAGCCGGCTGACCCATCAGAAGATGGCCGATGTCGCGCTCGGTGCCATCGAACGCGCGCTGCAGGCCGACGACACCGTGCAGTTCGCGGTGCTCGGCTGTGGCGACGCCGCGATCGAGCGCGGCTTCGAGGCGCTGGCCGCGCGCTATCCCGAGCGCGTCGGCGTGTCGATCGGCTACCGCGAGGAAACGGCGCATCTGCTGCACGCGGGCGCCGACGTGCTGCTGCACGGCAGCCGCTTCGAGCCCTTCGGGCTGACCCCGGTCTATGCGATGCGCTACGGCACGGTGCCGGTCGCCTCGCGCGTCGGCGGCCTGGTCGATACCGTGCGCGACGCCGGCCACGGCTCGACCCCGCGGCCTGGCGCCACCGGCTTCCTGTTCGACGGCGAGACCGTCGAGGCGATGAGCGCGGCGATCGAGCGCGCGCTGCAATGGCTGCGGCGGCCGCGCGCGTGGAAGGTGCTGCAGCGCGCCGGCATGCAGTCGCTGTTCTGCTGGACCCGGCCGGCCGAGCAATACCTGTCGCTGTACAGCGCGCTGTCGCCTGCGCTGGCATCGGCGCTGGCGATGCAGCGCGCCACGCAGTGCGCAGCAGAGGTGGCGCAGGCCGAATCCGCGCAGCCGCAACGCGTCCCGCAGCGCGCGCCGCGCTCCACGCCGGCCATCGCTTCCGCGATGGCGCCGGTCATGGCGCCGGAGCCGGCGCCAGAACTGGCGATCCAGGCCTCGCCGTCGCGGCGGCGCAGCCGGAGCGCACGCGTCGACCGCGGCGCGGCTCCCGCGCAGGCCGGTGCGACTGCCAACAACGGCGGGTTCGGCGATGCGCTGCCGACGGCGGCCGCCTGATGTCCCAAGCCGGCGGGACGGCACGGTGCGCGGGCCGCGCGCCGTCGCCGCTGCCGCCGCCCGCCTTTCATCGATACGGAAATCATCATGAGCGTAGAGCCGAATCCCGCTGCCGCGGCGGCCGCGGCCCAGCCGCGCGGCGGCTGGGAAACGTTGGGCACCGCGCCGGCGGCCGCGCCGCTGGGCAGCGCGCCTGAAGCGGCGCCGGCCAGCCAGCCGCGCTTCGGACCGTTGCGGCTGGCCGACGGCCGCACCTGCTTCCGGCTGTGGGCGCCCGATATGGCGGCCGAGGGCGAGATTCCCCGGCTCGAGATCCACGACGCCGGCCCGGTGCTGATGACGCCGGCCGCCGACGGCTGGTTCGAGGCCACCGTGGCCTGTTGCGAAGGCGCGCGCTACTGGTTCCGTCTTGGCGACGGCACCATCGTGCCGGACCCCGCGTCGCGCGCGCAGGCCGGCGACGTGCACGGCGCCAGCGTGGTCGTCAATCCGGCCGCCTATCAGTGGTGCCATCCGTACTGGCAAGGCCGGCCCTGGCACGAAGCCATCATTTATGAAATGCACGTCGGCCTGTGCGGCGGCTACGCCGGCGCGGCGCGCGAACTGCCGCGGCTGGCGGCGCTCGGCTTTACCGCGGTCGAGCTGATGCCGCTGGCCGAGTTTCCCGGCAGCCGCAACTGGGGCTATGACGGCGTGCTGCCGTTCGCGCCGGAATCGAGCTACGGCACGCCCGACCAGCTGCGGGCGCTGATCGATGCGGCGCACGGCCTGGGCATGATGGTGCTGCTCGATGTGGTCTACAACCACTTCGGCCCCGAGGGCAACTATCTGCCGCGCTACGCCAGCGCCTTCTTCCGCGAGGATGTGCGCACCCCCTGGGGCCCGGCCATCGACTTCCGCCGCCAGGAAGTGCGCGACTTCTTCACCGAGAACGCCAGCTACTGGCTGCAGGACTTCCGCTTCGACGGTCTGCGGCTCGATGCGGTGCACGCCATCGCCGACGAGGGCTGGCTGGCCGAACTGGCGCCCACGCTGCGGCAGCGCTGCGCCGGCCGCCAGATTCATCTGGTGCTGGAGAACGACAACAACGATGCCGCGCTGCTCGCCGGCGGCTACGACGCGCAGTGGAACGATGACGCGCACCACGTGCTGCACGTGCTGCTGACCGGCGAACACGACGGCTATTACGCCGACTATGGCGCGGTGGTCGCGCCCGAATTCGGCGCCGGCGCCGATGCCGCGCATCGCGCCGATTCCGGCAGCCATCCCGGTCCGGACTACGGCCGCGCCTATGACCAGGACGCGGCACCGCGGGGCGACCACCAGCCGCTCGGCCCCACCACCCGCCATCTGGCGCGCGTGCTGGCCGAGGGCTTCGCCTATCAGGGCGAGGCGTCGCCGCATCGCACGCGCGAATCGGGCGGCGACAAGCCCGTCCATCGCGGGCAGCGCAGCGCCGACCTGCCACCGACCGCGTTCATCAGCTTCCTGCAGAACCACGACCAGATCGGCAATCGCGCGTTCGGCGAGCGCATCACGGCGCTGGCCAAGCCGCGCCCGCTGCGCGCCGCGATCGCGCTGCAGCTGTTGTGTCCGCAGATCCCGATGGTGTTCATGGGCGAGGAAGGCGGCACGCAGACGCCCTTCCTCTACTTCACCAGCCATCCGCCGGAACTGGCCGATGCGGTGCGCGAAGGGCGCCGCCGCGAGTTCGGCTCGATGGCGGGCTTTGCCGACGGCGCGCGCGCGGACAGCATTCCGGACCCGAATGCGCCGACCACCTTCGAGGCATCGCGGCCCGAGTTCGACCCCGACGGTGAATACGCGCAGTACTACAAGTCGCTGATCACGCTGCGCCGGCGCGAGCTGTTGCCGCGCTTGCCCGGCACGCGCTGCGAAGGCGCCGCCGTGCTCGGCGACGCGGCGGTGCGTGCCAGCTGGCGCCTGGGCGACGGCGCGCTGCTGACGCTGTGGGCCAATCTCGGCGACGCCGTCGTTTCCTGCGGCGACGCGCCGCAAGGCGAGCTGCTGGCCGAGAGCGAGCCCGGCGCCGCCCGTCTGCTCGAAGCGGGCACGCTGCCCGCCGGCGCCACGGTCGCCTATCTGCAATCCGGGCAGCAGCAACCATCCGTCAATACCACCGGCTGAACGCCGCACGCTTGCCACCATGTCGTCAGCCCCAGCCAACGCGTCACACCCCGGCGCTGCTCACCCGGCCCCGCACACTGTCGATCATGCTGCCGACCGCGGCAACACCATCGTGCCGCGCGCCACCGCAAGGCTGCAGCTGCATGCCGGCTTCACCTTCGCCGACGCCGAGCGCCAGGTCGACTATCTGGCCTCGCTCGGTGTCAGCCATCTGTACCTGTCGCCGATCTTCGCGGCCAAGCCGGGATCGACGCACGGCTACGACGTGACCGACTTCCAGCGGATCAACCCCGAGCTCGGCGGAGACGCCGGCTTCCGGGCGCTGGCCGGACGCGCGCGCGCCGCGGGGCTCGGTGTGATCATCGATATCGTGCCCAACCATATGGCGGCCAGCTCGACCCACAACCGCTGGTGGGCCGACGTGCTGGCGCGCGGCGCGGAGAGTCCCTACGCCGGACACTTCGATATCGACTGGCATTCGCCCGACCCCGAACTGCATGGCAAGGTATTGCTGCCGATCCTTGGGCGCCCGTATTGGGAGACGCTGCAGGCGGGCAAGATCGCCGTCCGCAGCGACGGGCAGCGTCATTGGCTGCAGTACGGCGAGCACGAGGTACCGTTGTCCGACGAGTCGATGGCCGCGTTCGACGCCAGCGGCGACAGCAGCAGCGGCAACGGCAGCGGCTTCGATACGGCGACGCCCGGCGGCCTCGAGCGGCTGCACGCGCTGCTCGAGCAGCAGAACTATCGGCTAGCCTGGTGGCGCACCGCGGCGGACGAACTGAACTGGCGGCGCTTCTTCGAGGTCAGCGAGCTCGTCGCGGTGCGGGTCGAGCAGCCGCAGGTGTTCGACGACGTGCATGCGCTGGTGCTGCGGCTCGCGCGCGATGGCCTGATCGACGGCGTGCGCGTCGATCATGTCGATGGCCTGGCCGACCCCGGCGGCTATTGCCAGCAACTGCGCGGGCACCTGAATGCCGCGATGGCGGCGCGCGGCGCACGGCCCTGGATCGTGATCGAGAAGATCCTGGCCGAGCACGAGACGCTGCGCACCGAATGGCAGATCGACGGCACCACCGGCTACGACTTCATGGACGAGGTCGGCGCGGTGCTGCACGACGGCGCCGGTGAAACGGCACTGACCACGCTGTGGCAGCAGGTCAGCGGCGACAGCCGGGAATACGGCGATCAGGTGCGCGAGGCGCGCCGCCATCTGCTGTCGCGCTTCCTCGTCACCGAATTCGAAGGTGCCTGCCGTCGTCTGCACGCGTGCGCCCGCGCCGAGCCCGCCACGCGCGACTTGACGCTGGCGAGCTGGCGCCGCGCGCTGGCCGCGCTGCTCGAACCGCTGGAGGTCTATCGCACCTATCTGGGCGAACACGCGTGGTCGCGCGAGGATCGGCTGCGGCTGGAGACCGCCGCCGAACTGGCCCGCCGCGCGGTCCGTCCGGACGACACCGCGACCGTCGATCGGCTGCTGGCCTGGCTGTGCGCGGGTCCGCACGCCAGCGCCGGGCTGCGCGAAGCGCGCGCCCGCGTGCAGCAGCTGATGCCGCCGCTGGCTGCCAAGGCCGCCGAAGACACGATGTTCTACCGCTACGGCCGGCTGCTGTCGCGCAACGAGGTCGGTAGCCACCCCGCCACGCTGGCGATGCCGCCGGATCGCTTCCATGCCCGCATGACGGTGCGCGCGCAGGTCTGGCCGCACGCGATGCTGGCGACCGCGACCCACGATCACAAGCGCGGCGAGGACATGCGGATGCGGCTGGCGGTGCTCAGCGAGCTCGCGCCGGAATGGCAGGCGGCCGTCGCCGAGTGGGAGGCACGGGCGTTGCGGCTGGCCGGTTCCGCCGAGCGCGCCGGTCCCGATGGCGCCGACCGGCTGATGCTGTACCAGACGCTGGTGGGCATGTGGCCACCCGAACTGCCCGCCGACCGCGATGCCGGCGACCCGGCCGTGCAGGCGCTGCTCGAGCGCGTCGGCGCGTGGCAGATCAAGGCAGTGCGCGAAGCGAAGCGGCACGGCCACTGGACGCGGCCCGACGAAGCCTACGAGCAGGCCTATGCGGGACTGCTGCAGGCGATGGCGCACAGCGATCTGCTCGGCAACGTGGCGCGTTTCGCGCAGCGCATCGCCCCGGCCGGCGCGCTGAACAGCCTGGCGCAGACGCTGCTGCAGCTGACGGCGCCCGGCGTCCCCGACCGCTATCAGGGCACGGAGGGCTGGGACTTCAGCCTCGTCGATCCCGACAATCGCCGCCCGGTCGACTACGACGCGCTGCGGGCGGCGCTCGCCTGCACCGCGGGCTGGCAGAGCTGGCTCGAGCAATGGCGCGACGGCCGCATCAAGGTACAGCTGGTGCGCGCACTGTTGGCCGCGCGGCAGGAACAGCCGGCGCTGTTCCGCGACGGCGGCTATCGGCAGCTGCATGGCGAAGGACCGGCGGCGTCGCATCTGCTGGCGTTCGAGCGGCGCCACGGCGACGATCGCGTGATCGCGATCACCGCGCGGCTCGCGGCACGGCTGGTGCAGGACCGGCCGGCGATTGCGCAGGCGGCATGGGGCGACACGCTGCTGTGCGTCGGCGAGCCCGGCGCCAGCCGCTGGACCGATGCGCTGACCGGCCGCACGCTGTCCGCGCCCAATGGCCGGCTGCGCGTCGCCGACGTGCTCGATCCGCTGCCGGTCGCGCTGCTGCGCCGTACCGGTTGATCGGCAGCGGGCGGGCGCGGCAGCGCGCTACAGCCGCGACGGGCTCGACTGTCCGTCCACCGCCCGGGTCGGCGCCAGGATGCCGGCCTTGACCAGCGTCTGCGCGTTCCATGGCTTGAGCAGGAACGGCAGCCCGGACACCGACGCCAGCGCGATCATGTCGGCGTCGTCGGTCATCAGGATCACTGGCAGGAACGGAAAGCTGCGAGTCAAACGATCGCGCAGCGCCAGTCCGCCAAGGGCGGGACCAAGGCGCGCATCGGCGATCACCAGATCGAAGCCGTAGCGGTCGGTCGCCGCCATCGCCTCGGCCTCGTCGCGCACCAGCGTGACCCGGTGGCCGGTCGCCTGCAACGATTCGACGGCGCTCTGCACACTGCGCGGCTGATCGGCCACGATCAGCACCGCGCTGGCGCCGGCGCCCCACCGTGTGCGCGCATGGCTGTCGCCATGCTCCCAGGCCGGCAGATAGAGGCGCACCGTGGTGCCCTTGGCGACCTCGGATTCGATCACCGCCACGCCATCGACTTCGCGGCAGAAGTCGTGTACCTGCGCCAGGCCGAGGCCGCTGCCCAGCCCCGCGGTCTTGGTGGTGAACAGCGGCTCGAAGACGCGCTCGACCACCTCGGGGGGCATGCCCTTGCCGTTGTCGCGCGCCGACAGGCAAACATAGTTGCCGCGCATGCCGCCGGGACGGCTGCCGTCCAGCGTCACGTTCGATGCTGCCACGACGAACTGGCCGCCGCCGGGCATCGCGTCGCGCGCATTCGATGCAAGGTTCATCATCGCCAGCTCGAGCTCGTTCTTGTCGGCGCAGACCGGCCAGCAGGCCGGATCGATCTCGTAGCGCAACTGCACGCGCGGACCGAGCGCGGAGCGGATCAGCGGCGTCCACCCCTCCGCCTCCTGCGCCAGCAGCAGCACCTCCTTGCGGTGCTGGCGCTTGCGGGCCATGCCGATCAGCTGGTTGCTCAGCGCGACGCCGCTCGCCACGCTGCGCTTGATGCCGGCCAGCGCCTTCTCGCGGGCAACGTCGGGACGCGTGATCATCAGATCGGTATTGAACGAGATCACCGACAGCACGTTGCGGAAGTCGTGCGCGACCGAGGTGATCAGATGCCCCACCGCCTCGAGCTTGCGCGACTGCCGATAGCGTTCCTCGACCTCCTGGCGCCGCGTGACCTCCTCCTGCCAGCGCAGATACGACTGCTCTTCGCGCTTGAGCCGGCGCAGGCTCATCCAGGCCAGCGCCCACAGCGCGAAGGCGGGAATCGCGGCGACGGTCGCGCCGATATACAGCCGGTGCCGCCACTGGGCGTGAATCACCCGCATCGGAATGCCAACCACCGCGTGCAGCAGTCCGCTGCCGATCGACCAGTTGGCGACGATGCTGTCGTCGCCGCCCAGGCCCGTCATCCTGGAGACGCTGTCGCCCGACCCTTCCGATATCCGCTGCAGCGATTCGCGCACCGCATCGGGCGCCTGCTCGGGCACGCTGTCCGGATACGCCGCGAGGACCACGCCGTCGCTGCGCACCAGCGCGGCCTCGGCGCCGGTCTCCTGGCTCAACACGTCCCGATAGAAGTCGGCGAAGTACGACGGGCGCAGGGCCACCGACACCAGCCCGGCGACTTCCGCTGCGGGGCCGACGCGCGGCATGCTGACGTTGATGACCCGCTCGGGTACCACCTTGTCGATGACGACACCGGTCACGTCGAACGGACGCAGCCCGCCGACGATCGCACGGAAATCCTCGCGCTCGCTGATCGATACGCGCGGCACCGGATAGAAGCGGCTGCTCGCCAGCAGCATGCCGTGCTCGTCGTAGACCGCCAGCGACGACGCCTGCGGCAGGCCGCCAACGATATCGGCAAGACGGGTGTGGATGTCGTCCTCGTGCTGGCGAAGTTGCGCGTTGCTCCAGCCCGCGGTGGCATCGCGAATGCGGCTGTTGATCTGGTGATTGGCTTCGAAGACCTTGCTGGCGTGCTCCTGGATCACCCGCGCCAGCCGCGCCGAGCGCTGCTCGGCCTCGGCCACGTCGGCGCGCAGCGACAGCCACGCCCAGGTCGCCAGCACCGCCGCGGGGAACAGGATCGCGCCGAACAGCAGCGCCACGAGCGTGCGGCGCTGCGTGGCGAAGTAGTGGCGCGTACCGAGATAGCTGTGGGGCATGGTGGCAAGGGCTGGACCGGGCAACCGCGATAGCGGCCACTGCACGAATGCGCAGCTTACCCCAGCAAGCCTTCAGGTTAGACGCCGAGCCCTGAACGTCAAGCGCGAGCGCCACCCCGATGGGCCGGCGCCGGTCCGGCCCATCGGTCCCTTGCCACAACGAAACTTGCCTTTGCGCTAGCCGTTGATCACCTCGCCGCCGTTGATATGCAGCACCTGCCCGGTGATGTAGCTGGCCGCGCGCGAGGCCAGGAAGACGAAGCCGGCGGCCACCTCGAACGGCTGGCCGGGGCGGCCCATCGGCGTCTCCTTGCCGAACTTCTCGACCTGCTCCGGCGAGAAGGTCGACGGAATCAGCGGGGTCCAGATCGGCCCCGGCGCCACGCCATTGACGCGGATGCCGCGCTTGACCACCTGCAGCGCCAGCGAGCGCGTGAACGAGACGATCGCGCCCTTGGTCGACGAGTAGTCGAGCAGGTGCGCGCTGCCGCGATAGGCGGTGACCGACGTGGTATTGACGATGGCCGAGCCCGGCTGCAGGTGCGGCAGCGCCGCGCGGGTCAGGTGGAACATCGCGAAGACGTTGGTGCGGAAGGTCGCCTCGACCTGGCCCTCGTCGATCTGCTCGGGCTGCTGCTTCGGATGCTGCTCGGCCGCGTTGTTGACGAGGATGTCGAGCTTGCCGAGCTCCTTGACGGTCCGCTCGACGACCTGCGCGGCATGGGCGCTATCGCCCAGATCGCCGTCCATCAGCAGGCAGCGGCGGCCCGCTTCCTCGACCAGGCGCGCGGTCTCCTTGGCATCCTCGTGCTCGTTCAGATAGGCCACCGCGACATCGGCGCCTTCGCGCGCGAACGCCACCGCGACGGCGCGGCCGATGCCGCTGTCGCCCCCGCTGATCAGCGCGACCTTGCCGGTCAGCTGGCCGCTGCCGACATAGTCGTCGGCGCCGCTGTCGGGCTTCGGGTGCATTTCGCTCTCCAGGCCGGGCTGCCGGTCCTGATGCTGCGGCGGGAGTTGCTCGGGTCTGGCCATGGGCTTTCTCCTGTCTGGCAAAGGTTGGCGAACGCCACGCCTTGTCGCGCGGCACCTGGCCGTGCGGCCGCAACTTTCATGCCGCCACCGCCATATCCGTTCCCTGCGCTGCCAGGCTGGCTGCGCTTCCCTTCCAACGAGCCGGACCGCTAGCCTTGCCGATGCCTCCTTACAACCGGGCTGGCAATCCTTACCGGCAAAATCCGTCTTTCCTGCGGGTAAACCATGACCGCATCCGGCCTCAGGTCCACCCCGAATCTGCCGATATCGTCGGTGCGGCGGCATGCCGTCGTGCAGCCGCGATAACAACATCCACAACGAATGCGAACTGATTGCAACGACAGGGGGGATCGAATGGGTAGCAGCACACTGGCTTTGCGCGCCGAAGCGGATCGCACCGCAGCGCGACCGGATCCACGCATGCCCGAGACGCAGGCCGCCGGCACGCTGCTGGCCGCCGTTCACCGGCGCGCCGACCGCCTGCTGGTCGGAACGATCTGGCTGCTGTGGGCCGCCTCGCTGCTGGCCGGCTGGCGCTACGGCACGATCGGTCCGAGTCTCGCGGTCGGCCTGCCGCTGTCTGTGGCGGCCAGCCTGTGGGCGGCAGCGCTGCCGGGCCGGCTGGGCACGCGGCTCGCTACCGCGGCGATCTCGATGGCGATGGTCGGGCTGCTGATCCACCAGGCGCGCGGACAGGCCGAGTACCACTTCGCGGTGTTCGTGCTGCTGTCCGTGCTGCTCGCCTATCGCGACTTCCGCCCGATCCTGCTGGCCGCGGCGCTGATCGCGGTGCACCACCTGAGCTTCAATTACTTCCAGACCTGGGGCTGGGGCGTGATCTGCTTCACCGAACCGGGCCTGGGCATCGTGCTGCTGCATGCTGCCTTCGTCGTCGTACAGACCGCGGTGCTGGTGGTGCTGGCCTATCGCATGGAGGCCGACGCCCGCTCCGCCGGCGAACTGGCGGCGCTGGCCGCGCGCATCGGCCGCGATCCCGGCTACCTGACGCTGACGCCGGCGCGCGCAGGCGAGCCGCAGCCCGTCAGCGCGCTGGCGCGCTCGTTCCAGGCCACGCTGGACGCGGTGCGCGGCACGCTGCTGCAGGTCCGCGACAGCGCCGCCGAGGCGGCGGCCGCGTCAGGCGACATCCTGCAGCGCAATACGGTGCTGGCCGAACGCACCCACGGCCAGCAGCACGCGCTGGAGGAAATCGTCACGGCGATGAGCGAGCTGCGCCGCAGCGCCCACGAGAACGCCGACCACGCGCAGGCGGCGCATACGCTGGCGGGCACGTCGCGCGCGGTGGCGGCGCAGGGCGGCCAGGTGATCGGCTCGGTCATCCGCACGATGGGCGAGATCCACGCGGCCAGCGAACGGATTGCCGACATCATCGGCGTGATCGACGGCATCGCGTTCCAGACCAATATCCTGGCGTTGAACGCGTCGGTCGAGGCCGCGCGCGCGGGCGAGCAGGGCCGCGGCTTTGCCGTGGTGGCGGGCGAGGTGCGCACGCTGGCCCAGCGCAGCGCAGCGGCCGCCAAGGAGATCCGCGCGCTGATCGGCGAATCGGTCGATCGCGCACGCGCGGGCTCCGAGCTGGTCGGTACCGCTGGCAGCACGATGGGCGAGCTCGAGGCCAGCGTCGCGCGGCTCGCCGCCATCGTCGACCAGATGGCGCTCGCCACCGGGGGACAGCGCGCCGGCATCGATCAGGTGGATGGGAATATCGCCGGCATCGACGCGGCGGCGCGCCAGAACGCCGACCATGTCGACCAGACCGCCGAAGAGGTCGCGCGCCAGCAGCGGCAACTGGCGAGGCTGACCGGCGCGGTGGGACAGTTCCGCCTGGACTAGCCGGCGGCCGGCCTGCCGTCGGTGCGATCGAACCTGCGGGCCGCCGTGCGGATCAGCCCAGGCCCGGCAACGACGTCAGGTATTCGCTGATGCCGGTCATCATGATCTGCACGCCGATGCACAGCAGCAGGAAGGCCGACAGCCGCGTGACGACATTGGTGCCTTCCGGCCCGAGCACGCGGGCCAGCAGCTCGGCGCGGCTGTAGACGACGTAGACGACGATCGCGACCGCCACGCTGACCGTCACGGACACCACCGCCGACTCGATCGCATCGCGCCATTCGCGGCTGCGGCTGGCGTTCAGCGCGATCGCGGTGGCGATCGACCCGGGGCCGGTGGTCAGCGGGATTGTCAGCGGGAAAAACGCCATCTGCGTGACATCGCCGGTCGATACCGATTCGATGCGCTTCTCGGCGGGCTGCGTCGGCGCGTTCAGCATGGTCCAGCCGCTGAACGCCACCACGAAGCCGCCGGCCAGGCGCAGCGCCTGCAGCGAGATGCCGAAGAAGCCGAGGATCGCGGTGCCGAGGAAGAACGTCACCAGCAGCACGATCAGCGAATTGATCGCGACCTGGCGGCTCAGCTTGCGGCGCTCCTCGACGGTCAGGAAGCGCGTCCGGTCGAACAGCACGAAGGCCATGCCGAACGGGTTGATGATACTGAGCAGCGCGGAGAACGCGAGCAGGAACTCCGCCACCAGATTGCTCAAGCTCAGGATGCCCATTGTGCGCGCCTATCCTCACCAAATCGCGCAAGCATAGCGCATGGGGCACTGCGGCGACTACTGCGGTCAGCCGGGGGCATTGGGGCTCGCCGTGCCGTTGGTGGCCGGCGGCGCCGGGGCCGGTGTTGGAACCGGTGCCGGCGATGCGGCCGGCGTGGATGGCGGTGCCGACGGCACGGCGGGCGGTGCCGCTTGCGGCGACGGCGCAACAGACGGCGTGGGCGACGTTGCCGATGGCCGTGCCCCGGCCGCTCCGTTGGCCGCGCCTTGCGCGGCTCCATTGCCCTGCACCGCGGGCGGCGCGGGGTTGCCGGTGCCGGTGCCAGCGCCGGTGCCGGTACCGACAGCCGCTCCCGGATAGGTGCCCGGGTAGCCCTCCGGATTCGGCCCCGCATTCGTGCCGGCCGCGCCAGCCGCACCGTTTGTTCCATTGATCGCCCCAGGCGCTGCCCCGGCCGATGCCGGCTGGCCGGACCCGGGCACCGGTTCCCCGAACGGCGCCGACGCCTGCGGATCGGTCGGCATCGGCAGCGGCTCGGGCTCGTCGAGGACTTCCGGCTCGGAGGCCATGCCGTCGTCCACCGGCGCCTGCCGCCGCTCTGCCGGCGCGGGCGCGACATGCACCTCGGCCGTGGCCTCGGGCTCGGACGCCGGGCCGAAGGTACGCGCCCACCAGCCCTCCACCGACTTCAGCCACGGGTCCAGCATGCCGGGCTGCTGCTGGTTCTCGAAGCGCACGCGCTGGTCGATGGTCCGCGTCTGCAACGCGCGGCGGACTACGTCGCCGACGATCGGCAGCGCGCTGTGCGCGCCCTGGCCCCAATAGTCGCTGCGCAGCGTCACGCGTGCGTCGTTGAAGCCGACCCAGGCGCCGGCCACCAGCTGCGGATGCATCAGGATGAACCAGCCATCGGCGTTGTCCTGCGTGGTGCCGGTCTTGCCGGCGACGTCGGCACGGATGCCATAGCGGCTGCGGATGCTGGCGCCGGTGCCGCGGTCGACCACGTCGCGCATCACGTCGAGCAGCGTGTAGGCGACCGCGGGCGGCAACACGCGCTCCGGCGACGCCGGTCGGAAGGACTCCAGCACCCGGCCGTCGCGGTCCTCGATGCGGGTCACCATGGTCGGCTGCAGATAGGCGCCGCCATTGGCAATGGTGCCGTAGGCGGCGACCATTTCCTTCAGCGTCACGGGACTGGTGCCCAGCGCCAGCGAGGGCACCGTATCGAGCCGGCTCTGCCGCACGCCCATGGCCCGCGCCAAGTTGGCCACGCGCACGGGGCCCACCTGCTGCATCAGCTGCGCGGTGATGGTGTTCTTCGAATAGACCAGGCCGTCGCGCAGCGTCAGGTCGCGCCCGCTCGGCGGGCCGCCGTCGGTCGGGCGCCAGACCTCGCCACCGGCCAGCCGGATCTCGACCGCCTCGTCGCGCAACGTCGTGTCCGGGCCGATGCCCTGCGCAAAGGCCGCGCCATAGACGAAGGGCTTGAAGGTCGAGCCGGGCTGGCGCCTTGCCTGTTGTACGTGATCGAAGGCGTCATCGGCGAAGTCGCGGCTGCCGACCCACGCGCGGATCTCGCCGCTGCGCGGATCCAGCGCCAAGAAGCCGGCCTGGATGCGGGTCTTCTGCTCGTGCAGTTTGTGCATCGCTTCGCCGTCCTTGCGCAGCTGCGCCAGCGCGTCGGCATCGCTCAGGCCCGCCTCGCGCGCGGCCCGGTACTGGACGGTCTCGCGCATGAAGGCCTCGACCAGCGCGCGATTCGCGCTCCAGCCGCCGCGCGGCGACCACGCGGCGTTGGCGATGCCCTGCAGCCGCGCCCCCTGGCGCGCCACCGCCTGGTTGGCCATCGCCTGCAGCCGCGAATCGATGGTCGTATGGACCACCAGTCCGTCGGTGTAGATGTTGTAGTCGTTGCGGTCGGCCCAGTCGATCAGCCATTTGCGCAGCTGCTGCGCGAAATGCGGGGCTGGTCCCTCCTCCGGCGTCTGGCGTTCGAAGTCGATCCGCAGCGGGCGCTTCTTCAGCGCCTCGAATTGCGCGCTCTTGAGCTTGCCGCGCTTGACCATCTGCGCCAGCACCGTATTGCGGCGCTCCACCGCGCGCTCGGGATTGAGCACCGGGTTGTAGTAGCTGGTGCCCTTGAGCATGCCGACCAGCGTGGCGCTCTCGAGCACGTCGAGCCGGTCGGCCGGCTTGTCGAAATAGGTGCGTGCCGCCATCTCGATGCCGGTCGCGTTGTACAGGAACGGCACCGTATTCAGATAGGTCTCGAGAATCTCGTCCTTCGAATACAGCGCCTCGATCTTCAGCGCGGTGATCGCTTCCTTGATCTTGCGCGTCACGCTGGCCGCGCGGCCGATTTCCTCCGGATACAGGTTGCGCGCCAGCTGCTGGGTCAGCGTCGAGCCGCCCTGCCGGTCGCCGGACAGCGTGTACCAGGCCGCCGCCGCGGTGCGCCGCCAGTCCAGGCCGAAATGCTGGTAGAAGCGGTGGTCCTCGGTCGAGATCAATGCGGCCACCACGTTCGGCGAGATCTTGTCCAGCGGCACCCAGTCGCGGTTGGCGCGCTTGAACTCGGCCAGCAGCTTGCCGTCGGCCGACAGCACCTGGGCCGGCCGTTCGGATTTGGCCTTGCGGATGTCGCTGATGCCGGGCGTGAACGGCACCAGCACCAGCGTATAGGCGAGAAACAGGACGGGCACCGCGGCCGCGCCCCAGGCGATCTGGCGGCCGGTGGGCCGGCGCAGCCGCGCACGCCAGTCGGCGAGGGTGCTGCGCAGTCGGTCGCGCATCATGGCGCGCGCTCGCCGGCATGGCCGGCGCTGAGTAGGAAGAGACGCTTCACACGGAGTACTGCGGATTCGGGAAGCATGCATCGTACCAAAACGGCCAGTGGCTCCGGCCGCGCGCCGCCCGGCGCGTCATCGGCAATGCGCTTATGATCGCCTCTGCCCGCCGTGGCGGCGAGCGTCCGTCCAGAGCAAGCCCAAGCTCAAGCCCAAGCTCAAGCCCAACCCAAGGAACCATGCCCGATCTTTCCGCTTACCCGATCACCCGCAAATGGCCCGCCCAACATCCCGACCGGCTTCAGCTCTATTCGCTGCCGACGCCCAACGGCGTCAAGGCGTCGATCATGCTGGAGGAAATCGGGCTCCCCTATGAGCCGCACCTGGTGCGGTTCGACACCGACGATCAACTGTCGCCGGAATTCCTGTCGCTGAATCCGAACAACAAGATTCCGGCCATCCTCGATCCGGACGGCCCGGGCGGCAAGCCGCTGGCCCTGTTCGAATCCGGCGCGATCCTGCTGTACCTGGCCGAGAAGACCGGCAAGCTGCTGCCCGCCGATCCGGCCGCGCGCTATCAGACCATTCAGTGGGTGATGTTCCAGATGGGCGGCGTCGGCCCGATGTTTGGCCAGCTAGGCTTCTTCCACAAGTTCGCCGGCCGGGAATACGAGGACAAGCGCCCGCGCGACCGCTACGTCGCCGAATCCCGGCGCCTGCTCGGCGTGCTGGACAAACACCTGGCCGGCCGCGACTGGATCATGGGCGAGCAGTACACCATCGCCGATGTCGCGACCTTCCCGTGGATCCGCAACCTGATCGGCTTCTACGAGGCCCGCGAGCTCGTCGGCTTCGACGATTTCCGGCAGGTGCAACGCGTGCTCGACGCCTTTGTCGCGCGGCCGGCGGTGATCCGCGGCCTGGAGATTCCGAAGCGCGGCTGAACACTGCATCCCTCCCCGTCGTCCCCGCGCAGGCGGGGACCCAGTGGCTTCAGCGACTGGGCCTCCAACTAGTCGCCGGGTCCACGCCTTCGCGGGAACGACGAAGCGCCCGGCGTTTATTTCGCCACGCGAAACACCGGGCGGCTTTTCTTTTACTTTTTGTCTCCTCGTCTTTAGACTTCGTGCACGGTCGTTCGTTTTCGTGACGAAGCGATGTGGCAGTGCGGCATGAAGGCGAAGGCCTCCCGAAGTCGAAAACGAGATAACGAGGAGACGAACCATGCAGCTCACCACGCGCGCCGCCCTGGCGCTGGCGTTGGCCGCCGCATTGCCGCTCGCCGGCTGCGGCGGGGACGACGACGATCCCCCGCGCCAGCCAGAAGAGACCCGCGCCCAGGACAGCCGCACCTTCACCGTCAACGAAGCCGCCCTCGCCTTCGAGGCACTGCCCAATGCCCCGGAGACCGACCGCTGGACCGGCACGCTGAAGGGCTCCGGCTATCGCATCGAGGTTCCGAAGCAGTGGAACGGCAAGCTGGTGATGTACGCGCACGGCTATGCCGGCACCGGCGCGGCGCTGGGCGTCACCACGCCCAGCATCCGCCGCCATCTGATCGAAGCCGGCTATGCGTGGGCCGCGTCCAGCTACAGCAAGAACTACTACGACGTGCGCGCCGGCGTCGAGGACACCAATGCGCTGGCGCTGGCCTTCGTGCAGATCGCCGCGCAGAACCGGCGCCCGCTCGCGCCGCCCAGCCGCGTCTACATCGTCGGCCACTCGATGGGCGGCCATATCGCGGCCGCTGCGGTGGACCAGGAAACGCTGGACACCGCCAACAACAAGGTCCGCTATCACGGCGCGGTGCCGATGTGCGGCGTGATGGGCGACACCGAACTGTTCGACTACTTCGCGGCCTATCAGCTGGCGGCGCAGCAGTATGCCGGCCGTCCGGCCACCGCATGGCCGGTGACCAACTGGGCCGAGATCGGGCCGGCGGTGCGCGACGCGCTGTTCACGACCTTCCCGAGCGCGACCACCGCGCAGGGCGACAAGGTCAAGGCGATCGTGCAGAACCTGACCGGCGGCGCCCGGCCCATGTTCGATCAAGGCTTCGCCGGCCCGGTGCAGAACACGGTGTGGGGCACGTTCGGCGGCGACGGCACCATCAACGGCATCCTGAACCGCAACGGCGTGTCGACCACCGGCATCGTGTATCAGCTGGACAGCGATCCGGCGCTGTCGCCTGAGGAAACCACGCTGAACAACACCATCCTGCGGGCCAGGGCCGATCCCGAGGCCAACCGCCTGCGGCGCGACGGCCTGCGCTGGATTCCGAAGACCAACGCGCGCATCAACGTGCCGGTGGTCACGCTGCATACGCTGGGGGACATGTACGTGCCGTTCAGCATGCAGCAGATCTACAAGCGGCGGGCCGATGCGCAGGGCACCGCGCAGTGGCTGGTGCAGCGCGCGATCCGTGGCGTCAGCCATTGCGATTTCACCGTGGCCGAGCAGAAGGCGGCGTTCGAGGCAATGGTGCAGTGGGAACAGGGCGGCCCGAGACCCGCGGGCGACGACGTGCTCGACGCGGCCACGGTGGCGCGGCCGGATTACGGCTGCAGGTTCACCGACAACACGGTGAGCGCGGACGATTCGCCTGGCGTCGCGCAGGCCCGCCCGCAGATCGCGGCGGCATTGCCGTGCCCGGCGTCGTGATGGCACGGTGAGGCGCTGTGGCACGTCGAGCGCCGCTGCCCTCTCCCCCGCCCCTCTCCCGCCAGCGGGAGAGGGGAGAAAAGCGGCGCGCGACGACACTGGCAAACCGCTGCTCTGCTCCTCTGTCCCGCAAGCGGGAGAGAGGTGAAAGGGAGCCGACCACACGGATAGACCGACGCTCTGCTCCCCTCTCCCGCTTGCGGGAGAGGGGTCGGGGGAGAGGGCAAGCGGCGCCCGCAAACCGATCAGTCACGCCCGCCGCCTGACCGGCAAGACCGTCCCCAGCGACAGCCGCGCGAAGTCCGGATGCGCTGCCAGCGTCTGCACCAGAAAATCCGCCAGCAGGCGGTTGCGCCGCGGCACATGCGCCCGCGCCGGCATGTACAGGAACACGCCGTAGCGCTCGGTCACATGCTGCGGCAGGACCGGCACCAGCCGCCCGGCGCGCAGATGCTGCGCCACCGCATACTGGAAGAACTGCCCGATCGCGGCGCCGCTGGCCACCGCCTCGACCTCGGCATCGACATCGTTGGTCGCGACGAACGGCGCGAAGATGCGCGTTTCGATCTCGCCGCCGACCAGGAACTCCCACGGAAACACCTTGCCCGTGCGCGGATGCAGGAAGCTGGTGCAGCGATGCCGCTCCAGCTCGGCGATGCTTTTCGGCACGCCGTGCCGCTCCAGATAGGCCGGCGCCGCGCAGACGATCAGCTGCAGCGGCGCGATGCGCCGCGCGACCAGCGAACTGTCGGGCAGCGTGCCGGTACGCAGGCCGATATCGATGCCCTGCTCGATCACATCGGTCAGATGATCGCCGACCATCAGCTCGACCGCGACGTCGGGATACGTCTGCACGAATTCGCCGATCGCCGGCGCGACATAGCGATGCGCCAGCGAATACGGCGCCGCGACGCGGACGACGCCCGCCACCTGCTCGCGGTCGCCATCGATATGGCGCAGCGCCACCTCGAGCGATTCGACGGGGCGCTGGCACTGCGCCAGCAGCAACTCGCCTTCGCGGGTCAGCCCGACCTTCTGCGTGGTACGGTGCAGCAGCCGCACGCCGAGCATCCGTTCCAGCAGCATCACCTGCTTGCTCGCCGCCTGCGGCGTCATGCCAAGCTCGCGCGCGCCCTGGCTGAAGCTGCGAGCCTGGGCCACGCGCACGAATACCGTCAGCGCTCGCAAGCGGTCCATCGCGCCTTCCTGTCGATGCGGTTGAAAGTGGGGAACGTGCCGCCCGTCGCGCGGGGCTTCATAGCGCCCGGCGTCGCGCCCGGCGTCACCCTGGCTTGCAGTATCGCGGCAATGCGCTGACAGGCCGCTGACCCCAAACTGTCACCACGCTGACAGTGCCGTGACGATGCGCTGACGCCATCGCCGCCAACCCCAGGCCCTGCCTCGTTCCGTGTCATTCGGTTGAAGAGGTTTCAACCGCGCCGAGGCTACCAGGCGATCAGCCGATTGCGCAAACTGCGCCCGAATGCGCTGCTGCCGCGTCGGTTCCACACCGATCCATCGACGCCAGCACCGCGCCCGTCACCTCGACTCGGGAGCCCCCACATGAGAGATCGCAACGACGATACAGGCACGCCGCGGCTCAGCCGGCGCGCGTTTCTCGGCACCACGGTGGCCGCCGGCGGCATCACGGTACTGCCCTCCGCTCCGGCCGGCGCGCAAACCGCAGGCGCCGCCGCCAGCGAGCCGATGCCGGCCGCCGGCGGCACCCCGAACGAGCCCGTCACACTGACGGTCAACGGCAAACGCCATCGGCTCGCGCTCGATGTCCGCACCTCGCTGCTCGACGCGCTGCGCGAGACGCTGCATCTGACCGGCACCAAGAAGGGCTGCGACCACGGGCAATGCGGCGCCTGCACGGTGCTGCTGAACGGCCGCCGCATCAACGCGTGCCTGACGCTGGCGGTGATGCACCAGCAGGACGAGATCACCACGATCGAAGGGCTCAAGCGCAACGGGCAACTGCATCCGGTGCAGGCCGCCTTCATCGCGCACGACGGCTTCCAGTGCGGTTTCTGCACGCCCGGGCAGATCTGCTCCGCGGTCGGCATGCTGCGCGAGGTCGCGGACGGCGTGCCGAGCCATGCCAGCGCCGATCTGAGCGGCGCCCGCACGGTGTCGCTGCAGGACCTGAGCGAGGCCGAGGTGCGCGAACGCATGAGCGGCAACCTGTGCCGCTGCAGCGCCTATCCGAATATCGTCGCCGCGATCCGCAGCGCGGCCGGGAGCCAGCGATGATGCCATTCAGCTACGAGCGCCCGACCGCGCTCAGAGAAGCGATCGCGGCGGCGGCACAGCCCGACGCGCGCTTCATCGCCGGCGGCACCAATCTGCTCGACCTGATGAAGCTGCAGATCGAGCGCCCGGCCCGGCTGGTCGACGTCAATGCGCTGCCGCTGCAGGGCATCGAGGCCGGCGTCGACGGCACGCTGCGCATCGGCGCAACGGTACGCAACAGCGATCTGGCGGCCCATCCGCTGGTGCGCGAACGCTATCCGCTGCTGACGCGCGCGCTGCTGTCGGGCGCCTCCGCGCAGATCCGCAACAAGGCCACCACCGCCGGCAACCTGCTGCAGCGCACGCGTTGTCCCTACTTCTACGACACGGCGATGCCGTGCAACAAGCGGCAGCCGGGTTCGGGATGCGCGGCGCTGCGCGGCAGCAACCGCATGCATGCGGTGGTCGGCCACAGCGAGGCCTGCATCGCCGTGCATCCGTCCGACATGGCGGTCGCGCTGAGCGCGCTCGACGCGCGCATCGAGACCGTGCAGCCCGATGGGCGCATGCGGGTAATCCCGATCCACCAGCTTTATCGCGCGCCGGGACAGACACCGCATCTGGAAACCCATCTGGCGCCCGGCGAGCTGATCGGCGCGGTCGTGCTGCCGCCGCCCCCGCCCGGCGTGCAGTCGTACCGCAAGGTGCGCGACCGCGCCTCGTTCGCTTTCGCGCTGGTGTCGGTGGCGCTGATCGCGCAGGTCGAAGGCGGCCGCCTGCAGAACGTGCGCGCGGCGTTCGGCGGCATCGCGCATCGTCCCTGGCGCGTGCCGGAGACCGAGGCCATGCTGACCGGCAAGGCGCCGTCCGCGCAGCTGTTCGGCCGCGCCGCCGATACGGCGCTGGCCGGCGCGCGCGGCTTCGGCGGCAACGACTTCAAGATTCCGCTGGCAAGGCGGGTATTGCAGGCCAGCCTGACGCAGGCATCGCAACGCGACGGAGCCCACCATGGATGAACTTCAGCAGCGCCAGCGGAGAGATCAAAACGCCGGTCCACAATGGATCGGCACGCCGGTCGACCGGGTCGAGGGGCGCCTCAAGGTCACGGGACGCGCCGTCTACGCCTGCGATCACGTGCCCAACGGCCCGCTCGCCTACGGCTACCTCGTCGAAAGCGCGATCGCGCGCGGCCGCATCGCCGCCATCGATACCGAGGACGCCGCGCAGATGCCCGGCGTGATCCTGATCGTCACGCATCGCAACGCGCCGGCGCAGTCGCCCTATGGGCCGCCCAAGGTCGCGCGGCGCTTCGAGCGGCCCAAGCCGATGCTCGACAGCGACCAGGTGCGCCACTACGGCCAGCCGGTGGCGTTGGTGATCGCCGACTCGTTCGAGGCCGCGCGCGATGCCGCGGCGCGCGTGCGGGTGCGGTACACGCCCGAATGGGGCGCGAAATTCGACATGACCGCCGAGCTGCGCAACGCCTACGTGCCGGACGGCATCAATGCCGGCATGCCGCACGACACCGCGGTCGGCGACTTCGATGCCGCGTTCGCCGCCGGGCCGGTGCGAATCGACGCCACCTATACGACCCCGTACGAACACGTGAACCCGATGGAGCCGCACGGCACTGTCGCGCAGTGGTCGGGAGACCGGCTGCTGATCCATACCTCGACACAGATGGTCGACACCTGCCAGATCGCGGTGTCGCGCACGCTGAATCTGCCGACCGAGAATGTGCGCGTGGTCTGCAAGCATGTCGGCGGTGGCTTCGGCTCCAAGGTGCCGACCCATGCCGACGCGATCCTGGCGGCGATCGGCGCGCGCATGACAGGGCGGCCGGTCAAGGTCACGCTGACGCGGCAGCAGATGTTCGCCAACACCAACCACCGCACGGAAACACGCCAGCGCATCCGCCTGGCCGCCGGCCGCGATGGACGGATGACCGCGCTGGCGCACGACGTCATCGAGCAGACCGCGATGTACGACGAATTCGCCGAGCAGACCGCGGCCTTCACGCGCTCGCTGTATGCGGCGCCGAACCGGCGCACCAGCCATCGGCTGGTGCGGCTGGACCTGCCGCCGTCGGACATCATGCGCGCGCCGGGCGAGGCCCCGGGGGCGCTGGCGCTGGAGTGCGCGGTCGACGAGCTGGCGCATGCGCTGCGAATGGACCCGATCGAACTGCGCATCCGCAATGAGCCGCGCGTCGATCCCGAGCGCAACGTCCCCTTCTCCACGCGCGGACTGGTCGCCTGCATGCGCGAGGGCGCCGAACGATTCGGCTGGTCGCGCCGGCCCACGACGCCGGGCAATATGCGCGACGGACGCTGGCTGATCGGCTACGGCATGTCGGCGGCGATCCGGCCCAACTACCTGCAGGCGTCCAGGGCCGAGGTCACGCTGTATCGCGACGCCACTGCCCGCGTGCGGCTATCGATGACCGATATCGGCACCGGCACCTATACGATCCTGACGCAGATCGCGGCCCAATCACTGGGCCTGCCGCTGCAGGCGGTGCTGGTCGAGATGGGCGACAGCGACTTTCCGCCGACACCGGGCTCCGGCGGCTCCTGGGGTGCGGCCAGCACCGGCTCGGCCGTGTTCAATACCTGCGCCGCGCTGTGCCGCCGGCTCGCGGACGTCGCCGCGGCGGACCGCGCCTCGCCGCTGTTCGGCACCGACCCGGCGCAGGCTCGCCTGGCGGACGGCCGCCTGCATGCCGGCGGCAGATCGGAGCCGGTGGGCGCGCTGCTGGCCCGTGCGATGCCCGAGGGGCTCAGCGTCACCGGCGAGGTGCAGCGCGGTCCGGAATACCAGACTTATTCGCAGCACGCCTACGGGGCGCATTTCGCGGAGGTCGGCGTCGACATCGATACCGGCGAAATCCGGCTGCGGCGCATGCTGGGCGTGTTTGCGGCCGGCCGCATCCTGAACCCGAAGACGGCGCGCTCGCAGATGATCGGCGGCATGATCTGGGGCGTCGGCGCGGCGTTGATGGAAGAGACCATGGTGGACCCGCGCTACGGCGCCTTCGTCAACCGCGACCTGGCCGGCTACCACGTGCCAGCGCACGCGGACATCCCGGCCATCGACGCGGTCTTCCTCGACGAATACGACGACAAGGCCAATCCGCTCGGGGCGAAGGGCGTCGGCGAGCTCGGCATCTGCGGGGCCGGGGCGTCGCTGGCCAACGCCGTGTTCAACGCCACCGGCATCCGGTTGCGCAGCTATCCGCTGACGCTGGACAAGGTACTGGACGGCATCCAGGCTTGATGGAACGAAGGACAGGCGTGGCATCGGCATCGGCATCGGCATCGGCATCGGCATCGGCATCGGCGACGTTAGAATGCAGGGCGCGCCGTGAGCGCCGACGCGGTGAGCGCAAGAACAAGCCGCCAGCAAGCCGAACGCCGAGCGACCGTCATGCCCGTCCACGCCATCGATGCCCGCAATGCATGGGTGCCGCCCCCGGATTCTCCGCAGGCGCGCGCCCTCGCCCATGTCGCCGCACGCAGCCTCGGTGAGCCGATCGACCCAGCGCTGCGCGTCACGCTCAATTTCCATCCCGACCGCCTGCACCGCGGCGTGCCGTTCCTGCAGGCGCTCGCCAACGACGGCGTCTATCGCTCGCAGTTCGAGACCGGCACCAGCAATGGCGGACTGACCGCGCACCCCGGCGGCGACCGCTGGCAGTGGGAGAGCCGGCTGTTCGGCGGCGTCTACGATGACGCTGCGCCGGCCGAGCGCCCGAAGTACGGCGCGCTCAATTTCCGCCGCCGAGCCACCGGCGGCTCGCCGCGCTTCGGCTCGGCGCATCTGCGGCTGACCGGCGCGGTGCTGGGCCGCACCACCTTCTGCTATCCCGACAGCGTCTACGAGCCCGCCGCGTTCGGCGTGGCCCAGCGCATGGGCCTGATGGCGCTGGCCGCCACGCCGCAGCCCGACCCGCTCGACGACTATATCGAGGCGCAGGTGCACGGACCGGTCGATCTGGCGCGCGATGTCGAGGCGCTGGTGCTCGATCCCTGCTATCGCGGCACCGAGATCGAGGCGATGGCCCGCGCGCTGCCTTGCGCGCTGGAATGGCATGCGGGCTTCATGCTGTCGGTGGACGAGCTGCGCCGCCACCCGGAGTATCGCGGCCCGCGCTACGTCGAACTGGGCTGCGCGCTGGCGCGCGGCGGCTGGCTGACGCCCGCGCTGATCGGCGAAGCGGCCCGCGGCGGACAGCATGACTCGCAGGAGTTGAAGAAGCTATGGCACTACCTCGCCCGCTTCGGCGAGCGGCGCCGCGAGCCTGCGGCGGACTAGCGGCGCGACGCGAGCCGGCGCAGATCATCCCAGACCGGTACGGCCGCCAGCGCGCCAAGCAGCGCCGCGAACAGCACCGTCATGCCAAAACCGACCTGCTTGAAACCCAACGCACCGGCGGCGCCGCCGACGAAGAACAGGCCAACCAGCGTGGCCAGCATGACGAGCTTGCGCCGATCGGCGACGACGCGCGCCGCGCCCTCACCTTCGGTCAGGTTCCAGTAGAACAGCTTGCCGAGTTCGATTCCGATATCGGTGACCATGCCGGTCACGTGTGTGGTACGGATCTCGGCGCGCGAGAGCTTGGTGATCAACGCGTTCTGCAGACCCATGATGAAACACAACACCGCGACGGTGGCGGGCACGAACAGCCATTCGCGACGTTCGAGATTGCCGCCCAGCAGACCGAAGCACAGCAGCAGGGCAGCTTCGACCATCAGCGGCAGCGCGTACTGGCTGTGCAGCCGCACCCGCCGCGCCCAATTGACCAGCATCGCCGACAGTGCGGCGCCCGCCACGAAGCAGATCAACGCGCCCAATCCGGCCAGCATCAGCGCGGCATGGCCGACGGCCAGGTCGTCGGCCATCGCGGACACGATGCCGGTCATGTGCGAGGTGTACTGGTGTACCGCGAGAAAGCCGCCGGCATTGATGGCCCCGGCGACGAAGGCCAGGTAGCGGGCCAGTTGCCAGTTGGCCAGGGTACTCCTGTCCTTTCCGGTCAGATTGCGCAGGTACGTGATCGGCATGGTGCGGGCGCTCGGCGGAGGGGCACCGCCGCACAGGGCAGCGGCCGCAGGTACTCTACCATGGCGTCCCGCCGCGGCGGCCGCCGGAACCGCGCCTAGGACTGGCCCGGGCGCTCGCCTGGATGCTCGGCCGGCTGCCGTTCGACAAAGCGCCCAGTCTTGACCTGCACCGTCCGTTCGGCCGGCTGCTGCCCGCGCAGCGAGCCGTAGCGGTGCGCGTACAGCCAGGTGAATTCCGCCCCCAGCAGGAAGATCTGCGCGGAGTAGTAGACCCAGACCAGCAGCACCACCAGCGACCCCGCCGCGCCGTAGCCCGAGGCCACGCCGGTCTTGCCGATATACAGGCCGATCAGGAACTTGCCGAACGTGAACAGCAGTGCGGTCACCAGCGCGCCGAGCCAGACGTCGGGCCAGCGCACGCGGGCGCGCGGCATGATCTTGTAGATCATCGCGAACCCCGTGGTGATCACGGCCAGGCTGAAGACGAAATCGACGATATGGGCCACCGCTTCTTCCTCTCCGAAGAGCGGCGCCCAACCGCGCGACAGTGCCGCCAGCGCGGCGCTGGCCAGCAGCGAGACGATCAGCAGGAAGCCGATGCCGAGGATCATGCCGAATGACAGCACGCGCGCGCGCAGCAGTCCCCATAGCCCGGAGCTCTTCTGCCGTTCCGGCACGCGCCAGATGCGGTCGAGCGCGCTCTGCAGTTCCGCGAATACCGTGGTCGCGCCGATCAGCAGCGTGACGAGGCCGGCCAGCGTCGTCAGCGTGCTGGTCGCCGGCTCGCTGACCGCCGCCAGCATGTCCTCGATCGCCTTCGCGCCCTCGGTGCCGATAAAGCCCTGCAGCTCGGTGACGATGGCCCCGCGCGCCGCCTCGGCGCCGAACACCACGCCCGCCACCGAAATGACGATCAGCAGCAGCGGCGCCACCGAAAACACCGTGTAGTAGGCGATCGCCGCGCCCATGCTGGGCGCGTAGTCGTCGATCCAGGCGCTGACCGTATCCTTCAGCAGTCCGTAGAGATTACGGACCGCGCCCACCGCGCGGCGCGGCATGGCGGCCTCGCGCTCAGCCCGCGGCCTGGCCGCCGGACCGATCGCCGGCAAACCTGGCGGCAAACAGCCGTTCGGTCAGTTCGCGCTCGGGCAGATGCACCAGGTCCTTGTCGACTTCCTCGGTCACCACGTTGGCGACCTGCGCGGGCAGGTGCTTGCGCAGCAGGCCGAGGAAGCGCGGCGCCGCGGCGATGCGCAACTCGTCATAGCGCTGCTTCTGCAGTGCATCGGCCAGATGCTCGGCAACGCGCCGGGCAAAGCCCTCGGCCTCGAGATGCAGTTCGTCCTCGCCGGCCGACGACGTGACGCTCGACGGCGCGCGCTGGCGGCCGGTGCCACCGCCCACCGCTGGCCCCGCGCCGGGACCCGCTCCCGCGCCCGCGCGGCGTCCGTACGCGTCGCGACGCAGGTCGGCGGCATCCGCATGCGCGCCGGCGTCGGTCAGTTCATCGATGCAGGCCAGTTCCTGGCCGGGCTTGTGCCCTTCGAGAATACGGGCGATGGCCTCGTCGGCCACCAGGACCCAGGTGGTTTTCATCGGATGCTCCTCTGCTGTGGGTGCCCGACGTCCGACGCGGGACGTGGTGGCCCCTGTCGATGGGATCGATGCGATCGCGTCCTACTGGCTGGTCGCGTCCTCGTCCCCGTGTTCGTCTCCCGCGACAGCGATCTTCACCGGGCCCTGCTGCTTGTTGCCCTGCTGGCCCTGTTCATCCTGCTGGTCCTCCTGCTTGAAGACCTTGCGCTGCTCGACGTTCTCGGCGCCACCGGCGGTCATGCCGTCGCCCAGCGTATTGCCGCTGCCGGAGACTCCTCCGGCGGCGCGCTCCTCTGCCTGTACGGTTTCATCGGTATTGGCGCCCTCGGGATCGGGACGCTGCGCCGGGTCCGCGGCGGCGTTCTGCTGTCTTGCGTCGCCGCCTTGCCCGGCTTGTCCGCGCTGTCCACCCTGCGGTTGCTGTGCCATGGTGTCCTCCATACGTCACGATGCCTGCAGGCAAGCTGCAAGAACCCTGCCATTGGCGGCGGCGCATGCGCAGCAGGGGCCGCAAACCGCGTCAGGACGCGCCTGCGGCCGGAGCAAGGCCTGTGCCGCCGGCATCGGCTCGCGCCCGGGCACCGGACCCGTGAGTAACAAATACCCGGCCGGTAAGGTTCTTCACGCGGTCCTTGCCGGCGCTTCGCTGGTCCGCTGGGCGTATTTTCCGCCGAACCAGCGATGCACCGCGACATAGAACAGCGGTACCCAGAAGATTGCCAGCACCGTCGCGGTGATCATCCCGCCGATCACGCCGGTGCCGATCGCATGCTGGCTGCCCGAGCCCGCGCCGAACGACGTGGCCAGCGGCACCACGCCCAGCACGAAGGCCAGCGAGGTCATCACGATGGGCCGCAAACGCATCCGGCTTGCCTCGATCGCGGCCTCGACGATGCCCTTGCCCTGCTCGTGCAGCGCCTTGGCGAATTCGACGATCAGGATCGCGTTCTTGGCCGACAGCCCCATCGTCGTCAGCAGGCCGACCTGGAAGAACACATCGTTGGGCAGCCCGCGCAACAGCGTCGCCGCCAGCGCGCCGACGATGCCCAGCGGCACAACCAGCATCACCGAGAACGGAATGGTCCAGCTCTCGTACAGCGCGGCCAGGCACAGGAACACCACCAGCAGCGACAGCGCATACAGCGCCGGGGCCTGCGCGCCGGACAGCCGCTCCTCGTACGACAGCCCGCTCCACGAATAGCCGACGCCGGCCGGCATCTGCGCCATGATGGCCTCGACCGCGGCCATCGCTTCGCCGGAGCTGTGGCCCGGCGCCGGCTCGCCCAGGATCTGGATTGCCGCGACGCCGTTGTAGCGCTGCAGCTTGGGCGAGCCATGGCCCCAGCTGCCGCTGGCAAACGCGGTGAAGGGCACCATCGCGCCGCGGTCGTTGCGCACGAACCATTTGGCGAGGTCGTCGGGATGCATTCGCGCATCGGGGCGGCCTTGCAGATAGACGCGCTTGACGCGGCCCTGGTCGATGAAGTCGTTGACATAGCTCGAGCCCCAGGCGATCGACACCGTGCTGTTGATCTCGGGCAGCGACACACCGAGCGCGCGCGCCTTCTCGTCGTCGATCTCCAGCCGATATTGCGGCTCGTCGTTCAGGCCGTTCATCCGTACCCGCTGCAATTCGGGACGTTGGGCCGCGAGCTGCAGAAAGCGGTCGCGCGCCTGCATCAATACCTCGCGCCCGACACCGGCACGGTCCTGCAGATAGACGTCGAAGCCGGTCGCATTGCCGAGCTCCATCACGGCCGGCGGCACGAAGGCGAAGGCCATCGCATCGCGCATGCCGCTGAACCGGGCCTGCGCGCGCCGGGCGAGATCGAACACGCTGGTCGCCTCGCCGATGCGTTCTTGCCACGGCTTGAGCAGCACGAAGGCAAAGCCGGAGCTCTGGCCGCGGCCGGCGAAGTTGAAGCCGTTGACGGTAAACAGCGACTGCACCACGCCGCCCTCTTCCTGCAGCAGATACTCGCGCAGCCGGTCCAGCACCTGCTGCGTGCGCTGCGCCGACGCGCCGGGCGGCGTCTGCACCTGGGCGAACAGCACGCCCTGGTCCTCGTCCGGCAGGAACGAGGTCGGAATCCGCGTGAACATCCATGCGGCCAGCGCCAGGATCAGCAGGTAGACGGCGAAGTAGCGGCCGCGCCGTTTGAGCACCGCCACCACGCCGCGTTCGTAGCCGCGCGTGGCCGCCTCGAAGCCGCGGTTGAACCAGCCCAGCGGGCCGCGTTTCGCCGCGCCGTGCCCATGTTCATGACCGTGCTGCGGCAGCGGGCGCAGCATGGTCGCGCACAGCGCCGGCGTCAGCACCAGCGCGACCAGCACCGACAGCACCATCGCGGACACGATCGTGATCGAGAACTGCCGATAGATGACGCCGGTGGAGCCGCCGAAAAACGCCATCGGCAGGAACACCGCGGACAACACCAGCGCGATGCCGATCAGCGCGCCCTGGATCTGGCCCATCGAACGGCGCGCCGCCTCCTTCGGCGGCAGTCCTTCCTCGGCCATCAGCCGCTCGACGTTCTCCACGACCACGATGGCATCGTCGACCAGCAGTCCGATGGCCAGCACCATGCCGAACATCGTCAGCGTATTGATCGAATAGCCGAACGCCGCCAGCACGCCGAAGGTGCCGAGCAGCACCACCGGCACCGCAATGGTCGGAATCAGCGTAGCGCGCACGTTCTGCAGGAACAGATACATCACCAGGAACACCAGCACCACGGCTTCGAGCAGCGTGCGCACGACGCCTTCGATCGACGCGGAGATCACCGGCGTGGTGTCGTACGGATAGACCACCTGCATGCCCGGCGGAAAGAACGGCTCGAGCTCGTCCAGCGTCGCGCGGATGGCCTTGGCGGTATCGAGCGCGTTGGCCCCGCTGGCGAGCCGGATCGCGATGCCGGAGGCCGGCCGGCCGTTGTACTGGGCATTGATGTTGTAGTCCTGCCCGCCGAAGCCGACCTCGGCCACGTCCTTGAGCCGGACCTGCGAGCCGTCGCCGTTGACCTTGAGCAGGATCTCGCGGAACTGCTCGGGCGTCTGCAGGCGCGTCTTGCCCACCACCGTCGCGTTCAGCTGCTGGCCGGCGACCGACGGCAGCCCACCCAGCTGGCCGGAGGCCACCTGCACGTTCTGCGCCTGGATCGCGGCCCGGACGTCGGACGGCGTCAGCTGATACGCGGTCAACCTCGCCGGATCGAGCCAGATCCGCATCGCGTACTGCGCGCCGAATACCTGGAAGTCGCCGACGCCCGGCGTGCGCGACAGCGGGTCCTGGATGTTCGACACGATGTAGTTGGCAAGGTCCTCGCGCGTCATGCTGCCGTCGCTCGACACCACGCCGACGATCATCAGGAAGTTGCGCACCGACTTGGTCACGCGGATGCCCTGCTGCTGCACCTCCTGCGGCAGCAGCGGCGTGGCGAGCTGCAGCTTGTTCTGGACCTGCACCTGCGCGATGTCCGGATTGGTGCCCTGCTCGAACGTGACGGTGATGGTCATGTTGCCGTCGCCGTTGCTCTCGGAGGCGATGTAGCGCAGGCGGTCCAGCCCATTGAGCTGCTGTTCGATGACCTGCACCACGGTGTCCTGCACGGTCTGCGCCGAGGCGCCGGGGTAGTTGACCTGGATCGCGATGGTCGGCGGCGCGATGGCCGGATACTGGCTGACCGGCAGCGCGCCGATCGACAGCGCGCCCGCCAGCATGATCACCATCGCGATGACCCAGGCGAAGATCGGGCGTTCGATAAAGAAGCGGGACATCGGGGCGCTCCGTTCAACGCTGCGAGACGGCGGCGCGCCCCGGGGTGGCCGCGACTGCGGAGGCGGGCGCGCTGGCCGGCGCTGCCGCCGCCAGCGGCAGCGCACGCACCTTCATGCCCGGACGCACAAACTGCAGCCCATCGACGATCAGGCGCTCGCCCGGTTGCAGGCCCGCGCTGACCAGCCAGTTGTCGCCGATCACGCGTTCGGCGTCGATCCGGCGCAGTTCGACCTCGTCGTTCGCATTGACCAGCAGCGCCGTGGCCTGCCCCTTGGCGTCGCGCGTCACGCCGCGTTGCGGCGCCAGCATCGCGGCGGGCCGCACGCCCTGCTGCATCCGCGCGCGCACGAACATGCCGGGCAGCAGCTCGTGCCGCGGATTCGGAAACACCGCGCGCAAGGTCACCGAGCCGGTGCCGGTGTCCACCGCCACCTCGGTGAACTCGAGCCGGCCCGGCTCGGTGTACTCGCTGCCGTCTTCGAGGATCAGCCGCACGCGGGCCGCGTTCTCCCCCGCCGCTTCCAGACGACCGGCCGCGAGATCGCGGCGCAGGCCCAGCAGCGCGGACGAGGGCTGCGTGACATCGACATAGATCGGATCGAGCTGCTGCACGGTGGCCAGCGCGTTGGCCTGGCCGTTGGTGGCGAGCGCGCCCTCGCTGGCGAAGGAGCGGCCGATGCGCCCGGAGATCGGCGCCAGCACCCGGGTGTAGCGCAGGTCGATCGCGGCGCGGTCCACCGCCGCCTGCGCGGTCAGCCAGGCCGCTCGCGCCTGCTCGTATTCCTGCTGGCTGACCGCCCGCTCGCGTGCCAGCCGCTCGTAGCGCTGTGCGGTCTGCCGGGCCGACTCGAGCGTCGCGGCGGCGCTGGCGTGCGCGGCCTGGTAGGTGGACGGATCGATCTGGTACAGCTGCTGGCCCTGCCGGACCTCGCTGCCTTCCTTGAACAGCCGCTTCAGGATGATGCCGTCGACCTGCGGCCGAACCTCGGCGACGCGGTAGGCCACGGTGCGGCCGGGCAGTTCGGTGCTGAGCGCCACCGGCTGGGGCTGCAGCGTGACATAGGCGACCTCGGGAGTGCGGGCAGCGGCGGGGGCATCCTGCCTGCCGCAGGCGGCAAGCGTCAATGCCGTCAGCAGGACCAGCGCGATCGCGGGCGTTGCCGCGAACGACAGGGAACGGGAGGTGTTGAAGACAGGGTCGGCAGGCATGGCGGCATCGGAGAACATCGGGCGGCACCGATGCTATCCGTCCATGCCGGTCACGGCGCTGGCGCCAGGCTGACGGTTTCGTCAGCTATCCGTGGTACGGCCCGCAGGCATAGCCTCGCGCTTCAGATAGCGCGGCACGAAGCGGCGGATCGCGCCATCCGGAAAGCGCACATCGACGCGTTCGCGCGTGGTCGCCACCACGGTGCCGACGCCATGGCGGCGGGCGCGCACCTTGTCGCCTTCGGCGAAACGCGGCGCTCCCGCGCCGGCTTTCGATTCGGGCAGCGGCTCGACCGGATGGCGCGCCGCCTCGGCCGCCCGCACGCAGCTGTCGCAGGTGCCGCAGCGTTCCGGGCCGCCATGTTCGCCGTAGTACTCCAGCAGCATCGCCCAGCGGCAGCGGCCGCTGCGCGCATAGTGCAGCATCGCCTCGAGCGTGGCGCGGTCCTTGTCGCTGCGCTCGGCGTACCGGGCCGCGATGGTTTGCACCGCCTGCGCATCGTTCTTGCCCGGCTGCCGGCTGTAGCGGCCGTCCTTGTGGCGGCGCGCGATTTCGGCCTCGCACAGCATCGTCAGCGCGACCTGCAGCTTGCGCCTCGCCACGTTCGGCAGCCGTTGATGCAGCGCGTCGAGCGACAGCGGTTCGGCGGCATCGATGTCCCGCATCTCTGCGACGATCTGCTCGAGCGTATCGGCACTGGGATAGCGATTCGACAGGAAGAACTGCTGCACCCGCTTGTCGCGTTCGTCATGCAGCAGCGTGCAGCGCGCCGGCTCGCCGTCGCGGCCGGCACGGCCGGTCTCCTGATAGTAGGCGTCGAGGCTGCCCGGCAGCTGCGCGTGGACGATAAAGCGGACGTCGGGCTTGTCGATGCCCATGCCGAACGCATTGGTGGCGACCATCACGCGGCATTCACCGGTCATGAAGGCGGCCTGGCTGTCGCGGCGCTGCCCGGCCGTGCAGCGGCCGTGATAGAGCGCGACCTGCTGCCCGGCCTCCTTCAGGCCCGCATGCAGCCGCTCGGCTTCGCGAACCGTGGCCGTATAGACGATGCCGGCGCCTTTCTCGCGCGCGACGAGGCTGCGCACCTGCGCCAGCCGCTCGTCGTCGCCGGCGACATGCTGGACCGCATAGATCAGATTGGGCCGGTACAGGCCGGCCTTGACCACGCACAGCGACTGCAGGTCCAGCTGCGCGGCGATATCGTGGATCAGCGCGTCGGTGGCGGTCGCCGTCAGCGCAAGCACCGGCGGCCGTCCGAGCGCACGGACCGCGTCAGGGATGCCGAGATACGCCGGACGGAAGTCATGTCCCCATTGCGAGATGCAGTGCGCTTCGTCGACGACCAGCAAGGCGATGCGATTGCGCTGGATCGACGCGATGACCTCGGGGTCCTGCAGCTGTTCCGGCGTGGTCAGCACGATCCGCTCGTCGCGGCGAGCCACGCTGTCCAGCGCCGCATCGGCGGCGGCGTCGCCGACGGCGCTGTTGACGACCGCCGGGTCCAGCTCGAGCCCTTCCAGTTTCTCGGCCTGGTCCTGCATCAGCGAGATCAGCGGCGAGACGACGACCGTCAGGCCGTCCAGGCACAGCGCCGGTACCTGGTAGCACAGCGACTTGCCGCTGCCAGTCGGCATCACCGCCAGCGTGTCGTGCCCCTTGAGCACGCTGTCGATGACTTCGGCCTGGCCGGGGCGCAGGCGCTGGATGTCGAAGCGCTCGCGCAGCAGGCGGCGGACGGAATCGGGCAGCGTGGTGGTCATGTCCGAGCGGCGGCTGCAATTTCCATGCCGCACGCGCCCCCCCGCGCCGGTTCCACGATCCGGCCGCCGCGGTCCGTCTTTGAGAAAAATTGACACCCCCGAACGGACGGACTTACGCTCGGTCGTCCCTGGACATGCCCCGCACGCCGCCTCGCGCCGCCGCGCCGCAAGCCCTTGCGGCACCGCAGTCCCCCATACCCATAACGACAAATCTCTTCGAGACAGCCTCGCCGTGCCTTCCTCCCGCCTGAATCCCTCGCTGCTCAGCGAGTTGCGCCCCGCCCTGCCGATCCTGATCGGCGCCTCCGTGATGCTGAGCCTGGCGATGGGCCTGCGCCAAAGCCTGGGCATCTTCATGCCGCCGCTGACGCGCGATATCGGCATCTCGGTATCGGACTTCACCGCGGCGATCGCGGTGCAGAACCTCGCCTGGGGCCTGTTGCAGCCGATCGCCGGCGCGTGGGCGGTGCGGATCGGATTCCGCCCGCTGATGATGAGCGGCGCCGCGCTCTATGTGCTCGGGCTCGCCTTGCTGGCCGGGGCGCAAGGCATGCTCGGCGTCACGCTTGGCGCCGGCGTCGCCATTGGCGCCTCGATGGCCTGCACCGGCAGCGCGATCGCGATGGCGGTCGCCGCCCGGCCGATCTCGCCGACGCTGCGCAGCACGGTGCTCGGCATCGTGTCGGCCGCGGGATCGCTGGGCGCGCTGATCGCCGCGCCGATCGGACAGGTGGTCGCGCAAGGCTACGGCTGGCGTGTCGGCATGGTCGCCTTCGTCGTGCTGGCGCTGGCGATGCTGCCAGCCGCGTGGTTCGCCGGCCGGGTCGACCGGCTGCCGGCGCCCGTGTCGCCGAGCGGCATCGAGCAGAACGCCCGCCAGGCGCTGGGCACGGCGCTGCGCCATGCTCCTTTCCTGGTGATGGCGATGGCGTACTTCGTCTGCGGCATGCAGCTGGTCTTCCTGACCACGCACCTGCCGTCCTATCTCGATGTCTGCGGCATGGATGCGATGCTCAGCGCGCAGGCGCTCGGCGTGATCGGCGGCTTCAACGTGCTCGGCAGCCTGTTCTTCGGCTGGGCCGGCGGGCGCGTCAACAAGCTGCTGCTGCTCGGCGGCATCTACACGCTGCGCTCGCTGGCGCTGATCTGGTATTTCTCGTCGGCGCCGACGCCGGAAAGCACGCTGCTGTTCGCTGCGGTAATGGGCTTCCTGTGGCTCGGCGTGGCGCCGCTGGTGGCGGGCTGGATCGCCGAGACCTTCGGGCTGCGCTGGCAGGCGATGCTGGGCGGCGTGGCGTTCTTCAGCCACCAGATCGGCAGCTTCGTCGGCGCCTTCGGCGGCGGCCTGCTGTTCGACGCGCTCGGCTCCTACACGCTGGCATGGCAGGTCGGCGTATCGCTGGGCCTGGCCGCGGGCCTCGCGCAAATCGCGTTCGCCGTGGCGACGCGGCCGCGGCCGCCACAGGTGGCGACGGCCTAGGCCGCGCCACCGGGCGGGGTTGCGTGCCGGGATGGCGCGACGGCGTTACTGCGCCGGACGGATGTTCTGATTGCCGCGGAACAGATTGTCCGGATCGTATTCGCGCTTGATCTGCGCCAGCCGCGCGTAGTTGGCGCCATAGGCGGCGTCGACCCGCGTGGTCTCGTCCTGCGTCAGGAAGTTGACGTAGACGCTGCCCAGCGCGAACGGCGTCAGCGCATCGAACAGGCCGCGCGTCCACTGGATGCAGCGCTGATCGTCGGCGGGCTGCTGCCAGCGGCCGTGGATGTTCATCACGAAGTTGGCGTCGCGATGCGCGTAGGCCGTGGCGTCGACCGGCACGCGGCCGACCCGCCCACCCAGCGCACCGATGAAGATTTCGCATTCCGGCGACGGCAACGTCGCCAGCCCGTCTTCCAGCACGGCCAGCATGCCGTCGTCGAGCCGCGCGAAATTGTGCGACTTCCAGTAGTTGCGCGCCCCCGGCGTCAGCAGCGGATCGAAGGCCTTCTGCCAGGCGGCATAGGGCATGGGCCCAAGATGCTCGCCATAGGGCTGGCCGAATTCGCGGATCGGCGCGATGGCGTCGGCACCTTGCGCCGAGGGGCCGATATGGCAGCAGGCCAGCACCATCACCGGTTTGCCATGCACCTCGGCCGGCAGGAACGGCAGCGGCGGCGCGAGGCGGAACACCGACCATACCGTCACGTCGTCCGGCGCCGAGTCCATGAACTCCCGATAGCGCGGCAGCACCTGTGCCGCCTGTTCGAACGGATAGACCACCAGGCCGCCGTAGATTTCAGGTCCGACCGGATGCAGCTCGAACTCGAACTGCGTGACCACGCCGAAATTGCCCCCACCGCCGCGGATGGCCCAGAACAGATCGGGATCGTTGTCGGCATCGACACGGTGGTGCCTTCCGTCGGCAGTCACCATGTGCGCACCGAGCAGGTTGTCCACCGTCGTGCCGTACTTGCGGCTGATCCAGCCGAACCCCCCGCCCAGCGTCAGCCCCGCGACGCCGGTCGTCGAGTTGATGCCCAGCGGCGTCGCCAGCCCGAAGGCTTGCGCCTCATGATCGAAATCGGCCAGCGTCGCACCTGGCTCGACCCATGCGACCCGTGCCTGCGGATCGACCACGACCGATCGCATCCCCGATAAATCGAGCACCAGCCCCTCGTCGCAGACCGCGGTGCCGGCGATATTGTGGCCGCCGCCCCGCACCGCCGCGCGCATGCCATGTCTTGTCGCAAACCCGATCGCGCTGATCACGTCGGCGGCGCCGGCGCAGCGCGCGATCGCGGTCGGCCGGCAATCCACCGTGGCATTCCACACCTTTCTCGCTTCTTCATAACCCGGATCGTCGGCCTGCAATACCGCTCCCCGCATCCCCGACTTCCACTGGTCGATGGTTTCCCTGGTCACACTGGTCATGGCGCACCTCTCGTCTTGCTCTTGATGCAGCGTCCTCGACAGGCTGTCCGGCCTGGAGGCCGCGCGGTGGCGCGGTGATGGCCATCACGTGGTATGTGTGCCCGGATCGATCGGTCTGCGACCTGCGAGGGATGAGGGTGGGAGGCGGGATCGGCGGAGGGCGCTGGTGCGGAACATTTAAGGCACGAGGTCGGCAAATGTAAAGCCACGCCGGATCCCTGACATTGCAGACAAAGGCAAGCAGGTTTTGCCTGTGATGCCACCCGCCAGCGCTACAATCGCACCGTCGAAAAAGACAGCGGCGGTATCGGTTAGTCCGCCCGCTCCGGTTCCCGGAGTTCTGTCGGCGCCCGCCGACCCGCGACCTTCGCCTGCATCCGAGCGGGCGGGTCGCGCGCGTCTACTTCGCCTGCCGCCTCGATCCCTGCCCGCTTCTTGCGGCGAAGCCTTTCGTTCGACGCTGGTCCGGCTGCCGCATCGGCATGCCGGTCCGCCCATTCAGCGAGGCCATCATGAAACAAAGCATCTCCGTCGTTACCTTGCCCGTCGCCGATCTCGACCGCGCCAAGGCGTTCTATTGCGGTGGACTGGGCTGGTCGCCGGTATTCGACAACGGCGATATCGCGTTCTTCCAGTTCAACGGATTGATCGTCGGCTTGTGGACCCAAAGCTCGTTCGAAGCGGAAATCCATGGCCCATCGAGCCCGGGCGCGCGCGGCTCGGCGCTGGGCCACAACGTCGAATCGCCCGAGGAAGTCGACCGGCTGATCGCCAAGGCCGTCGCCAGCGGCGCGACACTGGTGTCGCCGGCGCGCGCCTTGTCGTGGGGCGGTTATTCCGGCTATTTCGCCGATCCGGACGGGCATCTGTGGGAGGTGGCCCACAACCCCGCCTGGCCGATCTCGCCCGAGGGCTACGTCACCTTCGCCAGCTGACCGCTGCCGCCAAAGGCGCCGGTGTCGGAATCGGCTGACAGCCGATGCGGCCCGACGCCGGTGTCCTGCGATCGCCGCCCCGGCCTATGCTGGTCCACGTTTGGACCGCATGGGCCGACACGCAACCGGGAGAGGCGATGGACTGGATCGACATGCTGCAATGGCCCGCGATGGCCATCACCGTCGCGGCCACCTGGCTGATCGGTTCGCGAGTCGCCACGCGCCGGAAGCTTGGCTTCTGGGTCTTCCTGCTGAGCAACGCACTGTGGGTCATCTGGGGCCTGCACACCAGCGCCTATGCGCTGGTGGTGCTGCAGTTCGCGCTGGCCGCGCTCAATCTGCGCGGGATGCGCAAGGCCAGGCAGATCGAACAGAACGGGGAAACGCAGCCGGGGCCGGCGGGGAGCGCGGAGGCGCAGTAGCCGTGGCCCCAAGTGAATTGCCCCGGTAGCGGATCAGCGTCGTTCCGCGCAACCAGACTCCACCCATCCCGCGGTGTGCCCCGCACCCCACCTTCCACTACACTTGCGGCTTTCCTATTCCGTGCCGGCATCGTTCCAGGCCTCGGCTCGCCGGCCGAGTTGAACAATAAGAAATCGTGTCCTCCGCATCGTCCCAAGACCGCTCCACCCTGCTCGCCGTGCTCGCCCTGATGGGATCGATGGCATCGCTGTGCGTCGGCACGTCGTTTGCCAAAAGCCTGTTCGATGCGGTCGGCGCGCAGGGCACCACCGCGCTGCGGGTCGGGTTTTCCGCGCTGATCCTGCTGGTGGCGTGGCGGCCGTGGCGGTGGCCGCTGAAGGGGGCCGATGCGCGCGCCATTGCGCTGTACGGCGCGGCGCTGGGTGCGACCAATCTGATGTTCTACATGTCGTTGCGGACGGTGCCGCTCGGGCTGGCGATTGCGATCGAGTTCACCGGGCCGCTGGCCGTGGCCATCGCCTCGTCGCGGCGCGCGCTCGATTTCGTCTGGATCGCCTTCGCGGTGGCGGGGCTGCTGTTGCTGCTGCCGTTGCGGGAGCACGCCGACAATCTCGATCCCGTCGGCATCGGCTACGCGCTCGCCGCCGGGGTCGGTTGGGCGCTCTATATCATCTTCGGCCAACGCGCCGGCAATGCGCATGGGGGCCAGGCGACTTCGCTAGGCTTGCTGATGGCGTCGTTGGTGGTATTCCCGTTTGGCCTCGCCCATGCGGGCACGGCACTGTTCAGCCCGCCGTTGCTGCTGGCGGGGCTGGCCGTCGGCGTGCTGTCCAGCGCGATTCCCTATTCGCTGGAGATGGTCGCGCTCAAGCGGCTGCCGCGGCGGACCTTCGGCATCCTGCTCAGCATGGAGCCGGCAATGGGTGCGTTGGCGGGGCTGGTGATGTTGCACGAGCAGCTGAGCGCCACGCAATGGCTGGCGATCGGCTGCATCATCGTCGCTTCGATCGGCTGTACCGCGACGGCCGGTGCGCGCCGCCCGGCCAAGACGGACGCGCGCGGCACAGGCACCGCCGCTTGAGCACGCGCGACGCCCCGCCGTGGCGGGGCCTCGGTCACGCTCAGGCGACCTTGTAGCGCTCGAGCCAGTGCGCGTACGGCGCGGGCAGGGTCCACGAAGGGCGGTCCACGCCGAGCGCCTTGGCGGCGTGGTACGGCCAATGCGGATCGGCCAGATGGGCGCGACCGACCATCACCAGATCCAGCTGCTGCTGGGCGACGACGCGTTCGGCGAGCTGCGGCGTATCGATGCCCCAGGCCGAAGCCACCGGCAAGCCGGTCTCGCGACGGACCCGCTCGGCCACCGGCGCGAGGAATGCCGGGCCCCACGGAATGTTCGCCTCCGGCGTCGAAAAGCCGACGCTGACGCTGAGCATGTCCAGCCCTTCCTGCTTGAGCCGCTGCGTCAGCGCGATGGCTTCGCTCAGCGTTTCCTCGTCGCGGCCGTCGTATTCGATCACGCCAAAACGCGCGGTCAGCGGCAGGCGCTCGGGCCAGACCTTGCGCACCGCCGCCAGCGTCTCGACCAGGAAGCGGCCACGGTTCTCCGCGGAGCCGCCGTAGGCGTCGTCGCGCTCGTTGGAGTGGGGCGAGAAGAAGCTCTGCGCCAGATAGCCATGCGCGAAATGCAATTCCAGCCATTCAATGCCGAGGTCGCGCACCCGCTCGGCGGCCGCGACGAAGTCCGCGCGGACGCGGGCGATATCGTCGAGCGTCATCGCGCGCGGCACCTTGGGCAGGCCGGCACCGAAGGGGATCGCCGAAGGCGCGATCGTCTGCCAGCCGCGCGGATCGTCTTCGGCAATGTGGTCATCGCCTTCCCACGGCCGGTTCGCGCTCGCCTTGCGTCCCGCGTGGCCGATCTGGATGCCGGGCACCGCGCCAGCGGCCTTGATGGCACCGACCACGGGGGCGAAGGCCTCGGCCTGCTTGTCATTCCACAGCCCGGCGCATCCCGGGGTAATGCGGCCCTCCGGCGAGACGGCGGTGGCCTCGGCGATCACCAGACCGGCGCCGCCGCGCGCGATGCCGGCCAGGTGCACCTTGTGCCAGTCATTGATGACGCCATCCTCGGCGACGTACTGGCACATCGGCGGCACCGCGATCCGGTTGCGCAGCGTGACATCTTTCAGTTGGAACGGTTGGAACAGCGCGGACATCTATCGTTTTCCTTCAGTGAGATCGAAACAGCGGTAAAGCCAAGTGGCAAGGTGGCAAGGCGGCAGCGCGCGGCGGGCTCAATGGTCCCGTGCCGCCACGGCGCCGAGCAGCGCGTGCGCGACCGCCTCCGAGGAGGCCGGATTCTGACCGGTGATCAGCAGGCCGTCGGTGACGGCATACGGCTGCCAATCCGCGGCCTTTTCGTAGCGGCCGCCATGGGCCTTCAACATGTCCTCGACCAGGAACGGCACCACGTCGGTCAGGCCGACCGCCGCTTCCTCGGTATTGGCAAAGCCCGTCACCGTCTTGCCCTGGACCAGCGGCTTGCCGTCCGGTCCCTTGACATGGCGCAGGACGCCCGGCGCGTGGCACACCGCCGCGACCGGCTTGCCGGTGGCAACAGCGCGTTCGATCAGCGCGATCGAGTGCCCGTCTTCGGCAAGGTCCCACAGCGGGCCGTGGCCGCCCGGGTAGAACACGGCGTCGAAATCGTCGATCGACACGTCGGCCAGCTTGCGCGTCGATGCCAGCGCGGCGCGCGCCTCGGCATCGGCCTCGAAACGCCGGGTGGCGTCGGTCTGCGAGGCCGGGTCGCTGCTCTTCGGATCCAGCGGCGGCTGTCCGCCTAGCGGCGAGGCCAGCGTGATATCGACGCCCTGGTCGCGGAACACGTAGTACGGCGCCGCCAGTTCCTCCAGCCAGAAGCCGGTCTTCTGGCCGGTGTCGCCAAGACGGTCATGCGAGGTCAGTACGATCAGCAGTTTCATGATGCGAATCCTTGTCGGTTCAATCGAACGGCGACCGAGAATTAGACCGGTCGTCTAGTAACGAATCCAAAAAAAGCGACGCGCCTTCCGCGTCGCCACTGGCGGTGTCTTTCCGCCAGCCGTGCTCTGCTACGACAGCTTCAACAATTGCCGCGTCGCGGCCATTGCTAGCGCGAACGGCTTGCCGTCCTGCCGGAATTTCCCCAACAGCGTGGCGCCGAGCCACAACTGGTACAGCGTGGCCGCCAGTTCGTACGGATCGTCGATCCCACGCAGCGAGCCATCGCGCAAGGCCGCCTCGATACAGGCGCCCAACCGCTGCACGATCTGCCCGGTGCCGCGTTCCAGCACGCCGCGCATCGCCTGCGACAGGTCGCACACCTCTGCGCCAAGCTTCACCGCCAGGCACTTGCCCTCCGGGTCGTCCGCCTTCTGCGCGTTCTGCCACACGGTCCAGTAGCGCAACAGCCGCTGGCCGTGATCGCCCTCTCCGCGCACCAGCATTTGCTCCAGGTGCGTCAGATAGTCGGTGAAATAGGATTCGAGCAAGGCCTCGCCGAACGCTTCCTTCGAGCCGAAATAGTGATAGAACGAGCCCTTTGGCACCCCTGCGGCCTGCAAGATCTCGTTCAGCCCCACCGCCGAAAATCCCTTGCGGAGCATGATCGGCTTGGCCGTGTCGAGGATGTGCTGGCGGACGTCAGCGGTGGTGGAGGGTGGCATGGGGTCGATGATACCAGAATTAGACCGGTCGTCTAGTAGCGGACGCCGGAGGGTGAAGGTCGGTAGTTTTGCGAATCGGCATTCTTGTTCGCTTTTGTCCCGATGCGCCGCACTAGCTGTATGGATGCACAGTATATTCGTGACCTCCCTTCTCTAATGAAGGGGTTGCAAATGGCTCCGTCTGTACAAACCGTGCCCAACCGCGCGAACTCCCAGACACTCGCTGGTAAGGGACCAAACCGTGCCCAAGCAGGACTATCCGCCGTTGTGGCCTCCCGGCCGTCACAGGATCACGCTTTCGGACTTTCGCGCCGTCGCGGTGGAACGGTTCCCGCGCGACGGGCGGCGGCGAGAGTTGTATCTTCGGTTGGAAGCCTGGATAAAGAAGCTTCAGTCCCTCGGTGTCAAGGCAACACTCTGGCTCGACGGGTCGTTCGCCACGGAAAAACCCGGCCCCCGTGACGTCGATTGCATCCTTTGGAATCCCCGAGTGGATGGCGAGATGACGGAGGGTACAAAAGAACTCCTTGCGCCGCTAATCGACAAGAACCATGTAGACAGTGAGTTTGGGCTGGATTTTTTTATGGAGGGACCCTGGAGCGGCGACCGTTTCCAGCGAGAGGCTTACTGGTCTGGCGTTTTTGGCTTTTGCCATGATCGGATTACAGCGAAAGGATTCGTGGAGATCGCATTGTGAGCGCGGAATTTCTTGAACAGCATGTAAAGGCTTTGATTGCGGTTGCCCGGGAAACAGAGGAACAACTAGCGAAGGATCCTTATGACTTCTGGTGTGCTGCAGCGCTAAAAGTACAGTACCAAGCCATCGCCAAGGCTTGGCGCGAGCTTGCCGTTGCACGAGCAGAACAGACGCAGCAACCATTGGAATTGCGCTTGATTGCGCCTCCCGCGAAGGTCCAGGGTTGGAGCAGCACCTGAATGGCTCCATGCGAGCCGCTCCTGCAGGGTCCGGATATTCACGCTACCCTGTCGCGCTCCAATTGAAGATTCCGACCGTCGTTCGGATCCAATCCCTCTGTCGGGAATCCCCACATGCCCCAACCCCAACCGCTGAAAATCGATTTCGTCTCCGACATCGCCTGCCCCTGGTGTGCGATCGGCCTTTCCTCGCTGCAATTGGCGCTGTCCCGTCTTGGCGACGAGGTCGATGCCCAGGTCGTGCTGCACCCGTTTGAATTGAACCCCGACATGGGACCCGGTGGCGAGGCCATCGTCACTTATCTGGGCAAGAAGTACGGCCGCACGCCGGCGCAGATCGCTGAGACGCAGGCGATGATCCGGGAGCGCGGCGCCGACGTCGGGTTCTCGTTCGGTCCGCGCGAGCGCGTCTACAACACCTTCGACGCGCATCGCCTGCTGCATTGGGCCCGGCTCGAAGGCAGGCAGTTGCCGCTGAAGCTGGCGCTTCTGCAGGCCTATCACGGCGACGGCAAGGATCCGAGCGACCATGGCGTGCTGGTCGAGGCGGCGCAATCGGCGGGCCTCGATGGTGCCGCGGCGCGCCGCGTGCTCGAGAACGGCGACTATGCCGACGAGGTCCGCGCCGAGGAACGGGAATACCAGTCGATGGGCATCCAATCGGTGCCTTCGATCATCTTCAACGATCGCTATCTGGTCACCGGCGGTCAGCCGGCGGAAGCGTTCGAACAGGCGATCCGGCAGATCCTCGCTGAAGGCCCCGAAGGCGCTGAAGGCTGAACGCGCCGCCGCGGCTCAGCGCATCGAGAACCAGTCCTCCGGCAGCCACTCGGTGGCGTGCCGGGCCGGCGGATTCAGCGTCAGCGTGGCCTCGTGCAGTAACGCGTCGTCCGGATGCAGCCGCACCGAGAAACCGTGCTCGCGCAGGATCGCCAGCATCCGGCGGTTCTCGCTCAATACCTCACCCCGCAGCGCACGCAGGCGTTGCGCGCTGGCGCCCTGCACCAGGGTCTGCACCAGCCGGCGGCCGATGCCGCGCCCCTGCCAGCGGTCGGTGACGACGAGGGCAAGTTCGGCGACGCCCGCTTCCCCCACCGCGTATTCCCCATTCGCGACGATGATTTCCTCGCCGCCGCCATCGCCATCGCCGCGGGCCGTGACCACAAGCGCGGAGCGGCTGCGGACGAACTGCCCGATCAAGTCGTCCGACACCAACCCACCGGTCAGGAAGCGGTAGTAGCGGCTTTCGCGCGACAGGCCGTCGACGAAGGCCCGCTGGCGGACGAAGTCATCGAGACGTACTGCGCGCGCCGTCAGCATCTGGCCACTCTTGACGGTCCAGGTCTGCGGAAAGTCGCCGAAGACCAGGGCCTGGCAAACAGGAAGGGAGCGATCTCGGCGGCACGCAAGACGGCGGGCATGGCTGGCATCCTGACTTCATTTATCGTAGCCAGAGTATAGGCGAGATCCTGACTTTTGCAAATGAAGTCAGCCTGCTATGCTGCGATCATGGAACCGACCTCCGAAGACCTCCGTCATTGTTCGATCGCCGGCACGCTCGCCCTGATCGGCGAGAAATGGTCGATGCTGATCCTTCGCGACGTGCTGAGCGGCGTCAGCCGCTTTGACGACTTCCTGTCCCGGCTCCAATGCTCCCCGGCCGTGCTGTCCGCCCGGCTCAAGACGCTGACCGAGGCCGGCCTGCTGCGGCGGGTCAGCTACCGCGAGCCGGGGGCGAGGGAGCGCTTCGCCTACCGGCCTACGCGCGCCGCCGTCGAACTGCTGCCCGTGCTGATTGGCTTGATGCAGTGGGGCGACCGCCATCTGCGGGATGGCTGCGGCCTGGTGGAGGTGCGCTCGGCCACCAGTGGTCTCAAGGTCCATGCCGCGTTGGTCGACGAGGCTGGCAACGAAGTGCCTTTGAACGAACTGAAGACCGTGCGATCGCGTCATGCGATGCCGGCCCGGCTGGACCAGTCCAACGCTTCGCCCTCCTCCCCGCAAGCGGACGTCACCCCTGGCGCGCCAGACCTCGCCAGCGCCGGCTGACCCCGCGCACCGCCGCCGCGCATTGCGGCGCACCATCGTCGTGCCGCCCCGCCCCAACAGCGCGCATCGCGTGACCTTTGCCGCGCTGCCGCAGCGTCGTATCCGCATCGAACAGCACAAAACCCGCTGGCATGCCGCTTGCTGAATTGTGACGCGAGCGGACCAACGGCGGCCCGCTCCAGACACACAGCGCGTCGGCGGTCTTCACCGCCCACGTCAGGACAACGGCGTCCCCTGAACCGATCGCATCGCCTGCATCGGCTCTCGGGACGCCTTTTGTTTTCTTGGAGCCAGCATGGCAGCGACCCTCAGCCCGGATGCAAGCCTGAATTCCAGCGCGGAAAGCAAAGCGACCCGCATCGCGCTGTTCACCTTCCGCACGCCACAGATGCGCGCCTTCCATATGACGTGGATGGCGTTCTTCATCTGCTTCTTCGCCTGGTTCGCCTGCGCGCCGCTGATGCCGATGCTGCGCGGCGAGTTCGGACTGACGCCCGATCAGGTCGCCAACATCAATATCGCGGCCGTCGCGGTGACGATCCTGGTGCGGCTGATCATCGGCCCGCTTTGCGACCGCTATGGGCCGCGCAAGGCCTATACCGGCCTGCTGGTGCTCGGCTCGATTCCGGTGCTGGGCGTGGCGATGGCGCAGACCTACGAGGCCTTCCTGTTTTTCCGGCTGCTGATCGGCGCGATCGGCGCGAGCTTCGTGATCACGCAGTACCACACCTCGGTGATGTTCGCGCCGAACGTCGTCGGCACCGCCAATGCGGCGTCTGCCGGCTGGGGCAATGCCGGCGGCGGCGCGGCCCAGGGTCTGATGCCGCTGCTGCTGGCCGGCGTGCTGATGCTCGGCGTCAGCGAGACGATGGGCTGGCGGGTCGCGCTGCTGGTTCCCGGCGTTGCGATGCTGCTGATGGCCGCGCTGTACTGGCGCTTCACGCAGGACTGCCCGCAGGGCAACTACGCCGATCTGCGCGCGCGCGGCGTCGCCATCGACGGCGGCAAGAAAGGCGGCTGGGCCAGCTTCGTCGCCGCCAGCGCCAACTACCGGGTATGGCTGCTGTTCGTGACGTACGGCGCCTGCTTCGGCGTCGAGATCTTCATCCACAACGTCGCCGCGATGTACTTCGTCGACAAGTTCGAACTGTCGCTGAAGGCCGCGGGCCTGGCCGCGGCGAGCTTCGGCCTGCTGGCGCTGTTCGCCCGCGCGCTGGGAGGCTGGGCCTCGGACAGGGTTGCGCGCACGCACGGCCTGAGCGCTCGCACCACGCTGCTGTTCGTGCTGATGCTAGGCGAGGGTCTTGGCCTGCTGTGGTTCTCGCAATCGAATTCGGTCGTGCTGGCGGTGATCGCGATGCTGGCCTTCGGCCTGTTCACGCACATGGCCTGCGGCGCGACCTATGCGCTGGTGCCGTTCATCGACCGCAAGGCGCTGGGCGGCGTGTCCGGAATCATCGGCGCGGGCGGCAATGTCGGTGCAGTCGCCGCCGGCCTGCTGATGAAGGGCCTGGGCAGCCTGCAGCAAACCCTGATGGTGCTCGGCGTGCTGGTGGTGCTGTCGGCGCTGTGCGCGGTGGCGGTGCGCTTCTCCGCGGAGCACAAGGCCCGCGAACAGGCACTGCTCGAGAACGCGCTCGCCAGCTAGCCAATACCGCCTGCCCCACTGCCGACAACAACGCACCACGAGATGCCCACGCAGGCGCCCACGAACAAGGAACGCATCATGAAGCTCGTCATCATCGGCCACGGCATGGTCGGCCACAAACTGCTCGAATGCCTGGCGCAGGCACGCGAAGAAAGCGGCGCCAACCTGCAGGTCACCGTGCTGTGCGAGGAACCGCGCCCCGCCTATGACCGGGTTCACCTGTCCGAATTCTTCGCAGGCAAGAGCGCCGACGACCTGTCGCTGGTCGAGCCGGGCTTCTTCGACGAGACCGGCTTCGTGCTGCGGCTGAACGCGCGCGCCACGGCGATCGACCGCGCCACCCGCACGGTCACCGTCTCGACCGGCGAGACGCTGCACTACGACAAGCTGGTGCTGGCGACCGGTTCCTACCCGTTCGTGCCGCCGGTGCCGGGCCGCGATCGCGCCGACTGCTTCGTCTATCGCACCATCGAGGACCTGGAAGCGATGCGCGAATGCGGCGCGCGCTCGCGCACCGGCGTGGTGGTCGGCGGCGGCCTGCTCGGCCTCGAATGCGCGAAGGCGCTGCGCGACATGGGCCTGCAGGCCCATGTGGTCGAGTTCGCGCCGCGGCTGATGGCGGTGCAGGTCGACGATGCCGGCGGCCAGATGCTGCGGCGGAAGATCGCGGCGCTGGGCGTCACCGCGCATACCGGCAAGAACACCGTCGAGATCGTCGACGGCGAGGACGGCACGCACCGGATGCGCTTCGCCGACGGCACGCACCTGGACACCGACATGATCGTGTTCTCGGCCGGCATCCGCCCGCGCGACGAACTGGCGCGCGCCGCGGGCCTCGCGATCGGCGAGCGCGGCGGCATCGTGATCGACGACCAGTGCCGCACCTCCGATCCGGACATCTTCGCGATCGGCGAATGCGCGCTGTGGCAGGGCAAGATCTTCGGCCTGGTCGCGCCTGGCTACGACATGGCCCGCGTGACCGCGAGCCAGTTGCTCGGCGACGAGGCGGCCTTCACCGGCGCCGACATGAGCACCAAGCTCAAGCTGATGGGCGTGGACGTGGCCAGCCTCGGCGACCCGCACGCCCACACCCCAGGCGCGCGCGTCTACCAGTTCGCCGACGAGTGCAAGGAGGTCTACAAGAAGCTGGTGGTGTCCGAGTGCGGCACCTACCTGCTCGGCGGCGTGCTGGTCGGCGATGCGGCCGAATACGGCACGCTGCTGCAGATGATGCTGAACCGGATGCCGCTGCCGGAATCGCCCGAATTCCTGATCCTGCCGTCCTCCGACGGCAAGGCAAAGCCGGGCCTCGGCGTCGACGCGCTGCCCGACGGCGCGCAGATCTGCTCGTGCAACAACGTCTCCAAGGGCCAGATCTGCGCCGCGGTCGGTGACGGCGCCACCAGCATCGGCGCGCTGAAGTCCTGCACCAAGGCCGGCACCGCCTGCGGCGGCTGCGTGCCGCTGGTCACGCAGCTGATGAAGGCCGAGATGAAGAAGCAGGGGCTGGTGGTCAACAACCACCTGTGCGAGCACTTCGCCTACTCGCGCCAGGAGCTGTATCACCTGGTCCGCGTCGGCGGCTTCCGCACCTTCGACGCGCTGCTGGGCGCGCACGGCAAGGGCCACGGATGCGATATCTGCAAGCCCACCGTCGCCAGCATCCTGGCCTCCTGCTGGAACGAGTTCGTGCTCAAACCCGAGCACGCGAGCCTGCAGGATTCGAACGACTACTTCCTGGCCAATATCCAGAAGGACGGTACCTATTCGGTGGTGCCTCGCATGCCGGGCGGCGAGGTCACGCCAGACGGGCTGATCGCGGTCGGCCGCGTGGCCAAGAAGTTCGGCCTCTACACCAAGATCACCGGCGGCCAGCGCGTGGACCTGTTCGGCGCGCGGGTCGAACAGCTGCCTTTGATCTGGGAAGAGCTGATCGCGGCCGGCTTCGAGTCGGGCCACGCCTACGGCAAGTCGCTGCGCACGGTGAAGTCGTGCGTCGGCTCGACCTGGTGCCGCTATGGCGTCGGCGATTCGGTTGGTCTCGCGATCGAGCTGGAGAACCGCTACAAGGGCCTGCGCGCGCCGCACAAGATCAAGTTCGGCGTGTCGGGCTGCACGCGCGAATGCGCCGAGGCGCAGGGCAAGGACATCGGCGTGATCGCCACCGACAAGGGCTGGAACCTCTACGTCTGCGGCAATGGCGGCATGAAGCCGCGCCATGCCGAGCTGCTCGCCAGCGACCTGGACCGCGATACGCTGGTCCGCTACATCGACCGCGTGCTGATGTTCTACGTCCGCACCGCCGACCGCCTGCAGCGCACCAGCGTCTGGCGCGACAACCTCGAAGGCGGCCTCGACTATCTGAAGGCCGTGGTCGTCGACGACAGCCTGGGCATCGCGGCCGAGCTCGAGGCACAGATGCAGCTGGTGGTCGATACCTACGAATGCGAATGGAAGAAGGCCGTCACCGATCCGCAGACGCGCCAGCGCTTCCACCATTTCGTCAACAGCGAGCGAGGGGACGAGCATGTCGTGTTCGTACAGGAACGCGGCCAGATCCGTCCGGCCACGCCGGAGGAAAGGAACCTGCAACGCGTGGCCGGCGGCGGCATGCCGGCGCAGCGCCCGGTGGCGGTGCCGCTGGTGCGCATCGATCGGGTCGCCGAGGCGGACCCGGTAGCGTGATGGCCTCGGTCTTCGCCCCCGCGGAAGCGGGGGCCCAGCGTCTTCAGTCCACGTTCGAAGTCACTGGGTCCCCGCATTCGCGGGGACGACGAGTATTGAACGCGTACCGAACAAGTACCAAACCCAGCCGTACCAGGAGTCATCCATGAGCCAGCTTGCCACCCACGCCTCCGAACAATGGACCGCGGTCTGCGCGCTGCGCGACATCGTGCCGAATACCGGTGTCTGCGCGCTGGTCGGACATCGTCAGATCGCGGTGTTCCGCGTCGGCCCGGACAATCAGGTCTTCGCGATCGACAACTACGATCCGAATGCCGATGCGGCGGTACTGTCGCGCGGGCTGGTCGGCAACCTCGGCGACCGGCTGGTGGTGGCCTCGCCGATCTACAAGCAGCACTTCGACCTGCGCACCGGCGAATGCCTCGAGGCGCCGGAGCATTCGGTGCACGCCTACCCCGCTCGGGTCTACGACGGCAAGGTATGGGTGGCGGCATGACCCACACCGGCAAGCCCCGCCTGGTCGTGGTCGGCAACGGCATGGCCGGCATGCGCACCGTCGAGGAGCTGCTCGCGCTCGCGCCCGACCTTTACGACATCACCGTGTTCGGCGCCGAGCCGCACGGCAACTACAACCGCATCCTGCTGTCGCCGGTGCTGGCCGGGGAAAAGACGGTCGACGACATCATGCTGCATCCGCGCGAGTGGTATGCGCGCCATGGCATCACGCTGCTGGCCGGCGATCCGGTCGTGGCGATCGATCGCGCGCGCCGGCTGGTGCGCTCGCGGTCCGGCAAGGAGATCCGTTACGACCGGCTGCTGCTGGCCACGGGCTCGCGCCCGTTCATCGTGCCCGTGCCCGGACACGCGCTCGACGGCGTAATCGCGTTCCGCGACATCCAGGATGTCGAGACGATGCTGGTCGCCGCGCGCGCCCATCGCCATGCCGTGGTGATCGGCGGCGGCCTGCTGGGGCTCGAGGCGGCCAACGGCCTGCTGCGCCAGGGCATGGACGTCACCGTGCTGCATCTTGGCGACGCGCTGATGGACCGCCAGCTGGACGCCAACGCCGCCGCCCTGCTCAAGCGCACGCTGGAGCGGCGCGGCCTGCGGATCCTGCTCGGCGCCAATACCAGCGAGATTCTCGGCGAGACGCGGGTTACCGGCGTGCGCCTGGCAGACGGCACGCAGATCCCGGCCGATCTCGTCGTGATGGCCGCCGGCGTGCGTCCGAACGCCGAACTCGCCCGCGCCGCCGGCCTGCATTGCGAGCGCGCGATCGTCGTCGACGACACGCTGCAGACCTACGATCCGCGCATCTATGCCGTCGGCGAATGCGTGCAGCACCGCCAGGCCACCTTCGGACTGGTCGCGCCGATCTGGGATCAGGCCCGCGTCTGCGCGGCGCATCTGGCCGGCGCCGGGCACCGGCGCTATGTCCAGCAGGCCACCGCCACGCGGCTGAAGGTCAGCGGCGTCGAGCTGTACTCGGCCGGCGACATCGTCGGCGGCGAGGACAGCGAGGACCTGGTGCTGCGCGACCCGCGCCGTGGCATCTACAAGCGCCTGGTGCTGCAGCAGGGCCGCCTGGCCGGCGCGGTGCTGTATGGCGACGTGCAGGACGGTCCGTGGTATTTCGAGTTGATCCAGAACGGCACGCCGATCGGCGCGATCCGCAATCGGCTGCTGTTCGGCAAGGCGCAGTGCGAGGCGGTGGCCGCGTGACGACATGGTGGGCGATACCGTCGTCGTCCCCGCGTGCGCGGGGACGAATGTGACATCACGGCGCCAACATGGAATCCAGTAGCAAGGGGCAAGGTGTGAAACTCTCCGATATTCCAGTCGCTATCGCCGAAGACGCCGCGGCGCGGTCCAAGCCGGTGGCGAGCGTGCAGACGACCTGCCCCTACTGCGGCGTCGGCTGCGGCGTTCGCGCGCAGCGGCACGCCGACGGCACCGTCGAGGTCTCCGGCGATCCATCGCATCCCGCCAACGCGGGACGGCTGTGCGTCAAGGGCTCGGCGCTGGCCGAAACCGTCGACCTGAACGACCGCCTGCTGCATCCGCAATTGCGCGAGGCCGACGGCGCGTTGCGGCGGGCGTCGTGGGACGAGGCGCTGGACCGCGCGGCTTCGGGCCTGCGCGACATCATCGCCCGCCACGGTCCGGAGTCGGTCGCCCTCTATGTTTCCGGGCAACTGCTGACCGAGGACTACTACGTCGCCAACAAGCTGATGAAGGGCTTCATCGGCACGGCGAACATCGATACCAACTCGCGGCTGTGCATGTCGTCGGCGGTGGCCGGCCACAAGCGCGCCTTCGGCGAGGACGTCGTGCCGGGCTGCTACGAAGACCTGGAGCTCGCCGATCTGGTGGTGCTGGTCGGCTCGAACACGGCATGGTGCCATCCGATCCTGTTCCAGCGGCTGGCCAGGGCCAAGGCGGAACGCCCGCGGATGAAGCTGGTGGTGATCGATCCGCGCCGCACCGCCACCTGCGATCTCGCCGACCTGCACCTGCCGGTACGGCCGGGCACCGATGTCTGGCTGTTCAACGGCCTGTTGCAGTATCTGCACTGCGAAGGCGTGGCCGATGCGCAGTTCGTGCAGGCGCATACCGATGGCGACGACGCGCTCGCGGCCGCACTGCAGGCCGCCGCGGGCGAGGCCGATCTGGCGGCCGTCGCCCGTGCCTGCAAGATCGATCCGGCCGACCTGCTGACCTTCTACCAATGGTTTGCCGGCACGCCGCGCGTCGTGACCGCGTACTCTCAGGGCGTCAACCAATCGTCCGCGGGCACCGACAAGGTCAACAGCATCATCAACTGCCACCTGCTGACCGGCCGCATCGGCCAACCCGGCATGGGCCCGTTCTCGCTGACCGGCCAGCCGAACGCGATGGGCGGGCGCGAGGTCGGCGGACTGGCCAACATGCTGGCCGCGCATCTGGAGCTGGCCGAGCCGCGCCATCGCGAGCTGGTGCAGACCTTCTGGGATGCACCGGCCATCGCCGCCCGCCCGGGGCTGAAGGCGGTCGAACTGTTCGAGGCGATCGAGCAGGGCCGCATCAAGGCGGTGTGGGTCATGGCCACCAATCCGGTGGTCAGCCTGCCCGACGCCGACCAGGCTCGGCGCGCGCTGCAGCGTTGCGAACTGGTGATCGCGTCGGACATCGTGGCCCGCACCGATACCAACGACAGCGCGCACATCCTGCTGCCGGCGCTGGGCTGGGGCGAGAAGGACGGCACGGTGACCAACTCCGAGCGCCGCATCTCGCGCCAGCGCGCCTTCCTGCCCGCACCGGGCGAGGCCCGGGCCGACTGGTGGATCGTCTGCCAGGTGGCGCGCCGCATGGGCTTTGCCGGCTTCGACTACGGTTCGCCGCGCGAGATCTTCGACGAGCATGCGCGGCTGTCGGCGTATCGGAACCAGGGTGGCAACCACAGCGACGTCGGCAGCGACGATGTGGTCCCGCGCGCCTTCGACATCGGCGGCCTCGCCGGCCTCGACGCACAAGGCTACGACGCGCTGCAACCGGTGCAATGGCCGGTGCTCGGGGACGGTGGCGGCACCGCGCGCCTGTTCGGCGAAGGTGGCTTCTGGCACCCGGATCGGCGCGCCCGCTTCGTCGCCACCGCGCCGCGCAAGCCGGTCCACGCGACCGACGAGGACTACCCGCTGATCCTGAACACCGGCCGCGTGCGCGACCAGTGGCACACGATGACCCGCACCGGCAAGTCGGCGCGGCTGGCCGAACACCTGCCCGAGCCCTTCGTCGACATGCATCCGCAGGACGCGCTGCTGTGCGGCGTCGGCGAAGGCCGGCTCGCGCGGGTGTCGACCCGCTGGGGCGCGATGGTGGTGCGCGTGCGCCATGGCGGCGGCATCCCGCGCGGCAGCGTCTTTGTGCCGATCCACTGGAACGGACAGTTCAGCTCCGATGCGCGCGTCGGCGCGCTGGTCAATCCGGTGGTCGATCCAGTGTCCGGCGAGCCCGAGTTCAAGCACACGCCGGTGCGCGTCGATCCGTTTCCGGTCTCGTGGCACGGCTTCGCGCTGACGCGCGAGCGGCTCGACTGCGGTGCGCTGACCTGGTGGACCCGCGTGACGGGCCAACGGTTCGAGCGCTACGAATTCGCGGGCCGAGAATCGGTCGGCGATCGTGCGGCCTGGGCGCGCCAGTTGCTCGGCGCGGCCGATCCAGAGGCCGACTGGCTCGAGTACGAGGACCGTTCCGCCGGCATCTACCACGCCGCCCTGGTCGTCGACGACAAGGTGCAGGCCTGCGTCTATGTCTCGACGCGGTCCGACCTGCTGCCGGCTCGGGCCTGGCTCGGCAGCCTGTTCGCCAAGAGCCTGCTCGATGACGAGGACCGCATCGGCCTGCTGATCGGCCAGGCGGCCCAACCCGGCGTCGATGCCGGCCCAACGGTCTGCTCGTGCTTCGGCGTGGGCCGCAATACCATCTGCGACGCGATCCGCCAGCACGGCCTGCGCAGCGCGGCCGAGATCACCGCCTGCGTCAAGGCCGGCGGCAATTGCGGTTCGTGCGTGCCCGAACTGAACGCGCTGCTGGCCGCGGCGAAGGTCGATCGGGATGAGCCGGTGTTTGCGGGATAGGGATTGCCGTCGAGCCCGCGGCCCGTTGTTGCGCCTGATGATTCCAGCCAGCTTTCTTCGGATCCGGAATTCCGGACATTTCTCCGCCCTGCCGGTAAATGTCCGGTAAAGCGAACACGGCCGACACATCGCCCGGAGGTCGTTGCGAGTCCGCCGATCGAGTTTCACGCCGCGAAACTTTGATGCGTCGCAAAATGACGCAGCCCTGTAGTCGCCCTATAACGGCATCTGCGGTTTCATTCCGCGAAATGACCAGAACAGGGAGACGGCCGGATGACGACGCAGGGATCGTCGCTGCGCAAGGCTTGCCAGCTGCTACGGGCGCTGTCGGATCCGCGTAATACGCGGCTGACCGACCTGGCGCAGGCGTCGGGCGTCGACAAGGCGTCGGCGCTGCGTCTGCTCGACACGCTGGCCGCCGAGGGCCTGGTGTCGCGCGACCCGGCCACCAAGGCCTTCAGTCCCGGGCCGGAATGGCTGGTGCTGCGCGCTGCCGCGCTGCGGCGCCTCGACATGCGGCCCCTGGCCCGTCCGGCGCTGATCCGCCTCGCCTGCGCGTTCGAGGACACCGCAATCCTGTCGGTGCCGAGCGGCTGGGAATCGGTCTGCACCGAGCTGCGCTTCGGCAACTTCCCGATCCGCGCCAACTATCTCGATATCGGCAGCCGCCGCCCGCTCGGCGTCGGCGCCGGCAGCCTGGCCTTGCTGGCCGCCCTTCCCGACGACGAAATCGATGCGGTGCTGCGCTGCGTGGCACCGGCGCTCAAGCGCTATCCGCGGCTGAGCACGGGGGCGCTGTTGCGCCATGTCGAGGCGACGCGCGAGCGTGGCTATGCGGTGCTGCTCGATGTGGTCGTCGAGCGCATGGGCGGCATCGCGATCGCCTTGCCCGGGCCCGACGGTTATCCGCTCGGGGCGTTGAGCATCGCCGCGCTGAACGAGCGCATCACCGAACGGGAGGCCGCGATGGCCAAGGCGCTGCGGCGCGAGGCCGACGGCATCGTCGCCCATCTGGGCGCCATCGAGGCGTCGCAGCCCGACCGCTGGCCGCACCGTGGCGCCGCCGCGCGCACGGCGGCTGCAGCGCTGTCGCCAGCCGATACGCCGTAATCGAGTCCGCCCCGCAATGCCGGCGGGCTGCCGCCGCAAACGCCGGCCACGCAAAGGACATCCCGAACAACAACAAGGAGGACCACCGACATGGAGACATCAGGCATGCGCTGGAAACAACGTCCCGAGGGTTCGACCTGGGGCGACTTCGGGCCGGACGATCAGATCGGGCGGCTCAATCTGATCGGCGCCGAGCAGGTACGCAAGGCTGCGCAGGAGGTCCAGGCGGGCCTGAGCTTTTGCCTGTCGCTGCCGCTGGACTATCCCGGCGGCAACAAGCTCAATCCGCGCCGCCATCCGCCGGTGCTGCGTCCCACCTTCCGCGACGACCTGCCCTACGTCAATTTCCCGCTCGCCAAGGTCGACCCCAAGGCCACCGACGTGATCAGCGACGACCAGGTGCTGCTGTCGCTGCAATATTCGACGCAATGGGATTCGCTGGCCCACGTCGGCGCGCTGTTCGATGCCGACGGCGACGGCCGCGCCGAGCGGGTCTATTACAACGGCTATCGCGCCAACGAACATATCGTCGGGCCGGTCGACTACGCCGACGACGATCATTTCGCCGCCCACGGCTGCAATCACGAACACAGCGAGGCGCGCGCGCTCGGCATCGAAAATTTTGCCGTCAAGGGCATGCAGGGCCGCGGCGTGCTGGTCGACCTGGCGCACTGCTACGGCACCGACTTCCGCGATATCGGCTACGACGAGCTGATGCGTGCGATGGAAGCGGACCGGGTCGAGGTCGAGCGCGGCGACATGCTGCTGCTGCGCACCGGTTTTGCCGAGGTGGTGTTGTCGATGCAGCGCGAGCCCGACGAGAACGTGCTGCACCACAGCTGCAGCGCGCTGAACGGGCGCGACGACAAGCTGCTGCAGTGGATCACCGATGCCGGCATTGCCGCGCTGATCGCCGACAACTACGCGGTCGAGCGCTATCCGGCGCAACCGCCAAGCGGTCCGGGCCCGCATCCACTGCTGCCGCTGCATCACCACTGCCTGTTCAAGCTTGGCTTGCCGCTAGGCGAGCTCTGGTATCTGCGCGAGCTGGCGCAATGGCTGCGCGAGCATGGCCGCACCCGCTTCATGCTGACGGCGCCGCCGCTGCGCCTGCCCGGGGCGGTCGGTTCGCCCACCACACCGATCGCCACCGTCTGAGCGGCGACACTGAGCGGCGACACCAACGATCCGGAGGAGACCCACGACATGAAGCCATTTCCCGCACGCCGGCGCATTGCCGGCCTCGTTTCCCGCACGCTGGCCGCGATGCTCGGCAGTGGCGCCCTGGCGCTCGGCGGCCCCGCCTATGCCCAGGCCCAGCCGAAAGCGGCCCTCTCCGACGATCTGGTCAAGGTCGGCCTGATCCTCGACATGAGCGGCCTCTATGCCGATGTGACGGGCCGCGGCAGCGCCACCGCGGCGCAGATGGCGATCGACGATTTCGGCGGCAAGGTGCTGGGCCGCAAGATCGAGCTGGTGGTCGCAGACCATCAGAACAAGGCCGACATCGCCGCCAACAAGGCACGCGAATGGTTCGACACGGACCGCGTCGACGCGATCCTCGATGTCGCGGCATCCGCGCCCGCGCTCGCCGTGCTGGAAGTCGCCAAGCAGAAGAACCGCATCGTGGTGTTCTCGGGCCCCGGCACCGAGCGGCTGACCAACGATCTGTGCACGCCGATCTCGGTGCACTACGCCTATGACACCTATGCGCTCGCCAATACCACCGCGCGCGCGATGGTCCAGCGCGGCGGCAAGAGCTGGTATTTCCTGACCGCCGACTACGCCTTCGGCCACACGCTGCAGGACTCGGCCACCACCGTGGTCAACGAAACCGGCGGCAAGGTGCTCGGCGCCGCGCGCCATCCGATCGGCGCCAGCGACTTCGCCTCCTATCTGCTGCAGGCGCAGGCCAGCAAGGCGCAGGTCGTGGGCCTTGCCAACGCGGGCGGGGACTCCGTCAACGCGATCAAGGCCGCGCACGAGTTCGGCCTGACGCGCGACAACAAGCAGAAGCTGGCCGGCCTGCTGCTGTATATCAACGACATCCACGCGATCGGGCTGAAGACCGCGGCGGGCCTGGTGCTGACCGAGGCGTTCTATTGGGATATGAACGACGCCACCCGCAAATGGTCGCGCCGCTATTTCGACAAGCTCAAGAAGATGCCGAACATGAGCCAGGCCGGCGTCTATTCGTCGGTGATGCACTATCTGAAGGCGGTGCAGGCCGCCGGCACCGACGAGACCGCCGCGGTGATGAAGCAGATGAAGGCGATGCCGATCCAGGACTTCTTCACGTCCAACGGCCGTATCCGGGAAGACGGACGCATGGTGCACGACATGTACCTGTTCGAGGTGAAGACGCAGGCCGAATCGAAGTATCCGTGGGACTACTACAAGGTCCTCGCCACGGTGCCCGGCGACCAGGCGTTCATCCCGCCGTCGAAGTCGAAGTGCCCGCTGCTGAAGCGCTGACATGGGCCGGACATGAGCGAATCGACGCAACGCGCCGCCTGGTTGCGCGGCGCCGGCAATACCCGCTTCGGCAGGCTGGCCGGCAGCACGCCGCTGACGCTGATGGCGCAGGCCGCCGACGCCGCGCTGGCGGAAGCCGAGCTGTCGCGCGGCGACATCGACGGCGTGCTGTGCGGTTACGCGACCACGTTGCCGCATCTGATGCTGGCCGACCGCTTCTGCGAATATGCGTCTCTGCAACCCGCCTATGCGCACGGCATGGCCGCCGGCGGGGCCACCGGCGGAGCGATGGCGATGCTGGCGCGCGAGCTGGTGCGCGCCGGCCGCTGCCGCCATGTTCTGGTCGTGGCCGGCGAGAACCGCCTGAGCGGGCAGAGCCGCGACCAGTCGGTGCAGACGCTGGCCCAGGTCGGCGAGCCGCAGGTCGAGGTGCCGAACGGCGCCTCGGTGCCGGCGTACTACGCGCTGATGGCGTCGCGCTATCTGATGGAGACCGGCCTGCCGCGCGACGCCCTGGGGGACTTCGCCGTGCTGATGCGCAAGCATGCGGCCGCGCATCCCGATGCGCATCTGCGCGAACCGTTGAGCGCGGCCGCCGCCTGCGCCGCCAAGCCGGTGGCGACGCCGCTGCTGCTGTCGGACTGCTGTCCGATCTCTGACGGCGCGGTGGCGCTGGTGGTGTCGGCGGAACCGGGGTCCGGCCAGCCGGTACGGATCACCGGCGCGGGGCAGGCGCACCGCCATCAGCATCTGTGCGCGATCGACAGCGTGATGACGACCGGCGCCGGCGACGCGGCCACGCGTGCGCTCGCCGAGGCCGGCATCGGTGTCGACCGGCTCGACTATCTGGCGATCTACGACTCGTTCACCATCACGCTGCTGATGCTGCTCGAAGAGATCGGCGTGGCGCCGCGCGGCGGCGCGCATGCGCGGCTGCTGGCCGGCGACTTCGATATCGATGGCGCGCTGCCGCTCAATACCCATGGCGGCCTGCTGGCGTTCGGCCACTCAGGCGTCGCGGGCGGGCTGATGCATCTGGCCGAGGCGACCCGGCAGCTCGCGGGGCGTGCCGGGGACCGCCAGATCGGTCCGCGTCGCCGCGCGCTGTTCCATGCCGATGGCGGCGTGCTGTCTTCCCATGTCAGCCTGGTGCTGGAGGCCCTGTGATGCCGAGCTCAGCCAATTCCGCCGATGACGTCCTGCCCCAGGGGCGTCACCCCTATACCGAGGGTCTGGAAGCCGGCCGCGTTCGCTATCAGTCCTGCGGCGACTGTGGCACGGCCCAATCGCTGGAGCGCCATGCCTGCCAGCGCTGCGGCAGCGTCCGGCTCGCGTGGCGCGATGCCGCCGGCGCAGCGACCGTCTTTGCGGTGACCGAGGTCGCGCGCGCGCCGGACGACAGCTTCCGCGCGCTGGTCCCCTACACGCTGGTGCTGGCCACGCTCGATGAAGGGCCCCGCGTGATGGGCCATGCCGAGGCCGGCGTGGCAATCGGCGACCGTGTACGCGCGGGCTTTTTCCGGCATGGCGAGCGCACGCTGTTGCGATTCCAGCGGGAATAGCGGCTTGGAATAGCGGCTTGGAATAGCGGTCCGGAATAGCGGTCCGGAATAGCGGTCGGAATGGCGGGCAGTGATTCGCCGGCGGGATTCCCCGCACAGCACAACAACCACATGGAGACACCTATGCAGCCGAATCAGCAGCATCGGCGGGCCGCGCTCGCCCCTTCGTTTTCCCTATCCATGCGGCATAGGCGGCATGCGTTGCGCGCCCTGCTGTCGATGCTCGCGCTTGGCACCCTGTGCGCCGTGTTGCCGCGGCCTGGCCATGCGGAAACCTGGCCCGCAAAACCGATCCGGATGGTGGTGCCCTATCCGCCGGGCGGTCCCACCGACATCGTCGCGCGCGTGGTGGGGCAGAAACTTGGCGAGCGGCTCGGGCAACCGGTGGTCGTCGAGAACCGGCCGGGCGCCGGCGGCAACATCGGCGCCGAGGCCGTCGCCAAGGCCGCGCCCGACGGCTACACCGTGCTGGTCGCCACCACCGCGCACGCGATCAACATGACGCTGTTCCGCAAGCCGGGCTACGACACGCGCCGCGACTTCGCGCCGGTCAGCCTGCTGACGCGCGGACCGCTGGTGCTGGTGACCGCGCCGTCGACGCCGGCGCGCAATGTCGCCGAATTGATCGCGCTGGCCAAGGCCAAGCCCGGTCAGGTCACCTTTGCCAGTTCCGGCAATGGCCAATCGACCCATCTGTCGGCCGAGCTGTTCAACGCGATGGCCGGCGTGCGCATGACCCACGTGCCGTACAAGGGCAGCGCGCCAGCGCTGACCGATGTGATCGGCGGCCAGGCAACGGTAATGTTCGACACGATGCTGTCGGCAATGCCGTTCGTGCGCGACGGCAAGCTCAAGGCGCTGGCCGTGACGAGCAGCAAGCGCTCGCCCGCGGCGCCCGACGTGCCGACGATTGCCGAGTCCGGCCTGGCCGGCTACGAGGCCACCGCATGGAACGCGCTGCTGGCGCCGGCCGGCACGCCGGCTCCGGTGATCGACACACTGAGCAAGGCGCTGCGTACCGTACTCGACGATGCCGAGGTCCGCTCGCGTTTCGCCACGCAGGGCTTCGGCGCGGAATGGACGTCGCCCGACGCCACGGGCCGTTTCCTCGGCGCCGAGATCGACAAATGGGCCGGCGTGGTCAAGACGTCCGGGGCGACGATCGACTGACCTTCCATTGATTGACTCATCGCTCCGCCTTATCCATCGCTCCGCCTTATCCATCGCTCGGCCTTACCCATTGGACTGACAGGAAAACGACATGGCAGCTTCCCTCCCCCGCGGCCTGCAGGCCCTGCTGACGCCGCGATCGATCGCGGTGATCGGCGCCTCGGACCATATCCACAAGATCGGCGGCCGGCCGATCCACTACATGCAGCAGCACGGCTACCGCGGCACGCTGTATCCGATCAACCCGCAGCGCGACAAGATCCAGGGCCTGCGCAGCTACGCGTCGCTCGACGCGCTGCCGGAAGCGCCGGAACTTGCCATCGTCGTGGTCGCGGGCGACGCGGCGGTGCAGGCGGTCGCCGATTGCGCGCGGCTGGGCGTGGCGGCGGCCATCGTGATCGCTTCGGGCTTCGGCGAAGCGGGCGAGGAAGGCCGGCGCCAGCAGCAGAAGATGGTCGATATCGCGCGCGCGGGAGACCTGCGCATGGTGGGCCCCAACAGCCAGGGCCTGGCCAATTTCGGCAGCGGCGCGATCGCCAGCTTCTCGACGATGTTCATCGAGGTGCCGCCGCAGGATGGTCCGGTCGCGGTGATCAGCCAGAGCGGCGGCATGGGTGCGATGGTCTATGGCCTGCTGCGCCACCAGGGCATCGGCGTGCGGCACATGCATGCCACCGGCAACCAGGCGGACGTCACCGTCAGCGACCTGGCGCTCGCCGTCGCGCACGATGATGACGTGCGGCTGATGCTGCTGTATCTGGAAACGCTGAACGATCCGGCCACGCTGGCGCAGGCCGCCGCCGTAGCGCGGGCGCGCGGCGTGCCGGTCGTCGCGGTCAAGGCCGGGCGCACCAGCGCGGGCCAACGCGCCGCGGCCTCGCACACCGGCGCGCTGGCCAACGAGGATCGCGCCGTCGATGCGTTTCTCGCGCATCACGGCATCTGGCGCGTCGACGACGCCCATGCACTGGCGCGCTGCGCGCCGCTGTATCTGCGCGATTGGCGCCCGCAAGGCCGTGGCCTGGTGGTGGTCAGCAATTCCGGCGCCAGTTGCGTGATGGCGGCCGATGCCGCCGAATCCTGCGGACTGTCGATGGCCCCGCTGGCGGCGCAGACCCAGTCCGCGCTGGCCGAGCGCCTGCCCGGCTTCGCCGCCACCGCCAATCCGGTCGACGTGACCGCCGCGCTGCTGACCAACAGCGCGCTGTTCGGCGATGTGTTGCCGGTGATCGCCGGCGACGCGGCGGCAGACATGGTGCTGCTCGATATCCCGGTGGCCGGCATGGGCTACGACATCGAACGCTTTGCCACCGATGCCGCGGCCTTTGCCGATACCAGCGGCAAGCCGATCGTGGTGGCGGCCTGGCAGCAGGGCGTGGCGGCCCCGTTCCGGCAGCGCGGCGTACCGGTCTATGCCAATGCCGGCGAGGCGCTGCCGGCGCTGAGCCAGTGGCGCAGGCACCGGTTGCGGCTGGCGGAGCTGGTCGCGCGTCCGCCGGCACCGCCGGCGGCGGCCGCGCTCGATGTCTCGTCGCCGTCGGCCACGCTGAGCGAAGCGGCCAGCCTTGCAAGGCTGGCGCAGGCCGGCGTTCCCGTCGTCGCACATCGCCTGTGCCGCAGCGCCGACGATGCGGTGGCGGCATGGCGGGCGCTCGGCGGGCCGGTCGCGGTCAAGGCCTGCGCCGCCGCGGTGCCGCACAAGAGCGAACACGGGCTGGTGGCACTCGGCTGCAATGACGCCGCTTCGATTGTCGCGGCATTCGATCGCCAGATGGCCACGCTGGCCGGCATGGGTGTCGAGGCCGAGGGTGTCATCGTCGCGAAGATGGTGCGCGGCCAGCGCGAATGCATGATCGGCGCGCACTGGGATCCGGTGTTCGGCGCCGTGCTGGTGGTCGGCGACGGCGGCAAATATGTCGAGGTGCTGCGCGACACCGCGGTACTGCTGGCCACCTGCGAGGAAGACGACGTCGCCCGCGCGCTGCAGGCCCTGCGCATCGCGCCGCTGCTGGCCGGCGTACGAGGCGAAGCGGCCGTGGACATGCCCGCGCTGTGCCGCACCGCGGTGGCGGTCGGCAGGATGGTCCACGCCGCCGCCGGGGCGATCCGCTCGGTCGACCTGAATCCGGTGATGGCGAGTCCGGATGGCGTCGTGGTGGTCGATGCGCTGATGGAGGTGGCGAGCTGACGGGAGAGAATCGAGACGAGCGAGGTGCGCTGGCCGAACTCGCATTCCACCGAGTCATTCCCGCGAAGGCGGGAATCCAGCGTCTTTCGAAGCCGCTGGGTCCCCGCCTGCGCGGGGACACGAGGACGTTGGCATGCGCGCTTGGAACAATGTTTCGGTACCAGCAAATAAATTTCTTGCTATTCAATCGCGCACGATCTATATTCCGTTCCATGAACACCGCAGCCAACTCCCGAATCGACCCTGCCACCGCGCTGTTGCTGGATCGGCAGTTCTGCTTCTCGGTCTATTCGGCCTCGCTGGCGCTGAACAAGCTGTACCGCAAGCTGTTGCGGCCGCTGGGCCTGACCTACCCGCAATACCTGGTGATGATGGTGCTGTGGGAACGGGACGGCTTGACGGTATCGGAAATCGGCGCGCAGCTGAATCTGGACTCGGCCACGCTGACGCCGCTGCTCAAGCGCCTCGAGACCCAGCAGCTGGTGTCGCGGGCACGGGCGGCAGCGGACGAACGGCAGGTCATCGTGAGCCTGACCAAGGCCGGCCGCGCGCTGAAGACGCAGGCCGGCAAGGTGCCGGAGTCGGTGTTGTGCGCGTCGGCGTGCAGTGTCGAGGAACTGACCGGCCTGAAGCGCAAGCTCGATAGCGTGACGGCGAAGATCGCCCAAAGCGCGGCGGACTGAGCCGCAAGGGGCAACGACGCCGTCTTGTCTTGACGAATTTATATCGCGCGCTATGCAATAGCGCACTATGTTGCAGTAACAACCCAGCCATCAACCTGAAGGAGCCAACCATGTCGATCGAAAAAGTCCTGTACCGTGCCCAAGCCCAAGCCACCGGTGGCCGTGACGGCCGTGCCGTCTCGTCCGATGGCGCGCTCGAGGTCAAGCTGAGCACGCCGCGCGAACTGGGCGGCGCCGGCGGTCCGGGCACCAACCCCGAGCAACTGTTCGCCGCCGGCTACTCGGCCTGTTTCCTGGGCGCCCTGAAGTTCGTCGCCGGCCGCGAGAAGATCGCGCTGCCCGCCGAGACCACGATCACGGGCAACGTCGGCATCGGCCAGATCCCCACCGGCTTCGGCATCGAGGTCGAGCTGCAGATCGCGATTCCCGGCGTCGCGCGCGACACCGCGCAAGCGCTGGTGGACAAGGCTCACGTGGTCTGCCCGTACTCGAACGCGACGCGCGGCAACATCGACGTGCGGCTGACGCTGGTCTGATCTTCAGCGGCAACCGCATCCGCACCCGGCGGGCATGAGGCCGCGGCGGGCGCTCACGCGCCGCCGCGGCCTTGTGCGATCAGCTCGCGCAGTCGCGGATCGCGGGCCTCGAACACATCGAACAGACCCAGCGCGGTCAGGGCCGGGAGGAGCGCGACCAGGTCTTCCCTCGCCGCGGCACGGCTGTCGTCGGACTGCGACGGATTGGACAGCACCCGCCAGCTCGCCAGGAACGCGCCGACACTGCCTTTGCGTACGGTGATGCCGTTGGCCTGCACGGTATCGATATGGTCCGGCAGCATGGTTTCCGGCTTCATGCGCGGCCTCTGCGGTTGCGGACAAGCGATCGGGATGGCGTGGCAGATGACATCGAATGGCTCCGTGGTATTGGCGATGCAGCCAGTCTAGAGCCGACCCATCTTGCCCGCTAACGCTAGAATGCCAGGCGATATTCCAATCGGGCCACCATTCGATCGATCGTGTCGCTGAAGCAAATCCGCCGGCTGTCGCATGCCGGCATCCGCGAGCGCCGTCGGCATCGGCATGAACAAGGACAGTTGTTCACGATCGGGTCCGGCGTGGTCGCCATCGAGGCCGAGGGCGGCCGCTGGGTCATGCCGACCGGCTGCATCGCGTGGATCCCACCGCGAATGATGCATGGCGCGAGCGTGCAGGGGGGCATGGCCGGCACCGGCCTGTATTTCGACGGCGCGTGGAGCCGTGCCGCGATGCCGGACACGGTCAAGGTGGCAAGGCTGTCGCCGCTGCTGGACGCGCTGCTCGCGGCGCTGACCGGCGATGAGGCGCCCACCGGCACGGCCCTCGAGCACTACCTCGCCGTGTTCGCCGATGCGTTCGCGCGCGAGCCGGCGCAGACGCTGTTCCTGCCGATGCCGCGCGAGCCTCGCCTCGCGCGGATGGCGGCGCGGATGCTAGCCGCGCCGGACGACAACACCGATCTCGATGGCTGGGCCGCACGCATCGGCATGAGCCGCCGCACGCTGACGCGGCGCTTCCAGGCCGAAACGGGATGGACGATCGTCCAGTGGCGGCAGCAGATGCGGCTGCTGGCGGCGATGGAGCGCCTGGCGGCGGGCCACAGCGTCACGACGATTGCGATCGATCTGGGCTATGCCAGCGTCAGCAGCTTTATCGCGATGTTCCGCCGCTACCTCGGCACGACGCCGCGGGCGTATATGCCCGCGGACGGCGCCGCGCGCTCACGGCCGCTGCGCTAGCTCGCACTTGCGGTCGCAGCGGCGGTCGCAATCGCGGTCGAACCCGCGTTCCCGGCGCGCCACCGTGCGCGGCCTGCCGGGATTGCGCTTGCCGACCAGCACCAGGCTCAGCACGGCCACCACCACACAAGCGATGCCGATCAGTTGGCTGACGCCGACCGGCTCGCCCAGCAGCAGGAACGCCATCGCGACGGCCGATATCGGCGCCAGCGCCGTGAACAGCGAGGCCTCGGTGCCGCTGGTGCGGGCCGAGCCCGCGTACCACAGCACGAAGCCCGCCACGGTCGGCACCAGCGCGTAATACAGCACCGCGGTCAGCGCGCCGCTCGGCAACCCATGCCGCCATGGCGCCTCGAACAGCGCGGGCACGATCGATGCCGCGAGGCCGATTGCCGTCATCACGGTCGACAGGGTCAGCGGCTGCAGCGGCTGGCGCAGCCGCTTGTTCAGCAGAATGAACAGGCTCTCGCAGAACACCGCGCCCATCACCAACGCGTTGCCGAGCCACGTGCCCCGACCGCTGTCGCCGCCTCCGCCCGGCACCGCCACCGCCACCACGCCGGCGGTCGCCAACCCAATGGCCAGCAGCAAGGCGACACCGGGACGCTCCTTCAGCAGGACGATCGACACCAGCGCCGATACCACCGGCAGCGTGCCGATGATCACGCCGGCGTCCGCGGCCGATGTCATCCGCAGGCCGGAGATCAGCAAGGTGGTATAGCCGACGCTGCCGGCGACGGCCTGCAGGACCAGCAGCAGTCGGTCGCCACGGCCGATGGGCGGCAGGCGCGTGCCGGTCAGCTTCATCAGCAGCAGGAAACCGGGCAACGCGATGGCGAAGCGCAACGCCGTCGCCGTAAACGGCGGCAGCCCGGCGGCGATGACCTTGCTGGCAATGACAGTACTGCCGACCAGGATCATGGCCAGCGCCAGATAGAAATAACCTTCGGTTTTGTCGGACATGGCCGCCTCCGCATCGTTGGATGCCTAAGGCTAGGCGGCGGCATGGCAGGCGTCTTGAACGAAATTGCAGCGGCGCGGGAGCCGGTCTTCAGACGATGCCCATCAGCGCGACGATTGCCCGGTGGCGATGGCGGCATAGGCGCTGGGCGACAGCCCGTACTTGCGCACGAAGATGCGCGTCATATGGCTCTGATCGGCAAACCCGCTGCCGATCGCCGCGTCGGCCAGCGGCTCGCCCTGCGCGATCAGGCGGCGGGCGAGATCGATCCGCCGCTGTACCAGATAGGCATGCGGCGTCAGCCCGGTGGCGCGGGTAAAGGCGCGCAGCACCTGGAAGCGGCTCAGGCCGCTGGCGTTGGCAAGATCGTCCAGCGACACGGGCACCGAAGGGTCGTCGTCGATCCGTGCCAGCGCATGGGCAATGGTCGCCGGGGTGCCCTCGTGCTCTCTCCCGCCGTGCCGGCAATCCATCGTCCGCGCCAGCAGCATCAGCAGCAGGCTGTCGCGGCGCAAGGCCGCATCGTCTGCATTGCCGCCGGTCATCGCATCGAACAATTGCAGGAAGACGGCGGCGGAGGACCGATCGCTGAGCACCGGCTGCAGGAATTCCCCGAGCCGCGCGGCCCCTTCGCTCACATCGTGACAGACCGGCGCGACGACCTCGGGATCGAAATACAGGATGCGCCACGAGCGCCCGGCCTCGTCCAGCGGCATGCCGTCGTGCACCTCGCCGGGATTGACGGTGATGATGTCCCCCGCCACCGCCTGAACCTCGCCTCGCCCGCTGGCCGAACGCTGCGCGCCGCGCTCGACCACGCCGATGCCGAACTGTTCGTGCGTATGGCGGGCAAAGCGGTGCCGCGAGCTGGCCTGGACGGCGAGCACGCCCGGCAGCGCACAAGGGAGGAGCTGGAATTGGCCGGCAGGCATGGATCGAAGGAGCGTTGGCGCAACCATAGCACGCGCCCCGATGGACAGCGCCGGTTGAATCGATTCCAATGCAGACGCCATGGAGCACGTGCTCCGGCAGATACTCACAGCGCCCCCGCTCGATGCAAGACAAAGATCGCCTGCTTCGCACCTTTCTCGCCGTTGCGCGCGCCGGATCGCTGCGCGCCGCCTCTGCTTCGCTGGGCATCACGCAGGCCGCCGTCAGCAAGCAGGTAGCCGCGCTGGAATCCTTCCTCGGGGCACCGTTGTTCGACCGGCATGGGCGCGGCATGCGGCCGACGCCGCTGGGAGAACGCCTCGTCGGCGAGATCGATCAGGGCTTCGGCATGGTGGACAGCGCGCTGGACGTCGCGCGGCAGACCTCGGCCGGCGGCTATGGGCGCGTGATGATCGCCACCGTCAATACGCTGGCGGCCTATCTGGTTCCGCAGGTGGTCGCATCGCTGCGCGCATCGCATCCGCGCATCACGCTCGGCGTGTTCAACGCCAGCTCGCCCGATGTGGTCGAGCGGGTCGAGCGCGGCCATGCCGATATCGGGCTGGTCTACGACCTCGCCGTCGATACCGACACCGTGACGCTGCGGCGGCTGTGCATCGAACAGATCGCCGCCTATAGCCGCGAGCCGGGTGCACCGAACCCGGCAACGCTAAGCGTCAGCGCGCTGGCGCAGCGGCCGCTGATCGTGCCGCCGCGGCCGTACGCGCTGCGGCGCGTGATCGAACGCGAATTGCCGGGGCCGCTATCGATCGCGGTGGAGAGCAATTCGGTCAGCGTCTCGCTCGACCTGGCGATGCAGGGCGTCGGCACCACGATCCTGCCGCGCGATCTGCCCGACATCGCCATCAAGGCGCGCGGGCTGCACCGGCTTGCCATCGAAGGGGCCAATCTGCATCGCCATGTGGTGCTGATCCACCGCAGCGGCGCAACGCCGACCCAGGCGGTCAGCCGCGCGATCCGCGCGATCGAGTCGGCGGCGGCGCGTATCGCGACGCGATAGCGGCCGCCGATCAACGGCGGATCAGCGACGCAACGCGGCCTTCGCCTGGCGCGCCCAGTAGGCAAACGTCGCGTTGACGATCGCAGGCTGCAACAGGAAGTCGTGCGCCTCGCGGGCGGCGGCCGGATCGACCGGCTGCAACGACCCGGCGGCCAGCGCATCCAGGCACATGCGCGCGTTGCGCTCGGCGAACACGTTCAGGTAGACCGCCTCCTGCAGCGTCGCCCCGGTGCAAACCGCGCCGTGATTGACCAGGAAGGCCGTGCGCCGGCCGGCCAGCGCGGCCGAGATCAATCCTCCCTCGTCGTCTCCGGTCGGCACGCCAGGCCAGTGCGCCAGGAAGCCGCAATCGTCGTGGAACATCGCCGCATCCATGTGCGCGACCGGCATCGGGATGCCCAGCATCGACAGCGCCGACAGCGCGGGCGGGTGGGTATGGACGATCGCCTTGACCTGCGGATGGTGCCGGTAGATCCAGCTGTGGAAGCGCACGCCGGGATTGGCCCTGCCCTTGCCCTGCAGCGTGTTCAGTTCCGCGTCAACCAGCAGCGCATTGGCCGGGCTGGCCTCTTCCATCCCTGTGCCGAGCGCGAGCGTGACCATACCGCCGGATTGGGCGTCACGCATCGTGATCTGACCGGCCAAGCCCGCGGCATGGCCTTGGGCGGCAAGGATCAGACAGGCATCGACGAAGGTATCGAGATCGGCGCCGGCGTTGGCGCCGGGGACGGCATCGAGCAACAGGGTTTTGGTCATGGGAGGGAGCAGTCGACGATTGACGATTGACGATTGACGAGGGGCGCGGGGGTGGCGACGGCTCAGTTTTCGAGCCGGATATGGCGTTCGCGAATCAGCGTGCGGCGCGCCTCGAGGTCGTGCCGGACCAGCGTCGCGAACGCCGCGCTGCCGGTGGCGAAGGGCTCGAAGCCGCTGCCTCGCACGCGTGCCAGCAAATCGCGGTCCGCCAGCACGGTCTGCAGCGCCTGGGTAATACGCTCGACCACCGGGGCCGGCAACCCGGCCGGGCCCACGACCCCGACCCATGGGGCAAATTCGAATCCCTTCAGGCCTGCCTCCTCGAACGTCGGCACGGCGGGCAGCAAGGGACTGCGCTGTCGCGTCGACACCGCGATCGGCTTGACGCGCCCGGTCTTCGCATACTGGCTGCCCAGATTGGTGTCGATAAAGGTCAGATGCACGTGGCCGGCCACCACATCGGCCAGCGCGGGTGCGCCGCCGCGGTAGGGCAGGTGCGCAACGACGGCGCCCGACTGTTGCTTGTAGGCCTCGAAGGCCAGATGCGGCGGGCTGCCGACGCCCGCCGACGCATAGCTCAATGCCGACGGATTTGCCTTGCTGTAGCGCGTCAAATCGTCGGGCGTCGCGACGTTCAGGGACGGGTGCGCCACCATCACCAGCGGGATACGCGCAACGGTGCCGAGGTAACTAAAATCCTTGAGGACGTCGTAGGCGATCTTCTTTTGCAGCACCGGATTGACGGTCAGCGCGCCTTCGTCCAGCAGCGCCAGCGTGTAGCCATCCGCCGGCGCGCGCGCCACCGCCTCCGCCGCGATCATTGCGCCGGCACCGGGCCGGTTCTCCACCACCACGGGCTGCCGCAGCGTGGCGCCCAGGCGTTCGGCCAGCATGCGGGCGATGGTATCGACGGCGCCTCCGGCGGCCTGGCCCAGCAGCAAGCGGATCGGGCGTTCCGGGTAGCCGGCGCTCGTCGAGGATGCCGACTGCGCGCTCGCCAGCGGCGCGACGACGGTCAGCGCCAGGCAGGCGCAAAGCCGGCGCAAGGAAGGAAGACGGATCATGGGGCGCAGCCTTTTCTGGTGGGATCGGACAGGACGAAGCCAGTCTAGGACGGCTTGCCCTCCCCCCGCGGCATGGCTGCCTTGAACGCAGGTTAAGGGTCGCAGGCGCGATGCGCAGCCATCGTGCCGCGCCAGAACGGAGACCACGATGACGATCGAACTGGATCACCTGATGGTGCCCGCGCGCGACAAGATCGCGGCGGCGAAGCAAGTGGCGGAGCTGCTGGGCGTGCCGTGGTCGGAAACCGGCATTGGGCCGTTCTGCCCGGTCTACCTGAACGACGGCCTGACGCTCGATTTCGATCAATGGGACGAGCCGTTTCCGCGCATTCACTATTGCTTCCGGGTCAGCGAAGACGAATTCGACCGCATCCTGCAGCGCATTCAGGCGGCCGGCATTGCCTACCGCAGCAGGGTCCGTGGCCCGGTCGATCATGCGGTCGACACCTGGCAAGGCGGGCGCATCGTCTACTGGAACGAGCCCGACGGGCACCAATGGGAAATGCTGACCGTCAGCTACGCGCGCCAGCCTTGAGGCAGCCTGGAGGGCAGTCCTCCACCATTCAGCCGAGCGTCTCGATCAAGAAATCGACGAAGGCGCGCACCTTCGAATTGAGATACCGCCTGGATGGATAGACGGCATAGACATGCGTCTCGACGGCGGTCCATTCGTTCAATACGGTGACCAACCGCCCGGCTTCGATATCCTCGCGGACATAGATCAGCGGAATCAGGCTGATGCCGAATCCCGCCCGCAGCGCGTCGCGCACCGCGAGGCTCGACGTGACCTTGTAGCGGCCATCGATCGGCACGTCGACCTGGACGCCGCCCTCGACGTCTCCCCGCCCTCCCGCCTTGCGAAAGCTCCATAGCCTCGCGTGGCCGGACAGGCTGAACTGCACGCATTCGTGCTGGCGCAGGGCCTCGGGAGAATCGGGCACGCCATGGCGCGCGAAATAGGCCGGCGCGCCGCACAGCACGTGCGTCATCGACATCAGCTTGCGCGCGACCAGGCTCGAGTCCTCCAGCTTGTCCGTGCCTCGTATCGCGACGTCGAAGCCCTCCTTGACCAGATCGACGCGGCGATCGTCCAGCCGCAAGTCAAGCGACAGCTGCGGATAGCGACAGAGGAACTGCGGAATCGCATCGGCCAATTGCGTCAACGTCAGCGACATCGGCGCGCTGACACGCAACGTGCCGGTCGGCTCGCTCTGCATCGGACCGAGCGCGCGGTCGGCCTCGTCCAGGTCGTCAAGGATCTGTGCAATCTGCGTGTAGTACTGCTGGCCGGCCTCGGTCAGACTCAGCCGGCGCGTGGTGCGGTTGAGCAGCCGCGTCGACAGATGCGCTTCCAGCTCGCCGATATTCTTGCTGACCGCGGCGGGGGACAGGCAAAGCCGCCGCGCCGCCGCGGCAAAGCTGTTGCGCTCGACGACTTCCCGAAATACGCGCAGCGCCGTCAAATGGTCCACGGTCGATTTCGCCCCCGATTATTCACCGCCAGTAAATATTGTGGTGAGCATATCGCATATTTCAACGCGGGAGGACCGCGATTAATCTTGGACCGTGAATAAACGTCACCCCAATGACTGCCCAAATCGCCGTCCGACATTCAACGAACTTTTCGAAACCAGAACGACCATGAACCATCCCGTCATCGATGCCATCGAGCAACGTATCTCCGCCAATTTCTTCGATGCCTCACGTCCGCTATCCGACGCGCAGATCGAAGCGCTGACCGCGCTGGCAACGCGGGCACCCACCGCCTACAACCTGCAGAATTGGCGCTTCATTGCGGTCCGGTCCGCCGAGGCCAAGGCACGGCTGCGCGCGGTCGCGTGGAACCAGCCCAAGGTCACCGATGCGGCGGTCGTCTTTATCGTCTGCGGCGTGCTGGCCGATCCAGACACGCTGGCGCAGCGCTTGCAGCCAATGGTCCAAGCTGGCCTGATGCCGGCCGGCATGGTGCAGGGCTGGGTCGATGCGGCGCGCGGCCAATATCTGGAGCAGCCGCAGAGCCGGCGTGACGAAGCGATCCGCACCGCCTCGCTGGGCGCCACGACGTTGATGCTGGCCGCCCAGGGCATGGGGCTGGCGACCGGCCCGATGACCGGCTTCGATCCGCAGGGCGTGGCCCGTGAATTCGCGCTGGCCCCGGACGAGGTGCCAGCCATTCTGGTGGCGGTCGGCCACGCGGCGCCGGGCAACTGGCCGCAAAAGCCGCGCCGGCCGCTGGCCGAAGTGCTGGATTTCGCCTGAGGCACGTACCATGAACCGCACCACCGACCTGCTGCTGACGGGCCTGGCCCCGGCGATCTGGGGCAGCACCTATGTCGTCACGACGGGCCTGCTGCCCGACGGCTATCCGCTGACGGTAGCCATGCTGCGCGCCCTTCCCGCCGGCCTGCTGCTGTTGCTGTGGGTCCGCCAGTTGCCGCAGCGCGGCTGGTGGCTGCGCGTATTGGTGCTCGGCGCACTGAATTTCTCGGTGTTCTGGGCGATGCTGTTCGTCAGCGCCTATCGCTTGCCGGGCGGCGTGGCCGCGACGCTGGGCGCCGTGCAACCGCTGATCGTGATCCTGTTCTCCCGGCTGCTGCTCGGCAGCGCAATCCGGCCCGTTGCCATGATCGCCGCGATCGGCGGCATGGTGGGCGTGGCCCTGCTGGTGCTGACGCCGAAGGCCGCGCTGGACGCCACCGGCGTCGCCGCGGGACTGCTGGGCGCAGCATCGATGGCGCTCGGCACGGTGCTGACGCGCCGCTGGCAACCGCCCGTGTCCGCGCTGACCTTCACCGCATGGCAACTGGTGGCGGGGGGCCTGTTGCTGCTGCCGGTGGCGCTGTGGATCGAGCCACCGCTCGGGCAGCTGACGCAGGCCAACGTGGCGGGCTTTCTCTATCTGGGATTGATCGGCGCCGCACTGACCTATGTGCTGTGGTTTCGCGGCATCGCGCGGCTGGAACCGTCGGTGGTAGCGTCGCTGGGATTTCTCAGCCCGCTGAGCGCGGTGCTGCTGGGATGGGGCTTGCTGGATCAGTGGCTCAGCGCGCCGCAATTGGCCGGCATGGTGCTGGTGCTCGCCAGCATGTGGTTGAGCCAACGCGCGGCGGCGGTCCGGACGGTGGCGCCGCCGTTGCGGCAGGCGCCCCATTCATCCGAATCGCACGGATCCGCGCGGAATGGCCGCGCCTGATGCGCTATGACGGGTCCTTGGTACGGGTGCGCGACACCGCGCCCATGATGCCAAGGCCCAGCACGATCACACAGGCGATGGCCACATAGGTCTCCGGCACGCCGGCCGTGATCAGGCCCCACGCAATGCCGCCGACGAGGATCAACAGTCCAATCAGGAATAGTGCAAACGACATAACCCAGCTCCTGGCAATTGCCGCGCGTTGCCGTGATCGGCTGCGGCTTAAGTGCAATGTAGGGGCCATGCCGCGCGGCAGGGATCGGTCGGCAACGGAGACTCGCGTAGGCCGGTTCCTACGCGCACGGTGGATGTCGCGGCACCTGTTGGTTGCGCGCATTCGGCCTATGATCGTCCATATCGATCATTCGTCGCCCAGCGAGGCCATCGCCACGACGCAAGGCGAATCGGCCGCCGCCGGCGCAATCCGATGACTATTCGAATCGGCATCTCGGGATGGCGCTACGAGGGCTGGCGTGGCGCCTTCTATCCGAAGGGACTGGCCCAGGCGCGCGAACTCGAATTCGCCGCGCGCGCGGTCGACACCATCGAGATCAACGGCTCGCATTACTCGCTGCAGACCATCGGCAGTTATCGTGCCTGGTACGAGGCCACGCCGCCGGGCTTCGTCTTCGCCGTCAAGGGGCCGCGCTATCTGACCCATATGCTGCGCTTCCGCGACGAAAAGGCGCGCCCGGCCCTGGCGAATTTTTTTGCCTCCGGCGTGCTGGCGTTGCAGGAAAAGCTGGGGCCTTTCCTGTGGCAATTCCCGCCGAATTTCAGCTTCAAACCCGAACGGCTGGAGCGCTTCCTGGCGATGCTGCCTCGCAATACCGAGGAGGCGAGAAAGCTCGCCCGGGAGCACGATGGCCGCGTCAAGCAACCGTGGTTCGAGCCGACGCGCAAACGCCGGCTGCGCCACGCCATCGAGATCCGTCACGCCAGTTTCTGCACGCCGGAATTCCCCGCGCTGCTGCGCAAGCATCGGGTGGCGCTGGTGGTCTCCGATGCGGTGGCGGACTGGCCCTACGTCGAGGACGTGACCGCGGATTTCGTCTATCTGCGGCTGCACGGCACGGAGACCTTGTATGGCGGCTCCTATTCGGATCCCGCGCTCGATCGCTGGGCCGATCGCCTGAGCGCGTGGGGCGGCGGCGGAGAACCGGACGACGCCAAGCGTATTTCTCACATCAAGGCACGCAAGGCGGCGCGGCGCGACGTGTACTGCTATTTCGATAACGACATGAAGGTCAAGGCGCCATTCGATGCGCAGCGGTTGATCGAACGGATCTCATCCGATCAACACCGCCCCCCAACCTAGTTCGCGGCCTTGGCCAGCTTGCCGAAATCCCGATCCAGCCGGGCCAGCGATGCATCGATCCGGCCACGCTTTTCCTTGATCCAGGCATCCTGCTGCGCCAACGTCTGCTTCGCGGCCTTCAGCATCCGCTCCATTTCGGCGGGCTGCGGGCCGCCGACGGTGGCGCGATGGCGAACGATCGCCACCGGATCGAGCGTGGCGCGGAATTCCGCTTCGCTGATCGGCAATTGCGCCGGCCCCTGACCCTTGACCGCTTCCGCATAGATGCGCTGCGCCTGCGCATACGGAAATTCGCTGGGCCGGATATTGTTCGCCTTCGCGTAATCGACGACCTCCGACGCGAAGTGATGGCCAACGCGAAATGGCAGCTTGTATTTGCGCATCAGCACGTCGGCCAGTTCCTGCGAAGCGGTCCAGTCGCTGTTCAGTTCTTCCAGCGCACGCTCAGGGCTGATCACCAGCGCGTTCAGGATCTTGTCCCAGCCCTGCAGCACGCGAATCGCGCTCTGCACCATTTCGCTGTTGGGCTTGACCTCCTTGGCGTCGCCCATTCCGGGCGTGATGTTGTGCGCCTGGATGACCGGTCCCATCGCCAGCGTGACCGCGGTCGAGGCGTGCCGGCGCGTTGTATTGAGCAGGCCGGGATTGCGCTTCTGCGGCATCGCACTGGACACGTAGGTATTGCTGCCGCCCTCCTGCAACAGCATCCACGGACGCGACTGCGCATACTGCGTCATCACGTCCTCGATGAAATTGCCCGCATGCAGCGCAATGCTGGTGACGATCGCGCCAACCTCGACCGGTTGCTCGGTCGAGGAGATCTGAGCGGCATCGTAGGCGTTGTCGACGATCGCCGAGAAGCCCAGATAGTCGGCCATCCGCGTGCGATTCAGCGGCCAGCTGGTGCCGTTCAATACCGTGGTTCCCATCGGCGAGCGGTCGATGCGCGCATAGGCCTCGCGAATCCGCTGCGCGTCGCGCTCCAGGCCGGCCGCATGCCCCAGCAGATAGTGGCCCAGGCTGTTAGGCTGCGCCGCCACGCCGTTGGTGTAGTTCGGCACGATGGTATTGGCGTGCTTCTCGGCCAGCGACACCAGCGAACGGCTGGTCTTGTTCAACTGGTCGGCCAGGCTCAGCAGGTGGTCGCGCAGGATCGCCGCGCGGTAGGTCGCGTGCATGTCCTGGCTCGACCGCCCCGCATGCAGCAGCGTCACCTCGACGCCGGCCGCCTGGATCAGCAAGGGCTCGAAGGTAATCACCGTAGACGGTCGTTTGCCGCCGGGCCGATTGCCGTCCTCCAGCACCTTGACGATGCCCGATGCAATGCGCGGTGCGAGCGACTTGTCCAATAGCCCCTCATCGGTATTGATGACGGTGGTGGCCTTGTTGATCTCGCCCAGCCAATAGAATTCGTCGCGATTGACAGCGGATTGGGCAAAGGCGGGAACGGCATGGGCGGATATCGCCAGGGCAAGAATGCCAATTCGGGTTTTCAACATGGCGGGTTCGCTTGTCTCTTTATGCGGTTGTTATTCGGCGGCGGGAACAGGAAGCCCCCGGGATTACAGCGGATTGCAGGTGCGGGCGCAAGGCTATACATTCTGCAGACAATGCTGCGCATCATTGCCGCTTGGAACCCTTCTCAATCATGACAACACGCCGCGCCGAAAGCCCCGATTGGGTACATCGCGCCGAGCCGGCGCAAGGCGTCGAGCGCATCGAGGCTTTTCTCACCGGCAATGCCTATTCGATGCATCGGCACGATACCTATGCGATCGGGCGCACGCTGGCCGGCGTGCAATGCTTCCAGTATCGGCGCAGCCTGCGCGCAAGCCTGCCGGGCAAGACCATCGTGCTGCATCCGGACGAGCCGCACGACGGACAGGCCGGTACCGACGAGGGCTTTCGCTACCGGATGCTCTATATCGAGCCCGCGGTATTCCAGGCGGTGCTCGGCGGCAAGCCGCTGCCATTCATCGAAGGCGGCATCAGCGACGACCCGCGCTTGTTCGCGGCCACCGCGGCGCTGCTGCAGCAGCCGGATACGCGGCTCGATCCGCTGGAACAGGACGACGGCATGGTCGAGCTTGCGCTGGCGCTCGACGCCGCTTCCGGTGCCAGGCCGCTGCGCTCCTCCTGCGACTTCCGGGCGGCCCAGCTCGCGCGCGACTATCTGCATGCCTCCTCGCATCGCATCGTCACGCTGCAAGAGCTGGCCGCCGCCTGCGGACGCGACCGCTGGAGCCTGTCGCGCGATTTCCGCACGTTCTACGGCACCAGTCCCTACCATTACCTGACGATGCGGCGCCTGGAGACGGCACGCCGGCTGATGCAGAGCGGCGTCGGGCTGGCCGACTGCGCGGCCGCCGCCGGTTTTGCCGATCAGAGCCATATGACCCGGCACTTCACCAGGGCGTACGGCATTCCCCCGGCCAGGTGGCTGGGCATGGTGCGCGCCGCCGGCGGCCGCTGATTCTGCGCGCCAATCCGGCTCGCACGATCGTTCAAGACGCCGCCGCAGCATCCGCCTACGCTGTGCTCTCCGCATCCATGGAGAGCACTCATGCAAGCCAACAATCACGCGGCTCCGGCCACCCGCGGCCAGGGCACCGCCATCGATTTGATCGGCAAGATCGGGCAAATCGACGGCCACTGGCAGCCGCGCGTCGTCGCCGAAATGAATGACTACCAGTTCAAGGTCGTCAAGCTCAAAGGCGATTTCATCTGGCATACGCACGCCGATACCGACGAGACGTTTATCGTCCTCGACGGCGAGTTGCGGATCGACCTTCGCGATGGCGCGATCGTGCTGCACGCCGGCCAGATGGCCGTGGTGCCCAAGGGCATCGAACACAAGCCCTTTGCCGCCGAAGAAGTGAAATTGCTGCTGATCGAGCCGCGCGGCGTGCGCAATACCGGTGAAGAAGGCGGCGAACGGACTGTGCAGAACGACCAGTGGATCTGATCTGTCGGCAGGCATTCCGAACGTAGTCGAATCGCCGACAAGCACTGTCGTCCCCGCGAACGCGGGGATCCAGTGGCTTGCAACGACGCTGGATTCCCGCTTTCGCGGGAACGACGAGATAGCGACCGCGGTCTTGCCAACGCAGCAACAGCCCCTTGACAGTCGGCATTTCATGTAACACCATAAGTTTCATGAAACGCGATAGCAGACTCTCAGGCGTACTCCACGTCCTGTTGCACATGGCCGAGCACGATGGTCCGGTCACCTCCGAGGTCCTCGCCAAGGCGATGGACACCAATCCCGTGGTCATTCGCCGCGTCATGGCGGGCCTGCGCGAGCAGGGCTACGTGCGCTCGGAAAAGGGACACGGCGGCGGCTGGACGCTCGCCTGCGACCTGTCCACGGTCACGCTGCGCGACGTCTACACCGCGCTCGGCTGCCCCTCGCTGTTCGCCATCGGCAATCGGACCGAGTCGCCCGGTTGCCTGGTCGAGCAGGCCGTCAATGCCGCGCTCGACCAGGCCTTCAACGACGCGCAAGCGCTGTTGCTGGCGCGGCTGGGCGAGGTCACGCTGGCCATGCTGAGCGCCGATTTCCACCAACGGATGGTCGCCCGCGGCGGCCGCCACGATCTGGAGCACGTCCATGCGGTATGACGCCATTGTGATCGGCGGCAGTTTCGCCGGCCTGTCGGCCGCCACCTATATCGCGCGGGCAAGACGATCGGTCTGCATCATCGATGCGGGCGCCCCGCGCAATCGCTTTGCCACGCATTCGCACGGCTTTCTCACGCAGGACGGCAGCAATCCCGGCGCCTTGCTCGCGACCGCGCGGCAGCAGGTCGCCGCCTATCCCACCACGACGTTTATCGAGGGCAAGGCCATCGGCGCGTCCGGACAATCGGGCGCCTTCTCGGTGACGCTGGCGAATGGAGAGGTAGTGGAAGGCGCCCGGCTGGTGCTCGCCTATGGCATCTCGGACGAACTGCCCGACCTGCCGGGGCTGAAGGAGCGCTGGGGCAAGTCGGTGATTCATTGCCCGTACTGCCATGGCTTCGAATTCAGTGGCCAGCGCTTGGGCGTGCTCAGCATGTCGCCGATGTCGGTCCATCAGGCCATGCTGATTGCCGAATGGGGACCGACTACGCTTTATCTGAATGGCGGCGACAACGCCGACGACACCGTGCTCGCGGAATTGGAGAAGCGTGGCGTATCGATCGAAACGGCGCCGATCAAGGCGCTGCATGGCCAGGGCACGGCGCTATCGGCAATCGAGTTTACCGACGGCCGCACCGCCGCTGTCGATGCGCTTTATCTAGCCGTCCGCAGCAGCCTGAACAGCGACATTGCGCATCAGCTTGGCTGCGAAATGGAGGAAGTGCCGTTCGGTTCGATCATCCGGACCGACGCCCAAAAGAACACCACGGTCCCGGGCGTCTACGCCGCGGGCGATATCGCGCGCGGCATGCATAGCGCGACGTTCGCCAGCGCCGATGGGGTGATGGCCGGGGTGGCGGTGCACCAATCGCTGGTGTTTGGGGCGCGCTAAGCCGCCTGTGGCTTCAATCGCCGGACTTCTCCGGCGGCACCGCCTTTCCCAGCAATTTGCCGAGCAGTCCGGTCTTGGCGGCCGCGCCGCGGCGCTCCGTCTTAGGTGCCGGGCCGCCGCGCTTGGCACCTGCCTGCTTCATGCTGTTGGCGATCTTCAGGCCTTTGTTCTTTTCGAGGTCAGTTTTCTTCACGGGATCATCTCAGGGGTGGAGCCCGGCATTGTACGCAGGTGAACAGCGGCTCGTCCGCGCTGGCACCTGGCAGATCGTCCATCTTCACGAACATACACCTAGCCACCGCAAGAACTCAGTGCGGTGCCTTGTCGAATGACCGCGTCAGTTCCGTATCCGCCAACCACTCGGCCTGCTCGCACACCCAGATATGCGCGGCCGGCCGCTGGCCCGGATCTTCGTCCAGCGTCGCAACGCGGAGGATGACCTGATCCTGATGGATCCATTCAGCCATCAGCTGGCTGCCGCATTGCTTGCAGAAGTGGCGCAACTTGCCGGGCGATGACTCGAACGAGCCGAGAAACGGTTTTCCCTTCAGCCACTGGAAATCGGTCCGATCCACCCTCGCCGTCGTGGCAAAGGAAGCGGCATGCGCCTTTCGGCATTTGCGGCAATGGCAATGGACAATCTGACCGGCCAATGCCCGGGCTTCATATTCGATCTCGCCGCAGAGGCAGCTTCCTTTCATGTCTCGCTCCTGTTGCCGCAGGCGCGCGCACGCTACCCGGTCACCCAAAACGCCTCGTCATACTGCACCGTCCCCGTCGGCCAGCCCCCTTCCAAGCGCACCGCCTGGAAGTATTCCGGCGGCACGTCGGGCAAGACGAGATCGGCGCGGCAAACGAAGCCGAAGCGTCCGTAGTAGCCAGGCTCGCCGAGCACCACGCAGCCCCGTGCGCCTTGCCGGCGCAGCGCGTCCAGTGCCGCGTTCATCAGCAGGGAGCCGACGCCCTTTCCCTGCCATGCGGGAAGTACCGCGATCGGTCCCAGGCCATACCATTTCTCGCTGCCGTCGGAAATTGCAACGGGTGACACCGCAACGTGGCCGACGATCTGGTCGGCGTCCGTGGCGACCAGTGAAATCGACAGCTGTCCTCGCGCGCGCAGCGCATTGACGATCAGCGGCTCGGTGCCGCTGGCATGCGTCGCGCTGCGAAATGCTTCGCCGACGACCGCCTCGATCGTCGGGATGTCGGCTGGTACTTCGTCACGGATCTGAATGGGCATGTTGACCGCCTGCAAGGAATTGGACGGCGATGCAGCACCGCATCGCCCCCCCTTCGAATCACGACGAACGATGCAGCGCCTCTTCGCGCCGCAGCCACTGATACAGCAATGCATGCAACTGCGCCGGCTCCAACGGCTTGCGCAGCACCACATAGCCTTCGCGTTCGGCCTGCAGCAACGCCGGCGAATCGAATTCGCCGCTGACCATCGCGCCGCTGGCGTCGGGACAGCGCTCCAGCAGGTCTTTCAGCACCTCGAAGCCGCTCTCGCCCGAACGCAGGCGCTGGTCGCACAGGATCGCCTGCGGGCGCAGTCCGCCGTCGAGCAGCGCGAATGCCTCGGTAGCCGATGCGGCGAAGCGGGCATCGACGTGCCATGCCTGCATCAGGCTCATCCACGCCCTGACAACCACCGGATCGTCCTCGACGATCAGGCAGCAGCCGCTCAGCGGCGGCAGCGTGCTCGTCGGCCGCGCCTGGGACTCCGTCGTCATCTCCTGCACATGGGCCTGCGCCGGATCCGCGGCGGGAAAGCGCAACCAGAAGCGCGAGCCGCGGCGTTCCACCGAGGTCAGCCCATAGGCGGCGCCCATCAGCGTCGCGCAGCGGGCCACCACGGCCAATCCAAGTCCATGGCCGGCGCTATCGATGCGCCATGCATATTCATTGCGATAGTACGGCGAATAGATGCGGCTCTTGTCCTCGTTGGCCACGCCGATGCCGGTATCCCAGACTTCCAGCAGCCAGTCCGCCCCGCGACGCCGGGCGGACAACAGCACGCCGCCCCGCTGCGTGTACCGCAGCGCGTTGTGGACCAGGTTGACCAGCGACTGGCGCAATAACGAGGCGTCCGCCAGCACCGCGGCCGCCTGTTTCGGCACGCGCACGCGCAGATCGAGATCGCGGCTATGCGCCTCCTCGCGGAACAGCGCCGCAACCTCCTCCATGATCGGCGCGAGCGCCACCGGCACATTGCGCGGCATCGCCATGCCCTGCTCGATCTTCGACAGGTCGAGCAGCGAGTTGAACATCAGATGAACCGATCGCACGCTGCGCCGCAGATCGTCCAGCGGCGGAATCAGCGCCGGATCGCGATTGCGCTGAGCGATCGCTTCGATCAGGAAGCCCATCGCATGAACGGGCTGGCGAAGGTCATGGCTGGCGGTGGTCAGGAACAGGTTCTTCGCTCGCAGCGCGTCCTCGGCCGCCTCCTTGGCGAGCCGGTAGCTTTCCGCGAGGCGGATGCCGTCGTCTTCGAGCTGCACCTGCTGACGGAAGAATTGATTGGCGATCAGCGCGTGCCGATAGATCGCGACCGCATACAGCAGCGTCAGCGGCAGCACGAATTGCCAGTGGTCGGGAAAACTCCACGGCACGTTGACGGTGACCACGCCCCAGCAGGCGAAAAAAAAGCGCTGGAAGGCGCCCAGGATCGGCGTCTGGTGCGTGGCGTTGGCGGCCAGGATGGCGGCGAGGCTGATATGCAGCAGCAGCGCGAAGTCGAACGTCACCTGTCCCGCGGTCAACACCGTCGCCATCGACAGGCACAGGCCGTGAACCAGCGCGATCCGCTTGACCACCGGCAGCCAGCGCTCGGCCATCACGGCATCGTCGGACTGCGCCCGCTCGCGCTGATAGTGGCGCCGCTCCAGCTGCATCCAGCCGGCCGCGAGGCAATAGGCCAGCGTCCAGACGAGCAGCGAACGCGCGTCCTTGCCGGTGACGTGAAGCCACGCAACGAACGGCAAGCCGACGAACGGGATGGCGTTGACGCTGAAGACCAGCCGCTGGAACGTCATGTCGACCAGGCGCGCCCGGGCGCGCGGGCTGACGCTCGAATCGGCGGTGGGACGCAGCCCCAGCGGTGGCGACAACGGCTCGCTCACGGTTCGAGCCGTCGTCCGTGCAGCAGCGTGATGGCTTCGACGCGATTGCTGACACCGAGCTTGCCCAGGATGGCCGTCACGTGTTCCTTGGTGGTCTGCTCGGAAATCGCCAGTTCCTTGGCGATCTGCTTGTTCGGCAGCCCGCGCAGCATCAATGCAAGAACCTGGCCCTGCCGGTCGGTCAGGCCGAGATCACGCGGACTCAGTGGCAGTTCGCGCCGCAATGCCGGCGTCAGTTCCGCCGGCGGCATCGCGGGAAACCAGGTTCCCCCCTTGCGCAACGCGGCTACGGCCTGGGCGAACGTCTCCGGCGGCTCGCTTTTGCGCAGAAAGCCATGCGCGCCGGCCTCCATGGCCTTGATCTGCACGCGCGCGTCCTCATCGCCGCTCATCACGAGCAGGCGGCACGATGGCAGCTTTGCGGCGGCCTCTCGCAGCAGCGCCAGGGCGGTGCCGCCGGGCAGCCAGAAATCGACCACCAGCAGGCTGGGAGGACCGTCGTCATCGATCCGTTGAAAGCACTCCTGCGCATTCGCGGCATAGTGCGCCACCGCGTAGTCGCAATGCGTTGTCAGATATCCCGCAATACCGCGCGCCACCAGCGGATGGTCGTCGACGACGATGGCATACGACTGGCGCGCCGGGGCCATGCCCGACGCAATTCGACTCTTCACCAAGCTTTGGCTCCTGACCCCTGCCGAAATAAAGCTTATTTTTTGCGCCAGTGTAATTGATTTCGCACAACGGAATTTGCGCGGCGCCCCGCAACCCCTACTACGGTAGGTGTTCGAAATTTAATTAATCGTGAATGAGCTGACAGAAACGAAGGGAATTACCGAAGGGGTCGACCACCTGCATTTCCTTGCCCCAGTCCATCGTTTCGACGCCGGGCCGCGCATATCGGTATGGTTTCGCCGCCAATTCCCGCTGCAGCGTGTCAATGTCGTCGACCCGCAGGAAAACGGCCGTTCCGGGCGCGCCATCGCCATGATGCTCACTCAGATGCAGCAGCAAGTCCGAGCGCGATATCTGCATGTACAGGGGCAGGCTTTCCTCGAACCGATGCTCCCAGTCGACCGAAAATCCGAGGAAATCGAGATAGAACTCCTTGGCCTTCTCCACCGAGAAGATACGCAGAATTGGAATGGCGGGTGAGAGCTTCATCCGATTGGTTCATTCAATGCAATGACAGAAGCATAACCAATGCGCGACCAAATCCGTAAGTTCCAACATTAATGCAATTACCGTTGGCGCTGATGAACCCGGCTCACGGAGCGGCGGCGGCGGGCCCGGCTTCGAGCAAGAAAGCGAGCGCCTGGCGCCACCACGCTCCATCGACACGATCGAACCAGTCGTTGTGGTCGGCACCCGGCACGATGCGCAATTGGCGGCGGGTGCCCAGCGCATCGTGCAGTGCGCGGCCAAAGCGTGCCGGCACGATCCGATCGCGCTCGGCGACCACCACCAATACCGGGCGATCGAATGCGGCGAGATTGGCGACGCTGTCGTAGCGGTCGCGCAAGAGCCAGGTGGTCGGCAGCCAGGCGTAGTGATGCGCGGCGATATGGGCCAGCCGGTCCCACGGCGTAATCAGCATCAGGCCGGCAATCCTGTCCCGTTGTTGCGCGGCGGCGGCGGCGACCACGCCGGCGCCGAGCGATTCGCCAATCAGCAGCAGCGGCGCGCCGTAGCGGGAATGGGCCAGCTCGACGATACGCTGAGCATCGGCAACGAAGCTGGCCTCGCCTACCCGGCCCTCGCGCGGCCCGTAGCCCGGATATTCCGCGAGGATCACGCGCACGCCCTGCGCCACCAGCGCGTCCGCATAGACCTTGCGATGGCCGGCATGACCGGCGTTGCCATGAAACACGATCGCCGTAGCACGGGCCGGACGAGCAGGTTCAGCGAGCAGGCCCAGAAAGTCGTCCTCTGCCGGCCAGGCGCGCAATTCGTCGGACACCAGCGCAGCCACCGGTGCCTTGCTCGGGAAGTACAGGAAGTGGTCCTGCAATGCCGCCAACGATGCGGTCGGGGCCATGCCGGCAATGCACGCCATGCCGAGCGCCACGCTTGCGAGGCGGGCGGCAAGGGCACCACGGTGTCGGGCTGCGATCGGCATGCTTTCCTCCCAGGGCCGCTGGCGGAACCGCCACGATCTGAATGATATGACGCTATTCAGCCCATTCCCGCGCCAGCCACGCGAGAAATGCGCGCACCGGCGGATGGCGCTCGCGTCCGGGCACGCACAGCGCCGTATAGGCGGCACCGGCTACCGTGATATCCGGCCGGTACGGCAGCAGCATCCCGTTGCGCACGCTGTCGGATACCATGATCGAACTGGCCAGCACCAGCCCCTGTCCCGCGACGGCGGCCTGCAGCGCATAGCTTTCTTCCTCGTAGGCGCGCATCGTCGCGCCATCCTGCAGCCAGCGCACACCGGCGGCATCGCACCACGCCTGCCAGCCATCGTCGTACAGCGTGGAATCGGTCCAGCGAACCGTGATCAGTTCGGGGGCCCCTACGCCGGCCGCCGCGATCCGGGCCGGCGATCCATAGACGCCGAAGGTTTCGCCGAGGCGGCACGCGTTCAGCAGCGAGGGCCAGGCGCTGGTGCCATAGCGGATCGCCACGTCGATGCGCGCGTCCTGATGCAGGTCGACCGGCGCGCCGTCGCTGTCGATCCGTACATGCACATCGGGATGAGCCTGATAGAAGCGTCCGAGCCGCGGCACCAGCCACAGCGCCGCGAACGACATGGTGGTGGTCACCGTCAGCGACCCGGCCGCAGGCTGCGGCAGCAGCTCGTCGATCGCTTGTGCCACATCGAGCAGCGCGCCATGCATTCGATGGAACAGCCGCTCCCCTTCGACCGTCAGCGCGACACCGCGCGGCAAGCGCGTAAACAGCGCCACACCCAGGCAGGACTCCAGTCCGCGCACTTGATGCGATACCGCGGCCGGCGTCACCGACAGCTCGGCCGCGGCGGCCTTGAAGCTCAGATGCCGCGCCGCGGACTCGAATACCCGCAGGGCGGCGATCGGCAAGGAAGCGAACATGCAATGCGCTCCGAAAAATGCGCACAAAACGCTGGGATGAATCCAATTGATCCGACGCGAGAATTGCTCGTTTGTCGCGCCGCAGCCGCCATCCTACAGTCGCCGTGTCGCTACCCCACAATGCAAGGAACATGATGACCGACACCACTGTCTCCCAAACCCCTTCTGCCGGCTCGGTATTGATCCTGGTCGGCAGCCCCCGGCGGGACGGCAATTCGGCGGTGATGGCGCAGGCCGTGCAGCGCGGCGCCGAGCACGCCGGCCATCCGGTCAAGCTGCGCTTTCTCGACGACCATATCGGCGGGCTGCTGCGCGACTGCCGCCAATGCCGCCGTTCCGATGGCAGCTGCGGCATCGACGACGGCTATCGCGATCTGTTGCTGCAGGACTTCCTGCCGGCGGCCGGCGTGGTGTTCTGCTCGCCGATCTATTGGTATGGCCTGTCGGCGCAGACCAAGGCCTTCTTCGACCGGATGTTCTGCTACTACGCCGCCTCGCATCCGGATTCCGCCAACGTGATGCCCAAGCTCGCCCGCAAGCGGCTGGGGCTCGTGCTGGCCTCGGAGGAAAGCTATGCCGGCGCGGCACTCGGCATCGTCCATCAATTGCAGGAGTATGCCCGCTATACCGATTCGCAATTGGCAGGCGTGGTGCGCGGCACCGGCAATCGCCGCGGCGAGGTGGTACGCGATCCGACCGACGCGATGGCGCAGGCCGAGCGCCTCGGCACGGAGCTGTTTGCGCGCCCCTACAGCGACTATCGCTTCGATACGCCGCGCGATACGCGGGTGTGGCGACTGGACCAGGCGGCATGATGGGGCTGGATCATTGCCGCGAATGACCGCCATGCACGGCGGCCATATCGGTGAACAAGGCCCGGGCAAAAAAATACCCGCAGCCGGGAGGTGCGGGTATTCCAAAGTGGTATGAGCGAGTCGCGGTTCCGCTCAGGGCGCATCCTCGCACCATGCGCCCGTCCCGCCAATAATCCATCCGGACTAGTCGGCGTCCGATCGCGGGCATGGACAAGCGAGCGGGAATCGATTCCAATCCAGCACTGACGAGGGCCGGCAGCCGCGATCGGCGCGCATCGGCCCCGCCGCGCGATGCCGATGACCGGCCCATTCCCGACCGCCATGCCCGATGCCCGCCTGCTGCTGATCGACGACCATACGCTGTTCCGAACCGGACTGCGTCTGCTGCTGGCAGACAGCCCGAGCGTGTCCGCGATCGCCGAGGCCGGCACGGTGATGGAGGCGGTGCAACATCATGCCGGCGCGGCGATCGACATCATCCTGCTCGACATCCAGCTGCCGGGCCTGAACGGCATCGAGGGCGTGCGGGTGCTGCGCCGGCATTTCCCCGCGGCGCGCATCCTGATCGTCTCCGGCACGTCCGGCCGCGATGCGATTCCCGCGGACGTGCTGAAGGACGTGGCCGGGTTCCTGCCGAAATCGGCGGATGCCACGCAGATCGAGCAGGCGATTGCCCGCTGCCTGCAGGGCGGCAGCTACTTCTTCCGCGCGGCCGATGACGCCATCGTGCCGGGCCAGTCCGCCACCGGCGCGGCACGCTACCTGCCGAGCCAACTGACACCGCGCCAGCTCGAGGTGCTGGGCCAGCTGGCGCTGGGCCGCTCCAACAAGATCATCGCGCACCATCTCGGCCTGTCGGAGAACACGGTGCGCGTGCATGTCGCCGCCATCCTCGATCACCTTGGCGTGGTCAGCCGCGTCGAGGCCATCATCGAGGCCCAGCGGCGCGGCCTGATACAGGCCGCGCGGTGAAGCCCGCCAGCGGCCGCCGGCGGCTGCCCTTGCTGCCGCGCTTCGACGAGGGCCGGCTGCTGGCCGCGCAGATGGACCTGCTGGACCAGAGCTTCAGCGTCGCCATGGTCGGCTGCGCACTGGCATCCTGGTTCCTGACCGCGGGGCTGGTGCTGTCCGGCGATCGTCCGCTGGCGTGGCCATGGATGGCCGCGATGACGCTGGCCTGCGCCTACGGCGTGCTCGGCCGCCATCGCATGCCGGCCCGCACCAGCGAGGCCGGCGCGCCGTACTACGCGCGCTGGATGACGATGCTGCTGACCTGCATCGGCGCGTTGTGGGGATTGATCGCCCTGCTCTATCTGGATGTTCGTCAGCCACCCATCGTCATTTCGGTGCTGTGCTTGATCGCGGGCATGAGCGCCGCTGCGCTCGCGGTGTTCTCGGCCTGCCTGCCGGTCGCCGTCGGCTTCTTCGTGCCGGCGATCCTGCCGGTATGGATCAGTTTCCTGGCCACCGGCGACCCGGACTATCTGCCGATGTTCCTGGCAACGCCGCTCTATCTGATCGTGCTGATCATCTTCGCGCGCAATTACGCGCGCGTGGCGCGGCATTCGATCGCGCTGCGCTTCGAGAATATCGAACTGATCGGCCAGCTGCGCGAACAGACCGCGCGCGCCGAATCGGCCCAGCGCGAGGCCGAACAGGCAAGCCGCGCGAAGTCGGTATTCCTCGCCTCGGCCAGCCACGACCTGCGCCAGCCGCTGCATGCTCTGGGCCTGTTCCTGGTGTCGCTGAGCCGCACCGCGCTCGACGACAAGCAGCGCCAGCTGCTGACGCATATCGAGTCCGCGTCGGATGCCGCGCGGGCGATGCTGAACACCTTGCTCGACTTCTCCAAGCTCGAAGCCGGCGTGGTGCAGGCCCGGCCGATGGCGTTCCGCCTGCAACCGCTGCTCTACCGGCTCGAAAGCGAATTCGCGCCGCTGGCGGAAGCGCGCGGCCTGGTCTACCGGACGCGCGAGACCACCTGCGCCGTGTTTGCCGATCCGGCGCTGGTCGAACTGGTGCTGCGCAATCTGATCGCCAATGCGATCCGCTATACCGAGCGCGGCGGCGTGCTGGTGGGCTGCCGCCGGCGCGGCGAACACGCGGTGGTGGAGGTATGGGATACGGGGATCGGCATCCCGGCGTCGCAGCACGCGGCGATCTTTCAGGAGTTCCATCAGCTCGGCAATCCCGAGCGCGATCAGCGCAAGGGCCTGGGGCTGGGACTGTCGATCGCCAGCGGTCTGGCACGGACGATGTCGACCGAAGTCACGCTGGCGTCGACGCCGCGGCGCGGTTCGGTGTTCCGCATGGCGCTGCCGTGGGTCTGGCTGCCGCCGGCCGGCATCGATGCGCTGGTACATCGACTGCCAAGCGATGCCCCGGCACCGCTGAAGCCGCTACCCGCGGTGCGCGCGCTGGTCATCGACGACGATCCGCATATCCGGCTGGCGATGACCGAATTGCTGTCGGGCTGGCAATGCGACTGCAGGGCAGCGGAGTCCGAGCGCGATGCGCTGGCCTGCCTGCCGGCGTTCCGGCCCAATCTGATCGTCGCGGACTATCGGCTGCGCGGAAACCGGGATGGCCTGCAGGCCATGGCCGCGCTGCGCAAGCAGTTGGGGGAAGCGGTACCGGCGATCATCATTACCGGCGATACCGCGGCCGACCGGCTGCGCAGCGTGCATGCGAGTGGCACGGTACTGCTGCACAAGCCCGTGGTCGCCGCGGAGTTGCACGCGGCGATCGTGGCGCTGGTCGCGCCGGAAAACATGGCGCGGGGTTAGACGCGACCGGCAACAATGCGGCCGTTGCACTTCGATAAGTTTTTTTGATAAATCAATCCGATCTATTAATTGGACTTTGGCTCCTGGCTTGCGGACACTGAATCGACAATGCATCGGGTCGATCCCGTGAGGAGCCATCATGCCGTCGCCGCTTCACTCCCCTGGTTCGCCGAGTTCGCCGATCTGGCCCAACTCTTCCGCGCTGCCGCGGCACGATCTGCTGATCGGCGCCGAGCGCGTCGCGCCCATTTCCGGGGCCTATTCGACCGACATCAATCCCGCCACCGAGGCTCCGATCGCGCTGGTCGCACAAGGCAGTCCGGCCGAGGTCGATCTGGCGGTGCAGACCGCACGCCGCGCGCTGAAGGGCTGGAGCCGCATGCGTGCCGCCGAGCGTGGCCGCATCCTGCAGCGCTTCGCCGATCTGCTCGAGGCCCATCGCGACGAGCTGGTCGCACTGGAAAGCCTTGACGCCGGCAAGCCGCTGGCCGCCGTGCGTCGGCAGGATATGCCGGCGGTGATCGACACCGTGCGCTACTACGCCGGCTGGGCCGACAAGATCCACGGCGACGTGATACCGGCCCGCCCCGATGCGCTGACCTATACCGTGCGCGAACCGGTCGGCGTGGTGGCCGCGATCGTGCCGTGGAATTTCCCGCTGATGATCGGCATGTGGAAGATCGCGCCGGCGCTGGCATGCGGTTGCACCGTGATCGTCAAACCCGCGGAAATCACACCGCTGTCGGCACTGCGCATCGGTGAACTGGCGCTCGAAGCGGGCCTGCCGCCCGGCGTGCTCAATATCGTCACCGGCAAGGGCAGCGTGGTAGGCGATGCGCTGGTCGGCCATCCCGGCGTCGACAAGGTGACCTTCACCGGCTCGCCCGGCGTGGGCCGCGGCATCATGCAGGGGGCGGCCGGCAACTTCAAGCGCGTCACGCTCGAACTGGGCGGCAAATCGGCCAACCTCATCTTTGCCGACGCGGATCTCGACGCGGCGGTACGCGCCGCGGCGTCAGGCATTTTCTTCAACGCCGGCCAGGTCTGCTCCGCGGGATCGCGCATCCTCGCGCAACGCGCCGTCTACGACGAGGTGGTCGAGCGGCTCGCCGAACGGGCCCGCGCGATCCGCGTCGGCGAGCCGGCCTTGCCCGATACGACGATGGGTCCGCTGGTGTCCAGCGCGCAACTGAAGACGGTGCTCGACTATATCGAGATCGGCAAGCAGGAAGGCGCGTCCGCGGTGGCCGGCGGCATGCGTGTCGGCGAGCGCGGCTACTTCGTCGCGCCCACGGTTTTCGCCAACGTCGCGCACGAGATGCGCATCTCGCAGGAAGAGATCTTCGGCCCGGTGGCCAGCGTGATTCCGTTCGACGACGAGGCCGATGCGATCCGCATCGCCAACGGGACCGCGTTCAGCCTGGCGGCCGGCGTCTGGAGCGCCGACATCGGCCGCGTGCACCGCGTCGCCGGCGAGCTGAAAGCCGGCACCGTCTGGATCAATACCTATGGCTATACCGATGTCCGGCTGCCGTGGGGCGGGGCCGGCGACTCGGGACTGGGCCGCGAGCATGGCGACGCGGCGCTGCAGAACTTCACGGAGCCGAAGACCGTGTGGCTGTCGCTGCGATAGCGGCTGCGATAGGAGCTGCAATAAGGGCTGCGATAAGGGCTGCGATAAGGGCTGCGATAAGGGCCTGCGATAGACGATCGCCGCCTCAGAACTTCGGAATCCGCAGCGTCTTGCTGATCATCAGCGAGCCCGACAGCACGAACAGCAGCACGAGCGGATGCAGCACCGCGGGACCGAGCGTCCAGGCACCGCCGAACAGCGCGTCGCCGATGCGCCCCTGCCAGGCGCACAGCGCCAGCACGCCGGTCAGCACCACGCTGGTCGGGATCGGCGTGCCCTCGAAATAGGAAACCTTGCCGCTGGCCCCGGACAGCGATTCGGCCGTGACATTGAAGCGCGCGAGCCGGCTGACGCCGCAGCAGACGAAATAGATCAGCGCAATCAGGTCCCAGCCGCCGCGCATGCCGGCGGCAAAGGCCAGCGCCGCGGGACCGACGCCGAACGAGATGATGTCGGCCAGCGAATCGAGCTCGCGGCCCAGCGCCGAATGCGCATGGCGCCAGCGCGCGACACGGCCGTCGATCACGTCGAAGAAGAAGGCCGCGGGCGCGAAGGCCGCCGCGATCAGGAAATGCCGCAGCGACTGGCTGTCGATGTAGAACATCGCGAAGAACACCGACGCCATGCCGCAGCCCGCATTGGCCAGCGTGAAGACGTCGGCCAGCGCCAGCTCGCGGATCATCGAGAAATGCCGCGGCCTTGCCGATGGATCGGCCGATGATCGGGTCGGATCGTTCGATTCAGGCATATCGGGCTCCTCGCGTGGTCGGTCTTCGATCGTCCCTTGGCAACCCCGGGCCGTTCCCGTTACAGGCGTTGCAGATATCGTGCCGGCATCAGGCGCCTGTCATCGCGGCGTGCCGCGACGGCGGGCCAGGCTCGCGGCCAGATAGGCAACGATCGCCACGTTGGCGACGGCCACGCCGATGTGTATCCAGGTCGGATGCCGCGCCGCTTCGTAAAGTTCCACCGGAATATAGATCGCGCCGGACCAGACGCCCAGCCATTGGGCCCAGGCGCGCTCGTGCCACAGCCCATAGGCCTCGGCGAAGCGCATCGCCGCATAGACCGCGGCCGACGCGCCGATGGCCCACAGGCGGGGATCGTCGGGATGCGTGGCCAGCGACAGGAAGATCGTCGGATAGCGGCTGCCCGGATTCAGGTGCAGCCGCGCGACGATGGCTTCGGCCACTGCCTGCGCGTCGCGATGCAGCAGCGCCGCGAGGCCGATCCCGGCCAGCACCACCAGCGCGCCCTTGGCCGCCTCCAGCAGCGCGATGCCTTTCAGGCCGAGGGTGCCTTGCCTGCCTGCCATCGGTCAGCGCTCCGTGCGCATTCGAATCGGTCCGCCGCTCAGGAAAACACGCGGTTCTTGTCGGACACCTGATCGTTGAGCGTCCAGAAGTCGTAGAGCACGCCGATCAGGAAGAAGCCGCCGGTCACCAGATACAGCAGGCCGGTCAGCCATTTGCGCATATACATCCGATGCACGCCGAAGATGCCGAGGAAGGTCAGCAGGATCCAGGCGATATTGAAATCCACGCGGCCGGAGGTGAAACGGCGGTCGGCATCCCGGTCCATGCCGGGAATCAGAAACAGGTCGATCAGCCAGCCGATGCCAAGCAGGCCCAGCGTCAGGAACCAGATCGTGCCCGTTACCGGTTTGCCATAGTAGAAGCGATGCGAGCCGGTGAATCCGAAGATCCAGAGCAAATAACCGATCAGCTTGCTGTGCGTGTCCTGAATCATGTCCATCCTCATGTTGTCGTGCCGGAATGATGCCATAGGCATCTACCCTGCCCGCCAATTCGCCAATTGCATCGAAGAGGCTTCACACGCGAAAAAAACGGGGTTATACTTGCGCCCCTCGCGACGCAAAACACAGCGTTAGCGAAACGGTTCCAGTCCCCTTCGTCTAGAGGCCTAGGACATCACCCTTTCACGGTGAGTACAGGGGTTCGAATCCCCTAGGGGACGCCAGCTTGACCGGTCGCCAAAGGCGTCCGGATGCCGACAAGGAGTGGTAGTTCAGTCGGTTAGAATACCGGCCTGTCACGCCGGGGGTCGCGGGTTCGAGTCCCGTCCACTCCGCCAGCAACAAGCAGAAAGCCCGCCGATCGCAAGATCGGCGGGCTTTTTGTTTTGCGCGGCGCCTTCCCTGCATCCCGGCCTGCGGATTGGCATTCGATTGGTATTCCAGCGATCAGCTTCCACAATAGGAACCTCGATCCACCACTCTGGAAGATGAGGTCGCCATGCATCTGGAAGGCTCCTGTCATTGCGGCGCGGTGCATTTCAGCGTCGAGTCGTCTTCGTATTACCCGTTCATGCATTGCCATTGCTCGATCTGCCGCAAGACGGCGGGCTCGGGCGGTTATGCCATCAATCTGGGCGCCGACGCCAACACGCTGCGCGTACGGGGCCGCAAGCATCTGGGCATCTATCACGCCGTGATGCGCGAGCCGGGCAAGCGCGCGACCCGCTCGCCGGCATCGCGCCATTTCTGCCTGCAATGCGGCAGCCCGCTGTGGCTATGGGACCCGCGCTGGCCGGAGCTGGTCCATCCGCATGCGTCGGCGATCGATACCCCGCTGCCGCAGCCGCCCGAGGTCGTCGAGGCGGCGCTGGACTTTGCGGCGCCCTGGGTCGACGTGCCGCGCGGCAAGGGCCATGTCCATTGCGGCCAGTGGCCCGAGGAGTCGCTGGCGCAATGGCATGCCCGTCATGGTCTCGGCGACGGCCAGCGCTGAACACCGAACATCCCTTTGCGCAAAGCCGCCATGCGGCCCGCTCTTCACACCGTTTCGGCATCGCATATAACTAATCCAGAAGGGCGGCGCAGCTGCGCCGCCCAAAAAATTTGGGGAGGCGGGCTCTTGAAGGTCACACAGCCGCCCCTATTTTGGCGTCGGCCCGTCTTCTCTGGAACGGCACCCACGCCGCGCCGGCCATCGCGGCCGCGCGGCTTCCGGACAGTCAACTTCGCTTGAAGAGGAGGTTTGCTGATGAAGATTGCCCAGATCGCCCCGCTTGCCGAGCGTTGCCCACCCAAGCTCTACGGCGGCACCGAGCGCATCGTGTCCTATCTGACCGAAGAGCTGGTCCGCCAGGGTCATGACGTGACCCTGTTCGCCAGCGGCGACTCCAGGACCGCCGCGAAGCTGGTACGCGGCTCCGACATCGCGCTACGGCTCGATCCCAGGGTGAAAGACCCGATCCCCTATCACGTCATGATGCTGGACGAGGTCCGTCGGCGTGCCGACGACTTCGATGTGCTGCACTTCCACATCGACCTGCTGCATTTCCCGCTGATCCGCGATATCGCCGAGCGCACCGTCACCACGCTGCATGGCCGGCTCGATCTGCCCGATCTGGCGCCGTTCTATCGCGCGTTTCCCGAATTTCCGCTGGTGTCGATCTCCGACCACCAGCGCCGGCCGATGCCGCCTGTCAACTGGGTCGGCACGGTGCACCATGGGCTGCCGCGCGACCTGCTGCCCTTCACCGCCGATCCGAAGGGGGGCTATCTGGCCTTCCTCGGCCGCATCTCGCCGGAAAAGCGGCCCGATCGCGCGATCGAGATCGCGGCGCGTACCGGCATGCCGCTGAAGATCGCCGCCAAGATCGACAAGGCCGACCAGGCCTATTGGGACGAGGTCATCGCGCCGATGATCGCCGCGCATCCGAAAGTCAGGTTCATCGGCGAAATCAACGAGCACCAGAAGGCCGAATTCCTCGGCAATGCCCGCGCGTTGCTGTTCCCGATCGATTGGCCGGAGCCGTTCGGCCTGGTGATGATCGAGGCGATGGCCTGCGGCACACCGGTGATCGCCTATCGCTGCGGCTCGGTGCCCGAAGTCATCGACGAGGGCGTGACCGGCTTTATCGTCGACGACATCGAGCAGGCGGCGGAAGCGGTCGGACGCATCGACGAACTGGACCGGGGCCGGATCCGCGCCACCTTCGAGCGCCGCTTCACCGTGGAACAAATGGCGCAGCGGTATGTCGAGATCTATCGCAGCCTGGCCGACCTGAACGCCGGTGCGCTGCTGCGCCGTGCCATGGGAGCAACGGTGGGCAACGCGATCGGCAGCGATCGCGTCGGTCTGCGTGCCCTCGCCTGAACCGCAAAGGATCGCGACGATGCCAACCGCCAGCACTGTTGCCGCTACCCACGCGCCGGCGCCCAGCGGGCCCGGCGGTACCCAGCTCGCCCAGTTCTTCATCCCGGCCGCCGCGTCGCTGCAGGAACGAAGGCCGCGCACGCTCAAGCATGGCGATACCTTCGCCGTGTTCGACCACAATGGCGATGCGCTGTCCGGTCCCGGCAGTCCCGAGGGCGTATTCCATCGGGACTGCCGCCATCTGTCGCACCTGTTCCTGTCGATCGATGGCGCGCGGCCGATGCTGCTGTCATCGACGCTGCGCGACGACAACGCGACGCTGACCTGCGACCTGACCAATCCCGATCTGTTCGACGGCGATGGCCAGCTAACGGTCGAACACGACGTGCTCCATCTGCGCCGCTCGCGCTTCCTGTGGAATGCGACGTGCTACGAGCGGCTGCTGATCCGCAACTATGACGACAAGCCGCGCCGCATCCAGCTCGAACTGGCGTTTGCCGCGGATTTCGCCGACCTGTTCGAAGTCCGCGGCTCGAAGCGCGAGCGCCGCGGCGAACACCATCCGGCCCGCATCACCAACAATCGGGTCATCCTCGGCTATACCGGACTGGACCAGCAGAGCCGGCACACCGCGCTGCTGTTCGATCCGGCGCCGACACGGCTGACCGGCAATTGCGCCCGCTTCACGATGGAGCTGCAGCCGAAGGAGGCGCGGCTGCTGTTCGTCGAGATCCGCTGCGGCATCGGCGAGATTCCGCAGCAGACGCGCTGCACGTTCTTCAGCGCGCTGCGCGATGCCAGGCGGGCGTTGCGCAACTCGGCCTCGCGCGCGGCCTCGATCGTCACGTCGAACGAGATCTTCAACGAGGCCGTCCGGCGCAGCGTGTCCGACCTGTACATGCTGATCACCGATACGCCGCAAGGTCCGTACCCTTACGCCGGCATTCCGTGGTTCAGCACCGTGTTCGGCCGCGACGCGCTGATCACGGCGCTGGAGACGCTGTGGCTGGACCCGAATATCGCGCGCGGCGTGCTCGGCTATCTGGCGGCCAATCAGGCCACCGACAACGATGCCGCCGCCGATGCCGAGCCCGGCAAGATCCTTCACGAGGTACGGCACGGCGAGATGGCCGAACTCGGCGAGGTGCCGTTCCGCCGCTACTACGGCAGCATCGATTCGACGCCGCTGTTCGTGATGCTGGCCGGCGCCTATCTGCATCGCACCGGAGACCTGGGCACGCTGCAGCGGCTGTGGCCGAGCCTCGAGGCCGCGCTGCAGTGGATCGAGCGCTATGGCGACCGCGATGGCGACGGCTTCGTCGAGTACGGCAGGCGCACCACCGAAGGGCTGGTCAACCAGGGCTGGAAGGACAGCCAGGACTCGGTGTTCCATGCGGACGGCACGCTGGCCAAGGGACCGATCGCACTGGCCGAGGTGCAGGCCTACGTCTACGGTGCCTGGCAGGCCGGCGCCGACATTGCGGGGCAACTTGGCATGACGGAGCGCGCCACCCAATGCGCCGCGCGCGCCGAGGCGCTGCGCGCGGCTTTCGACGCGGCGTTCTTCGACGAGGCGCTTGGCACCTACGTGCTCGCGCTCGATGGCGACAAGCGGCCCTGCCGGGTGCGCACGTCGAACGCGGGCCATGCGCTGCTGACCGGCATCGCGTTTCCCGAGCGCGCGCCCGCGGTGGTCCGCACGCTGATGTCGGGAACGTCGTTCTGCGGATGGGGCGTGCGGACCGTCGCGTCGAACGAGGCGCGCTACAACCCGATGAGCTATCACAACGGCTCGGTCTGGCCGCACGACAATGCGCTGATCGCCGGCGGCATGGCCCGTTACGGCTTCCATCGCGAGGCGGCACGGATCTTCGAGGGCCTGTTCGCGGCGTCCACCTATATCGACCTGCGCCGCCTGCCCGAGCTGTTCTGCGGCTTCCCGCGCCAGGGCACGCAGGGCCCGACCTTCTATCCGGTCGCCTGCATCCCGCAGGCCTGGGCCGCGGCCGCGCCGCTGTACATGCTGCAGGCCAGCCTGGGGCTGGGCTTCGACACCGAACGCGTGCATATCACCTTCGACGAGCCGGCGCTGCCGGCCTTCCTCGACGAGGTGGTCTTCCGCAACCTCGCGGTCGGCGGCGGCTCGGCCGACGTCGCGCTGCGGCGCTCGGGCCGGCATGTCGTCGTCGACATGCTGGAGCGGCGCGGGCCGGTGCGGGTGTTGACGACGAATTGAGGCACACACCTGAACCGAACACGGTGCGTCGTTGCCGGGCATCGATGGCAGGATGCACGGCTGCGCGCGGTGCTCTGATGGCGCGCAGCCGCGATAAACTGGCAGCTTGCCATGCCAGGAAATCACCGCCCGGAATGCGGCCGCTGCTATCGACCTTTCTTGCGATTCTGTTCAACGCCGCATGCATCGGCGTTCCGTTGGTCGCGCCGAGTCTTCGTTCCCGCGCCGTCCGACACCGTTGGGAACGGGGTGCCCGGCGGGTCGATGCGCCAGTCACCGTCAACGCGACGCTGGATCCCGCAGTGGGCCCGGCAGAATCCTGATGTCATTGATATTGATCGAAGCTGCGGCGCTCGGATGCCTTGCCGCCTGGATCTTGTGGCAGCGCAAACGACATCGGCTGGCACGCGTAGAGCAAGATGCCTGGGCAGACCGTGGAAGGGAGTTCGTACGCCAGGCTGACAAGTATCTCGGCAAGGACTTCAACGACGTGGAAGCCGAGATCGCTGCCGTGTTGGGGGACAAATATTCGTACTCCAGTTTCGACTTCGGGCATTGGGAAGCCTCCTGGGTCGCTGGCAATATCCGCATATGTGTCGGCGTCCATGGGACCCGATGCACGTACATATGCGAGGGCCGCCAATGGTAAGGCGATGGCAATCCGCTGGATTTCCGGCGCAGGCTTTCGGCGTTCCAGTGTACGGGTCCAGCCCGAAGTGATAGTGTAGGCAGCACTGCCATGCGCCGCCGCGGTGCGGCATTGCGCAGACCCTTCGCCGTTCGAAGTCGCCGACAGGAGCCCATTCATGACCCCGGTTTCCCACGCCAGCGTCCGCGCCGCCGGACCGAATTACCGGCACGAAATCACCACCGGCAAGCATCAGCTGGTGTCCGACGAACCCGCCAGGGCCGGCGGACAGGATGCCGGGCCGGCTCCGTACGACTATGTGCTGACCGGGCTGGGCGCGTGCACCGCGATCACGCTGCGGATGTATGCGGACCGCAAGGGCTGGGACCTCGGGGATCTTCGCGTCGAGCTGACGCTGCTGAAGAACCGCGACGGCGATACGCGGATCGAACGCACATTGCAGACGTCGGCATCGCTGAGCGACGAGCAGTGGGAACGCCTGCTCGAAATCGCCGGCAAGACGCCGGTCACGCGCACGCTGCAGGCCGGCGTGTCGATTGCAACCACGAGGGCCGCCTGATTCCGCGCGGGCCGGTGACCACCGCGACGGACTGACCACCGTGTCGATCCTGCGCAGGCGGTCCGGCTGGTTGTGGATCGCGGCCTTGGCGGCCGCCGCCTGGTGGGCCTGGCCGCGCGTCCAGCCGGTGCTGGATCGCATGGTCTACGGCATCCGCCTGGCCGCGATGCCGGCGCCGAAAGCGCTGCCGGTGCCGGTTGCCGGCGTATCGGCCAACGCGTTGCGCGATACCTGGAATGCCGCGCGCTCCGGCGGCCGCCGGCATCAGGGCATCGACATCTTCGCGCCGCGCGGACGCGAAGTCGTGTCGGCGACCGAAGGCATCGTGTCCCGCGTCGGCACCAACAATCTCGGCGGCCAGGTCGTCTGGGTCATGGGACCGGGCCGGCAGATGCACTACTACGCCCACCTCGACCGCTATGGCGAGATCGCGCCCGGCGATCGCGTCATGCCGGGCACCGTGCTCGGCTATGTCGGCAATACCGGCAACGCGCGCGGTACGCCGCCGCATCTGCACTACGGCATCTATACGCCGGCCGGCGCGATCAATCCCTACCCGCTGTTGACGGCGCGCATCGCCACGTCGAAGTAGTCTCGGCGCGAGTGCGCCAAACCGAAGCACCCCATACTCCCAACTTGAGGAAGGAGCAATGTCAGCACAAGACATGGGCCTGACGGGCCGCCATGCCGCCGCCCGCGGCACCGACAATACCGCCCGGTTGATCGTCTTCACCGGCGGCCCGGGCTCGGGCAAGAGCACGCTGATCGATGCGCTCGAGCAGCAAGGCTACGCCCGCTCGGAAGAAGCGGGCCGCGGCATCATCCAGGATCAGGTCGCGATCGACGGCCCCGCGCTGCCGTGGCGCGACCGGCAGGCCTTCGCCGAGGCGATGCTCGGCTGGGAACTGAGGTCCTATCGCATGGGGCAGCGGCAAGCGGGCCCGGTATTGTTCGATCGCGGCGTGCCGGACGTCATCGGCTATCTGCGGCTGTGCGAACTGCCGGTGCCGGAGCATCTGCTGCGGGCCGCCGCCGCATTCCGCTATCGGCAACAGGTCTTCATCGCACCGCCGTGGCCGGAAATCTATCGGCAGGACGCGGAGCGCAAGCAATCGCTGGACGAAGCCGAGCGCACCTTTGATGCCGTCGCGCAGGCGTATCGCGATTGCGGCTATACGCTGATCGAACTGCCGCGAGCCGACGTGGCCACCCGCGTCCGCTTCGTGCTCGACAGCATCGGCGCCAGCGCGATCGCCTGACCGCCGGCGCCCTCACGCCAGCCGCTTCAACAGGCACGAGGCGGCCCGCAGATCCGCCGTGCCGAATCCCTCGGTGAAGGCTTCATACACCGGCGCCAGCACGTCGATCGCCGGGCCGCGCGATCCGACATCAGCCAGAAGGTCCGCCAGACTCATCGCGCAGCGCAGCGACAGGGACCGGGCGCCGTGTTCGTCGGCCATCGCCAGGCCCGCCCGCATCGATCGCTCCGCGGCCTCGGCATCGCCAAGACGGCGCAGGCGTTCGCCCTCGATCCGCAACAGCTCGGGGGAGATCCACGGTACCACCCCGGTCCGGCCGCGTTCGAAATCCGCCGTCTGGACCAGGTCCGCGTCGAGTGTGCAGAGCGTGTCCCGAAGCGATCGCGGCCAATTTGCCGGAACGTCGGCGTGGTCCACCTCGCCGCGACGACGGCCGAGCACCAGCGCATAGCCTTCGCCGAAATGGCCCCAGAACGTCAGTGCGTACTCCGCCGCGCGTTTGCGCAACAGAGCGGTATAGCGCTCGGCCCGCTCGCCGTCACCGCTCCAGAACGCCACCGGCCCGCACCCCACCGAGATGGCAAAGCACAGCGACAGCGAATGGTTGATGTTCAGCGCCCGCTCGACCGCTCCTTCCGCATGATCGAGCGCGCTGTCCGGAAAACCCTGTAGCCACAGGATGCGCGCCAGCGTCATCAGCGCCGCCACGCGCTGGTCGAACTGGAAGCCGCTGCGCCGCGCGCTGACATTGACGTTCAACGGTTGTGCCAGCACCCGCCGCGCGTGGAAGTTCGCCCTGGCATGCTGGCCGGTGAAATGCATGCTCAGCGTCATCATCCTGTCATGCACCACCGCGTCGGCCGGATTGCCGGTCAGCGGAGCCAGCTCCCCGTACTGATTGGCCCGGCGGACGGTCAGCGGATAGTCCCCCAACGAATTGCTGACCAGCCACAGGCCCCATAACGCATGCAGCTGGTCTGGAATCGAATTGGTCCGCTGCGCAAGCTCCAGCGCACGCTCGAAGGTCGCGATGGCAGCGGGTCCTGCACCACGGCTGTTCCACAGTGCATGGCCGTGGGCCTCGCGCACCGCGATCTCGCGAGCGGGGTCGAGCGCGTCCGTACCGGGCAGCAGTTCGAGCAGTCGCTCGACCAGCGACAGGTATTCGGCCATATGGGACAGCGCGTACCACAGCGGCGCGGAGGCGCCGGCCAGCGCGGCGCCGATGTTCAGATCCCCGCGCTCGGACAGGCTCCAGTGCAGCGCGAAGCGAAAGTCGTCGAGCAGGTAGGCATGGCGCGCCAGCCATTCGCCCTGCGGCTGATGCGGCCTCGCGCGTTCGGCCGCGTCGGCGAGCTGCACCATGTGGCCGGCATGCAGGCGCGACACCCTGGCCGTTTCGCCATGGCTTTCCATCTGCGCCAGCCCATACTCGCGCGTGGTCTCCAGCAGCCAGTACTGCGCGACCTCCCCACTGACGTCCGACATCAGCAGCGACTTGCTGACCAGGTTGTAAAGATGCTCGTCGACATCGCCGGCCATCGCGCAGCCGTCCATCAGGGCCCTGGCCCCTTCCGCGGTAAACCGGCCACGGAAGATCGACAGGCTTCGCAGCAGGCAGCGCTCCGGTTCGGGCAGCAGCGCATAGCTCCAGTCCAGCGCCGCCCGCAGAGTCTGGTGGCGCGGCAGCGCGGTGCGGCGTCCACGGGTCAGCAGGCCGAGCCGATCGTCGAGATGGGCAGCCACGCCGCGCATGCCGAGCCGGTCCACCCCCGCGGCCGCCAGTTCAAGTGCCAGCGGTATGCCGTCGAGCGCGCGGCAAATCCGGCCAAGGGCCGGCAGATCGGCTTCGCATAGCTCGAACGAATCAAGGCTGGCCCTGACGCGCTCGACGAACAGGTCCGCCGACGCATAGCCGAGTGTCTGTTGCACGCTGAGCTTTTCCAGCATGGGAGGTACGCTGAGCGAGCCGAGCCGCTGGACCCATTCGCCGTGGATGCGCAGCGGCTCGCGGCTGGTCATCAGCAAATGGACGCCAGGCGCGCCTGTCAGCAGCGCCTCGGCCAGTTCCGCGGCGGACTCGATCACATGCTCGCAATTGTCCAGCACGATCAGGACGCGACGGTCCCGCAGATGGGTCAGCAGGACGTGCAAGGATGCCGCACCGGGCGCGGAAATCCCGAGCGCGGCGGTAACGGTGTTGGTGACCAGCGAGGCGTCCTTGAGCGGCGCCAGATTGACGAATACCGCGTGCTGGTCAAACGAAGGGGAAAGCTGCCTTGCCGCGGCGAGTGCGACCGTGGTCTTGCCCATTCCGGCCGGTCCGGTCACCGTGACGCACCGCCGCTGCGGCAGCTCCCGCACCAGTTCGGCGACGACCTCGTCCCGGCCGATCACGCGCGCTACCTGCGCGGGCAGCGGCATCGCCATCGGCGCATGCGGGGCCGGCACGGTGCCTGTTGCCGTGGGTATCGGGCCGCCTGCACCGGCCATCCCGCCCGCTCCGCCTGCTTCGGAGGCAGTCGTTGCCGGCAAATCCGGCGCGCTTCCCGGCGTGACCTGCGCAACGAAGCAGTAGCCCTGCATCGGCACGTTGACGATGTAGCGATGTGCCTGCCGGCCATCGCCAAGCGCCTTGCGCAGGCCGGCCAGATGGACCCGGAGCGCGCCGGATTCGACGATCACATTCGGCCAGACGCGCGCCATCAGTTCGGCGTTCGGAACGATTTCGCCAGCCCGCTCCACCAGCGTCACCAGCAGATCGAACGCGCGGCTGCCGAGCCGTACCGGCACCCCGCCTTCCAGCAATACGCGCTGACGCGGGAGCAGGCTGAAAGGGCCGAAGTTCAGCGTCGCCTCGGGCGCCATGGCTATGGCCCCTGCCGCGCCATCAGGGCAGCGCCGTTCGCTCCCGGAACAAGGAATTGAAATCGCCCGACCATTGCGTCCCCGACTCGATGACGGCTTCCAGCGCGAAGATACCGTGACGCGGGCGCGCGCCGGAATCACAGCTTTCTATTAGTCCAATCGGGTGAGGCAAAGGCATGCCCGGCGAAAAAGCGGGCGATTGTATGACACATTGCAGGGCGCTCGCGGCGAGCGAGCCGATTCCATGCTCGGCCTCAAGCCGTCATGCGGCCACGGTCATGGCCACGGCCGCGGTGCCGGCGACATCCTGGAATTCGCGCCGATACGCGCCGGGAGTGGTCCCGCGCCTGCTGCGAAACACGCGCAGCAGCTGGTTCTGGTCGTCATATCCGACGGCAGCGGCAATCTCGGTCACCGTCATGCGCGTGGTCCGCAACAGTTCGCACGCGGCCTCGACCCTGCGCTCGACCAGCCATTGCCGTGGCGGCTGTCCGGTGGACATCTTGAAGGCGTGGCAGAAGTGATGGTACGAAACGCCGATCTCGCCAGCCAGCACGCTCAGCGGAATATCCTCGGCGAGATCGCGCGTCATCAGCTCGCAGGCCTTCTTCAACTGATGGGGCGCCAGGCCGCCGCGCCTGGCGCGGAGCTGCCCCTCGACCAGCGTGGAATGGCGCCGCAGGACCTGCAACGCAATCAGGTGGGCGCGACTGTCCATTTCGAGCCGGGTCGGCGCTTCGTCAGGGTCCAGCGCGCGGCGCAAATACACATCGAGCATCGACACAAGCTGAGCATCGCTTCTCATCAGTTGCCCGCAGCAAAGCAAGCCGTCGCAGTCGGCCGCATCGCCGAGCCAGTCCACGGCGACGGTACGCAGAAAGGAGTCGGCCAGATGGAAATGGACGTAGCAGGTCGGGCCAGCCGTCTTCACCCGCAGCGACAGACCCATCGGGCGGAGCAGGAAGCCGTTCGGCGGCAGCGTTTCGATGATGTGGCCGGACGGCAACACCCGCTGCACGGTGGAGGCCGACAAATGCCACTCCAGGATATGGCCGTCTACAGGCGGCGGTACGGGCGCGGCCTCGCCATCCACGGAGGACTCCCACACCGTGACCGGCATCAGCCAGCTTGCCCCCCGCCGTGCCTGAACCCGGGCGCCCGGTGACAACGGAGCGCCGCGCCCCGGCACCCCGTTGTCCATCACATGTCGCGCGACGCCGGGCTCGAGCAGCGAGCTCGCGGCGCGGGCGGTCGGAGGCGGCGGAACGCGCCTTGCGGCAAGGCCAAACGTGGCGGCTGGCGGCGTATTCATGGGGATCTGTGGCTCAGTGGAGACAGAAATGCATTGCGGTCATTCTTGTCGGCGCCTGCGCATAACGCGAGTTAAGACTTGCTAAGAACGCTGCGGGCGCCTGATCCCTGCCCGCCCCAACTCCCGCCGGCCCGCGGCCATGCCGGGCGATTCTTAGCAACGAATAACTCGCCCCTGCCGCACCGCTGGACCAACATCAACGGTGTCCCCGCGGCACTGCCTCACCCCACCATGACCGCCGAACCATTTCGAGCCCTGCTCCTGCCATTGACCCTGGGCGCGCTACGCCTGCGACACCGGATCTTCATGGTCGGCGCCCCGGCGGACCCTGTCCGCTGCGCCCGCCAGGCCGACAGCCACGGAACCGCCGAAGGCCGATTGAGGGTCTGCGCGCTGGCCGACGGCGCGCTGGCCGGACAGGGTCATCCGCTGACAAGGGGGATCGCCTGCGCCGGCGAGGTCAATGGCTGGCTCGAGACCACGCGTTCGATCCATGCGGCAGGCGGCATTGCCGTGGCGCGCATCGGCGCATCGGCCGGTGCGGTCGACTTGCCGCTGAACGAGGACCAGATCGATGCGGCGCTCGACGCGTACCGTACCGCGGCGGAGCAGGCCATCGACGCGGGCTTCGATGGGGTCGAGCTTGCCGCGACGCTCGGTACGTGGCCGGATCGGATCGGCCGGACGTCGGCCGACAGCGGCTTCCTGCGCGACGCGGTCCAGGCGCTGCTGAACACATGGCCGCCGGACCGCGTCGGGCTGGCCTTGAGCCTGCCGACGACGGCGGCGGAACTGGCGCGTGCGCAGGCGGCCGTACGCGCGGTCGGCACCGAAGCCCTGGCCTATGTCCACCTTCAGGCCACAGGGTCCGGCCACGCCACCTGTTGCCAGCCGTTCGCGGCGGGCGTCCGGCTCGCGCATCGTGGCGGCCTGATCGTCAGCGGCCACTGGACCGACCGCCTTGCCGCGACGGCGATCGCCAGCGGCAGGATCGACGCCGCCGGGTGTCTCGGCGCAGAGGCAGCGCCTCCGCGCCCTGTCCAAGGGCCCGCAGGCAACAGCATTTGGGCCCGCACGTAAATCATGGCTTTGTATGATGTCGAGCGGCATACCGCGGGCTGGATAGTCGGCACGGTTCGCGCGATCATATGGCACCCCGACGGCCGCGCTGGCCGCGGCTACACGACTACGCGGACCAGTCCGACAAGGGAGACAGGACGTGCACGGAGATCGTCGCGATGCATGACCCGCGCCCAGCTGGCGACTGGTTCGGTGGCCACATCGAACTGCTGTCCGACGAGCCCGATCGCCGGATCTATCGCGGACACCCCTCCCCTGCGAAGCCCCTTGCATCTGCGCTGCTGGTGGTCGAAGCGGTCGGCCGCCCCGGCCGCAAGCCGGATTGCGCCCGCCTGCGCCACGAAGACCGGCTGAAGGAGCGGCTCGATGGCGAATGGGCGGTCGTTCCGCTTGCCTTCGTCGAGCAGAGCGGCGCACTGCTGCTGCACGATCCGGGCGGCGACATCGCGTCGCGGCTGGCCGGGCCGGCGCTGGCCATCGAGCGATTCCTGGCCATCGCGATCGCGCTGGCCACCGCCGTTTCGAAGATGCACCAGGCGGGATGGCTTCACCGGGATATCCGTACGGGAAACGTCGTGTTCGATGCGGCGACGGGCACCGCCCGCCTGACCGGCTTCGGCATCGCGGTGCCGCCCGGCCAGGATCCGGGAGACGAAGCCCCAACGTTCGGCACGTTCGCCTATATGGCACCGGAGCAGACCGGCCGCATCCATCGGCGCGTCGACCAACGAAGCGACCTGTACTCGCTGGGCGTCACGCTTTACGAACTGCTCACGGGCACGTTGCCCCTGACCGCATCGAGCCCGGCGGAATGGATCCATGGCCATCTGGCCAGGCAACCGGCTCCGCCCATGCACCGGCGTGAATCCGTGCCGGCGCAGCTCTCCGACATCGTGATGAAACTGCTCGGCAAGAGCCCGTGCGACCGCTACCAGAGCGCGAGCGGGCTGGCATCCGATCTTGCCCGTTGCCTGGCGCAATGGGAGGCCGACCGGACGATTCGGCCGTTTCCCCCCGGGGCGGGCGAATCGCCCGAACGATTCCGCTTCCGCGAAGGACTCTATGGCCGCGACGCCGAGCTGGCGCAGCTCGAAGCCGCTTATGCCGACGTCGCCAATGCGGGCGAGCGCCGGGTGGTGCTGGTCTCCGGCTATTCCGGTATCGGCAAGTCCGCGCTGATCGACGCATTGCGCAAGACCCTCGCGGCGTCGACCGCCCCCTTCGCGATCGGCAAGTTCGACCAGTACAAGCGCGCCGAGCCGTACACAGCCGTGGCCCAAGCACTCCAGCCTCTGGTCCGCGAGCTGCTCGGCAAGGCCGAGCATGAGCTGCAGGCCTGGCGTGCGCCGCTGCAGGCGGCGCTGGGCGGCCATGGCGGCCTGATCGTCGACCTGATCCCCGACTTGAAGCATCTGCTCGGCCCGCAGCCGGAGATCTCGGAGCTTTCCGGCACCGAGGCGCGCGCGCGCTTCCTGCGCGTGTTCCGCAGCTTCATCGGGGTATTCGCCCGTCCCGGGCATCCGCTGGTTCTGTTCCTGGACGATCTGCAGTGGCTGGACACCGCGACGCTGGACCTGTTTCGCGACCTGGCAACGCATCCCGACATGGCCAACCTGCTGCTGATCGGCTCGTACCGCAGCAACGAAGTGGAAGGCCGGCCGGAACTCGCCAGCCTGCTCGATGAACTTCACGCCCAGCCCAGCCCGCCGCTGGATATTTCGCTGCGCGGCATCGGCAAGGCGCAGGTCGCGCAGATGATCGCCGACGCGGTGAAATGTCCTGTCAGCGCGGTGTCCGCACTGAGTGCGTGCATCCTGGACAAGACTGGCGACAATCCGTTCTTCATCGTGCAGTTCGTCGCCGCGCTGGCGGACGATGGCCTGCTGGTCTATGACGTCCCGAGCCGCGGCTGGGGCTGGGACCTCGAGCGAATTCGCCGGCGCGAGATCGCCGACAACATCGTCGGTCTGATGGTCGAGCGTTTGACACGCCTTTCCGAGGCGTCGCTCCACGCGGTCACGGTGCTGGCCTGCATGGGAAGCCGGACGCCGGCGTACAAGCTGGCCATAGCACTGTCGGCCAGCGAGAAGGACGTCCGCCGCCATCTCGAGGAAGCGATCGCGCTCGGACTGGTGCTGCGGTATTCGAGCGAGTACGCCTTCGCTCACGACCGCGTCCACGAGGCCGCCTATGCGCTGCAACCGGATGCCGCCAGGAACCAGATGCATCGGCGCATCGGGATGCTGCTGCTGAACAACACGACGGACGGAGATCTCGACGACCACCTTTTTGAGATCGTCGGCCATCTGAATCGCGGCGGACCGATCTCGGCGGCGCAACGGCCGCACGTTGCGGCGCTGAATCTGCGCGCCGGCCGCAAGGCAAGGGCCTCCACCGCCTACGCGGCGGCATGCGACTACCTGGCGACCGGCCGCGCTCAACTGGCCAGCGCCGATGAACGCGATCAGCGCGCCCTGGCATACGAGCTCGCCCTCGAACATGCCGAATGCCGCTTCCTTGCCGGCGGCGTGGCCGAGGCAAAGGCCATGATCGGCGAGCTGTTCAAGCTCGCCCGCACCGAACTGGAGATCGCCGCGGCCAATCGCCTGAAGATCGAGTTGCACATGGTCAGCTCGGAGAACGATCTGGCCGTCGACACGGCGGTCGCGGCACTGAACCGGCTCGGCATCCCGCTGGACGCCCATCCCTGCGCCGACGACGTGCACCTCGCCCTCGAATCGGCCTGGCGCCGGTTCGACGAGCATGCCGTGCGGTCGATCGCCGGCTTGCCGGCCATGACCGATCCGCTGCGGCTGATGTCGATGCGGCTGCTCGCCGATACGTGGCCGGCGGCCAGCTTCACCGACTTCAGGCTGGCCATCGTCGTGATCTGCAACATGGTGACGCTGAGCCTCGACCATGGATCGGCCCGCTCGTCCAACCAGGGATTCGCGCTGTTCGGATTGCTGATGGGCCCCGCGCTGGGGCGCTACCGCGAGGGATATCGCCTGGCCCTGGACGCATGCGAGCGGGCCGCGCAAGCCGCCCAGGCCGCCACCAGCCGTGAAACTTCCAGGACGTTCAATACGATGGCATTGACGGCGGCCTGGACGCAGCCGCTGGAGAAAAGCGCCGAATGGTCGCGCCTGGCCTACCAGAAGGGCATCGAGGCGGGCGACATCTATTTCGCCTGCTTCTCCGCCTTCCACTGCGCCATCCATCGGTTCATGCAGGGCCGCGATCTTGCGGAGGACGCCCGGATGTGCCTTGCCTACCTCGGTTTTGCGCGGGAAACCGGATTCCAGGACGGCATCGCGCTGCTGACGACACTGGAGCGCACCATTGCCTGCCTGCGCGGACAGACCCGTAGCTTGACTGACTTTACGGGTGACGACTTCGACGGCGCCGCGTTCGAAGCCGACGTCCGCGGACCGCGGCTGAATGTCGTCTCCCAACTCTACTGGACGTCGATGACCATGCTGCTCTATCTGGCCGGCCAGTACGACGCGGCGCTCGCGGCATCGAAGCGATTCCAGCAAGGGCCGCCCGGCCAGATCCACCTGGTCCGCCATCTCGAGTACCGGTTTTATACCGGGCTGGCCGCCGCGGCCGCCTGGAATTCGGCACCCGAGGAGCGGCGTCCGGCGCTGCGCGCGCAGCTCGACGAGCACTATCTGACGATCCGCAAATGGGCCGCCGAATCGCAATCGCGCACCTTCACCGACAAGCACCTGCTGCTGGGCGCCGAGATCGCCCGGATCGAAGGTCGCACGCTGGAAGCCGGCCAGCTGTACGAACGCAGTGCACGGGCCGCCGGCAAGAACGGATTCAGGCATGTCCTGGCGCTGGCGGCCGAGCTGGCCGCGCGCTTTTACCAGGAGCGAGGGCTCGAACGCATCGCGGCCATCTACCTGCACGACGCCATCGAGGCCTACTGGCAGTGGGGCGCCCGGGCCAAGGTGGATCAATTGCAACGTGCCCATCCGATCGCCAGTCGATTCACGGCGGATGCAGCGGAGCCGGCTCCGACGGCAATGATGCCGCTGCACCAGTTCAGCTTTACCGATTTCGTCAAGCGGCCGTCGCCGGTCAACGACGATTTCGCGCTCGACAGGCTGCTGGTGACGGTGATGCGCGCCGTGCTCGAGTCCACGGGGGCGCAATGCGGGGCGCTGCTTCGCCTGCATCATTCGAACGAGGTGGAGACCATGGCTTCGGCCCGCTTCGCCGCGGACGGCGTGGCGGTCGACCTCGGCAATGGCGACGCGCCGCGGCGCTGGCCCGAAGCGATCCTCCGGCATCTGGTCAAGCGCGGCAAGACGTTGATCGTGGACGATGCCCGCGGCGACGAGCGGTTTGCCGGCGAGCCGGCCGTGGCCCGCCAAGGCCTGCGCTCGGTGCTGTGCCTGCCGATAGCGGGCTTCGGTGGGCAGATGACCGTGCTCTATCTTGCGCACAACGACACCCCGGGCGCATTCCGCGCGACGCGGCTCGACATCCTCGAGATACTGGCCACGCATGCTGCCGCCGCGATCGAGAACGCCAGACTGTATGCCGAGCTGGAAAAGCGGGAAGCGCGGCTGCGGCTGCTGGTGGAATCCGACGTCATCGGGATCCTGTTCTGGGACCTGAATGGCAACGTCACCTACGCCAACGATGCGTTTCTGGCGATGACCGGCTATGACCGGTCCGATGTCGAGCGGGGCGGCATCAGCTGGCGCGAGATGACCCCGCCGGAATGGCGAACCCAGATGTCGGCAAAGCTGCAGCAGCTGCGGGAAACAGGCGCGATGGCGCCTTGGGAGAAACAGTACATCCGCAAGGACGGCACGCGCGTCCCGATCCTGATCGGCGCGGCCATGTTCGACGAAGCGCGCAGCGGCGTCGCCTTCGTGCTGGACCTGTCGGACCGCAAGGCCGCGGAGCAGCGGGCGCTGGACAGCGAAAGGCGCAGCCGCGAGCTGCATGTCGAGCTGGCCCATGCCAACCGCCTCGCCACGATCGGCCAAGTGTCCGACTGGATCGCGCACGACGTCAAGCGTCCGCTCGCGGACATCGCCGCCAGCGGCATGGCGGCACTGGCCGAGCTTGCGGCAGAAACGCCGCACCTGGACAAGGCCCGGGATGCGATGCAGCGCATCGTTGGCGGCGGCATGCATGCGGCCGAAGTCCTTGACCGGACACGGGAACTGGTCAGGAAGGTCGCTCCCGCCGCGGAAGCGGTCGATATCAATGAGGTGGCTGCCACGACGATCTCATTGATCGCGCCGGAGGCGGTTCGCAAGGGCATCGCGATCGAGACCACGTTCGGCCGCTCGCCGATGCGGCCCACCGCGGACCGGGTACAGCTGCAGCAAGTCATGCTGAACCTGCTGGTCAACGCGATCGATGCCATGAGCGGCGCGTCCGAGGCTGCCCGCACATTGACGGTGCTGACGGACGGCGATCATCCGGACGGTTATCTGATCGAGGTTCGCGATACTGGCCCCGGCTTTCCGTCGCTGAACGGCCGCGACTGCTTCGACGCCTTCGTCACGACCAAGCGCGGCGCGCTCGGCATGGGCCTGTCGATCTGCCGATCGATCGTGGAAGCGTTCGGCGGCCACATCGCGGCGACGTCGAACCGGCCGCATGGCGCCATCCTGCGCGTGGTGCTGCCACGGGCCGCCACCGAGACCGGTGCGCCGCAGGGCGCGCCGCCGCCACAATGACAACCGCCATGGAACGGACATGAATCGGGACAGCACAGTATTCGTCATCGACGACGACCCCTCGGTACTGGAAGCCACCACGGACCTGTTGAAGTCCATGGGGATGGGCGTGGTGGCATGCCGGTCCGCGCAGGAGTACATCGCCTGCGAGCGGCCGCAGACGCCGTCCTGCCTGGTTCTCGATGTCAGGCTGCCGGACATCAATGGCCTGGACCTGCAATGCGAGCTGGCCGGCGGCGCGCATCCGCCGATCGTATTCATCTCCGGCCATGGCGACATCCCGATGACGGTGCGCGCGATGCGCGCCGGTGCCATCGACTTCCTGTCCAAGCCGTTCAGCGACGATCAACTGGTTACCGCCGTGGCAGCCGCGCTCGCCAAACACCGGCAGACGCTGGCACAGCGCACCGAAGTGGCGGACCTGCTCCGGCGCCATGCACTGCTGACACCCCGCGAGCGCGAAGTCTTCGCATTGGCGGTCAGCGGCCTGCTGAACAAGCAGGCGGCGGCGCAGCTGGGCATCAGCGAGGTCACGCTGCAAATCCATCGGCGGCAAGTGATGCGCAAGATGGCCGCCGGCTCCTTCGCCGAGCTGGTTCGCATGTCGGTACAGCTCAATGCCTTCGGCTGCCAGGACGTCGCGCCGGTTCGACGCGGCAATCCGCAGGCGGACCATTCCCGCGGATAGCGGCCTGCTGGAAAAGCAAAGGTAAAGGCAATGGTATTCGCGCCGGACTCAGTGGTTGCCGTGATCGACGACGACCCGACGATCGTCGAGTCGATTTCCGACCTTCTTGCCTCCGTAGGCCACGCCACGCTGTGCTTTGCAACGGCCACCGCGTTGCTGGAGTGCCCCTATCTCGATGCCATCGCATGCCTGATCTCGGACATTCGCATGCCGGTGATCAACGGATGGCAGCTTGCCGCGATCCTGCAGCAAAGGCGGCCGGGCCTGCAGGTGGTATTGATGACGGCACACGATCCAGCCGAATGCGGTACGCATGCGCTGCCGCCGGATTCGGTACGGATACTGCGCAAGCCATTCGAGGCCCAGCAGTTGTTGAGCGCCGTCGAGCACGCCATTGGCTCCAGACGATGATCGCCTCGACATCCGTACCAGAGTACGAGCCCGTCGACCTGCTGCGCCAGGCGACAAGGCAAGCAGCGGCAAGCGGCGATGCCGGCCTTGCCTGCCGGCTGGCGAACCGGATCGGCATGTATCTGCTGATGCGCGGCCACGCGCTGCAACGGGACTACGACGAAGTCCTCGCTTACCTCGAACTGGCACGGGCCTCGGGATCGTCCGAGTCCGCGAAGCTGGTGGAGGTCCCGGAGCGGACGTTTGCATGCCTGATGGGAAAGACCTGCCATCTCGCGGACTTCAACGATGGCGCCTTCGATGGCCGGCGCTTCGAAAGCAGCGTCGCCGGTTCGGGCATGACCTTGCTGGTTCATTCCTATTGGGCCAGCAAGGTCATGCTCCACTACCTGGCGGGCGACCCCAACGCCGCTCTGGCTGCCGCTGCAGCCGTGTTTGGCGAGCGATCCGGGCACAATCCGGATGCCTTCGATGCCGACCACCCGGAACAGGCCGAATGCCACTTCTTCACCGCGCTGGCGATCTGCGCGACCCTGCGCAATGTCACCACGCGGAACGCCGAGCCCCTGCGCGCGCGCCTGGCCCGGCATCGGGCGCTGATCGCCGATTGGGCGCGGGCCACGGGCACGGCGATGGCCGCCTGTCGCCATCTGTTGCTGAGCGCCGAGATCGCGGACCTCGATGGCGACGGGCTGGCGGCGGAACAGCTGTACGACGACAGCGCGCGCGCGGCCCGGCTGCACGGCTCGTTGCTGATCGAAGGACTCGCACGCGAACTGGCCAGCCGCTTCTATGCAACCCGTGGGCTCGGCCGGATCGCCACCGCCTACATCGACGACGCGCTGGACTGCTATGGTCGCTGGGGCGCCGAGGCCAAGGTCAGGCTGCTCCGTCGGTTCCATCCGCGGGCCCGTGCCCGGCTGCCGGACGGATTGGCGGTTCAGGCGCGTGCAGGCGCGTCCGGGCAGACCGATCCGCAGACAGGCGACGGGATAGAGCCGGGCGCGGTCTATGGCGACGGCACGACCGAGCGCCTGACCATCACCCTGATGCAGACGCTGGCCCAGCACGCGGGCGCAGCACGTGCGGTGCTTCTGCTGTCGAGGGACGATACCCTTTCGCTGGCTGCGGAAGTCACCATCGACGGCGAAGGGACCCGGGTGAGCCTGCCCGACGACGGCAAATGGAGCGCCGCGGTACCGGAAGGCCTGATCCGCTTTGCATTGCGAACCGGTGAAACGGTCCTCGTCGACGACGCCGCCGCCGACAGCCGCTTTCAGCACGACCCCCACGTGGCCCTTCATCGCGTCAGATCGGTACTGTGCCTGCCGGTCGTCGCGCATGCCATGCTGAAGGCGGCGCTGTATCTGGAGAACAACCTGATGGCCCGCGTCTTCGCGCAGGCCCGGCTGGACCTGCTCGAACTTCTTGCGACGCTGGCCGCCTTGTCGCTGGAGAACGCGCGGCTGTACGCCGATCTGCAGAACCGCGAATACAGGCTGCGCCGGCTGTTCGAGGTCGACGTCATCGGCATCGTGCTGTGGGATCTCGACGGCCGCCTGCTCGACGCCAATCAGGCCTTCCTGAACATGGTCGGCTACAGCCGCGAGGATGTCGAAAACGGCGCGATGAACTGGTTCGAGATGACGCCGCCGGAATGGCGCGACCAGGTCGTTCTTGAAATGGACGAAATCCGGCGGACCGGCGCGCTGCGTCCCATCGAGAAAGAGTACTTTCGCAAGGACGGCACCCGGCTTCCGGTCCTGATGGGCGCGACCGCCTTCGACGAGTCCGTTCAGCAAGGGATCGCCATCGTGCTGGACCTGAGCCAGCAGAAGCAGGCCGAGGCGCGGGCGCTCGCCATCGAACGCCGCAATCGGATGCTGCATGCGGAGCTGGCCCACACCAACCGGCTGGTCACGATGGGCCATCTGTCGGCATGGATCGCGCACGACGTCAAGCAGCCGCTGGCCGGACTGGTCACCAGCGCCAATGCCGGATTGCGCTGGCTCGCGGCAAACCCGCCGAACATCGAGGCCACCGTACGCGCGCTCGAGCGCGTGATGCGCGACAGCGCAAGGGCGACCGACATTCTGGACCGCACGCGGGCCCTGATGAGAAAGGCACCGGCGCGTGTCGAAGCGGTGGATATCAATGCGGTCATCGACCAGACGCTGTCGCTGGTCGCCGCCGAGGCCGACAGCAAGGGCATCGGCATCGTGCTGGCGCTGCATCCGGGCCCGCTGTTCGCGGCCGCCGATCGCACGCAGTTGCAGCAGGTCGTGCTGAATCTGCTGATCAATGCCGTCGAAGCGATGGATGCCGACGCCGCTGGACATCCGCGCGAACTGCGCGTCCTCAGCGGACTCGACCCGATGGGCCGCGTGATGGTCGAGATTCGGGACACCGGACCAGGACTGCCGACGGCCGACGGCAAGGACTGCTTCGAAGCCTTCTTTACGACGAAGCCGCGCGGGCTCGGCGTCGGCCTGGCGATATGCCGGTCGATCGTGGAAGCGTTCGGCGGACAGATCTGCGCCTTGCCGAATCTGCCGCGAGGCGCGACGTTCCGCTTCCTCGTTCCGGCCCGCTGAAGCCGGCGGGCGGCGGGTCCACGGCAGACTCGTTGCGCTGGCCTTGTATTGCGCGCTTGTATTGCGCTTGTATTGCGCTTGTATCGGCCTGGTTTGGCCCGAATCGGCATGCATTGGGTCTTGTCGCGCGGACCGCGTCCGCAACGCCCCACCGCCCACTACCATGAAATCTCCTCCTTCCCCCACCCGGAGATCAGGCCCATGGGCGATACAGCAAACCACGACGGCGAGCACCAGCTCGACGACGCGACCGGCGCGTTGAAGCCACGACTGACGCGGCGACGTTTCCTGCAATCGGTCGGCGCATCCGGCGTCGGCGCAGCCAGTGTCGGCTGGATCCCGACGGCATCCGCGGCGCCCAGCGGCGGCCCTGCCGGTGGCCCTGCCGGCCGCGAAGCCGCCGATGCGCGTGCGCTGACGCTGAAGGTCAACGGAAAAACGCACACGCTTTCCGTGGCCAACAACGCGATCCTGCTCGACGTACTGCGCGATCAATTGGGCCTGACTGGCACCAAGAAGGGCTGCGACCACGGCCAATGCGGCGCCTGCACGCTGCACGTCAACGGCGTGCCCGTCAATGCGTGCCTGTCCCTCGCCGTGATGCACCAGGGCGACGACATCACCACGATCGAGGGCCTGTCGCAAGGCGAACGGCTGCATCCGGTGCAACAGGCGTTCTGGGAACACGACGCCTACCAGTGCGGCTACTGCACGGCGGGCCAGATCATGTGCGCCGTCGGCGTGATCGGCGACAAGCGTATCCCCGCCGACGACGCATCGCTGCGCGAAGCGATGAGCGGCAACATCTGCCGCTGCGGTGCCTACCGCAACATCGTCACGGCGATTCAGGACGCGCGCGGCAAACTGCGAGGAGAGAGCTGATGCGCAACTTCGAATTCTCGCGCGCGGGCAGCATCGACGAAGCGATCGCGCTGCATGCCGGTGCCGGCGACACGGTCTATCTTGCCGGCGGCACCACGCTGCTGGACCTGATGAAGCTTGACATCACGCGACCTGCCCGGCTGGTCGACATCCACCGGCTCGGGCTCGACCAGATCGAAGTGGGCGCGGACGGCCGCGTGCGCATCGGCGCCATGGTCAGCAATACGGAACTGGCGCGGCACTCCCACATCCAGCGCCACTATCCGGTGCTGTCCCAGGCCCTGCTGTCCGGCGCCAGTACCCAGCTGCGCAACAAGGCCACCACGGCGGGCAACATCATGCAGCGCGTGCGCTGCGGCTACTTCCGCGATGGCGTCTCGCCGTGCAACAAGCGCACGCCGGGGTCGGGATGCCCTGCGATCGAAGGGCTGAATCGCAATGTCCATGCCGTGCTCGGCGGCAGTGAACACTGCATTGCCGCTCATCCGTCCGACATGTGCGTGGCCATGGTGGCGATCGGCGCGACGATCCAGCTGCAGGGTCCGAATGGAAGACGCGAGGTGCCGTTCGCGCAGTTCCACCTTCTGCCAGGCAGCGAGCCGTGGAAGGAGCATGCGATCCAGCCCGGCGAGCTGATTACGCACGTCACGCTCGACCCGCCGCTGGCGCAAAGCCGGTCCGCCTACCTGAAGCTGCGCGACCGTACCTCGTATCAGTTTGCGCTGGCATCGAGCGCCATCGTGCTGGTGATGGACGGCAACGCCGTGCGCGATATCCGCATTGCGCTGGGCGGCGTCAGCACCAAGCCGTGGCGCGCCGAAGGCGCCGAGGCGGTATTGCGCGGCCAGACGCCGACGCCGGCGCTGATCCAGTCGGCCGCGGCGGCGGCGATGATCGGGGCCAAATCGTACGGGCAGAACGGCTTCAAGATCCTGCTCGGCCAGCAGGCGGTGTCCCGCAACCTGTCGACCCTGCTCGCGTAGCGCCCGTTGCCACCTATCGATCCGCAGCCCATCCTGTTTCCGGAGATCCGCGTGACTACCAACGCCATTGGCGCCTCGCCGCGCCGTATCGATGGCCGCCTCAAGCTGACCGGCGCCGCCCCCTATACCGCCGACCGGCGCTTGCCGGGCATGTTGTACGCCTACGGCGTCTTCAGCACCATCGCCAGCGGCCGCATCGAACACATCGACGTCAGCGAAGCCATGCGCACGCCAGGCGTGGTCGATGTCCTTCATCACAATCGCTTCCTGCCGCTGCATCGCATTCCGAAGAATCCGATCTCGGCAACGGCGATCCTGACGACGGCCATCACCGACGAGCATCGGCTGCCGTTCGAGGACGCGACCATCCACTACGCCGGCCAGTTTGTCGCGCTGGTCATCGCCGATACCTTCGAGCACGCGCGGGAAGCGGCCTACAAGGTAAAGGTCAGCTACCAGCAGACGAAAGCGCTGGCGAACCTCGAACAGGCGCTCGCCGCCGGCAAGCCGCGGGACGGCGGGCGTGGACACGCACGCGGGTCGGCGGCGGCGGTCTTCGACCAGTCGCCGGTCAGGGTCGATGCGACTTACCACACGCCGGTCGAGAGCCACAATCCGATGGAGATGAACGCCACCGTCGCCTGGTGGGACGGCGGCCGCCTGCGGGTCTACGAGGCATCCCAGGGCGTCACGGTCCATCGCAACACGCTGGCGCAGATCTTCGGACTGCCGCCCGAGTACGTCACGGTCGAAGCGCCGTTCATCGGCTCCGGCTTCGGCTGCAAGCTGTTCCTGTGGCCGCATTCGGTGGCGGCCAGCGCGGCGGCCCGGATGACGGGCCGGCCGGTCAAGCTGGTGGTGCCGCGGGCGCAGATGTTTACCGCGACGGGACACCGGCCGGAGACGAAGCAGCGGCTGCGGCTGGCCGCCGACGCGAAAGGCCGGATCACGTCGATCCGGCACGAGTCGATCAATACGACGTCCTTCATCGAGCAGTACGTCGAGAACTGCGGCGGCATGACAAGCAGCATTTACGCGTGCCCGAACGTCCTGGTCAGCCACCACACTGCCGAGGTGCACCGCGGCGCCCCCACGTCGATGCGGGCGCCCGGCGCGGCCCCCGGGCTGTTCGCGCTCGAATCGGCGATCGACGAACTGGCGCTGGCCTGCGGCACCGACCCGGTCCAGTTCCGGCTCGCCAATCTGTCCACGCGCGACGAAAGCCTGAATCTGCCATGGTCCAGCAATCATTTGCGCGAGGCCATTGCCAAGGGCGCCGACAAGATCGGCTGGACCAGGCGCAATCCGCGCATCGGCTCCATGCGGGTCGGCAACGAGATCGCCGGATATGGCGTCGCGGTCTGCAACTGGGACGCGTGGCGTACGCCGGCGCAGGCGCGCGTGCAGCTGCGTGACGACGGTACCGCGATCGCCTTCTGCGCGATCCAGGACATCGGCACCGGCACCTACACGATTGCGGCGCAGACCGTCAGCGAGCTGACGGGGCTCGGCCTGGACAGGATCGAAGTCAAGCTGGGCGACTCCTCGTTCCCCGCCGCGCCGGTCTCCGGGGGGTCGTGGGCGACCGCCAGCGTATTGCCGGCGATCGCCGAGGCGACGCGCAACGCCATCGCGCAACTGGGCGACATCGCCACGCAGCCCGGCGGCGAGTTCGCCGGCGTCAAGCCGGAAGCGCTGCGCATGCGCAAGGGGCAGCTGACCGATGGCAAGCGGGCGATCGACTTTGCCGACGTGCTTCGCGCCCGGCGCTTCGCCAATGCCGAAGGCCATGCGCATACGGGCGGCACGCCGACCGACAAGGTGTCCTTCATGTCCTTCGGCGCCCATTTCGTCGAAGTGCGGTGGGACCCGGGCATTTCGCGGCTGCGCGTCGCGCGGGTCGTCAGCGCGATCGATGTCGGCCGCGTCATCAACCCCGTCATGGCGCGCAATCAGGTCGAGGGCGCGATCGTGATGGGGGTCGGCATGGCGCTGTTCGAAGCGACGGAATTCGACGAGCGCAACGGCATTCCGGGCAACAACAACTGCGCGGAATACGTGATGCCGGTGCACGCGGACCAGCCGGAGATCGACGTGATCCTGCTCGACTATCCGGACCTCGCGTTCAACGAGTTCGGCGCGCGCGGAATCGGCGAAATCGGCATCACGGGGTTGGCGGCGGCGGTTGCCAACGCGGTCCACCATGCGACCGGCAAACGGATCCGCGATCTGCCGATCACGATGGAAAAGCTGATGGACCTGCCGGCCCGGGCGTAGCGGGCGGCCAACCAGGAGCAGGCATGGATCCGACGGTCCCGCCCGACGCAGCAGGCGCGCGACAGCAGGTCGAGGCGCAAGACGATGACGGCGCGCTGGTAGCCGATGGCGGCGTGCGCGATCATCCGCGCTTTCACCAGATGTTTCCGGTGCTGGCGGACGCCGACATCGAACGGGTGCGCCGCTTCGGCTCGCTGTGCCACTTCGCCGCCGGCGACTATCTGTACCGGGCCGGCAGTCCATGCCCCGGCGTGTTCCTGCTGTTGTCGGGCAAGGTGCGGATCTCCGGCCGCGATGGATTGCGCGCCGGGCAGACCATCCACGTCTATAGCCGCCGCGGGGAGTTCACCTCGGATGTCACGCAGCTGTCGAACAAGCCGGCCGTCGTCGATGCCTGCGTGGTCGAGGATGTCGAAGCGGTGCTGCTGCGTCCCGACGAACTGAGCAAGCTGATGATCAACGAGGCGGACATCGGCGAGACCATCATCCGGGCGCTGATCCTGCGACGGGTGCTGGTGCTCGAGCGCGGCCACGGCGTCGTCCTGCTCGGTCGGCCGGGCGATGCGCGAACCCGGGGCTTGCAGAACTTCCTTCGGCGCAATGCCTTTCCGCATACCACGCTCGATGCCGAGCAGGATGCCGACGCCATCGCGCTGCTGGCCCGGCTGACGCCAAGACACGACGAGTTCCCGCTGGTGGTATGCCCCGATGGCCGGGTGCTGCGCAATCCGGACGAGCGCCACCTGGCCTCCTGCCTGGGCCTGATTCCGGACTTCGACCCGGCCCATGTCTATGACGTGGCCATCGTCGGCGCCGGACCCGGCGGATTGGCCGCAGCCGTCTACGCCGCTTCCGAAGGGCTGTCGGTCGCCGTGCTCGATTGCCGTGCGCCCGGCGGGCAGGCGGGCACCAGCGCCCGCATCGAGAACTACCTGGGCTTTCCCACCGGCATCACGGGCCAGGCGCTGGCCGGCCGGGCGTTCGTGCAGGCGCAGAAGTTCGGCGCGCATATCGGCATTCCATGCGAGGTCACGTCGCTGCACTGTGACCGGCATCCGCGCTGTGTCGAGCTCGCCGATGGCCGGCGCATCAGCGCGCGCACCGTGGTGATCGCCAGCGGCGCCGAATACCGGCGTCCCGATCTGGGCAATCTGGCCAGCCTCGAATGTTCGGGGGTCTACTACTGGGCCACGCCGGTGGAAGCCAGGCTCTGCCGCAAGGAGCCGGTGCTGCTGCTCGGAGGCGGCAACTCCGCGGGGCAGGCCGCCGTCTTCCTCGCCAGCCACGCCGAACACGTGCACATCTTTATCCGGGGCGCGAGTCTCGCGCTCGGCATGTCGCGCTACCTGGTCGATCGCATCGGCTCGCTGCCGAACGTCACCGTGCATACCCGGACCGAGCTGACGCAGCTCGAGGGCGAGGGAAGGCTCGAACGCGTGCACTACCGCGGCGCCGGCGGCATCGAAGGTGCCATGTCGGCGCGCCATCTGTTCGTCTTCATCGGCGCCGATCCCAAGACGGGCTGGCTGGGCCCCTGCGGCATCGCGCTGGACAGCAAGGGCTTCGTGCTGACCGGCGCCGACCTGCCATCGCCTTCGAGCGCGGAGCTGCCGCTGCAGACCAGTGCGGCAGGCGTCTTTGCGATCGGCGACGTGCGTTCTGGATCGACCAAGCGTGTCGCCTCGGCCGTTGGCGAGGGGGCCGCCGTCGTGTCCCAGATTCACCGCTTCCTGAGCGACCATGCGCTGACCGCGACAGCGGCCCGCGCATGACCCAACGTGGAACGGATCCACTGTTCCATGCAATCCGCGCCGGCAATCGCGGCGCCAGACGATGAGGTAGATGATGCTGAAAAGACCTTTCCCTTCGCAGACGACGGCGCCGATTTCAACGGCTTCCACGCGCGGACTCGTTGGCATGGCGATCGCCGCCATGGTGACGTTCGGCGCGATGTCATCGGCCAACGCACAGACCACCGGCGCACGCGATCCCTACTCGCAGGGCGCACGTTCGGACCGATTCGATCCTTATACGCAGGGCGCGCGTTCGGACCGATTCGACCCGTACACGCAGGGCGCCCGTACCGAGCAGCGCTCGACGCTCGCATCGAACGGCAAGGCCAAGGGGCCCAAGGCCGGCGCGCGCAACCCGTACAGCCAGGGTGCCAGGGCCGGTGCGCGCAATCCTTACAGCGACGGCGCCAGGAGCGGTCCGCGCAATCCCTATTCGGACGGCGCGCACAAGGGCGGCAAATCGAAGCTGAAATCGTGACAAGTGTGTTGGCGGTGGCGACCAGCCCACGACCGGCTCGTCCGGTCCATGGCGTGGCCGCCGCCGCGCGCCACCGGCTTTTGTTGAAGGATCGCGGGCGCGCATCCGTTTCGGTTCAGCCTCCGCGGCTGTCGCCGCGTTCCCACGGCGGAACATCGCCGAAGCGCTCGGCCAGGAAATCAACCAGTGCCCGCACACGGGGCGGCACCAGCCGTCTCTGCGGCATCACCGCATAGATGCCGGTGTCGGCGATCTGGTAGTCCGGCAACACCTGCACCAGCTGGCCGGCCCGCAGCATCGCGCAGACATGCCAGTACGAATGCAGCGCGATGCCGAGCCCGCCCAGCGCCGCGTCCGACAGCAATTCGCCGGTATTGGCCTCGATCCGGCCTCGTACCCGTACCGCGATCTCGCGGCCGTCGGGGTCCTCCAGCCGCCACAGGTCCTGCCGCCCCTGGCTTCCTACCAGCACCAGGCATTCGTGCCGGGACAGGTCGTCGGGCGTGCGCGGCGTGCCATGACGGCGCAGATATTCCGGGGACGCGCACAGCAGCCGCCGATTGTTGGCGAGCTTGCGGGCCACCAGCGTCGAATCGTCGAGCGCGCCGATGCGCACCGCCAGATCGAAGCCGGCGCTGACCAGATCCACCACGCGGTCGTCCAGATGGATGTTCAGCCGCAGTTGCGGATGCCGCGCCATGAATTCGGGCAACAACGGCGACAGGTACTGGCGCCCGAACGACGACGCCGTGGTCACCCGCAGCGTACCGGTGACCTCGCCACCGGCCCGGCGCAACGAACTGCCAAGCGCCTCCAGTTCCTCGACGAGCCCCCGGCCCTGCTCGGCAAGCGCCGCGCCTTCGGGCGTCGCGTGCAGCCGGCGGGTGGTCCGATGCAGCAGCCGCACGCCCAGATCCTGTTCCAGCCGCTTCAGGCGCTGGCTCGCCACGGCCACCGACAGGTCGAGACTGCGCGCCGCTGCGCTGATCGAGCCGAGGTCCAGCACGCGCAGGAACAGCGCGATATCGCCGATACGGTCCATGACTATCAATCAAATATTGAAACTGATTCATGATACCGCCGGTTTTTCAAAAAGATGGGGGCGGGCAAACTGCGGACCTTCCAATAGGAGAGTTGTCATGGCCGCCCCGCCTACCGCCACCATCCCGCCCAATAACAACCCCACTGCCAGGCCCGCGCGCGCCGGCATGCCGCTGGCCCTCTACGCGCTGACCGCCGGCTCCTTCGGCATCGGCTGCGCCGAATTCGTGATCATGGGCCTGCTGCTGCAGGTCAGCGCCGATCTGCACGTGTCCATTGCCTCGGCCGGCATGCTGGTGTCCGGCTACGCGTTCGGCGTCGCCGCCGGCGCGCCGATCCTGACGCTGCTGACCCGGCGCATGCCGCGCAAGGCGGTGCTGCTGGCGCTGATGGTGATCTACACCGTCGGCAATGCGGCCTGCGCACTGGCGCCGGACTACACCACGCTGATGATCGCCCGCGTGATCACGTCGCTGACGCATGGCACCTTCTTTGGCGTCGGCGCCGTAGTGGCGACCGGCCTGGTGCCGGAAGATCGCCGCGCCTCGGCAATCTCGGTGATGTTCTCCGGCCTGACGCTGGCGACGCTGCTCGGCATGCCGGCAGGCGCCTGGCTCGGACTGCATCTGGGCTGGCGCTCGACCTTCTGGGCGATGACGCTGATCGGACTGGTGTCGCTGGCCGTGATCGGCCTGCTGGTCAAGGCCAGCCGCGACCACAGCGCGCCGGCCTCGCTGAAGGACGAACTGGCGACCATGGTGCGCCCGCAGGTGATGCTGGGCCTTGCCATGACGATCCTGCAGGCCATCGGCATCTTCGCGGTGATCACCTACGTGCAGCCGCTGCTGACCAAGGTGGCCGGCTATGGCGAGGCGGCGGTGTCGCCGATCCTGCTGCTGTTCGGCGCCGGCATGATCGTCGGCAACCTGCTCGGCGGCCGGCTGGCCGACCGCCGTCCGGTCGCCGCGGTGCTCGCCACACTGACGTCACTCGCCTCGGTGCTGGCGCTGATGACCTTCGCCATCCACAACCAGTTCGCGGTGGTCGCCTTCGTCGGCATCCTGGGCATCGCCGCCTTCGCCACGGTGTCGCCGCTGCAACTGCGCGTGCTGCGGCACGCGCGCGGCCCGGGCCAGAATCTGGCATCGAGCTTCAACATCGCCGCCTTCAATCTCGGCAATGCACTCGGCGCCTGGCTCGGCGGCATGGTGATCGACCACGGACCGGGCCTGACCGCCCTGCCCTGGGTCGCCGCGCTGGCCCCGCTATCGGCACTGGCGGTCGCGGCCTGGAGCGTGCAGCTGGAGCGGACTCGTCCGTCGCTGCCTACGGCTGCGGCGGGGGTCGAAGCTGGTTGATGGCACTGCAGAGTCGCCTCGGGTCCTTGCTGCCCTGGGAGAGCAATTCCGACTTCTCGGCATGCAGCCAGTGCAAGACGTCGCCAAGCAATGCCTTGCCTGCCTCGATGCATTCGACTACCAGTGCGGGAGGCAAGGTATCTCCGGAGTAGTCCGTGGCATTGCGCTGCTTGCGCAAGGTGTCCAGCACGATCAGTCGTTCAACCGGTAGTCCCATGGCCACTTGCAAAGCCTGGATCGCCGTACGATGATGCCCAGAGCGGCTAGTCAGCGTACGGTATCCGCAGGCATGCAACACAAGCATGGAGAGTTGCATGATCGCCTTGTAGGCGACATCGAAGCGGTTCTCGTTGCTCAGACCCTCGATATGGGCATCAGCGAGATTTCGCCTGACCGCGGCCAGAAGTCGCTGGATGTGCCTCCGATCCGGGACCACCGCGTCGAGACTGATCCCCACCAAGTTCTGCAAGGACATGCTCGCTTCCGATCAGGAACAACTTCGGCCTGGTCAGCACGTCGGAGAGAAAGGGATCACGCTCGCTTACCCGAGTCCGCCATGCCCGCGCTGTCAATACCACGGGATTGACATCACGACCGAGCGTACCTTCGACCGGATAGAAAAGCCGTACGACTTCTCTGAAATCGATGTCGCCGACGATGAAGACGTCGACATCGCTGCCAGGAGCCGCAGCACCGCGTGCCAACGAGCCGAATACAAAGGCGGCATCGATGGCGCCGTGGCAGCGGCCGAGAGCGCCTAGCAGGGCGACATGCATCGCCTGCTGGGCTGCGATCGAGGTGGTGGACGGTTCCATGGATGGCATGTCGGATACGATTGTAGTTCTCGCCGACTCACCCGAACAGTTCGACAAGCGTTCCCATCCCGGCCGAACTGCTCGCAGCCGCCATGCAACCCGAAGACCTCCAACTCCTCGTTACCCGCACCATGCCGTTCGGCAAATACAAGGGCCGGCTGATCGCCGACCTGCCGGGCAACTACCTGAACTGGTTTGCGCGCGAAGGATTTCCGCCCGGCGAAATCGGGCGGCTGCTGGCGTTGATGCAGGAGCTCGACCACAACGGCCTGTCGCATCTGCTTGCGCCGCTGCGCAAGCGCTAGCCGGCCGCGCGGTCCATCGTGGCGCCGCCGCGGCGGACCGGGTCCATGTGGGTCATCACGTCGAGCACGTCGCGATTCTCCATCGCGCGCCGGCGGGCCTCCATTGCGATGGCATGGCCCTGCTCGACGGTCAGCATCGCCTCCATCTCCAGGTGCACGTCGACCAGGATCAGGTCGCCCATCTTGCGGGTGCGCAGGTCATGCACGCCCAGCACGCCGGGGGTCGACAACAGGCTGTGCCGGATGGCCTCGACGGTGTGGGCATCGGCGCCGCGGTCCATCAGGTCCTGCATCGCGTTCCAGCCGAAACGCCAGCCCATGCGGATGATCATCAGCCCGACCACCATCGCGGCGACGGGGTCGAGCCAGCGGTAGCCGAGCAGGCTGCCACCGATGCCGAGCGCGACCACCAGGGACGACGCGGCGTCCGAGCGCGAATGCCACGCGTTCGCCGCCAGCATGCTCGAGCGAACGCGGTGCGCGACCGCCAGCAGATAGCGGAACAGCGATTCCTTCAACACCAGCGTGCCGAGCGCCACCCACAGCGCCACCATGCCGACCGGCGGCGTGTCCGCGGCGGGGTCCACCTTGCCGGCGGCCGACCACAGCATGCCGGCGCCGACGGCCAGCAGCAGCACGCCAAGCGCCAGCGAAGCCGCGTTCTCGAAGCGTTGGTGCCCGTACTGATGGTCTTCGTCGGGCCCCTTGCCGCTGTGTATGCCGGCGAACAGCACGATGAAATCGGACAGCATGTCCGACAGCGAATGGACGGCATCGGCCAGCAGCGCCTGCGAGCCGGCCAGGATGCCGGTGATGGCCTGGGCCGCGGTCAGCACCAGATTGACCGCGACGCTGACCAGCGTGCTGCGGCGCGCGGCGCGCTGCCGCAGCGCGGCATCGCCAGGGTCGTGGGTGGGCTCGGTGGGACGGGGCTTGCTCATGGCCTCGACTGTACCGCAGCGGCGTGTGCAGTTCACCAAGCAGGCTGCCGTCGCCGGACACCAACGGCTCATGCCGGCAAGGCGCTGCGCGGGCTTGACGGCATCGGTTCGAGATGCGGTTCGAGGACCTGTGCGATCCAATCCATGAAGACGCGCACGCGCCGCGGCAGGTTGCGCCGCTGCGCATAGAGCAGTGTCACGGGCATCGGCGGCGGTGGACAGCCCGGCAGGACTTCGACCAGCTCTCCTGCGGCCAGCCTTGACTGCATCGCCATGGCGGGTACCTGGATGATGCCAAGCCCTGCCACGGCCGCGGCTTCGTAGGCGGCGCCGTTGTTGACGGTGACGCTGCCCGCCATCGGCAATGCCGCATGGCCGCCGCCGTCCGGATATTCGAATCCGACCGGGCGCTGCCCCAACGTGCCGGCGTAGTGCACCAGCCGATGATCGCGAAGATCCTCGATGCTGCGCGGCGTGCCATGGCGACGCAGATAGTCCGGACTGGCGCAGTTGATCAGCCGTATCGCCCCCAGGGGCCGCGCCACGAGGCTGCTGTCGTCGAGCGTGCCGACGCGAACCACGCAGTCGAAGCCTTCGCGCACGACATCGACGCGACGGTCGGTGCCGCTGATCTCGATCGAAAGCTCGGGATACCGGTCGAGGAATTCCGGCAGTCGCGGAATCACGAAGCGCGATGCCATGCCCGCCGGCATGTCGACACGCAAGCGGCCCTTCAGCGCGCCACCGTCTCGCTGGAACATCCCGTGCAACTCGTCCATGTCATCGAGCAGATCCCGCGCACGCTCGTAGAACGCCTGCCCGTCCGCGGTCAGCTGGACCCGGCGCGTGGTCCGATGGAAGAGTTGCGTGCCAAGGCTGGCCTCCAGCCGCTGCACGGCGATCGATACCGCGGCCTTGGACAGCGCGAGGCTGTCCGCGGCCCGGGCGAAACCGCCGAGTTCGGCGACGCGCAGAACGATGCGCAGCGTGTCGAGGGAATCCATGGGCCGGATCGTTGGTCAATTGTTTACGTATTGCAAACATAGCTGCCACATGGCGGCAGTTTATGCGCTCCGGTCGAATCAATAAAGTGGACACATGCGGCGCCGCCGCATCCGAACGCAAACCCGAACTTCCACCGGAGTCCACTTGATGACCACTACCTCCACCATCGCCGTGATCACCGGCGGCAGCCGCGGCCTCGGCCGCAATGCCGCGATCCACCTCGCCCGCCAGGGCACCGACGTGATCCTGACCTACCGGGGCCATCGTGCCGAGGCCGAGCGTGCCGTCGCGGAAATCGAGGGGCTGGGCCGGCGCGCCGCCGCGCTGCAACTGGACGTCGGCGACAGCCGGACCTTCGCCGGCTTCGCCGCGCAGGTCGAGTCCGTACTGGCCGGCTGGGGCCGCAACCGTTTCGACTTCCTGTTGAACAACGCCGGCATCGGCCTGCATGCGAGCTTTGCCGAAACCACCGAAGACCAGTTCGACGAACTGATGCGCATCCATCTGAAGGCACCGTTCTTCCTGACGCAGGCCTTGCTGCCGCTGATTGCGGACGGCGGGCGCATCCTCAATGTGTCGACCGGCCTGGCGCGCTTTGCGCTGCCGGGTTACTCGGCCTACGCGACGATGAAGGGCGGCGTCGAAGTGCTGACGCGCTATCTGGCCAAGGAGCTGGGCGAGCGCGGCATCAGCGTCAACACGCTGGCGCCCGGTGCCATCGAGACCGATTTCAGCGGGGGCGCCGTGCGCGACAACGCGGAGGTCAATGCCTTCGTATCGTCCGTGACCGCATTGGGCCGGCCCGGCAAGCCGGACGACATCGGCGCCGTCGTGGCGGCATTGTTCGCACCCGGTACTGGCTGGATCAACGCGCAACGCGTCGAGGCCTCGGGCGGCATGATGCTTTGATGAAAAAAAGGCCGGTGAAAGACCGGCCTCTTGTTGCGGCATGGCCGCTGCCTGCTCCACGCTGGCAGCGGCCGTTCTGCGTTATTGCCTCGCCACGATCAACGTGCCGCCGCGTCGCTCGGCGCCTGCACCGGCCCCCATCCGCCGCCCAGGCTCCGCACCAGCGCCACCGTCGCGGCGGCGCGCAGGCCCGCCACCTGATTGGCCGCGCGCTGCGATTGCAGCACGGTACGGTCCGCATCGATCACGGTCAGATAGTCGACCGCGCCGGCGTCGTAGCGGCTGCGCGAGATCCGCTGGGCGCGGCGTGCGCCGGCCAGCGCGCTGTCGAGCGCGCTCGCCTGCTGCGACAGCCAGCGGACGTCGGCCAGCCCGTCCTCCACCTCGCGGAACGCCACCAGCACGGTCTGCCGGTAGGCTGCCACCGCTTCCTCATGCTGGGCGCGTGCCGCCGCCAGATTGGCGCGGTTGCGGCCGCCGTCGAAGATCGGCGCCGCGATGGTCGAGCCGATCAGCGGACCGAGCAGCCACGCACGCGAGGACCAGCGGAACAGGTTGGACAGCTCGCTGGACTCGAAGCCGAACACGCCGGTCAGCGAAATGCGCGGGAAGAAGGCCGACTTGGCGACGCCGATGCGGGCGTTCGCCGCGGCCATCAGACGCTCGGCCTGTGCGATGTCGGGCCGGCGCTCGAGCAGTTCGGACGGCAGGCCGGCCGGAATCGCGACCGGCGCAGCGTCGAAGGGCCGCTCGGCCAGTGCGAACTGGGCCGGCGGCACGCCGGTCAGCACCGCCAACGCATGCTCCTGATTGGCGCGACGGCGTTCGACGTCGGCCAGATCGGCACGCGCGGTGCCAAGCTCCGCTTCGGCGCGTGCCGGGTCCAGGTCGGTGGTTTCGCCGGCATCGAAACGGCGCTTGAGCAGGCGCACCGCGTCCTCGCGCAGCGCGATGGTGGCGCGCAGCAGCTGACGCTCGGCATCGAGGGTGCGCAGCGTGAAATAGGCCTGCGCGACATCGGCCTGCAGTGTCAGCTGCACCGAGCGGAACAGGTCCTCGGCGGCCTCGCCCTCGGCACGCGCGGCGCGCACGCTGTCGGCTACACGGCCGAACAGGTCGAGCTCGTAGCTGGCGATGGCGCGTGCACGCAGCACGGTGCGCGGCGATACCGGCGTGCCGTCGGGCAAGCCGAGCGACGCGGCCGACGGCTGCGACCGGGTCGGATCGAGACCCACACTCAGTTGCGGATACAGATCGGCCTCGGCCACGCCGGTGAACGCGCGCGCCTGCTTGACCCGCGCCGCGGCCGCGGCCAGGTCCTGGTTATTGCTGTTGGCCGCTTCGATCAGGCGGTCGAGCTCCGCATCGCCGAACAGCTTCCACCATTGGCCGCGTTCGGCACCCTCGGCGGGTGTGGCCACTTTCCATTGCGCGCCTTCGGCCTGCGCGGCCTCGGCCTCCTTGAAGGCCGGCATGGTCGCGGTTTCCGGCACCTTGTAGGTCGGCGCCAGCGAGCAGCCTGCCAGCACCAGCGCGGCGGCCAGCGTGGCCAGCCGCGGCATCCACGATTGCAGGTTTGCTGTCATTTGTTCATCCTCGAATTCTTCGTTGTCGACTTGCAGTCGGCTCGTCGTCGCTCTTCAGTTCGTGGCTTGCCGCCGGCGTGCTCCCTCTCCCGCTTGCGGGAGAGGGGAGCAACCCCGCGGCATGCGCTCAATGCTGCGGTTCGGCCAATGCCACCGTGCGTTCCGGTTGCGCCTCGGGCGCCGGCTCCGGCTCGGCCTTGCCGCGCGTGGCGAGCTTGCGCAGCGCCACGTAGAACACCGGCGTCAGGAACAGGCCAAAGAACGTCACGCCCAGCATGCCGGCGAACACGGCCACGCCCATCGCGTGGCGCATCTCCGCGCCGGCACCGGTCGACACCACCAGCGGCACCACGCCCATGATGAAAGCGAACGAGGTCATCAGGATCGGGCGCAGACGCAGGCGGCTCGCCTCGATCGCGGCCTGCACGATGGTGCGGCCCTGATGCTCCAGCTCGCGGGCAAACTCCACGATCAGGATCGAGTTCTTCGCCGACAACCCGACCAGCACGATGAAGCCGATCTGCGTGAAGATGTTGTTGTCCCCCCGCGTCAGCCAGACCCCGGTCAGCGCGGCCAGCAACGACAGCGGCACGATCAGGATCACCGCCAGCGGCAGCGTCAGGCTCTCGTACTGCGCGGCCAGCACCAGGAACACCAGCAGCACGCACAGCGGGAAGATCCACACACCCGCGTTGCCGGCCAGGATGTCCTGATAGGTCAGCTCGGTCCATTCGAACTTGATGCCCTTCGGCAGCGTCTCCGCGGCGATGCGCTCGGCCGCGGCCTGCGCCTGGCCCGAAGAGAAGCCGGGCGCCGGTCCGCCGTTCATGTCCGCGGCGGTAAAGCCGTTGTACCGCACCACGCTGTCCGGGCCGAAGCTCTGCTTGACCTGCACCAGCGACGACAGCGGCACCATCTCGCCGGCGGCGTTGCGCGTCTTCAGCTGCAGGATGTCCTCGGCATGCTGGCGGTAGCTGGCATCCGCCTGGACCTTGACCTGATAGGTACGGCCGAACTTGTTGAAGTCGTTGACGTAGGCAGAACCGAGATAGGTCTGCAGCGTGTCGAACACGTCCGTCACCGGCACGCCGAGCTGCTTGGCCTTGACGCGGTCTAGCTGAACGTCCAGCTGCGGCACGTTGACCTGGTAGTTGCTGAAGATGCCGGCCAGTTCCGGCGTGGCGCGCGCCTTGGTGGCGAACGCATTGGTCGCGGCAAACAGCGCGTCGTAGCCCAGCGCGGCCCGGTCCTCGATCATCAGCTTGAAGCCGCCGATGGTGCCCAGACCCTGCACCGGGGGCGGCGGGAACACCGCGATGAACGCGTCCTGGATCGCTCCGTACTGGTGGTTCAGCTGCGCCGCGATGGCGTTGCCGCTCAGGTCTTCGGACTTGCGCTCCTCGAACGGCTTGAGCGTGGCGAACACGATGCCGGCGCTCGGGCTGTTGGTGAACCCATTGATCGACAGGCCCGGGAACGCCACCGCCGATTCCACGCCCGGATGCTTCAGCGCGATCTCGGACATGCGGCGAATCACGTCCTCGGTGCGGTCCAGCGTCGCGCCGTCAGGCAGCTTGGCGAAGCTGACCAGGTACTGCTTGTCCTGCGCCGGCACGAAGCCCTTCGGTACCAGCTGGAAGATGCCCCAGGTCAGCACCAGCATCACGGCATAGACGCCGAACACCGCGCCCTTGCGGCGGACCACGCCCTTGACACCCTGTCCGTAGCGCTCGGAGCTGGCGCCGAAGAAGCGGTTGAAGCGCTTGAAGAAGCCGCCCAGCACGCGGTCCATCGCCCGCGACAGCCAGTCCTTCGGTGCGTCATGGCTGCGCAGCAGCAGCGCGGACAGCGCCGGCGACAGCGTCAGCGAGTTGAATGCCGAGATGATCGTCGAGATCGAGATCGTCAGCGCGAACTGCTTGTAGAACTGGCCGGTCAGGCCCGTCATGAACGCCAGCGGCACGAAGACGGCGCACAGCACCAGCGCGATCGCGATGATCGGGCCGCTGACTTCGCGCATCGCCTGGTAGGTGGCTTCCTTCGGCGACAGACCCTGCTCGATATTGCGCTCGACGTTCTCGACCACCACGATCGCATCGTCGACCACGATACCGATCGCCAGCACGAGACCGAACAGCGACAGCGCATTGATCGAGAAGCCGAACGCGTACATCAGACCGAACGTGCCGACGATCGATACCGGCACCGCCAGCAGCGGGATGATCGATGCGCGCCAGGTCTGCAGGAACAGGATCACGACCAGCACCACCAGTGCGATCGCCTCGAACAGCGTGTGCGTGACCGCCTCGATACTGTGCCGCACGAACTGCGTCGGATCGTAGACGATGCTGTAGTCGACGCCGTCCGGGAAGTTCTCCTTGAGCTCTTCCATGGTCTTGCGCACGTCGTCCGAAATCTGGATCGCGTTCGAGCCCGGCGCCTGGAAGATCGGAATCGCGACCGCCGGCTTGTTGTCGAGCAGCGAGCGCAGCGCGTATTCGGACGCGCCCAGCTCGATGCGGGCGACATCGCGCAGATAGGTCACGCCGCCGTCCGGCGAGGTGCGCACGATGATGCCGCCAAACTCCTCCTCGGAGTTCAGGCGGCCCTGGGCGTTGACCGACAGTTGCAGGTCGGTGCCCGGCAGCGACGGCGAGGCGCCGATCACGCCGGCCGCCACCTGCACGTTCTGCTCGCGGATCGCGCGCACCACGTCGCTGGCGGCGAGCTGGCGCTCGGCCATCTTCTCGGGATCGAGCCAGACGCGCATCGCGTAGTCGCCCGAGCCGAACAGCTGCACCTGGCCCACGCCCTGGATACGGGCCAGACGATCCTTGACGTTGATCACCGCGTAGTTGCGCAGGTAGGTCATGTCATAGCGATCGTTCGGCGAGACCAGGTGGACCACCATGGTCAGGTCGGGCGAGCTCTTGACGGTCGTGATGCCGAGCCGGCGCACGTCCTCGGGCAGGCGCGGCTCGGCCTGCGACACGCGGTTCTGCACCAGCTGCTGTGCCTTGTCCGGGTCGGTGCCCAGCTTGAAGGTCACGGTCAGCGTCAGCAGGCCGTCGCTGTTGGACTGCGAGGACATGTACAGCATGTCTTCGACGCCGTTGATCTGCTCTTCGAGCGGCGAGGCCACCGTTTCGGCGATCACCTTCGGGTTCGCGCCGGGATACTGCGCGCGCACCACGACGGACGGCGGCACGACTTCCGGATACTCGGAAATCGGCAGCTTGAACATAGCGATCGCACCGATCAGGAAGATCAGCACCGATAGCACGCCGGCGAAAATCGGCCGGTCGATAAAGAATTTCGAGAGGTTCATGACGGGTCTCGATAAAAAGGGAGCCCCCTGGCGGTCCGCTCGGGACGCCATGGAAAAGCATATGGGCGTTGAAATGGCGCGGGATCGGTGTCCTCCCTCTCCCGCTTGCGGGAGAGGGCCGGGGGGAGGGCCATGCGCTGGCAATGGCGCGGTCGGTTCACCGACTGCCCTGCCCTCTCCCCAACCCCTCTCCCGCAGGCGGGAGAGGGGAGTACCGGATCGTCAGGCGCCGGCGGCGTGCAGGTTCTCTATCATCCGACCGACTCCTTCTTCGCCTGCTCGGGCTGGTTGTCCGCGCTCTTCTCGGTGGCATTGCCCCGCTCGAGCTCGCGCTTGAGCGCCATGCGCACCGGCGTCGGCGCAACCGTGTCGCCCGGCCGCACGCGCTGCAGGCCATTGACCACGATGACCTCGCCCGCCTTCAGGCCGGACCGGATCACGCGCAGACCGTCATAGTTGGGCCCCATCTGGACTTCGCGATAGTTCAGCTTGTTGTCCTTGTCGACCACCAGCACGAACTTCTTGCCCTGGTCGGTGCCGATCGCACGGTCGTTGATCAGCACCGCGTCATGCGGCGCATTGCCGCCAAGCTTGACCTTGGCGTACAACCCCGGCAGCAGGCGTCCGTCCGGGTTGTCGAACACCGCCCGTACGCGGATCGTGCCGCTGCGCGGATCGAGCCGGTTGTCGACCGACTGGATGCGGCCCTCGTGTGGATGGCCTTCCTCGTTGGCCAGGCCCAGATAGACCGCCATGCCCTTGCCGTTGGCGCCGCCCGCGGCGCCCGGCGCGGTGTAGCGCAGATAGCTCTGCTCGTCGATCTCGAAGCTGGCGTACACCGGCGACACCGACACCACCGTGGTCAGCGCCGGGGAATTGGCGCCCGGCGCGACCAGATTGCCCACCGTGATCTCGGCGCGCGAGACGCGGCCGGTCACCGGCGAGGTGATGCGGGTGTAGGCCAGGTTCAGCCTGGCGGAATCGAGCGCCGCCTGCGCGGCGCGCACGTTGGCGTTCGCCTCGCGCGCCGCGTGGATCCGTTCGTCGAATTCGCGGCGCGAGATCGCGTTGTCGTCCAGCAGCCGCTGCGCCCGCACCTGCTCGCTCTGCGCATGGCTGGCGCGTACCTGCGCGGCGGCCAGCGCGGCTTCGGCGCGTGCCACCTCGGCCGCGTAAGGACGCGGGTCGATGGTGAACAGCAGATCGCCCTTCTTGACCATCGCGCCTTCGCGGAAGTGCACCGCGTCGATGGTGCCGCCGACGCGCGGCCGCACCTCGACGCGATCGATCGCCTCCAGGCGGCCCGAGAATTCGTCCCACTCGGTGATGGTCTTGCCGATGGCGGCGGCGACATCGACCGCCGCCGCGCTTGGGGCGGGGCTCGGCACGGCTTGTGCCTCGCCGGCATGCCAGGGGCGCAGGACCGTGGTGGCCAGGCCGGTGCCCAGCACGATCACGATGGCGACGGCGATCAGGCTACGTCGGGATTGCAGCTTCATTTCTTCACTCCGTTTCGGGTTTTCTTCAACCGGAAAAGCAAAAGGACGAACGCCGCCCGCCGGGCCCGTTCGACGCCTTGCGGGTATGCAAACCCTGGGGCGCCGACGCGGGGTCCGGAGACATTCACACGCGGCTGACTTCTCGAATGGCGGTCCGCGCTAGCGTGTCAGCACCGGCGCGGCCGCGGGCACGTCACGGCGCCCAACCGGAAGGCTTGGCTGCCGGCCGGCGTTCGGCCTGTGGCGAGGCTTCGTCGCTGTCCGCGAAACGTTCTCGCAGAAAGCGCGCGCCTTCATCGACCCATACCTGACATCGGTCGTGGGATGCTTCGACACCGGCGCCACAGGCGCCGGGCATGATTCGGGTTTCCGCCGCCACGCCGCGGTCGAGCAGCTTGCGACCGAAGGCCTCGCCTTCCGGCCGCAGGGCATCGAGCTCGGCCACCTGGATCAGCGTCGGCGGCAGACCGGCCAGACGCATCGCATGCGCCGGCGCGGCGTAGGGATGGACCGACGCCGCGGGCGTCGGCAGGTAATCGCGATAGCAAACGGCCATGCGCTGCAGCGTTTCCAGCGGCACGTGCGCCTGGCCGGCGCAGGAGGCGTGCTGCAGGCAGGGGTCGGTGACCGGGCGGATCAGCCATTGCGCGCGCGGCGCCGGCAGGCCGCGATCGCGCAGCATCTGCGCCACCGCAATCGCCAGATTGCCGCCCGCTTCCTCGCCCACCAGCGAGAAACGCATCTTGTCGACCTTGAGCCGGCGCGCCTGGCGCAATACCCATTCGGCGGTATTGAAGGCGTCTTCCGGTGCAGCCGGGAACGGATGGTCCGGAGCCAGCGAGTATTCGGGCGCGACCACTACCGCCGGGACCGCGCCGGCCAACTGGCGGGTCAGATGGGCCGCCTTCTCGATGCCGCCGTCGACAAAGCTGCCGGCATGCAGATAGAGCAACCATGGCAGCGGAGACGGCGCCCACGCGGTCGGATATCCGGCGGGATAACACACGTGCACAGCAATGGTGCGCTCGCCGCTGGCGATCTCATGCCGCACCACACGCGCCGCGGCGCCGGCCTTGGCGGGCTGGGAAGCGGTATCTTGCGTCGGCTTGGTCATGGTCTGGGTTCCGTTGCGCGGCCGCCGGAAACGGCTCGACGCATGGTTTGCATGTTGCGTTGCACCGAATTATGGTGATTGACGTAGGCGGGATAAAGGCGCAGTTTGCCAACGCACTATTCTGCGGATGGAATAATCGCGCCGGCCCCGGGTTCGTTCCGGTAGATCGTCCCCATTCGGCCAATAACCGCTCCACTGTTGCGGTTATGCCAATGAAAGACCCTACCGTGCATACGTCTCGCAGAGTGAGTAACATTCGCCCTCGCCAGCCGCGCGGCACTGTCCGCTCGCTATGGCTTTCTTATTGGATAGCCGCCATGGACCGCTTCGTCTCAATGCAAGCCTTTACCCGCGTCGTCGATGTCGGTAGTTTCGCGCGCGCGGCAGAATCGCTCGATTTGCCCAAGGCCACGCTGACGCGGCTGATCCAGAATCTGGAAACGCATCTGGGCGTCAAGCTGTTGCACCGGACCACGCGCCGGATCAGCGTGACGTCGGAAGGCGCCGCCTATTACGAACGGTGCGTCCGCATTCTGGCCGATGTCGACGAAGCCGAGCAATCGCTGACGCATCAGAACCAGACCCCGCGCGGCACGCTGCGGGTCGATACGGTCGGCGGGCTGGCGCGGCTGGCCTTGGTGCCCAATCTGCATGAGTTCTTCGCGCGCTATCCGGACCTGAAGGTCGAACTGACGATCAATGGCAAACCGATCGATCTGCTGAAGGAAGGCGTCGACGTGGTCATTCGGGTCGGCGATACCGTCGACGATACGATGGTGGCGCGGCGAATCGGCCAATTGCGCCTGGCTTTCTACGCCTCGCCTATTTATCTGAAGCAGCACGGCACGCCGACCACGCCGGATGAATTGATGCAGCATCGCGCGATCAATTACCTGTCGTCGCGCACCGGCCGCGAAATGCCATGGATCCTGACGCGCGGCGACGAACGCCATGAATTGCTGCTACCGTCGGCGATCTCGACCAACGATCCCGAGGTCTATATCGGCTGCGCGCTGGAAGGCCACGGTATCGCCGTCATTTCCCGTGTGATGGCCCAACCGTATCTGGAAAGCGGCCGACTCGTTGAAATCATGGGCGATTGGCAGGAAGAAGTCATGCCGATCTCGGCCATGTATCCGCAAAACCGGAACCTGTCGGCCAAGGTCCGCGTCTTCGTCGATTGGGCCGCCGAAATATTCGCGCGCGATCCGGAAATGGGCTATCGCGATTCGTTTCCCGGACCGCGGCCGGTAGTGGCGCCAGTGTTGGAGGCGGTGTCGTAAGGACCCGTCTGGGCTCTCTTCGGTCCAGTGTCACACGTGTCGCACCGGGCCGGGATAACGTGCGGCCACTGGATCCGCGGTAATGAGGGCCATGTCTTCCACGATGGCCTGGGCAACCAGCACGCGATCGAACGGATCCTTGTGCAACAGCGGCAGGTCCTCCAAAACCATGGCGTGCTCGGAGATGATCGGCAATTCTCGATAGCCGCTTTCGAGCAGACCGCGCCGCATGATCCTGGGATCGACATCGAAGCTGCGGCGACACAACGACGCCTTGATCGCGATCTCCCATATGCTTGCCGCGCTGAACACCGGTTCATTGAACTCGTCTTCGATCAGCAGGCGCGCACCGGTCGGAAGACGTCCGGGCTTGATCAACGCCCACAGCAAGATATGCGTATCGAAAAGCAGCTTCATATCCGGCCAGTGAAGAGTACTTCGATTTCATCACTGCACAGCCGGTCGAAATCCTCGGGAACGTTGAACCGATCCTGCAGAATGCCGATCCGCTTTTCACCGGAGCGATGGATGGCCTGGACCGGAACGACCCTGACCATTGGCTTGCCGCCTTTCGCGATGACAAACGACTCCCCTTGCGCCGCCATCTCAACGAGATGCGGCAAGTCGGCGGAAGCTTCATCCAGGTTGATCGTGCGCATGCTGGCCCCTCCACGGTAGACGGGCCAATCTAGACAATCGATGAGCGCGCCGCAAGACCGCAGCGCGCCTTTGCGAAAAGTCGCAGCAGAAGGTGTACCTGAGCCTCACCTTCGCGCTCCACCGCCCATGCCGCGCGTCAAGCGCATCAGCTTCAATGCAGCTTGCCCAACTCCCGCGAGATCTCCGCCGGGGAATCGTAGTCGCGCTCCGGCAGTTGCTCCAGTTCGGCCATGACCTCTTCGCTGGCGCCGCCGTCGCGGGCGCGCGAGAGGATGTCGTCCTTGGTGGCGGGAAAATCGATGCCCTTCAGGGACTTCTGCACGTCGATCGGGCTCGGCTCCTCGCGTCCGCCTTCACCGCCCTTGCCACCCTGGGCGGCACCCTTGCCGCTCGATCCGCTCTTGCCTTGGTCGGTCTGCTTCTGGGTCATTGCATGCTCCTCTGGTTGCTATTGCCCGAGCCGGGGGCCCGGGCCGGGTCGGACGATGCCGCCGGCGTGTCGGCGCCGTCGAGCCGGATATCGATCAGCCGCCGGCCCTCGAGCAGGCAGGCCTCGATCGCGGTGGCCGCGTTGTCGAACGCCGTCTCGACATCGGAGGCGAAGGACGCCGGCAAGTCCTCCTGCGTCGTGGCCGCGCGCGCGCCGGCCGGCAGGATCTCGCCCTGGTAGCCGTAGCGCACGCCCGCGCTGGCGCCGACCGGCACCGCGTGCGCGGCGATCAGATGGTCGCGATAGAACATTTCCTTCATGCGCCCTCCTTCAGGCGGGCGGTGCCGCGGGTCCGCCGCGGCAACCGGCGCTGGTGCTGGTGCTGGTGCTGGTGCGCTCGTCTTACGTCGCTTCCGTGATGACTGCACGCTCCAGCCACTGCCGGATCGTGGCCATATGCTGCTCCTCCTCCGTCAGCGCCTGCTGGAACTTCTGTGCCATCTCGGTATGGCCGGTCTCGGTCGCAAGCTTGATCAGCAATTCCCAACCCGCGTTGTCGGTCATCTCCGCGGTCAGCAGCGCATTGAGGCATTGCGCGAAGTTCGTGCGAGGATCGGCGATGGTCTGCAGTACTCCCATGGCGGTGACGCCTGCCACGTCGGCGCAAGGCGTGACCGCAGTCGGGTCTGCGCCGATCGCCCGCATGGTCTCGTCGACCATCGCGAAGTGCTCGGCCTCTTCATCATGGAAATGCATCAGCGTGCCGAGCACGTCGGGATCGACCGCGCTGGTATCCATCTCCTTGCACTTGGCGATCATCAGCTCGTAGAGGCGCGTGCCGGTGCGTTCGAACGCCAGGCGCTCGCCGAGCTTGTCGATCAGCACCTCTGGACGATTGCCGGTCAGCTTGTCCATCGTCGTGCTCATCGCGCCCTTGAGCGTACCGGGCAGCGGCACCGAACCGACCGGGTCTGCCTCGTCAATATATTGGGCACGCACCTCGGCGGCCGGCTGCGATTCGGCCGGTACGTTCATGTCGTCGATCCCGCTGTCCGGCCCCATGTTCTCGGCATAACGCTCCATGGTCTCGGTGTCGATCGGCGACATCTGCGCGCCGGTGCGGTTGACGCCCATCTGGGTGGTCTGTTGCATGCGTTCTCTCCAGTTTCGGTTGTCCAGTTCGCTGGTCCAGCGAGATGGCTTCGTGGCGGCTTCGTGGCGGCTTCAGCGATCGCCTCAGGCGGCGGTGTGCATCCGCGCCAGTTCGGTGCCGGGCGTCCAGACATAGCCGGCGGAAACCAGCTGCGACGGCGAGCCGTCGGCATTCATCACGCGGCGGTATTCGATCGAGGCGGGGCTGTCCTTGTCGAGCGGCACGAAGTCCATGCCGTTGGCACGCAGGTCGACCTCGTCCGCCAGCACCTTGCGCACGAAATCGCGTTGGCTGGCGAAGTCGATCGGCTTGGGCAGCGGTCCGGACAGGATCTCTGCGGGGTCACGATTCTCGTGGCGCTTGAGCATTTCGCAGGCGACATGCAGATGGCCCAGCTCGTAGTCGAGGAAGCGTTCCCAGATCGCCTTGATGCGCGGATTGCTCTCCTGCTGCACGCAGCTGTAGTAGTTGTAGGCCTCCATCGCTTCGTGGATCACCCACTTCTCGATCATGCTTTCATCGGGATCCATCAGCGAGCCGTACTGGGTCACGTGCTGTTCCTCGATCGATGCGATCTCGGCGTACAGCTGGCGCGCCAGCGGGTCGGAGAACAGCGGCCCGATGTTCATGTAGTAGTCGTGGGTCTGGTACTCGGCCGCGGTGATCATCGCGGCGTGGATCTTGGTGATCAGCGCGGCGTTGGCGCGGTCGTAGCTCTCGCGCACGTCGTCCTGCGGCGCGCGGTGTTCGACCCAGGTCGAGCGTCCCGGCACGATGTCGGTATGGCCCTGCGTGATCGCATTCGCGTCCTTGCCTTCGAGCCGGTCGAGCAGCGCGCTATAGCGGTACAGATGATCGAAGTCCTCGAGCAGGCCGAAGCGATAGGCCTGCGCCTGGTACGGATCGGGCTCGGTCTGCGCGACCGCCGCGGTGACCTCGATGGCCACTTGTTCATAGGCGATCGTCGTCTCCAGCGGGGAATGATCGGCGCCGATCAGCCAGTTGATCATCGTGGCCTGGTGATGCTCGACGCGGCGGATTTGCGCGAGCGGAATCCGCAATTCCCGATTGCAGCGCGACATGATGTGCTTGAGCCGCAGCGCATCGGATTCGATGCCATTCATCAGAATGATGCGGACGCGGGTGAATGCGTCATCGTCCAGCTTGCTGATCGGCGCCTGGACCAGGTCCTTCCAAGTGAAATGTTGCTGGCCCAGCGGGCAGCCCTTGGCATCCAGCAGATCGGTCAAGGTGTCCATGGAAACTCCGTTGTGGGGTGAGCGAAAGACGCCGTGCGGTGAGCCGCCGGCGACGCGTTCCTAGCTCTAGCAACGGGCGTGCCGATCCAATTCCGCGCCAGCACGCGCCCCACGTTGTGAATCCGACAGACATTCCCTGCACGCCTTGCAAAACTTGCGTTGGCGGGTTCTGTGGCATTGCGCAAGAAAAAATGCGCCCGCCGGTTATTGCCGGCGGGCGCATTGAAAAGATCGGAATGACGCGGGATTCAGATTGCCGCCAATTGAAAGCGCAGCGCTATTGCCTGCCGATTTCCTGCAGCATGCGCGTCATCAGATACAGCCGCGGCACGATCGAGTCGATCTCGATGTACTCGTCGCGCGCGTGATAGCCGAAGCCGGCCAGTCCAAAACTCTCGACCACCGCGGGCTTGCCCGACAGCGCGGCGTAGCCCGCGTCGGTGCCGCCGCCGGTTCCTTCCGCCAGCGCAAGCTGACGGCCGTCCAGTTCGGCGTAGATCTGCTGCGCCCGCTTGGCCAGCGCGCGGCCCTTTTCGTTGACGACGAAGGGCGGACGGCCCTCTTCCATCGACACCGTGGTGTGCGTATCGGGAACCAGCCGGCTCTCCGCGACCTTGCGCTCGAGCGCGGCCTTCAGCTTCTGCGGACCGTCCTTGACGGTGGTGCGCACGTCGGCGGTCGCCACCGCGACCTCGGGAATCTGGTTGCGCACGACGCCCGCCTGCGCGCCGGTCCAGTTCAGCTGCGTGCCGGGAACCGACTTGGCGATATCACGGGTCTGCTGCAACTGATGGGCGAGTTCGAGCAGTGCGTTGCGGCCGTGCTCGGGCGCGGCGCCGGCATGCGCGGCGCGTCCCTTGACCTCCATCGTCGCACTGGCGGTGCCGCTGGCGCCAAGCAGCAGCGCCTCGGCCTTGACCACGGCCTTGGCCGCGGTCGGCTCGCACGACAACACCACGTCGTGCTGCTCGCCGAGCGCGGCGATCAGCTCGCCCGAGCCCTCCGAGCCGATTTCCTCGTCGGCGTTCAGCAGCACCGTGATGCGCGCGTAGTCACGCCAGCCGCTCGCCTGCAGGATTTCCAGCGCGTGCAGGATCACCGCGATGCCCCCCTTGTCGTCGGCGATGCCGGGCCCGTACAGCTTGTTGCCATCCTGGCGGATCGGCTGCGTGGCCAGCGTATTGGGCGGATAGATCGTGTCCATATGCGCGATCAGCATGATGCGCGCCTTGCCGTTGCCCGTCAGCGTGCCTTTGACGATCGGACTGTCCCCGCTTTTCGGCTTGACGCGCTCGGTGGTTGCGCCCAGCGCCGCCAGCCGCCTTTCGGCATACGCCGCCATCTGCGCCAATCCGGCCGCGTTGCGGCTGCCCGATTCGATCGACACCATCTCCTTCAGCGATTCGATCAGTTTCGGCTGCGCGGCGCGGGCCGCCTCGAGCAGCGTCGCATCGGGCGCGGCCTGGGCGGGGCCTGCGATGGTGGCAGCACCGGCGGCGCAAGCGAACAGGGCTGCCGCGGCGAGGCGGCGTACGGCGGGTTGCAGGCGTGGCTGCATGAAGTCTCCTGAGGTGAAGGCCCGGATAGCGAATGTTGTTGGCGGCAAGGGGCCGCGTTGTGCCGGGAGTCAATCCGGGATGCTAGGGCTTGTCCGCCGCATCGGGGAGGACCAATATCGCCATTTCCGATGTCGATCCCGCCATGCCAGCGCCTCCACCGCCCTGCCCCGACGACGACGCGTCTGCGCCGAATTTCCCCGAACTGGGCCCGCTACCGGCGACGGACCGCCCGGCGCCGGCATTGCATGTGCGGCTGCTGTGGCTGCCCCATGCCATGCCGGGCTCGCTGTTCGCCGCGCTCGACGTCCTGCGCACGGCCAGCGGCATCGCGCAATTGCAGCGCCCGGGACGCGAGTGCGGGCTCAGCTGGCAGGTCATCGGCGAAACGGGACGGGCCTTGCCGATGCCGGTACCGGGTCTGGTCCGCTCACGCCGCCGCTCGCGCGCAGCCGAGCGCGGCCGCAAACAGGGCGAAACCCGTTCACTGCTGGTGATCCCCGGCGTGATGGCGCGCAACGCGCCGCATCTCGGCGAATTGTTCGAACAGCAACGCGCGGTGCTCAAGCTGGTGGAGCGGCATGCGCAGGCGGGCGGCTGGATCGCGGCGTCGTTCAACGGCATCGCCTATGCCGCCGAACTGGGACTGCTCGACGGCGCCCGCATCGGCGCACCGTGGCTTTACCAGAGCTGGATGGCGCGCCGCTACCGGCTGTGCGACTTCACCGACGACGAACCGATGGGCGTGCACGGCCGCGTCTTCCACAGCGTGGCGCCGGCCCTGCAGACCGAATTCATGCTGCGCGTGCTCGGCCATCTGCACGATCCCGACCTGGCCCAGGCCAGTGCCCGCGTGCTGCTGCTGCAGGCTGAACGCCAGCTGCTGACGCCGGCGCTGACGGCGCAGCGCTGGCTCACCCCGACCGCCGACAGCCCGGTATTCCGCGCCAGGCGCTGGCTGCGGGACCATATCGGCGCGCCATACCGGTTGGCCGAGGTGGCGGGCGCGGCCGCGGTCAGCGAGCGGACCTTGCTGCGGCATTTCCGCCAGGTTACCGGCATGACGCCGCTGGCCTACCTGCATGCGCTGCGAATCGAGCGGGCGAAGACACTGCTGGAGGTCTCGCTGCACGGCACGCAGGCGATCGCCGAAGCGTGCGGCTACAGCGATGCAGCGACCTTCCGGCGGCTGTTCCAGCGCGCGACCGGGATGTCGATGTCGGACTATCGCGCCCGCTATGCGCTGCGCGCGCGGCGCCGTTACTGGCGCGTGGAGGACGGGCTGCGCGAAGGGACCGCGGCCTGACGATAGGCCGGGCCCATGGCAGCGCCAAACCCTGGCGTAACGCTCGCTGCGCCCTCAGACGGCATCTGGCCGGCGTTCGATCCGGTTGATGACGTCCTCGACGCCGTGCAGATACCAGGCATCGCGTTCGGCCTGGCGGCGTGCGCCCTCGCCCGCATAGCCCTCCAGCGTGACCACGCGGTTCTCGGTGCGAATGGCGATCTGGTCCGCATTGACCAGCGGATCCGACTCGAGCACCAGGCGCAGCGCCTCGGTGATCTCCTCGTCGTTGTCGCGTTCCGCCGGCGCGATCTCGAGTTCATTGACCACGCACTGGCACCCGGGCGACCACCAGGCGAGCACGCCGGCGAGCCGCATATGGGACAGGCTGATCACCTGTCCGCGCAAGGTCACGATGCCATCGACCGTATTGACCTCGATCCAGCCGCTGCGCTCGCCGACCGCCTCGCGCAGCGTTTCCAGCCGGCCCTTGGCATGCACGCAGATCTTGCAACTGCGGAAATCCACGGCCTGCAGCAGCCGCTCGCAGACCGCGTTGCGCAGTTCGCCATCGCCGGCGGGCGCCGCGCCGTTGGCCACGCGCAGATGGTCGATCACGCACGATACGCCGTCGATCTTGCGCATCCGGGCCGCGGCCCGGGTCTTGGCGACGATATCCGGGACGTCGCCCTCGAGAATCAGTGCGCCGTCGGACAGGCGCAAATTGATGGTGGGATGGAGATGCTGGCCGTGGAACGGCAGATTGGCCAGCGCCGCGCGGGCCTGCGTGAGCACCGCTTCGCTGCTCTGCATGATGTTGCCTCCTGAGGTGGCGGGCAGCAGCGCCGGATGGCGGGGCGCTGCGCCCTGTCCATTATAGAAAGCGCGTTGCGCGCCCGGTTCCCGGGAAATCTCGCCGCCGTGCCGCCTGGGCGCGGCACGGCGGCGGGCGGGTACTCAGGCATTCAGGGTGGCATTCATCGTGATCGGTGCCTTCATCAGCTTGGACACCGGGCAGTTCTCCTTGGCGGTCTGCGCGCACTTGTCGAAGGCGGCCTGGTCCGCGCCGGGGATACGCACCGCCACGTCCAGATGGATGGCCGTGATACTGAAGCCGCCGCCCTCCTTTTCCAGCGTGACGGTGGCCTTGGTGTCGATGCTGTCCGGCACCATGCCCGCCTCGCCGAGAATCAGCGACAGGGCCATCGAAAAGCAGCCGGCATGGGCAGCCCCGATCAGCTCCTCCGGATTGGTGCCGGGGCCGCCCTCGAAGCGTGCCTTGAAGCCGTATGGCGCATCCTTGAGCACGCCGCTCTGGGTCGAAATCGTGCCGCCGCCGTCCTTGATGCCGCCTTGCCACCTTGCCGATCCAATCTTCTGCATAGCCATGCGCTCCGTCAGTGTTGTTACGAGACACGGGCCGCCCCGCATACGATCGGACCGACCCAACCACGTCCCACAATAGGATGCGAACGGAAGATCGGCCAGCGCAGGGCGGCCACGCCCGTGTTGTCTCCAGGGCTTCGAGACCGCGCACGATCCTTGCTTGCCAGTGATCGTTCCGATTCCTGCCGCGCGCCCCCGAGCCGATGCTCCACCCTCCCCGCGTCTATCTGTATCTCGACACCGTGGCCCGCTGCGGCTCGATCCGCAAGGCGGCCGAACAGCTGCATGTCGCGTCGACCGCGCTGAACCGCAAGATTCTCGAGGTGGAACAGCAGATCGGCACGCCGCTGTTCGAACGGCTGCCGCGCGGCGTGCGGCTGACGTCGGCCGGCGAAGTGCTGGTGGCCACCATCCGGCGCAGCCTGGCCGACCTGGACACGGCGGCGGCACAGATGGCACAGCTGCGCGGCTTGGTGCGCGGCTCGGTGCGGATCGCCTCGGCGGAGTCGGTGGCGACCGATTTCCTGCCCGGCGCGATCGGCCGCTATCAGACACGCCATGGCGGCGTGCAATTCCATGTGCAGATCGGCGGGACCGATGCGCTGATGCAAGCGCTGAAGCAGGACGAAGCGGACCTGCTGCTGGCGCACGATCCCCCCGCCAGTCCGCTGCTGCAGGAGCTCGCGGCCGCGCCACAGCCGTTCTGCGCGATGATGCGGCCCGACCATCCGCTTGCCGCACGGCGCACGCTGCGGCTGGCCGACTGCGCGGCCTTCCCGGTGGCCCTCGGCCCGGCCACCTTTGCCAGCCGCGGTCTGATCGAAGCGATCGCCGCCCGCAATCGGCTGCATCTGTCGGTGATGCTCGAGGCGACCACGGTCGAGACGCTGAAGGGTTTCGTCCGGCAGACCGATGCGATCTGCTTCCAGTTCCATGCCGGCACGCTGCGCGAGACGCGGCAGGGCACGCTGACCGCGGTGCCGCTCGGCGATCCCGAGCTGGCGCTGGGCCGGCTGGTGCTGGCCGCTCGCAAGGGCCGCGCGCTGCCGCCCTCTGCCGCCGCATTCGCCGAGCATCTGAAGACCGCCATCGGCGGCCTGCACGCGCCGCTGACGTTGGCCGCATAACGGGCGCGACGCCGTCCCCGCCATCTCGTCCGGGACTCTGCACGGCTCGTTCCGCCACCGCACACATTTTGTGCTCGCGTCGCACGAAAAATGATGGTGGTCGGTCCCGCCCGATTTCCGCACACTGCTCCGAACACCCCGGTAAATCGGCCGAGCCAGCCGAGCGGGGACATCACGACAACGACGCCTCGATAGAAGGCAGCACGAGAGAAATCAGGGTCAACGATGGAGGTTCGCATGACAACGACGATATTCCGGCCGGCGCGCGCGCTGTCGGCCGCGATGGTGGCCGCCGTGGCGGCATTGGCGAGCGGGGGCGTGCTGGCGCAGTCCAGCGTGACGCTGTACGGGCAGATCGACACCTACGTCGGCAGCAACAAGGCGGTCGGCGGCGATCGCGCCTATGTGCTCGGTGCCGGCGGCATGCAGACGTCGTATTGGGGCATCAAGGGCACCGAGGATCTGGGCAACGGCCTGAAGGCGATCTTCGATCTGAATGGCTTCTATCGGGCCGACGGCGGCCGCGCGGGCCGGTTCGATGCCGACGGCATGTTCACGCGCAGCGCCTACGTCGGGCTGCAGAGCGAGTCAGCCGGCACCGTCCGGCTCGGCCGAAATACCACGCCGTATTTCCTGTCGACGATCCTGTTCAATCCGCTGGTCGATTCGTACCACTTCTCGCCGACCATCTTCCACACCTATGTCAGCAGCAATGGCGGCACGGTCTACGATCCGGGCATCATTGGCGATTCCGGGTGGAGCAATTCGCTGGTCTATTCGTCGCCGAAGTTCGGCGGGCTCAGCTTCAATGCGATCTATGCGTTCGGCGAGCAGGCCGGCGACAACGGCAAGAACAAGTGGGGCGGCAACGTGCTGTATTTCAACGGGCCGTTTGCCGCGACCGTCGCGTTCCAGCAGGTCAAGTTCAACAACACGCCGGGAGACGTGACCTCGCCCGCCGCGATGGTCGGCTTTCGCAAGCAGAACGCCGTGCAGGCCGGCCTCAGCTACGACTTCAAGGTGGTCAAGCTGTTTGCGCAGGGCCAGCACATCCGATCGGATATCGACGGCGCGACCGGCGACATCAAGCACAGCAACGGACAGATCGGCGCGTCGGTGCCGATCGGCGCCGGCAGCCTGCTGCTGTCGTATGCCTACGGCAAGGTCAAGAACGAGGTCGCCGATATCGAGCGCAATACGGCGGCGGTGGCCTACGACTACAACCTGTCCAAGCGCACCGATGTCTATGTCGCCTATTACTACGACAAGGTCGGCGGCCTGTCCCACGGCAACAACTACGGGGTGGGTGTGCGCCACCGCTTCTGATGGCGTGGGCCGCGGCGTCTCCGGTCAGCCGGTGACGTCGCGCGTCAGTTCGCGCGTCAACCAGGCCTCGAACCGGTGCACCGCGGGCCGTGCCTGTGCATGGTCCGCAAGCACGATCTGGTACTCCATGCCGTCCATCCCGGCCTCCGGCAGTACCACTTGCAGCTCGCCGCGAGCCAGCAGCGGCAGGATCAGCGGTGTGCGCCCGATCGCAATGCCCGCCCCTTCCGCGGCCGCGGCGACGACGTGCTCGTAGCGCGAGAAATACAGGCAGGGCTGACTGGCGGCGGCCGTCAGCCCCAGGCGCCGATACCACTCGCCCCAGGACATCCAGCCGAAGCGGGCATTGGGATCGTGATAGACCAGCAGCGTCGCGCCGCGAATATCGCCGGCGCGCTGGATGCGCGCGGCGACCGGTGGCGCGGCAACCAGCATCAACCGCTCGCGCAGCAGCGCGGCGGCGGCCTGTCCCGGCGAGCGCAGCCGGATGGCCAGATCAAAACCGTCCCGGTCCAGATTGGCGACCGCCTCCGAGGCGTCCACACGCACGTCGACATCAGGCGCCTCCGCCTGAAACCGCGCCAGGCGCGGCACCAGCCATAGCGTGGCGAACGACGGCGTGGTGGTCACCGAGATCGCGCTGCGCTCCGGCGCGATCAGGCGTTCGACCGTGCCGGCCAGCCGTTCGATCGCCTCGCGGGCGGCCTGCTGCAGCAGACGGCCCTCGGGCGTCAACGACAACCCCTTGGCCCCGCGCAGGAACAGCGGCACGCCCAGCCCGTCCTCCAGGCTCTTGATCTGCTTGCTGATGGCCGACTGCGTCAGGCACAGCTCGTCCGCCGCTGCGGTAAAGCTCAAATGACGGGCCGCGCTGTCAAATCCGCGCAGCGCGTCGAGGGACATGGCGCGCAAGGCCTGGGAAGCGGCCGGACTGATCTTCGTCATGGCTGGTTGATGCGGATATGCGCAGTCATGGTAGCGCAGGCGTCGTCATTGGCGCCGCATTGGCGCGGTCATTGGCGCCGGTCATTGGCGCCGGTCATGATGCGCCGGAATGCCGGGGATGCCGAAACATCCGGCCAGGCTATCGGACGCGCGACCACAATGACATGGCGCCCCACCGCTACTGGGCACGCACGGAGATCGCCATGCATGCATTCGCCGGACCCGACGGCATTGTCCGAATTGACCGGATCGATCGTATTGGTCGCGTTGACAGAATCGGCGCCGAACCGCTTCGGCTGGTGATCGGCCAAGGATACACCGTGCTTTGCCTGCAAGGGTCGGTATGGTTGACCTGCGAATCGGACGATCGCACGGAAGCGGCGCGGGATATCGTATTGGCGCGAGGCGAGCGTTTCGATGCGCCGCGCACCGTTACCGTTATCGTTTCGGCAATTCGGCGGCGGCCGGCCCGTATTGCGTTGACCCGTCGCAATACGGAGGATCGGCTCGATTGTAAGAAGAGACTTAATTAAGCGCCGTCAATGGCTTGCGCATTGTCTTGTCGCAATGTCTTGTCGCAATGTCTTGCTGCAAGCAGGCTGGCGGAACCGGTTCAAAAAACAGGAATTCCCGCAAAAAACGGACAGGTATGCTGCGCCCCCGGGACCGGCTATCGCACAGAATCATGCGGGGGCACGGCGGCAAATCGCGTCAATCGCGTCCCCTGGCAGGACATCGCTCGCGCCGGATATTGCCATTCGGCGCATTACCGTTGGTGAATTGCAATCACGCACGGTCTTGCACGCACAACCTTACTCGGTGATCAGGAAACGATCCCGATTCTTGCCCAGCCATGCCGGTGCGCGGCCGCGGCCGGACCAGGTCTTGCCGGTCTTCGGATCGCGATATTTGGCCGGGGCCGGCGTGCCGGAGCGGGCTGCCGACTTGCGAGGACGGCCACGGCGGCGCGGCGCGAGATCCTCTGCCGTCAAACCGTAATCCTCCATCAGCTGCTGGATCTGGGCGATCACCGTCGCCACTTCGGTTTGCCTGGCTTCCTCAAGTTGCGCTTCGAGTTTTTCCTTTTCTGCCAGCAATTGTTTGTAAGTCGCCATCGTCATTCCTTGCCAGTTGTAGGGTGCCGTTATGCTAGCTCACGGTTATGTTCGCGTCACCATAAAAAATGTAATCCAATAAGACAGAATCACAATATTCGGCAATTACATAATAATTCGCACCCCCGCGATGTCGAGGCGGGGATGCGCGGCAGCACGCATAACGGCAATGGAAGGAATGCCGCCACGGCGGCATTTACCCGGCTCAGGCACGCAGTTTGGCTTGTGCATCGCGCAACGCGGTGCGCAGGCCCTCTTCGATCACGGGGTGATAGAACGGCATCGCCAGCATCTGATCGATCGTCAATTGCTGTTGATATGCCCATGCCAGCAGATGCGCGATATGTTCGGCGCGCGGGCCCATCCATTCGGCACCGAGGAAACGGCCGCTGGCCTTGTCGGCATAGACATGCATCAGCCCGCGATTCTTCAGCATCACGCGGCTGCGCCCCTGGTCCTCGAAGCTGACCTCGCCGGTGACAAAGCTGTCGGCCGGCAGGTCGGCGTAGCGCTGGCCGACCATCGCCAGTTGCGGGTCCGAGAACACCACCGCGATCGGCGCGCGGCGCGGCACCGGGGAAACCCGCGGCCAGCTGGCGGCGTTTTCGCCGGCGCTCTTGCCCTCGTCGGCGGCCTCGTGCAGCAGCGGCAGCACGTCGTTGGCGTCGCCGGCGATGAAGATCGGGGCCGAGCCGCACTGCAGCGTGGCCGGGTCGAACACCGGCACGCCGCGGGCGTCGAGCTCCAGGCCAGTGTTTTCCAGGCCGAGATTGCGGACATTCGGCTGGCGGCCGGTGGCGGCCAGCACGTGGTCGAAGCGCTCGGTCACCGCATTGCCGTCGCGGTCGATGAACGAGATCACCGCCTCGTCGCCTTCGCGCGCCATGTCCGTGACGTTGGCATCGGGATCCAGATAGAACTCCTGCTGGAAGGCCTGGGCGGCGTAGGCGCGAATCGCCGGGTCGGTCAACGGACCGACGCCGCCGCGCACGCCGAACACGCGCACCTGCACGCCCAGACGCGACAGCGCCTGCCCCAGTTCAAGGCCGATCACGCCGGGACCGAACACCGCCACGCGGCGCGGCAGATCCTGCCAGTCAAAGACGTCGTCGTTGACTACCAGCCGGTCACCGAACACGCGGAACGGCGCTGGCACGGCCGGGCTCGAGCCGGTGGCGATCACCACGCGGCTCGCGCGGACCACGGTGCCGCCGGCATCGTCGCCAACCTGCAGCACCGTGTTGTCGATGAAGCGGGCATAGCCGCGCAGGCGGTCCTGCTCCGGAATATTGTCGACGCCGCGTACGACGAAGCCGACGAAGCGATCGCGTTCGCGCCGCACCCGGTCCATCACCTCGCGGCCGTCGATGCGGATCTGCCCATCGACATGGACGCCGAACGGCGCGGTATGGCGCAGCTCGTGCGCGGCCTCGGCCGCCGCGATCAGCAGCTTCGACGGCATGCAACCGACGCGGGCGCAGGTGGTGCCGTATTCCCCGCCCTCGATGATCACGGCGCGCTTGCCGGCGGCCCTGGCGGCGCGATACGCGGCGAGGCCGGCGGTGCCTGCGCCGATCACGGCGATGTCGGTGTCGATGGTTTGCATGGCGAAATTCCTGTTCGGAGAAACGTTCGTTGTATTCAGGGCGGTTCAATCCACGGACCCGATGGCGGCACGCCGCCATCGGGTCCGGCGACTGCCGGACCGCGCCACGGAAAATTCAGTGGAATTGGGAAAAAAGGCGCTGCGGAAGATCAGGCAGCCAGATACTGCTCGACCTGCTCAGCGCCGCCGATCAGCTTGCCGTTGATGAACACCTGGGGAGCGGTCATCGTGCCGGACACCGCGCCGAGCACCTTGCCGCGGATCTTGTGTTCCAGCGGCACGTCGATGTACTGGTAGCCGTTGTCCGCCAGCAGCTGCTTGGCCTTGGCGCAGAACGGGCAGCCTTCCTTCGAGAACACCACGACCTGGTCAGGCTTCTTGGCGTCCGGGGCGACGTAGGCCAGCATCGTGTCGGCGTCGGAGACCTTGAACGGGTCGCCCGGTTCCTCCGGCTCGATGAACATCTTGTCGACCACGCCGTTCTTGACCAGCATCGAATAGCGCCAGCTGCGCTTGCCGAAGCCGAGGTCGGTCTTGTCCACCAGCATGCCCATGCCGTCGGTGAATTCGCCGTTGCCGTCGGGGATCATCACGATGTTCTCGGATTCCTGGTCCTTGGCCCACTCGTTCATCACGAAGGTGTCATTGACCGAGACGCACAGGATCGCGTCGACGCCGTGCTTGGCGAAGACGGGCGCCAGCTCGTTGTAGCGCGGCAGGTGGGTCGACGAACAGGTCGGGGTGAATGCGCCGGGCAGCGAGAAGACCACGACGGTCTTGTTGTCGAACAGCTCCGCGGTGCTCAGGTTCTTCCATTCATTGTTCTCGCGGACGCGGAATGTGACGTTGGGGACGCGTTGGCCTTCACGGGATTGCAGCATTGGGATCGCTCCTTGGTTGGATGGTCAGTGTCAGGGTTCAGATTCTTGTGCTGCGTGCTCTGTGTTTCGCAGCGAAGGCCCCATTCTGGCGATGCCCCCTCGATTTGTACAATTTATCATTTAAACAGACGTCATTATATAAAGCTATAGACCACCCGCCGCGACTTTGCCCGTGTCCTCTGCCCCGCGGGCGTCTGGCCAGGCGCCGGCATAGACCTCGACGAAGCGGTCCGGGTCCAGATAGCGCCGGATCGCCGCATTGACCTGCTCGACCGTGGCCTGCTCGATGCGGGCCTCCAGTTGCTCCGTAAACGCCATGGTCTGGCCGACGAACAATTGATAGGCCAGCATCGAGGCCAGCGCCTCGTCGCGGCTGCGGGTGACCAGCCCCTGTTGCCGCAGCCCACTCTTGGCCTCGGCCAGTTCGTCCCCGGTCACGCCTTCGCGCAGGAATCGCCGCAATTCGCGCTGCACGCCAGCCTTCAGCCGCGGCAGGTTCTGCGGCGCAAAGGAGGCCTGGATGCCGAAGCGCCCCGCGGTGTCGAGCGCGCCGATCCGCAGATAGCTGGTGGCGCCGTAGCTGATGCCCTCCTGCTGGCGCAGGCGATCGGCCAGCCGGCTCTTCATCGAGCTGCCGCCGAAGATCCGGTTGGCGATCGCCAGCGCCGCATAGTCGGGATGGTCCATCGTCATGCCGATCGGCAGCGCCGCGATGAAGCTGGCGTTGGCCTTGTGCGGCGTCGGCACGGCCAGGCTCGCCGGATGCAGCGGCACGAAATCGCGCTCCACACGCGCGAACGGCATCGGCGCATTCCAGTCGCCGAACAGGGCCTCCACCTGCTGCCGCACGGCCGCGGCATCGAAGTCGCCGACCAGCGCGAACTGCGCATGGCTGGCGCCGTAGAAACGCCGATGGAAGTCCCGCACCTGCTCGAGCCGGACCGCGCGCAATTCCGCAATCGATTCCTCGAGCGTGGGCACATAGCGCGGATCGCCCTTCGGATAGGGATTGCCGTGCCGCCCCAGCACGACCGGGGCCAGGGCTTCGGGCTGCCGTACCTGGCTCTGGATGCCGGCGATCGTGCTGGCGCGCAGCACCTCGAATTCCGCCAGCGGCAGGCTCGGTTCGCGCAGCACGTCGCGCAGCAGCGTCAGGACCTGCGGCAGGTGCTCGCGCGGCGCCTGGAAGCCGACGGTCACGCGTTCGGCATCGCCGGAGACGCCGACCGTCGCCCTCAGCGCCTCAAACGCATCGATCAACTGCTGGCGATCGCGCCCGCCGGCGCCGCGCATCAGCATGCCGGCGGTCAGCGTGCCCACGGCGTCCAGCCCGCGCAGGCTCTGCACATCGCCCATGCGCAGCACCAGTTGGCCCTGCACACGCTGCCCCCGCGCGGGCTTGGGCAACATCGCCATCGCCATGCCGTTCGGCAGCGTGGCGCGCACCGTATGCGCCTCGATATTGGCGGGCGTGGGAGCGAACGGCGCGACCGGGGCCGCGCCGGGCTTGCCCCGATAGTCGCGCGTCAGCTCGGCGAGGTCGGGCGCCGGGGGAATCGCCACGTAGCCGGGCACGTCGACGGGAATGAACTGGCCCAGCGTGCGGTTGGCGCGCTGCAGATAGTGGCGTGCCACGCGGTTGACGTCGTCGAGCGTCACGCGCTCGATCTGATCGCGGGCAATCAGCATCAGCCGCCAATCGCCCTTGGCAATGGCCTCCGACAGCGCCACGCCATAGCTGGCCGGATCGTTCAGCATCCGTTCGTAGCCATTGCGCGCACGCCGCTGCGCGCGGTCGAGCTCCTCTTGCGTGATCGGCCGCGCGGCGATGCCTTCGACCAGCTCCAGCAGCCCGCTGCGCGCCGGCTCCAGCGGCTGCGCCTTGCCGACCTGCGCCAGGAACACCACGCTGCCCGGCTGCTTCAACGCCCGCACAAAGCCAGTCTGCGACGCCGCCTTCTTCTGCTCGACCAGTCCGTGGTACAGGCGTCCTCCCGGAATCGCGGTCAGGATATCGACCAGCAGCGTCATCGCCGCAGTATCCGGATGCGCGCCTGGGCCGATGTGATACTGCGCGGCCACGACCTGGATATCGCCGGGCCGCTGCAGCAGGATCTCGCGCGGCCCTTCCTGCGGCGGCTCGACGGTGTACTGCTCCGCCAGCACACGGGCGGGCCGGGGAATTGCGCCGAAATAGCGGCTCACGCTGGCCAGCGCGCGCTGCGGATCGAATTGCCCGGTGATCACCAGCACCGCATTGTCGGGCTGGTAGTAGCGGCGATAGAAGGCCTGCAGCGCGTCGATGCCGACGTGCTCGATATCGCTGCGCGCGCCGATCGGCGCCTTGCCGTAGTTGTGCCAGTGATAGGCGCTGGCGGCCAGCTGCCGCAGCAGCACCCCGGTCGGGCTGTTCTCGCCGCGCTCCAGCTCGTTGCGCACCACCGTCATCTCGCTGTCGAGCGCGCTGCGCGAGATCGTGCTGTTGACCATCCGGTCCGCCTCCATCCGCAGCAGCCAGTCCAGGTTTTCCTCGCTGGCCGCGAAGGTGGCGAAGTAGTTGGTCCGATCGTACGCGGTGGTGCCATTGAATTGCATGCCCCGGCTGGCCATCTGCCGGCCGGTCGCGCCGTCGGGCAGGCTCGGCGTGCCCTTGAACAGCAGGTGCTCGAGCAGGTGCGCCATGCCGCTTTCGCCGTAGCTCTCGTGCCGGCTCCCGACCAGATAGGTGATATTGACCGTGGTGGTCGGCTGCGCCGCCTCGGGAGCGAGCAGTACGCGCAACCCGTTGGGCAGGCGGTACTCGGTGATGCCTTCCGCGGTGGCGACCGGCGTGGGCTGGGCCGGCATGGACGGCACCACGGGCGGCACCGGCGCCTGATCGGCCGGTGACGACGAGCGCGCGGCATGCGCAAGGCTGGCGCCGCACAACGCGGCCACTATGACGGCGGGCAGAACCCGGCCTGCAACGCTGCGACGCATGGGGACTCCGTGGTGGCTCGGGCAACGAGGGCATCGTACCAAAGCGCGTGACGCGCGACATCCCGAGTCGTACTGCTCCCCTCTCCCGCGAAAGGGAGAGGGGAGCCACGGCGGCGTGGTGCGCTACACCACGTTGACCACCGCCGAGCCCGCCGGCACCTCCACCGTCGTGACGCTGGCCGTCGCCGGCTGCGGCGGCGCATTGCCGTCGACCAGTCCCTTCAGGATATGGAACGCGCAATTGAGCCGGTCCGGCGTCAGCGTGACGATCGCATAGCCGGTGACGTTGGTCTCCACGTAGCGCATCCACGGATTGAAATGCTGCAGCGTGCGATTCAGCGTGTTGACCACGGCGCCGCTGACCTCCTCGTAGATCAGCGCCTTGATTTCGGCGAGGCGCGGATCGTTGTCGACCACGCTCTTGTACGTGCTCATCAGCGTATTGCTGGACAGCCCTGCGCCGACCAGGTCGACCATCACCGGCGTCGGTGTCGCCGCATCGTAGTCGTCCATCACCACGCCGGCAAAGAACGCGTGGATGTCGCCGGTCAGCGCCACCACATTGCGCACGTTGTTCGTCTTCAGGAACGCCATCAGGTTGCGGCGCTCGGCGTCGTAGCCATCCCACTGGTCGGCGTTCAGCACGTAGGTGGCCAGCAGCGAGGCCGGCGGCAGGCGGCTGTCGAGCGTCGGCTTGATATTGGCGTCGAAGTTGGCGGCGTCGATGCCCGCCTGCGTCGACAGCAGTTGCCGCAGATTGGCGTAGGCGACGTTGTTCGGATAGGTCCCCGACGATACCGCCGCGCGCAGGTCCGCTGTCAGCGCCGTCTCCATCTGGTCGCGCAGCGGTGTCAGCGCCGTATTGCTCGCGATCAGCCGCAGCACCATCAGCTCCGCGATGGCTTCGGTCAGATCGGCCTGCATGCGCAGCAGCGAGACCTGATTGCCCCACAGTTTCCAGGTCGTCGCCGCGCCGCCGATACGGTCCTGCCACCAGGCACGCTGCGCATCGCCCAGCATCGACACCGGCGTCAGTGCACCGCCCGCCGCGGCGATCTTCGCGTCCTCGGCGGCTTTCAGCGTGTCGCGCCGGATGAAGAAGCGGCTGCCGACATCGCCGCCGGCATTGGCCTCCGAGATCAGATGGTCGGCGCGATACAGCCGCTCGTCGGTCATCAGCAGCGTCGCCAGATTGCCAAAGGTGAAGGCGCGATAGATCTGGATGTTCTGGAACGACGGGTTGTTCAGGTCCAGCGTCACGTCGGCCGGCAGGTACTCGAACCACGCCTGGTTGGCGCTGCGCCGCCGCGCGGTCTGCGGCGTCTGGTCGTCGTCGGCGTCATAGCTCTGGCGGTCCTGCCAGCAGTCGTCGGAGAACTCATGGTCGTCCCAGATCGCGATCATCGGGAAGCGCGCATGCAGCGCCTGCAGCCGCGCATCGCTGCGGTAGGCCTTGTACAGATAGCGGTAGTCCTCCAGCGTGGTCGCGTAGCGGAAGCCGCTCGGCAGCGTGGTGCCATTGGGCAGCGACAGCGGCGTATGGCGGCTTTCGACCAGGTTGACCGGCGCGCCGTCGGCCACGGCCTCATAGATGTAGTCGCCGGTATGCACGATGAAATCGAGGTCCTGCTGGGCGAGCTCCTCCATGCCGGCCCAGTGGTTGATGCTCCAGTCCTGGCAGCTGACGAAGGCGAACTTCAGCTGCGACAGCGGCGTGCCGGCCGCAGGGGCGGTGCGCGTGCGGCCGACGGGACTGAAACGGCTGCCGACGCGGAAGCGGTAGTAGTAGGTGGTGGCGGCGTTCAGGCCGGTGACCTTGGTGCGCAGCGTGTAATCCCAATCCGGCAGTGCACGCAACAGGTCGTTGACGACCAGCGTGGAGAAGTCCTCCTGGGTCGACACCTGCAGGCGCACATTGACGTGACGCCTGCCGTTGTCGCCCTCGACGCGCGTCCACAGCACGACGCTGTCGGGGCGGGGATCCCCCGAGGCGACCCCGTGGCGGAAGTCGAACAGGTCCGGTTCGGGCGGATCGGGATTGTCATCGCCACCGCCGCAGCCGGCCAACCCCGTGGTGGCGACCGAGACGGTGATGAAGCTTCCCCATTTCAAGAACTGGCGACGATCCATGTTGTTCTCCATGTCAGGACAGGGACAGGTGAGGGGACACAGGCAGCATAGGAAATCGATCCGCCTATCGCGAGGGCATGGCACCAATGCCGATGCGATGCTGCAACGCGCGGGTCCGCTCAAATCAGGTACTGCCGGCAATTGCCGCTATCCGCCCCGCATTTGGCGTCGATTTGCCGCGCGGGGCCGAATTCGTATAAGGTGCGCCTCATGGAAGAACAGAAACGCACCCCAAACCGCAATGCGAATCGCTACTTGTTTCGTCAGGTCCTGACGCACCTGCCCTACAAGACCATCGGCGCCGCCGCCGTGCTGACGGCCGCCGGCTTCTTGAGCTACTGGACCTACCTCGGCATCAACCAGGGCCGCCTGCTGTTCGACGCGCGCCGGCGCCCGCCGCGCGAGCTGCCGGAGGGCATTACCGCCTATTCGCACACCATTCCAGGCGGCATGCTGCGCGGCTACGTGTATCGCGGCGACGCGCACTGTGCCGTCACCGATCTGTTGTTCTATTTGCCAGGTCGCGGCGAAGACGTGCTCGAGACCATGCAATTTCTACATTGGCTGCCGGCCGAGGTCGGCTTTGCCACGTTCGACTATCGGGGCCTGGGCCATTCCGACGGCAGCCCCTCGGAGGCCGCCGCGGTTGCCGACGCCAGCCAGTTCCTGCTGCACCTGCGCCGCGTGTTGCCGGGGACGCGCGTGCATGTGGTGGGCCGCAGCCTGGGCACGGGGGTCGCGATCCAGCTGGCGGACCTGCAGGACTTCGAGAGCCTGCAGTTGATTACGCCCTACGATTCGCTGCTGGAGCTCGTGCGCAAGCGTTTCCCGCTGGTGCCGCTGCGTCAGCTGATGCGTCATCACTTCGATTCGATCTCGCACTGCAAGAAGGTGGTACAGCGGACCAAGGTGCTGCTCGCCGAGGTCGACGACGTGGTTCCGCATGAATGCTCCGAGCGCCTGATGGCGGCGTGGCCGGGACCGGTGGCGGTGGAGACCATCCCCGGCAGCAATCATTCGGACATCATTGCGCACCAGAGCACGTGGCAGGCGCTCAGCGACTTTGCGCTGCTGTTTGCGCGCCGGCCCGACCTCGACGCGCATGGCAATCGGCTCGACGAAACGCCAACGCCAACGCCCGCGCCCCCAACCGAGCACACCGCCGCCAACGACAGCGGTGGTGGCCTGGAGCCGCCGGGCCTGCCTGTCGCGGCCGCGCCGCTGCGCACCGACGGCGCCAGCTGAAGCCCGCTGCAAGCGCGCCCGGCGCTGGCTCGTGCCCACGCGCACGACACCGGTCGTCCGTCCACCAGTCATCTGGACAGGTAGATCACGATCGCGATCAGTCCGATCGCGGCGAGGGTCAGCAGCACGAAGGTGAGCACGGCGCCACGCTGTCAGTCGTTTTCCCCGGAGTATTCCGTAGGGGACCTGGCGGCGCCGTCGGCGCATGGCTGATTACGGCAAGGATTCGTCCTACAAGCAAGGCCGAGCTTGCTTTCGGGGCGGCCTGGGCGGCGGGGCCGGGGCTCCGACGTTATGCGGATTCGGCATGACTGCCCGCGACCCGTTGTGGAACAATGCCTGAACGCTGTTCCTCTCACTTCGATCCCATTCAGACCATGAATTCCAGCTCCGACGCCATCGTTTATCTGAACGGCGAATTGACGCCACTGTCCGAGGCGCGCATTCCCGTGCTCGACCGCGGCTTTATCTTTGGCGACGGCGTCTACGAGGTGATCCCGGTCTACGCCGGCAAGCCGTTCCGCGCGGCACAGCATCTGGCGCGGCTCGCGCGCAGCCTCGACGCGATCGGTATTCCGAATCCGCATGACCAGGGCCAATGGTCGGCGCTGATCGCGCGCGTGATGCAGGCCAATCCGATGCCGGACCAGATGATCTATATCCAGGTCACGCGCGGCGTCGCCAAGCGCATGCACGCGTTCCCGAAGGAGGTCACGCCGACCGTCTTCATCATGACCAATCCGATGTCGCTGCCGCCGGCCGCGGCGACCGAGCGTGGGGTCGCCTGCGTCACGATGGAGGACAAGCGCTGGCTGCACTGCCAGATCAAGTCGACGTCGCTGCTGGGCAATGTGCTCGCCGCGCAGAATGCCGCCGAGCATGGCGTCACCGAGGCCATCCAGTTCCGCGACGGCATGCTGACCGAGGCCTCGGCGTCCAACGTCTGGGTCGTCAAGCATGGCACCGTCGCCGCGCCGCCCAAGGACAATCTGATCCTCGAGGGCATCCGCTATGGCCTGATCGAAGAGCTGTGCGCACGCTTCGAGATTCCGCTGGTGTCGCGCCCGGTCACCCGCGACGAGGTATTTGCCGCCGACGAAGTCCTGCTGTCGTCGGCCAGCAAGGAGATCCTTCCGGTGGTGACGATCGACGGCAAGACCATCGGCAGCGGCGCGCCGGGACCGGTATTCAAGCGCCTGTACGCCGCTTATCAAGAGGCCAAGACGGCCTGAAGCCGATGCGACGGGGCGCGGCGCCAGCCGTCTCCGTTCGTATCGCGCCCTGCTATCGCTCGTCCCCGACGCGGGCACACAGCACGCGCAGGCCGCCGCCCGCGGTCTGCAGCCCGTCCTTGCGGCGGGCGAAGTAACGCGCATTCAGCGCCGGCGCGTCGAGGTCCGTCACGCTGCCAAAGCCCATCGCGGTCAGCTGTTGCGCCAACTGCTCCGGCATGAATTCGGACAGCCATGGCTCGCCCAGCGCAGCCACTTGCCCAGCCATATGCTCGGCCATCACGCGTTCGAACGGCGGCAATATGGTGGCATCGACGCGATAGTCGAACACGATGCGGGTGCCCGGCGGCAGGCTGGCGACATAGCGCAGCGTCGCTTCGATCGCGGAGTCGGTCAGATACGGCGTCACGCCCAGCCACACGAAGCAGGCGGGCCGGTCGCCGCGAAAGCCGGCTTCTTCCAGCACGCGTTGCAACGAGGCATGCTGAAGGTCGGCGGGCACGGATGTCGCCCAGTCCGGCATGCTCAGTCCGGCCTGCCGCATCAACCCCTGCTTCCACGCCTGCGTCGCCGGATGGTCGACCTCGAAGAAGCGCATGCCGTCGGCCGCGGCGGGCACCCGCCACGCCAGCGTGTCGAGGCCCGCGCCGAGCACCACGCATTGCCGCACGCCAGCCCGCGAGGCCTCGGCCAGTTCGGCGTCGGCCACCATCGCGCGCGCGACCACGGCCGCGCGCATCGGACGCGCCATCGGGTCGTTATAACGATAGGGATCGTCGCGGACACCACGCTCGAGCTCGGGGCCGAGGATCGGCAAGGCGATGGCATCGGGGAGCACGATCGGCTCGTCGAGCAACTGGTGGGCGGCGCGCGCGATGGCCATCATCAGGGCGGTCGTGCTAGGCCGGCCTTGGGCCAGCGCGGTCGTTTCGGTTTGGGACATGATCGGCTCCTGCTGCGAAAGCCGGGCAGCATAGACCCTGACGTGCACGTCAGGGTCAACCCCCGCACCCGTGGCGGGTGCCGTCATGTCATGGCTTGAACTGCTTCTCAGCGCCGATCTTCAGCGCCGATCTTCAGCGCCGATCTTCAGCGCCGACCGTCGGTGCCGACCGTCAGCGCCGCCGCGCCCCGCCTCGCCGGCGTGCGCGCGCACCGCCTCGAAAAACTCCCGCACCTCGGCATCGACCATATGCCCGATCTGCAGCAGCGGCTCGTCGCGATAGGCCTTCAGCAGCTTTTCCCGTAGCCCCGCATCGTATCCAACCATGCGATCGACCAGCGCGTCCCAATCGTGCAGCAACGTGCGGCTCGCGGCCGCCGAAGGATCGGTGCCGGCCGCGATCAGCGCGCGGGCCCGCTGCGCCAGGGCCTGCCATTCGGGTTCTAGGCGCTTGTCGAGCCGCGCCAGTTCGTCCGGCGACAGATGCCGTAGCCACGCCGCCATCCGCAGTGCGACGGCCGACTCCATATAAGCGACCATCACCGCGTCGATGCCGCCAAAGCCCTGTTGCGCGGCCTGCTTGATCATTTCGCCCCAACGGACGGCCCGCTCCATATCGCCCTGCATCCATCGCATGGCCAGATGCATCCAGCGCGCGGCCAGCGCTTGCGTGCCGATCGCGTCCGCGGGCCACTGCTGTGCCATGGCCTCGCGGACTTCATCCAGCAGCGGCTGCCATTCCGCCTCGGTGGCAATCCACTGGCGAAAGATGGTTTCGAGTTCCGCCTCGCTGAAATATTGGCGATAGGCGCGCATCTGGCGCAGGGCCGCCAGCCAGTGCTCGATCTCCGGCTCGCCGCCCGCGGCCAGCACGGTCTGCAGCAGCACCAGGCGCCCGCGCAGCTCGGTCGCCCGCGCGATCTCGCGATCGAGCGCTTCGATCTGCTGCGTGACGATGCGATGACGCGGCGGCCCCTCGCCCGCCAGCAACGCGTCGATCGCGGCCAGCGACAGGCCTGACTGCCGCAACACCTGGATTGCGTGCAAGCGGGCCACGTCGTCGCGGTTGTAGAGACGATAGCCCGCCGCGGAGCGGCCCGACGGCTTGAGCAGCCCGATGCGATCGTAGTGATGCAGGGCGCGGACGGTCAGGCCGGTTTGCTTGGCGAGCGTGCCGACTTTCAGAAGCATGGGCAAAGCGAGCGGAAGGTGAATCGACAAACGACATGGACACGGCCCCGTGGCCGCGACGGGCGTCATTGTCGCTTAGTCGCGCTTTGCCTCGCGCCGCTGGCCTTCTTGGCGGCAGGCCTCTTTGCAGCAGTGGTTTTGTTCGCCGCGATGGTCTTCTTCACGGCGGTCACCTTCTTCGCAGCGCTCACCTTCTTCGCAGCGCTCACCTTCTTTGCAGCGGTCACCTTCTTCGCAGCCGGTGCGCCGCCCGGCGATTTCGTCGCCGTCTTCGCCGATACCCTGCGCCCGCCCGCGGCGCCGCCAACGTCCAGCGTGATCCAGGCCGGCGCATGATCGCTCGCCTGGGGCGCGCCGCGGACCCAGCGATCGACGCCCGCCTCGCGCAGCGCCGGCGCCAGCGTCGCATTCAGCAGCAGATGGTCGATGCGCAGACCCGAATTGGTTTGCCAGTGCTGCCGAAAGTAATCCCAGAACGTGTAGATCCGTTCGTGCGGATAGTTTGCGCGCAAGGCATCGACCCATCCCTGCTCGAGCAGGCGCCGATAACAGGCGCGGCTTTCGGGCTGCAGCAACGCGTCCTTGAGCCAGGAGCGCGGGTTATAGATGTCCTCGTCGGTCGGCACCACGTTGTAGTCGCCGGCCAGCACGACAGGATGGCCGCTGTCGTACAGCGTGGCCGCATACTTCAGCAGCCGTTCGAACCAGGCGAGCTTGTACTCGAATTTCGGTCCCGGCTGCGGGTTGCCGTTGGGCAGATACAGACAGCCGACCAGCACGCCATGCACCGCGGCCTCGATGTAGCGGCTCTGCTTGTCGCTGTCGTCGCCGGGCAGCCCGCGCCGGCTTTCGATCGGATCGGTCCCGCGCGACAGGATTGCCACGCCGTTCCACGATTTCTCGCCGTGCCAGATCGCGCCATATCCGGCGGCACGAATGGCATCGGCCGGAAAACCGGAATCGGCGGTCTTCAATTCCTGCAGGCAGACGACATCCGGTGCCTCGCGCTCCAGCCATTCCAGCAATGCCGGCAGGCGGGCGCGAATGCCATTGATATTGAACGTGGCGATTTTCAGCATGGCGATGGACGGATTGGCTTGCCAATGCTCCCTTTTTAGGAGAGCCGCGCTGCCGCGGCAATCGGGCGGCGTCCCACAGCGGAAAACGCCCCGCTGCATTTTTTGCCCGACGGGCTTGTGCGTCCGCAAAAGCTTCTCTATAATCCGCGCCTTCCACAGGCTCGTAGCTCAGCTGGTTAGAGCACCACCTTGACATGGTGGGGGTCGTTGGTTCGAGTCCAATCGAGCCTACCAACGCAAATCGACGACGGCGCCGGAGGCATAGCTATCCGGCGCCGGCGACGACCTTGCCCACCGAGATCGCGTTCCGCATCCCGGTTTTCCAATCAGCCGTTTCCGTTCCCTTCACTCGTTGCCGTAACGCTTGGCATCACGCCGGCTGCATGACGCCATTACGCCACGTGCATTGGCTACGTCGTTTTCCGTTTCGCTCGCCTTTCCGAATTACACGCCGCTGTAAGTTCGCATTTGCGCGGGCCTGCCGATCCCGCTCGCCATGCGATGGACGCGGCCTGCCCGGCCCTCCTCGCGCGCGCTCGGACTGGCACAGCTGATGCTCGGCGCATTAAGCGCGCCCCCGCCGCCGGGCGGGGCGTGAAGCCATTGTTCCCAAGGAGGCGCAAATGAACGACGGAATGCACGAGGAGCGGCGGGAAGGCACGCAGCGCGACATGCACGGCAACAGGCCGGGGCTGCTGCCGTTTGCCGTCGCGGCGGCGGTTGGCGCCGCGATCATGTACCTGTTCGATCCGCAGTCGGGTCGCCGGCGCCGCGCCGAGCTGCGCGACAAGGCCGAGGCAAGCCGCCACGACATGCAGGATCTGGCGGAGAAGCAGGCCAAACGGATCACCGACCGGATGCAGGGCATCGCGGCGAAGGTACGCAGCGCGACCGGCCTGGGGAAGCACGCGGCCGATGACGACACCATTGCCGAGCGGGTTCGCGCGGAAATGGGCCGCCTGGTCGGCCATCCCGGCGCCATCGACGTCGCGGTAGTCGGCGGACGCGTATGGTTGAGCGGGCACATCCTGTCGTCCGAGCACGAGGCACTGCTGGCCGCGGTACGCGGGGTCGCCGGGGTGCAGGACATCGACGATCGCCTGACCGTGCACGACGAAGCGGGCAACGTGCCGGAGCTGCAGAGTTAGCGGTATCGCAGAAGCTCCTGTCGTCCCCGCGCTCGCGAGGGCGACAGGCTGCCGTCGACGCCTGCTGGCTCAACGCCACAGGTTTTCGATCACGAGTTCTGAATCCCCCGCCGCTTGATGAACTCGCCCCAGACCTTGGCGTCCGTCACGGCGCGCTGCTTGATCGCGTCGGCCGAACCGGACAGCGGCTCCAGATAGAGCGAAGCCAGCTTGCTCTTGACCTGCGGATCGGCCAGGAAGGCCTGCACCGAGGCATTGAGCCGAGCCACCACCTTGGCGTCCATATTGGCCGGCCCGAGCAACGCATACCATCCCGGCATCACCGGCACGTCCAGGCCCGCTTCCTTGACGGTCGGCACGTTGGGCAACTCCTTCGCACGCTTCTGCCCGACGATCGCCACCGGCACCACGTTGCCACCGGTGATCTGCGGCAGCGCCGAACCGACCACGCTGACCATCGCATCGACTTCGCCGGCGATCACGCCGGTCAGCGCCGGACCCGACCCCTTGTAGGCGGCATGCGTCAGCTTGATGCCCGCCTTGTCGGCCAGCATCTCCATCGCCAGATGCGTGGAATTGCCGACGCCAGCGCTGCCGAAGGTCAGCCCACCGGGCTTGGTTTTAGCCTTCTCGATGAACTGCGCCATCGACGTGATGCCGCTGGCCTTGCTGATCACCAGCACGAACGGCGTATCGACCACCGGCGCAATGAAGGTGAAGTCCTTCTGCGGATCGTAGGGCAGCGACTTGTACAGATGCTGATTGAAGCTGACCTGCGACACACCGGTCAGCAGCAGCGTATAGCCGTCCGCCGGCTGCTTGGCCACGAACGACGTACCGATGATGCCGTTAGCGCCGGCGCGATTGTCGACCACCACGGACTGGCCCAGCTCCTGGCTGAGCTTGTCGCCCAGCATCCGTGCCACCACATCGCCGCCCGAGCCCGCCGACTGCGGCACGATCAGCCGGACAGGACGGTTGGGATAGGCGTCCTGCGCGACGGCGGCGCCGGACAGCGTCATCAGGGCCGCCATCGCGGCGCCCATCAAGGAACGGTACATCTGCAGTTCTCCCCAGTCATGCGAATAGAAATGGTGTCGATGGCGGCGTTCACATCGGCGCGCCTCGATCCGGCTCGTAGAGCGATGGTAAGAATTCGCGCGGGAGCGAACCAATACGGAATCTCGATGCCGTCATAGGTCGATCCTATGACGGACCGCCGCCTGCCCTCCCCGGGGGCATGGCGAATCGCCACGGTGCACGTCATGCGATTTCGCGCCGGCGTTCGGCCCTGTCATGGGGCATCCCGACGCGGCGATAGACGAACCAAGGTGCCGCGGCGCAGCATGCCATAGCCCAGCCCTATGTCCCCATCGACATTTCGTCTTTCCGCGGCTTCCGGGGCGCTGCTTACCATTGCCGCGAACCCACCGACTTCAACGCAAGTTTCATGTCCGATATCGATCTCCGCGGCAATGCCTGGAAAATGCCGGCCAGCGCCTATCTCGAAACGCGCCCTTCGCGCTTCGCCATTCCGGATCATCCGCTGTCCTGTTATGTGACGATGCGCGACGGATGCCAGCTCGCCGTCGATGTCTTCGTGCCACAGCCACTGGAGGCCGAAGGCTCGCCGGACCCTTATCCCACCATCGTCATCTTCACTCCCTATTTCCGCCGTTTCCGGCTGCGCGAGCCGGGCGCGGAACCGAGTCCGAACACCGCCAAGTACCGCGATGCCTTCGTGCCCAAGGGCTATGCGGTGGTGGTGGTCGACGTGCGCGGCACCGGCGCGAGCTTCGGCACGCGCGACGCGCTGCGCTCGCCGACCGAGCGGGACGACTATTTCGAGATCGCCGACTGGATCGTGGCGCAGCCCTGGTCCAATGGCCGTATCGGTTCGACCGGCATCTCGTATCTGGGCGCCGCGGCCTGCTTCCTGGCCAGCACCGGCCACCCCGCGGTCAAGGCCATCGCGCCGCTGTTCGCGGTCTCCGATATCTACAGCGAGCAGCTGTACCCCGGCGGCCTGCTGTCCAAGGTGTGGGTGCAGGCCTACGACGAACTGATGGTTGCGCTCGATCAGGACGACCGGGCGCTGCTGGCCCGCTATCCGTACTTCAACGATCCACGCTTCGATGGCCCCGAACGCGTCAACGCGGACACCGACGGCAGCCTGGTGCAGGCGGCCATCGCGCAGCATCGCAACAACTTCGCGCTGGCCGATCTGGCGCCGGAGTTCGCCTTCCGCGATGGCGCCACGCAGCACGATCCGGCGCTCGATTCGGGCAGCTGCAGTCCTTACCGCTATCTCGACGGCATTGCGCAGGATGTCGCGGTGTATTCGGTCTCGGGCTGGTACGACGGCGGCGGCTATGCGAATGGCGCGATCACCCGCTTCCTGTCGCTGCCCAATCACGACAGCCGGCTGCTGTTGGGCCCGTGGGATCACGGTGCGCGCACCAATATCTCGCCATGGCGCAGCCGCGCGGCATCCGACTTCCCGCTGCTGGCCGAGATATTGCGCTTCTTCGATCATCATCTGATGCAATTGCCGACGGGCCTCGAGCACGAAGCGCGAGTCCACTACTACAGCGTGCACGACGAGCAATGGCACGCAGCGCCGATATGGCCGCCGGTCGAGGACACGCAGCGGCTGTATCTGGCGGCCGATGCGGAAGGCCTGACGCCCGCATGTCCGGCCACGGAATCGGACCGGGACACCATGGCCAGCTTCAATTGGTCAACGGGCCGTCAAACCCGTTATGAGCGGCTCGGCGCGGCCAATATCGAGGACTATTACCCGGACTGGAGCGAGCGGCAGCGGGACCTGCTGTCCTTCGATGGCGCGTTGCTCACCGCGCCGCTGGCCATCGCCGGCCATGTCGTGCTGAACATCGGCCTGGCCAGTTCGCAGCCCGATGCCGCGCTGCATGTGTTCCTGTCCGAGGTCGAGGCGTCCGGACGGGTGCGCTATATCACCGAAGGCATGCTGCGTGCGCTGCATCGCAAGACCGCGCCGTGCCCGTCGGAATACCGCACGACATGGCCCTACCGCACGTTCACAAAGGCCGACGCGGCGCGTCTGGTACCGGGGCAGACCGAGCGCCTGCACTTCGCGATGCTGCCCGTCGCCTGGACGCTGGCCGCCGGCAGCCGGCTGCGCCTGTCGATCGCCGGCGCGGACCGCGGGCATTTCCCGCAGGTGCCGCACGGGCGCCCGCCGCGGCTGTCGATCCGGATCGGCGGCGAACTGGCGTCGTATCTCGACCTGCCGATTCGCGGCTAGTCCTGCGGTAGGTCCCCACTGTCGGAACAGGCCGCGGGACGCCGGCGGATGCTACATTGCCGGCGTGCCCCGCCATCGATTCGGCCGCATTCTCGACCGTTTGGCGTGGGCCACCACGCCACCGCCTTGCCGAATATGGACCTGAAGCAGCTGCGCTATTTCGCGCGCATCGTCGAACTGGAGAGCATCACCGCCGCGGCCGATGCACTCCATATCGCCCAGCCCTCGCTGAGCCAGCACGTCGCCAACCTCGAAGCCGAACTCGACGCCAGATTGCTGGTACGCGGCCCCTCTGGCACGAGACCGACGGACACCGGCCATATCCTCTACCGCCACGCCAAGATGGTGCTGCGGCAGATGGAAGAGGCGAAAGCCGCGGTGCAGCATGGCCGCGACGTACCATGCGGCCACGTCACCGTCGGCCTGCCGACCAGCACCTCGCGCGTGCTTGCATTGCCGCTGCTGCGGCATGTGACCGAGCACTTCCCCGATATCACCCTGGAAATCGTCGAAGGCTCAAGCGCGGACCTCGCGGAATCGTTGGCGCTGCAGAAGCTCGACCTCGCCGTCGCGATGGACGTGCAGCAGCGCCCCAACATGCAATCGACCCCGCTGCTCGACGAGCAGTTGATGCTGGTCGGCCGGCCGATTGCCGGGCATCCGCACGCCATCACGCTGGCGCAGGCCGCGGCGCTTCCGCTGCTGCTGCCGAGCTTTCCCAATTCGGTCCGCGTGCTGTGCGATCGCGCGCTGGTCAGCGCCGGACTGCAATGCCGCCTCGTCGCGGAAACCAGCGCGGTATCGGTGCTGCTGTCCGCGGTGCGCGAAGGGCTGGGGTGGACCATCCTGCCGTGGTCGGCGCTGGCCGGCGACGAAGAGGACCAGCTCGCCGCGATGTCTATCTCCGACGCAACGCTGGAGCGGCGCGTCAGCCTGTGCCTGTCGTCGTCGGCGAGCCTGAGCCTGGCGTGCCGCAGCGTCGAGGCCGCGCTGCAGGCCATCGTGTCGCAGATGGTCGAGAGCGGTCAGTGGAAGGGGGTCAGGTTGATCGGCGGCGCCTTGCCGGGCTAGGCGCCGGCCGACAGTGGATTCACGCCTCGGGGGACGAGGCTGGACGCTCCAGATAGCTGGCGACCTGGCGCCTCAGTACGGGCAGCTTGCCGGAAAAGAAATGGTCCGCACCCGGCACCACCACGACCGGCAACTGCTGCGGGCGGGCCCAATCGAAGATGGCCGACAGCGCGACTCGTTCGTCATTCTCCCCATGAACCACCAGCGCGTTGGCTTGCACCGGCGGCGTGTCATAGGTGCGGTGATTCGCGACGGGGCCGGACGGCATTCCGGTCAATATCAAATGATCGATCGTGATGCCGCGCTCGGTGAGCTGCACCGATGCCAGCGCGGCAACGAAGGCCCCGAACGAGAATCCCGCCAGCGCCAGAGGCAGATCCGGGTATTGCTCGCGCAGATGGCCGACTACCGCCAGCATGTCGTTGGTCTCTCCGACACCGGCATCGTGCGCGCCCTCGGTTCCGCCAACGCCGCGGAAGTTTGGCCTGACCGCCAGAAAACCGTGGGCGGTCAATTCGCGCGCCAATTGGTGCGGCACCTTGTGGTCGGCCGTACCGCCTTGCATCGGATGCGGGTGGCCGACAACGGCAATGCCCTGCAGCACTTCCTTTGGTGCATCGATCAGCAGTTCGATATCGCCTGCCTCGCCGCGAATCAGGATGCGGGTCGTCGTTCCGGGGGTGATTGTCAATGCCATGGTGTGTCTTCGGTCGTTTGGATGCGGAGAGGGTCCGCTTTGCAATGACCGCATGGTAAGGCAATTGGGAAACGCGGGCTTTGGGCGCCTATTGTCGTTTGCCACGGGATCTGAGAGCTTTTCCACCAAGGCGAGCGCGTACTTCGTCGCACTTCACAGACTTCGCTATCGCTCTTGGTCAAGGAGGCTTCTCGTGCCGCGCGGCGAAGGCCGTCGGATTGGCCTAAGTACGCCGTCGGCTGCGTGTGACTCCTTCCGGCCACTTTGGGTCATCCAGACAAGGACCAATGACCGTCCGCTTTGCGTCGCACGTCGGACGGGCACCTAGCGGCGTATGGTTGCTATCATCGCCATTGTGCATACCGATCCCGTTCGAAGTTGATCTGGCTAACGCCTGTTGGCGCTCGCGATAGCGCACTTCCAAATAGAGAGAGGAAAATGGATTCTTCCGGTTTCATGAGCAAGTACTACGACTGGGCCTTGTTTGAATCCTTTGTAAACGATCTATATGAAGGGGACGGTGATGTCACGGTACAACGTGACGTAACAGAAATAGATCGTTACGGAGCCAAGCGCCAGACAGATGTGAAAATCACTAGAAGGTCGCGCTTCCACCAGTTCACAACACTCGTTGAATGCAAACGCTGGAAGGAGCCGGTAGGTCGCGATCGCATTGATGTTCTCGCATCCAGCATTGAAGCATTGGGCGCGAATAACGGAGCGATCTTTACGACAACCGGCTTCGAAGAGGGGGCAATAGCGTACGCCAAGGGGAAGGGGATCGAACTCTTTGTGGTCAGGGACCTCACTTCCGAGGAATGGGGCCTACCAGGACGTCACATCTCGTTGGACCTGCACGTCAATGCAGCCGAATTTCAAAACATTCGGCTTGCAGCGCAAGCGATTATGCTTATCGATGCCCCTCCGGGGCCAATGGAGCTCGGGATTGAGCTCAGTGCAGACAAGGCTCTCGATCCAGACTTCGATCTCTTTTCTGTAAGGACTGGAGAGCGGGGACCAAACCTCGTCGGAATTCTTGGCGATGCGCACGGCATCATACTCACGGCCCTTGGCAAATCAATAGGTGTCTTCGACGGCGGAAAGCAACTGACCCTTGAAATCAAGGCGCGTTGTGAGCTAGATTTTACGAGGACCGAATTTCACCAATTGCGACTCCCAAAGTTGGCAGCACGAATTGAGCGTATAGGTTTTTTGTTTCGGGCGCATATCAGCCAGTCCGCAATCAACATTGATCGAGGTGAGGAGCTGGACTTCGCCGTAATGGTGGAGAGCTACGTCTCAGATCAACGTTTAATTGCTCGCCGACGCGTGGGTGACACCGGCATCGTTTTCCAAACTGTTGGATTGAGCGACGGCAAAGCTACCCCTGCGGAGCAGCCATTACAGAATGGGTCGCTTCTTAGGGTCTATTGCTCGCCTTGGGTTGGAATTGGTGACAAGATGGCCGATAAAACTGCGGTGACCGGACAATTGCTTCGCGTTGTCGTGGAAACTGAAGGGCGCAAGCCACGACTGTCCTTGGTTGCGCAACCGCTCAACGCCACCGAGTAGTGGACTCCAGCTAGGATGTCCGTTGCTTGCTAAGCATCGGACTTTGGGGCGATTTCGCCAAGGGGCATAAAAGGGTCGCAAGCCGTCATTCAAGCAGAGCGACTGACCGTTCCTGGTCCAGGCACAAAACGCACATACACGATGGCGAAGGGAGACAGATTCTCCGATATACGACAACCCTGCTGGCAACGGAGTGGCGAGGGTTCCTGTAAGCGGTTGATCCGCAAGCACGCGTCTCTTCCGTGCGATGACAAACGACAGTTATGGCGAGATCCCGATGACGGCGGTAACGCTCGCGTCCTAACGCCTTCCGGCCGTGGTTTCCGCCGCGTGTCCCAATACGAAGTCGGCGGTCTGCTCCACCGTCATGGCCGAGGTGTCGAGCCACAAGCCGATACGCGGTGTATGTTGAAGCCCCGCGGCCAGCGAGGCCGGCGTCCAATCGCCGGCATACGCTGTCTTGCGCCGCTCGGCATCGCGCTGCGCGACCACATCCAACGAAGGGTTCAGCACCAGTACACCCGGCGACCAGCGGGACAGCCTCGTGCAGACTTCGCTTAGATATTCGCCAAGTATCACGTCCTGATAGATCACGGTAAAACCGGCGTCGGCATAGGCCTCACAGGCGTCGCATGCAAGGCGGTGGCGCAACGAGAGCTGTTGCAAGGACTCTGGAGAGGGTTCCGGTGTCACTTCCGCCCGTCCGTTCACGATCATCTTGCGGAACGTATCGCCACGCAGGTGGACGGACTTTGGCAGGCGTTCCGCGATGGCCTGCGCGACCGACGATTTGCCGGCGGCCATCAGGCCGGTGATGATCAGGATTTTGGGGAAAGCGGGATCGATCATCGGACAACGGGCTCAGGAAGTGGCGCTGCAGCGCGATGCCTCGTTCGGCTTGATTGGAACATCCTTGCCCTCGGCGTCGATCTCGCGGATATCGATCCAGCACCGTCTATATTGGGTCGACATGAAGACGTCATAGTCTTTGCCAGGCTCTGGCACGAACGATACGGAGGGCGGATCGCACCGCCAATTCTGCGACGTTTCCGACATGGAGATCGTGAGCGGCTTCGCGCCCTTTACGACATATTCGTTGATCGCAGATTTGAAAACGAGTCCTTCGAAACGCATCCAGGGACGCGGGCTTTGCGGCATCCCAATCGTCGTACTGTGTGACGAATACTTCCAGCTGTCAAAGAGTCCTGTGCCGGTAACGGCCACGCGCTTGCTGTCCTCCTCATACCATCCCGAGTAGCATGTCGATTCGGCGCGATATGAGGCAGAAACTCCCGCCTCCACGTAAAACCGAACCCGGGCCGAATCGGCCGGGTTGTAGTCAACGGCCTTTTCGGACAGGTATCGTTTCGGCTGGGGTATCAGGGAACACGAAGTCAGGAGAAGCGCTCCGCCGACAGTCAAGACAAGTGCGCCGATCCGCTTTGCGTGGTTGCTTTTCATGATGGAACTGTGGAATGGAAATAGAAATGTCGGATTGGAAAGCGGTGCCTAGTACTGATACACCAATTGAAATCCGCCGGTGACGCCGGCCGTATGGAAAGCCGTTGGCTTGTACACGGGCGTACCGACGAACACGTCGTAGGAGAACGCTCCCAATCCGGTTCCTACGCCGCCGCGCAATCCGAGTACGGCGCCCGCAAGTTGAGTGCCGATCAATGCGGCAGTCGAAGGCCCGAATACGCGGCCGTAGTCCAGTCCCGCATAGAGCGCCTGCCCAGTATTCGCGACCGGAAGCTGCAGCTCGTTGCGCCAGTAGAAGCCACGATCGCCCGCCAGCAAGTTCTCTCCATCGAAACCGCGCACGGTATAGCGGCTGCCAATCGTAATGGCATCGACGAAGTACAAGCGGTCGTTGGTGAACTGACCACGGAATGTGGTCACATACCGCATCGACTGCTGACCCAGCTTGAACGGCACGGAAAGGTTGATATCGGCCACCGCCATCTTGAACTGCCAGGTCGGTCCGCCTTGCGCCGCCAGCGTGCCGGCTTGCGATCCGAAGCCGCCAACACCTTGCCGATACAGAAGGCTGGCGTCCAGTTGTGCAGCGCCAAAGTAGTGCCGGTCGGTGATGCCGAATTCCGCCACGGTGTTGTTGCGCCGTTGTTGCGCGATCTCGGTGTCTTCGATGTAGCTTTTGCCAAAGCGGCGCGTTAACCGCCATTGCAGACCCAACACGTCGTTCTGCGAGCGGCGAATCACCCGATGCAGCTTGAGGTCCACGTTCTGGGACTCGCCACTGAACACGAACGTCTGATTGACGCCGGCGACCTGTTGAAAATAGTCGCTACCGTAGGCAGACAGTGTCGCGGTCCAATAGCCCCACGGTACGGAATAAAAGCCATTCCAACCTTTGGTGCCACGAGCCTTGTCGCCGAATTCGAGATCATGGGAATAGCCCACGTTGAACAGATCGTTCAGGCCCAACGGGTTGTCGATGGCGAGGCTGACATTGCCTTGTCGCTTGCCGGTCGAACGGCTGCCCGAGTCGTCGACGGACGCGACCACCGTCCAACGTTTGCTTCGCTTGACCGCGATAACGACATCACTGACTCCAGGCGTTGCAGTCGGCACGACCTGCATATCGACGTCCTGGCTCGCGACGCGCTTCATTTGCTCGAGCCCTTGTTCGAGATCGCGCAAGTTCAGCAGCTCACCGCTACGAGTTGGAAACGCGCTCCTCCACGTGGCCCATAGGTCCGGCTCGGCAAAGCGCAATTCGCCAATGACGCCTGGTATCAACGTCAAACGGAGCGTTCCGGTGCTCAGGTCCTGCTCTGGCACCAGCACACGGCTGGTCACGTAACCGCGCTCGAGGATGGCTTGCGAGACGCCTTTGATCAGCAGGTCGACGCCATGCTTGCCGACGCAGTTACCCTTGTAGTGGTCGAGCCAGGTGCGGGCGAATGCGAAGGGGTCCTGCGGCAAACTCGAGGCGCCCTGTTCCCGTACAGGTGCCGGCAGATCGCCGGGAACATCGAGAACGAAGTTGTCGATGCGGAAGCACGGCGTCTCGTCCGGCAGAGTTGGGAATTCGACTGGTGCCGCCTCAGCCGCGCGTACGCCGGGAGAATCCACCGTCTGAGCTCGTTCACGCGCTTCCTGTTGTTGGCGGATGCGTTGCTCTTGCTCGGCTACCGTTTGGACTGCTGACGGGGGCGGGTTAGCAGGAAGCGCTTGCCCGTGACCTAACTGAGACATGGCGATTGCGCCCGTGATGCATATCCAACGCGCAGTAGGAACAGATTTCTTTTGGAGCTTCATGAATACTGGATGCAGCGGGGCATGCGGTGCTTTTCACGATATCTCGGCCACGTCGAGACATCACTTTTCGCTCTGTCTTATTCCCCGATAGGAACATAATTCGTCCAAGTCCGACGATGGTCTAGTTTCTTTATTTCCATGGTCAGAGTCATGACAGCCAATACATTAGATTAGTCGGATGAAATTTTTTTCCCCAAAAAATCTCCAGACCACGTATGACTTTCTCACAAGAACGAGATTTGATATCTCAATCAAGCATTGTCTTCATTGTCCACGTACGTGCGTTTTGCCTTCCGCCAAGCAGGCTCTCCAAATGGACGAAGGCCAAGGACCTGTGCTTTTGCCGCATATCCGCCGATGGCGGCTATTGCCAAGCCTAGCGAAGCAACTACTATCCTCCACACCCCGGCAGGAACAACCTTTATCGCTAGGAATATTATCAACAATCCCAGAACAACCAGGACTGTCATGATCCATCCTTTTAATTTTCCATCAACTTGCAATTTCATTTGTTCAATCCATCCCGCAATTTATGCGCTGCATCCGTAGCTTTCACACGCTCGCCGATTTCGTTAATTACAGGTGCAAGGGAAGGGACCATACCAGTAACGCGATCGACGGCGACGCCAAGCCCTCCGTCCACAACTGTCTGCCCAACATCTGGCCGCGCCAATTGTTCTATTACACTGGCGCCAAAGGCACCGAGCTGTAACCCTAGCCCAACTCCTTCAGCGGCTGCCCTAATCGCAGGATTGACAAACGGGGAGCCAGCTATAGCGGTTGCAGTAGCACCCGCACGGCCCAACTGGGTGGATGTCCAATCCGCCCCCTCGGCCACCGCAGTGCGCCGCCGCTGAAGTTCCGCCTCACTCATCGATCTTGGCAAACCCGCAGCACAGTCTGCCTGCCCAGCACCACAACGGCTCGTCGGCAACTGCGACGGTGTATTGGTGTAGAGCTTTACATCGTTATAGTCCTGGCGGCTAGCATACGGAATATCACCGATCATCTGCTTCTGTTGTGCAACGATAAAGGCGATTAGTTCCGGATTGGCATTGACTTGGGACTCTGTGATCGACGTCGTTCCAGGAACAGGTAGCCATGTCACGGCGGCGTCCGCGACCTTTGTTGTAGCGGCATTGATCGTGTCCGCCCTACCAGATTCGATTACGTTACCGTTCATATCGACCAAATTGGATAAGCGCATCTGCGCCTCGATCTGCTCGGGAGTGTACCGACCGCCACTGTTGGCAGCCATCTTCTTTGCTAGCTCTTTCTCCTCCGGGTGCAGCTGCCGGTTATACCGATCCACATTCGCGCCGGTCGCGGCACCCGTTCCGCCTCCCACGGCGGCCCCCAAACCTCCGGCAGCAATGTTGGCAGCCAGATTGCCCAGCGCTTCATTCAGATCGGCATTACCCGTTCCGATACTGCCGGCCACAGTGTTTCCAAGTTCGGCGAGCTTCGGCGCCGCCAACGATGACAACCCCGCTCCGGCCGCACCCGCCAATGCACTGCCGCCTCCGATCCCGGCGATCAAGGCACCACCGGCCGAATGCAACGCCGCGCGATACTGCCCGCCCTCTTTCCAACCGTCAACGGCGGCTTGCGCTTCGGCGATGGCGGCGCGATTGGCATCGCTAGGATCCTCTTGGTAAGCCTGTTCAGCCTTCTTCAGGGCGAGCTGCGCGTCCTTCTGCTTGCTGTTCGCGATATCGCCTACCGTGCGCGCTACGGCTTCACCGGCCGCCTGTGCGGCGGCCATCATGTCGGCCTGCTCGCTCAATACATTGGCCAAATCCGGGTTCTTGCCCACTGTCGAGTTCGTGGAAGCGGTATCCCGATTCAGCGTCGCGACGTCCTGCTTCTGATTCGCCGTATCGGTAATCGTAATGGTCCCGGCGGAAACCCCGGCTTGCGCGAGACCTTCCTGGCTGCCGCTGTCACTCTGCGGGATCATTGGGCTGATGCCACCGGTGTTTTTCCCCGACGTCGGACCGCTCTTGCTTTGACCCACCGGGCCTCCGAAAGCGCCACCGGCCGAGAGTCCGAAAGACGTAGCGCTGAAGTCCGAGTGGTTGCGTACGTCGTTCCACGACAGCGTTCCAGTGGTCAAGCTGTTCTTGTCAGCAGTCGCCGTACTGGAGATCACCGCACCATCAAGATCCGTGTTGCCCTTGACCGTGATATCGAACCCGCCGTCACCAGCCCGAATGGCTGTTTGTTCGGTGACATTGGCGTAGCTACCGTCAGCCTTGCCCTTGGACGCCGAGAAACTGGCTGACCCACCGCCCTGGCTAATGCTGAAGCCACCGCCCTTGCTTTCCTGCCGGGCGTGGACCTCCTCGGTGTCCTGACGGCTTTGCAGGTTCAGGTCGCCGCCAACATTGGCCGCAACTTTACCGCCGGTGACGACGCCACCCAGGATATTGGTATCGCCGCCGGATACGATCGCGACGGAATCGGTACCGCTGATGTGGCTGTTGACCTGTGTTGTGCTAACGCTGTCCGAATTTCCTTTGGCCTTCGAGGCGGACGCTGACACGCCGAATCCCTGCGCGCCGTAGGAAATGCCAATGCTGCCGCTGCTCGACTTGTTGGTGCTGTGGCTCTCCGCCGTGTCGGTCGCCGACACGATGTTGACTTCGTTCTTTGCACCCAACGCGACATTGGTGGCAGATACGTCCGAACCGACAATGTTGATATTGCCGGCGGTGCGATTGCCGCCAGCGTCCACGCCTGTCGCGACGAACGTTGTATTGCCGCCTGCGGTCACGCTGGAGCCGGTATGGGTCGTGCTGTCCTCAGTGAACGTTTGCTTGCTATGGCTTTTACCCCAGGAAAGCGTAATCGCCGCCCCTTCGGTCGGGTTCTTTCCGGCCGGAAGAACATTGCCCGCATCAAACACATCGCGTGCGGCCGCGATTCCCCATAGCGCCGAGGCGCGACCATCCTTGCTCTGGCTCGCCGAGTTGATTTTCTGGCCAGCGCTGATTGCCGAGCCGATTGCCCCGCCCGAAACGCCAAGGGTGAAACCGCTTTGTTTCACCTCATGGGTTTCATCATGATGCCGAGTTCCCTTGGCTGCCTCGATGGTGACGTCGGCCGCGATCCCAGAAATGTCCTTCGCTGCAATCAGTTCGCTGCCGCTGACCTTCAACGTATTGCCTGCGGACATCTGGACGCTCCCGTCCGTACTGCCCACCAGGCTACCGGTCTGCGTCATCGAGCTTTGATTGATCGTGTCCTTTTGATCGCGCTTGCCATAGGACAGGCCGGAGCCGGTAGCGCCAAAGCCCGACTTGGTAGTGTGCTCGAAGTTGTAGCTGGAACTGGTGCTCTCGGCACTTGTGATCGACAGATCCCGGCCGGCGTTCAGCGTCACGTCGTTTGTCGCCGCGACGGTAGAACCGTTAATGACCATATCGCGGCCGGCGCTGCCCTCTACGCTATCTGCAGACACTATCGAGCCAACCGCAATGCTGTCGCGCTGGCTGCTCTCTTTCGTGGTCTTCGATTTGGAAAGGAAACCGGACTTCTTGCTTTCGGACCAACTATCCGATTGATGCGTCTCATTGACCGTGCCGACGGTCACGTCGCCGATGGCGATCAGTTGTGCCACACCACCACCGCCAGACTCACCACCCGTCGTTACGCTGGATCCGAGCACCGAAAGATTGCCGCTGCTGGTTTCGTTGTTGGTATCGAGGATCGGCGAGATGCCATTGCTCTGCAGCATCGCGGAGGCGAGCGCGGATTGCCCAGCCGCCAAGGTGGCATTGCCACCTGCCTGCACGGCGCTTCCCCGCGCAGTCTCGTCATACGAGGACTGCGTATACTGCGCGCCCTTGCCGCCCAGCGATCCTTCGCTATGCCTGTGAGTGTCCATCACCGCGGTCACCGTCGTATCGCGTCCGGCGAGCAGCGACGCATTGCCGCCTGCCTGAATCTCTGAACCACTGAGCGTGGCATCGCGTCCTGCGACCGCAACAAGATTTTCCCCTGCGTGAAGCGTGCTTCCGGCGTTCGTCACGACCTGATCGTGGCTGTAGCTCTGTCCGCCGCGCGACACGGCGTCCTGGGTGGTGCCAAGCGCTACGGTTCCGATGTTCAGGTCCCGGCCGGCTGCAAGCAGCGCATTCTCGCCTGCGTCCACGCGGCCGCCGCTCATATTGATGTCGCGCCCCGCCAGTACGGCGGTCGTGCCGCTGGCCGAGATGGAAGCAACGGACCCGATGCCGGTGCCGCCGGCGCTGTAGCCGTTGGAAAGCGTCCGCAAGGCCGTGATGGCGTGCGTTTCATTGACCACGTCGCGGCCCGCGCTAACTACGACGTCCTTGCCCGTGATGGTTCCGCCCTTGTTCAGAACGTCGAGCGCCGCCTGGACTACGGTGTTGCTGCCGGCACCACCGATGGTGCCGCGGTTGACGATGTTATTGCCAAGGACCTGGGTTGCGACGTCGCCGACGATGCGTCCGCTATTGTCGGCATTGCCGCTGGCGTCGATGGAAACGGTTTTGCCGGTCACCAAGGCGCCGGTGTCGTTCAGATTGACCGTATTCGCCTGCGCCAGATAGAGCTTCGGCACCAGCACCGATTGGGTGGTCCCATCGGATAGCGTCACGTCCTGGGAAACGAGCCAGATCATGTCCGTCGTCAGCTGCTGCATCTGTTCGTCGGACAGCCCAATCCCCGGCGTCAGCCCAAACGCCTTGGCGTAAGCGACGCCATTGTTCATCAGCGCCTTGTACTCTTCCATCTGGTCGGAATAGCCGGCCAGGAAGGTTCGGCCAGTGAGCTGCGTCACTTGGTCGCGTATCAGCTTCTCTTCATAAAAACCGTCGCCAAGCCGCTTCTGCACCTTGTGGGGATCCAGCCCAAGTTCGCCCAGCATGTAGTCGCTGGAGATGAAGGACTTGTACTGGGTGAAACGAGGATCAGTGGCAACGAGGTAAGTTGCGTTGGGTGCAGGCTGGATCCGGAACAATCCGTTCGTCGGGAGCGTCAGGTTGGGAAGACCGCCCTGCGCCGTACCAACGGTCTGCGGACGGACCGCTTGACCGGATACACCGCCAACCTGGCCTCCTACTGCTCCGCCACCACTGACATTGCCGCCACTCATGTTCCCGCCGGTGACACCGCCGGCCGTCGTATCACCGCCGCTGACGCTGCCAGCGGTCGCGTTTCCACCCGAAACACCACCGTTCGTCTTCCCGGCTCCGGCGACACCACTACCGGTCACTGTGTTGCCCACACGATCCACCGTTGTCACCGATACATCGCGGGCCGTCGTCTGCACCGACTGGTTGGACGATGCAATCGCCGGGAGTGCCATGACCGTTGTCGAAGCGACGGGAATGGTCGGATAGGGCACCACCTTGGTGTCGCTATTGCCGCCCGACTTCTGATGCCAATAGAAAGTCGAGGTGTCGGTCGTGGTGGTGGTTTGCTGCAGCGCCGTGCCGATGTCGCCGACGGAGCCACCGATGGCGCGGCGGACCAGATCGCCGCCGGCCGCCATCGTGGACGACTGGTTCAGGATGGCGCCGCCATCGCTATTGATGCGGATGGCGCCTTGTGCTCGGACAATGCCAGCTGCGGTCGCGCTGACGAGGCGATCCGTACTGACCGAGGTCGTGGTGGTTCGCTCGATCTCGCTGTAGTCGTGATTGTCGACTCCGAGGTCGAAGCGAATCCGAACTTGATCGGGTCGAATATGGCGGGCGGGGTCGTAGTCCGGCCAGAACGTTATCTTGTAGCTGGCGCCTGTGTCTTCGATAGACTCGTAATGCTGTGTCGATTGAGTTGTGAGCGGCCGCGTCAGAACCTCTTCCCAAGGCTGGCAGTTATTGTCGTCGCAAATCTTGGGCGCCCTGTTGTAGAACTCCTCGATCGGTGCCTTCGTAAATGAAAGGGTCTTGTTGGCCGTATCAACGTTCGTGACATCGGCTTTCGGTACTTCAATCGTGATCGGGTTCCGCAGCGCCTGCATCATTGCCGCGCTGATCTTTGCGGCGCCACCAGGCCATCGCCATTGTGGGAAGGTAATGCTCTGGTGCCCCGTCAACTCGAAGTCTGGCAAGCCAGCCAGCCATGCCTTGAGCGTCTGAGTCGTAGACGTCGACGTGCCCGCCTCCGTCACCACGCTTGCACGCGAATTCGTCACCGACCGCGCGGCAATATCCACATCTCCATCCGCCTCAATCGTGGCCGACCGATTCAGCAGCGATCCGGTCTGGTTCGCGAGCATCCCGCTACCGTCGCGCGTGCCATCGCGACCGATCTGCAGGTTGCCTGCGCTATAGATCGTCGCGCCGTCCAGGTTCGATACCGAATTGCCGGCGTAGAGCCTGAGGTCCTGCGCGGCCGCGATGATGGCCGCGGGTCCGTTGTTGAGGATGTCGCCTGCCTGGACCTGCACCGTATAGCCGATGATCGTGCCGGTATTGTCGAGCGAGGCGCTGGTGGTATGCACGGTGTCGCCATCAATGCGGCCCGCGTTCGCTATCGCATTGCCCGCATTGACCGTGGTGGATGCACCTGTGAGGACAGCGTCAGCGCCGTTCACGACATTCGTGCCCGTCACCGAGAGATTGCCGGCGGCAGCCAGTGTGCCGGTGTTGGTCAGCGTGCCTGTGCTGGATAGACGAAGTTCGCCATCTGCCTTCAGCTTGTTGGCCGCATCGTTCAGGTAGTCGCCCGTCACGGCCAGCGTCAGATTGCGGCCTGCCGTCATTTCGCCGCTGCCGCCAACGGCGCCTTCGACACCGATATCACGATTGGCACGAACAATACCGCCGGCATTACCTACCGAAGCAACCTTGACGATGACATCCTGCCCGCCCAGCAATGTGCCACCCTGGTTGTCAAGGGAAGCGCTTGCCTGCGACAACGACAGCGCAGTGCCGCCGTAGACGGTTCCCCCGCGATTGTCGACGGTACGCGCGACGTGAAGCGCGAGATCACGGCCCGCGGTCACATTGCCGCCACCGGTATTGAGGAGGTCTTGCGCGGCTATCGTGGTGTTGCCATTCCCGCCAAGCACCCCTGCGTAATTGGAGATGACACCGGCGGTATTGACGTTCGTTGTACCGTCGCCCGCGTTGACCACCCGTCCGGCGTTGTTGTCCACGGATGCTGCGGATACCGACATGGCGCCGTGTTGTCCATTGGCGGAAAGGGTGCCGCCCGCGTTCGACAGCGCGCCGCCCGCCGACAGCGTCATGTCGCCCGTAGTCTGTATATCGCCGTGGCTGTTGTCGAAGCCCGCACCGCTTGATGCGACCAAACCCGTCTGGCCATAGAGCGTACCGCCGCTGTTATTGGCGTTCTGCACGACATGCAAAGCCAGGTCTTTACCTGCGACGATGTTGCCGCCCGACGTATTGATCAGGCCGTTCGCGGTCACAGTGGTATTGCCGTTGCCTCCAAGCACCCCGGCCGTGTTCGCCAGCGCGCCCACGGAAGCGACTTCCGTCGCTCCATCACCTGCATTGACGAGCTTCCCACCGCTATTGTCGATACCGGCCGCAGACACGGTCATGGCGCTGTGCTGACCATTGGCGGCGAGCGTACCGCCGACGTTGCTGATTGCACCGAGCGCGGTAATGGCGAGATCGCCGCTAGTCTCAATATCGCCCGCGGCATTGTCGATGCCAGCACCCGTGCTCAGGGTCAGGCCAGTCTGCCCGAACAGCGCTCCACCACGATTGTTCAGCGACTGTTTGATCTCCAGTTTCAGAGCACGGGCGGCGATGACGCTGCCGTTATCGGTATTGACCAGTTCACGCGCCGCGATGGTGGTGTCGCCATTGCCGCCCAGTACGCCCCGACCGTTGGTCAGCGTACCTGTCGCCGTCACGGTGGTCGTGCTGTCGCCTGCATTGGCAAGTTTGCCGCGGCTATTGTCGATGCTCGAAGCCGATACTGCCATGGCACCGTGGACCCCGTTTGCCGCCAGCGTGCCATCCGTGTTGTTCAATGCACCGCCGACCGTGACGACGAGGTTTCCATTGGTTTCCACATCGCCGCCGGTGTTGTCGAAGACGCCACCGTTGCTGACACTGAGGCCGGTCTGCCCGTATATCGAGCCGCCGCGATTGTCGACGTTCTCATCGACGTCCAGCGTCATCGTTCGACCTGCCACCAGGCTGGCGCCCGACGTATTGACGAGCCCTTGTGCAGCAACAGAAGTATCGCCATTGCCGCCGAGCACACCGGCGGCGTTGCCCAGCAATCCCGCGACGGTCAACGTCGTGGCGCCATCGCCGGCGTTGGTCAGCTTGCCGCCACTATTGTCGAGACGATCCGCTGACACCAGCATGGTGCTGCGTGAGCCGTTGGTGACCAGCGTGCCGGCCGCGTTCACCAGCGCACCACCCGCCGCGACGGAAAGGTCGCCGGCGGTTTGCGTGTTGCCACCACGATTGTCCAAGTCCCCACCGCTGGAAATCCGCAGCCGTGTCTGCCCATACAGCGTGCCGCCCCGGTTGTCCAGATTTCGTGCGACCTCGAGGGCGAGCGCACCTGCCGATGTGAGTTTGCCTCCAGAGGCATTGGCGAGGCTCTGCGCAACGATCGTCGTGTCGCCGTTGCCGCCGAGCACCCCGCCGTTGTTACCGAGATCGCCGTTCGACGTCACCGCCGTGGCGCCGTCGCCGGCATTGACCAGTCGGCCAGCGCTGTTGTCGATGCCGTTCGCGGACACCGCCATCGCGCTGTGCATGCCGTTTGCGGCCAACATGCCATTGGCATTGCTCAGCGCACCGCTTCCGGAGACCGTCAAATCTCCCGCAGTCTGGATGTCGCCGCCGGTGTTGTCGATATCTGCATTGCTGCGCAGTACGAGACCGGCTTGCCCGTACAGCGTGCCAGTCCGATTGCCGATCGCGCCCGCCTGCGTCAGCAGAGATCCATTGGTCTGAATCGTGCCTTGTTCATTTCGGACCAGGCCCGCACTGGACAACATCAGCGCGCCCGTACCAGCTTGCTCGATCTTGCCGCCGCTGTTGTCGACGGCACCGGCGGCTATAGTCAGGTTCTGGCCGTTTGTCGCGAAGGTCCCGCCGCTGTTGTCCAGCACCCCACCCGCGCCAACCCTGGTGTCGCCCTGCCCGTACTGGCTGATGACGCCGCCACGATTGGCAAGGTCACCCTTTGTCTCAATCGCTACATGGGCCGCCTCTATGCGACCGGCCGAGTTGTCCAACGCATTGGCCAAGACGGTCGCGGTCGCCGCTACCAGCTTGCCGCCACGGTTCGTCAGCGAGCCGGTGACATCGGCGGTCAATGCGCCGCCCGCCGCTATGCTTCCGCTGTCGTTACTCAGCGAACCGGCGACAAGGCTGGCGTCACCGCTTGCTTCGATCCGGCCATGGTTGCCCAGCGACTGGGCGGCAAGGCGAACGTTGCCGTTGCTTCCGATCACGCCCCCTTCTTCGCCGGTCGCGGTGTTGCCGCCGGCATTGACGATTGTGCCGGCATCGATCGACAAGCCATCGCCGTTGACGGAGACAATCCGGCCTGCGGCGTTATCGAGCGAGTTCGCAGTAGAGATTGTCAGAGCACCAGCGGATTGCAGCGCCCCTTGGGTGTTATTGGTTGCTCCATTGGACCGGATGATCATCGGCCCTTGCGCCAGAATCTGACCGGACTGATTCGATACTGCGCCGGCGGTCACCGTGACGGCATTCCCGCTCGATAGTCGGCCGCGATCGTTGATCAGGGCACCTTGCGCCTGGACGTCGATACGACCGCCGGCGCTTGTCGCCGCGCCGGCAAGATCGAGATTGCCACCGGCTGCGGTCAGGTTCACGTTACGATTGCCGGCCGTCTGACTGCCGGCCAGATTCAAGGCGCTACCTTGCAGCGTGACACTGCCGCCAGCCACATTTCGGCCCGTCGCAGATAGCGCGCCGGTCGACACGATAGTCAGGTCACCGTCCGTCCCCACGGATCCATTGCTGCCGACGCCAGCGCCGAGCGTGCCGCTGGAAGATACACCGCCGGCATTGACGGCGAGTCCTTGCCGCGCCGCCAGCATTCCACTGTTCGACAATGCGCCGCCAGTCTCCATCGACACGGCGCCAGCACCATAAGTGGTGCCGCTGTTATCGATCCCGTCGCGCGCTCGGGCGACAAGACTACCGCCCGCGTTCGTTTGTCCTCCCAATACCAGTCGGCCTTCGGTCGTCAGCGTCAGCTCGCCGGCCTGCGCCGCCACGACGCCTCGGTTGGAAACGCCGACCCCCAGTTCGGTGGACGCCAGAAGGATCTTGTTGGCATACATGCCGCCCAGCTGGCTGACGTCGATGCCAAGCGCGGTCGCCCCGCCGACGCCTTCGATGCGCGTCGTCGCCAACGTTCCGCGTTCCACGCGATTTGCGCCGGCGACGATGTTCAACTGATTGGCGTAGAGCGCTGCGTTCGTCCTCACCGCGCGCGCGATCAGATCAACCTGGTCGACGTTGGCGGCATTCAGGCCGGCGCCATCGATGCTGATCTGCCCGCCGGTAACCCGATACGCATCCAGGCTACCGCTACCCCCAAACATCGGCACTCCGGTGGTCAACGTGGCTCGACTGGTATTGATGAATCCTGCGCCATCCACCAGGATGCCGTTTGGATTGGCGACGATGACCTCGCTGCGTGGACCCGCGACTTCCAGGTATCCGCGCAACTGGCTGGGCAACGCGCTGGTGACCTGATTGACGATGATGCGCGCGGACCCGCCGGGCAACAGGTTCGGGTTGCCGTTGATATAGCCGGCCTGCTGCGTCGCAATGATCTCCGGCGAGTTGTTCAGGATGACCCCCGCACGGGGAACATCGAACTGCGTGAACGCATTGGTCGACACCCCTGCCGCGGATGGGCGAGTGATATTGACCTGATTCAGGCCATTGGCGGTCTGTACGACCGTGGGCCGGTGAGCACCGGCGTTAGGATCCGCCACCACCTGCGCCCGGACATGCACCGGCAGTCCCCAAACAAGCCACGCCGCCAATGTCACCGCGGGCAACCCGAAGCGCGCGACGACCTGATGCGTCCCGCCATTAGCCGTGGCGCGTTCCGCGCGCGATGCGCCGTGGCGTCCCTTGCCCATGCCGGCGGCAGACTCCTCGACCGCCATCAGCATGCGGCGATGTTGATTGAAGACGAGGCGATAGCAGCGGCGGTTCATGGAGATGACGATGCGGAAGAGATTGGCTGGCGCACTATAGCGAGGAACTCGCAGGCCAGATGTCAAAGATTGATTCTTTAGGATTTCCGTCGAATTAGAGGAATTTCTCGATTTCTAATTAAACGACGAATTTAGTATTTTTTAACTCAGTTAATAAAGTTTCTTACTATCTGCGCATTCCTATTGACACACGCCGCGACGTAGAACCCAAGCAGGGGAATACGGGAAGAACAGCGTGGGTAACAAGCAAGCGCGGAATGGTCGCGCAAGGCACCGGAAGGCGACACCCCCAATGAGTGGGATTACGCAACATCGGCGTTATACAAGTGCGCAGCGGAACTGGCGGGTCTGTTTTATTGATTCGCTTCCTACGCACATCCAACCGGCAGATCGCGTTGTCACCGGTTGATTAACGGTCCATTGGATATGAAATTGATCCCTACCGAAGTGGGGACGAGTTCCATTCAGCGGCCTGCCCATTGGACCGACAGTCGGCACGCCGCCTCACCCCTCCGCAAACAACTCAAAAATCAAATCCCGCAACCACTGATTGCCGGGATCGCGGTGATAGCGTCCATGCCAGAACAGATTGATCTGGATATCCGGGAGATCGACCGGATGGCGGATCGATTTGAGACCGAAATATGCCGCGCTGCGCTCTGCGAACTTCTCGGTGACGGTGGCCACCAGGTCCGTGGTGGCGACGATATCGGCCAGTGCGACGAAGTGCGGTACGCGCAGGCGGATGTTGCGTCGTACTCCGAGCTTGGCCAGGATTTCATCGACGCGCGCGTGGCCAGTGCCTGCGGCCGTTACCACCACATGGTCGGCACGCTCGAAGTCCTGTAGCCGCACGATGCGTTTGTCCAGCGCATGGCCCGCGCGGAACATGCAGACATAGCGCTGGCGAAACAGCCGGCGCTGGTAGAACTCCGATGGCAGCTCGGGCAGGTGGCCCAATGCGAGATCGACCTGCCCCAAGCTCATTGCCTCTGCCAGGTTGATCGCGGTATTGCGCACGGTCGCGATCGACACGCCGGGAGCGCGCTCCCGCAATGCGCTCATCAGCCTGGGGATGAAATGCACTTCGCCGATATCGGTCATTGCCAGCTGGAATCGGCGATCGCTGCGCAGCGGATCGAAGGCGACCTTGCGGTTCAAGGCCGACTGCAACGCGTCCAGTGCATAGGCGACCGGTTCGGCAAGATCCTCAGCCACTGGCGTCGGCAGCATCCCCTTGGCGCTGCGTACGAACAACTGGTCGTCGAAGATTCGCCGCAGTCGCGCGAGCGCATTGCTGACGGCCGGTTGCGTCAGGCCCAGTTCGCGCGCGGTGCCCGATACCGTACGCAATCGCAGCAGGTGCTCGAACACGACGAGCAGATTCAGATCGACGTCTTGCAGCCGCATGTCTCCCCCCTCCTTTTTCATTATCACTTTGGTGAATGGGTCATATAAGGCGGATTCTATTGGTTTATCTGTGCCGATGCCCGAAGATGGGGGCCGGACAGTACGAGAACGAGAACAACAACAACGAACCGGAGACGATATGGAAGTGCGCGTCCTTCCCCACGGACAGCGTCTCGATGTACCGCAGGGCGAGAACTTGCTGACCGCCCTCCAGCAGCATGGCGTGCCAATCTCGTACAGCTGCATGGCGGGACGCTGCGGCACATGCCGCTGTCGGCTGGTCGAGGGCGATGTGCGTCACGCCGTCGATGGCAATACCAGCAACGGCGGCATCGGCAAGCAAGACCCTCGCCCTCTGCTGGCCTGCCAGTCCGTGGTGATGGGCCCCTGCACCATCGAGATCCCTGAGCCGGACGAGATCGTCGTCCACCCCGCTCGCATCGTGAGGAGCACGGTGACGGCGCTCGCAGACCTGACGCACGACATCAAGCTGATCCGGCTCGCACCGGCCAAGCCGCTGTCGTTCTCCCCGGGCCAATACGCGATGCTGCAGTTCACGCCGCACCATATCCGCCCCTATTCGATGGCGCGGCTGCCGGGTGAAGGCGAACTGGAATTCCATGTGCGCATGGTTCCGGACGGTCGCGTCACCAGATATATCTGCGATCGGCTGAAGGTGGGCGACACCGTTCGCGTCAGCGGGCCGCTAGGCACCTCGTATCTGCGCACGCGCAATGACGATCCGATTCTTTGCATTGCCGGAGGGACAGGCCTCGCGCCGGTGCTCGCCATTGTGCGCGGCGCCATTGCGGCCGGGCTGACCAACCCGATCCATTTGTACTTCGGCATTCGATCGCCGCGGGATGCCTACGGATTCGATTGGTTGAACGAGCTTGCCCAGCGGCATCCTCGCCTGCGCATCGATGTGGTGTCGACTTTGCCGGGCAGCGACCGCGATCTGCGTACCGGGCTTGTTACGGAGGCGGTCGAGCAGGACTACGGCGACCTGACCGGCTGGCGGGCATACCTGTGTGGCGCGCCGCCGATGGTCGAAGCCGCAACGGTACTGCTGCGCGATCGCGGCGTCCGCACGGAGCACATCTACGCCGATGCTTTCTACGCGTCGGGCGGTTGACGATTCGATCGCTTCAGAAATGGGCGCCGGGAAAACCGGACCAAAAAAATAGGGAGACCAAACATGAATATCCACGCCGCATGCACCGAGCCGATATGGCCCGACGACGGCATCAGCCGCATCCCGTTCCGCGTCTATACCGACCAGCAGCTCTACCAGCGGGAACTGGAGCGCTGCTTCTATCGCGGTCATTGGAACTACGTCGCCCTCGAAGCCGAGATACAGAATCCCGGCGATTTCAAGCGCACCGCGATTGGCGAGCGCTCCGTCATCGTGATACGCGATGCGGACGGCGATATCAACGTGGTCGAAAACGTCTGCGCGCATCGCGGCATGAAGTTCTGCCGCGAGCGCAGCGGCAACCGCAAGGACTTCCACTGCCCGTATCACCAGTGGAACTACGACCTGAAAGGGAATCTACAGGGCGTGCCGTTTCGTCGCGGTGTCAAGCAGGACGGCAAGGTCAATGGGGGCATGCCCGCCGACTTCCGGCCGGAGCAACACGGCCTGACCAAATTGAAGGTGGCCACGCGCGGCGGCGTGGTATTCGCGTCGTTCGATCACGACGTTGAATCGCTGGAGACCTACCTCGGCCCGGACATCCTCGGCTACTTCGACCGCCTGTTCAGCGGGCGCAAGTTGAAGCTGCTCGGCTACAACAAACAGCGCATTCCAGGCAACTGGAAGCTGATGCAGGAGAACATCAAGGACCCGTACCATCCGGGACTGCTGCATACGTGGTTCGTGACCTTCGGCCTCTGGCGCGCGGACAACAAGGCACGCCTCGTGATGGATCCGCATTTGCGTCATGCCGCGATGGTTTCCACACGCGGACAGGGCGGAAAAAGCGAGGTCACCACCGGTGTCTCAAGCTTCAAGGACCAGATGGCCTTGCAGGACGACCGCTTGCTCGACATCGTGCACGAGCCCTGGTGGGGCGAACCCACGGCCGTGATGATGACGATATTCCCCAGCGTCATCTTCCAGCAGCAAGTCAATTCGGTATCGACGCGGCATATCCAGCCGAGAGGACCCGATGCGTTCGACTTCGTCTGGACCCACTTCGGCTTCGAGGACGACGATGAAGCCATGACGCGACGCCGGCTACGCCAGGCCAATCTGTTCGGCCCCGCCGGCTTCGTCTCGGCCGACGACGGCGAAGCGATCGAATGCTCGCAGCAAGGCTTCGCGCAGAAGCCCTGGCACCGCGTGCTCGCCGAACTCGGCGGCCTCACCGCGGAGAACACCGACCACATGGTCACCGAGACGCTGATTCGCGGTATGTACGCCTACTGGCGCAAGGTGATGGAGGTATGACGATGGAATTCGCCGACTACCACGCGCTGCTGACCTTGTACGCCGACTACGCCAGCGTCGTCGACAACGGCGACTGGGACCGCTGGCCTGAGTTCTTCACCGACGACTGCCTCTACAGGGTCCAGCCGCGCGAAAACCACGAACGCGGCCTGCCGCTGGCGACGCTGTCGTTCGAAAGCAAGGCCATGCTGCGGGATCGCATTTACGGCATTCGGGAGACGCTGTTCCACGATCCCTACTACCAGCGCCACATCGTCGGCGCACCGCTGGTGCGCAGCGCCGACGGCGAGCGCATCGTGTCCGAGGCCAATTACGCGGTGCTGCGCACCAAGCCCGATCAGCTGACCGATGTGCTGAACACCGGCCGCTATCTGGACACGGTGGTGCGCACGCCGGGCGGCCTGCGTTTCGCCTCGCGGCTTTGCATCTTCGACAGCGAGATAATTCCAAACTCGCTGATCTATCCGATTTGATCCTGGAGCGAACGATGACCGAAACCTGGACCGAAGCGGCCCCACTTTCCAGCGTGCCGCAGGACGACGTGATCGCTGTCGAAGTGGCCGGACGGGAGATTGCACTCTACGCCGTCGATGGCGAAATCTATGCCACCGACAATCTCTGCACGCATGGACACGCGCGGCTGTGCGACGGCTTTCTCGATGGACACGAGATCGAATGTCCGCTGCATCAGGGCAAGTTCGATGTGCGGACCGGCGCGGCGGTGTGCGCGCCTGTGACGGAAAACATTCGCAGCTATCCGGTGCGCATCGAGGGAGGGAAGGTCCTGGTCGATCTGGGATAGCCGCTGCCAACGATTGCCGCCTCGACTCGCGGGACGGCGTCCCCGGCTTCCCTATTGACGGCCCTCCGCGGCAGCCGTCAGCAAAGGGCGCAACCGGGCTATGTCCTGCAGCAACCGCTCACCGAGTCGATTCCCCGTAGCGTCGCCGGCGTTCGGTACAGCGGCCCCGGCGCCGGCCAGCGCCGTGCGGTACGCAGCATCGCCCACCGCCGCCTCACTGGCACGGCGCAATGCCTGCACGACCGCCGTGGATGTGCCGGACGGGGCGAACAACCCGTACCACACCGCGAAACTGGCCACTGGCAAGCCTTGCTCGACGAGCGAAGGCACTGAGGGGAACAAGGGATTGCGGCGTTCCGACACCGTTGCGATTGCGGCGACCTTGCCGCTATCGAGCATCGGCTTCAGGTTGGTGACCAGATCGCACATCGCATCGACGCGTCCTGCCATCAGGTCGATCAGCGCAGGCCCTGTGCCCTTGTAGGCGATCTCGGTATCGCGGCCGCGCATCGCTGCCCCGACCAGCCGCATGCAAAGCGACGAGGCCGAGCCGGGCCCCGCGGTTCCCCAGTTCAGTTGGCCGCCACGACTCCTGGATGCGAGGTGTTCGATTCCCGCTATCGATGAACCCGATGGGACGACGATCATCATCGGCACTTCCGATACCAGCGCCAGCGGCACCAGGTCACGCCGCGGATCGAGCTTCAGCGACGGATACAGCGCCGGCACGGTCGCGAGCCCGACATGATGCAGCAGCAGCGTGTAGCCGTCGGCAGCAGCGCGCGCGACTCGCTGCGATCCGATCGTGCCTCCGGCCCCGCCCTGATTCTCGACCACTACGGTGGTGCCGAGCCGGTCCTTCAGAACCACCGCGAGTTGGCGCGCCACGAGGTCCATCGGTCCTCCGGCTGCATACGGCACCACAATGGTCACCGGCCGAGCCGGGTACGCCTCCGCGCGTGCTGCCGCGCCATGGAACATGCCCGCGATCGCAGCGACGACAACGGCGGCACGGCGAAGACGGATGGCCGCGGCGTTCATTGCCGGCTCCATTCGAGGGCCAGCCGCTGCGCGGCTTCCTGTACGGCGACCTCGCGCAGTCTGCGCCGCTGCGCGCCCGCACTCCTGCAGCGGGCGATGATCTCCGGCCGAGCGGTAAATGGCGTGCCGCCAACGAAAGGAGGTTCGGGGTCGTACTCGATCTGCAATTGGATCTGCTCGGCCGCCTCCTGGTCGAGCACGTTGGCGACCACGCGCAAGGCCATGTCGATGCCCGCGGTCACGCCACCGGACGTGAAGTACTTGCCGTCGATGGTGGTGCGGTCGTCCATCGGGATGGCGTCGAACTGAGTCAGCAGATCGCGGGCCAGCCAGTGGCCGGAGGCGCGACGCCCGTGCAGCAAACCCGCCGCGCCGAGCAGCAGCGATCCCGTGCAGATGCCGAACACCCAACGCGCCTGCTCGGCCTGCTCACGCACGAACGCGATCCACTCGGGATCGACCAGGGCGGCATCGGTGCCCGGGCCGCCGGGCACGACCAGCAGGTCGCAAGGCGAGGCCTGCGCGATGATCGTGGTCGGCACCAGCATCAGGCCACGATCGGACCGAACCGGTGCGGCCTGCTTGGCGACCAGCTCGCATTGAAAGCCCGGCGCGCGAACCAGGACTTCATACGGCCCCGTCAGGTCCAGTTGTGTGACACCTTCGAATAACGCAAAATTCACCAGCATCGGATAGCTCCCAAGAACGCGTGGCGACGCTTGCTTCAGCGGACACGACGTCCAGTCATACTAGGAGCGCCCTTCCCCATGGCCCTGCCAACTTGCCCTCAACCGCTGCCAGCCGCCGTGCCCGCGCCGAAGTCGGCGTCACCGGTGGTCGCCCTGCTGGTTTACCCCGGCTTCCAGGCAATTGACCTCGCCGGCCCGGTGCAGGCCTTCGTGACCGCCGCGGGCGAGCGGGGCCCCGCCTACGACGTCCGCATCGTCAGCACAATGGGTGGCCCGGTGAAGGGCACCGGACCGCTGGCCGTGCTGACCGAACCCTGGAGCGAGCTGTCGCTGCCGGTCGATACCCTGATGGTGCCCGGCGGACCGGGCGTCGACACGGCCTGCGACGAACCGGCGTTGCGCCACGCGTTGACCGCGTTGGCGGCAAGCGCGCGGCGGGTCTGCTCGGTCTGTACGGGCGCGTTCTTGCTGGCATCCAGCGGACTGCTGGAAGGACGTGCCGCCTGCACTCATTGGCGTGCGGCTGACCGGCTTGCCCGCGCCTATCCGGGCGTGCGGGTCGACCCGGTCCCGATCTACCTGCGCGATGGCAACGTCTACACCTCCGCGGGCGTTTCCGCGGGGATCGATCTGGCACTCGCGCTCATCGAAGAGGATGCCGGCACCAGCTGCGCCGCGGCCGTTGCCAAACGCTTGGTCGTGCACATGCGCCGGCCTGGCGGTCAGGCGCAATACAGCGATGCGCTGCGCCTGCAAACCAGCAGCGCCGGGGCCTTCGGGGAGCTGCTTGCGCAGATCGCGGCGCGGCCGGCGGAGCCATGGCGCGCCGAGGACATGGCCGAATACAGCGGACATTCGGTGCGATCGTTCTATCGCAAATTCATGGAGCAGACCCAGGAATCGCCATCGGCGGCGCTGGAGCGTATTCGCGTCGAACATGCAACGGCGATGCTCAAAACGACCGCAGCCTCGCTGAAGGAAGTCGCACGCCGCAGCGGCTTCACTTCCGAGCAGGCGATGCGCCGGTCGTTCCTGCGGGTCGCCGGCTGTCTGCCGTCGAGCATCGTGCGGGCCACGAGCGGGAATCGCCGCGAGACCGCATAACAGCGGGCCGCCTGCCTGACGCCAACCGCCCCGCTGCTGACAAACCCCGAGAGACAGCCCGGCCCTTGCCGGCGCACACGGCGGCCATGGAAGCCATGGACCGCCAACTGCGCTATTTCCTCCGGATCGCGGAACTCAAATCGCTGTCGAAGGCCGCCGAGCAACTGGATCAGACGCAGTCCGGCATCAGCAAGCAGCTTGCCGCCCTGGAAACCAGCCTCGGCAAGCCGCTGTTTGTGCGCACCGGACGCGGCGTCGAGCTGACCGAGGCGGGGCGGCAACTGCAGGAGGCGGTCCTGCCGGCCTATGGCGCCATCGATCGCGCCGTCGACGCCATTCGCCTGCGGCATGGCGTCAGCCAGGGCACGGTTCGGCTGGCCACCGTGCATACGTTGAGCTACTACTTCACCGCGGACGTGGTCGCGGCCTTCGTCAGCACCCATCCGAGCGTCAACCTGTCGCTGCTGGGCCGCAGCTCTCCGGAAGTTGTCTCGCTGGTCGAGGCGGGCAAGGTGGACCTGGGCTTCGTCTACGATGCCGCCGTCGATTCCGGTGGGCTGGTATCGCATGTGTTGTTCGACGATGCCATGTGCCTGATCGTGCGGGACACGTCGACATTGCAGGCCAGCGACCTGACCGACTCGGCCTTGCGGCTGGTCGGATTTCCGCCGCACTACGCCCTTCGCCGCATGATTCACAGCAGCGGACTGAATCCGGAATTCGTGGCCGAAGCCGAAACGATCGATGCCATGCTCAGGCTGGTTTCTTCCGGCGTCGGCGCGTGCATCCCGCCCAACCGCATTCCCGAGAAGCTGCTGACGGACTATGGCTTGCGCAAGGTGCCGATACAACGGCCCTCGCTGCATCGCCGCGTCGTCGCCATCCTGCGCGCCGACCGTCAGCCGCTGCCGCTGACTGCCGATCTGCTCGATTGCGCCATGCGCATCTCGGCCAAACTGCCGCCCAATCCGCTGGAATAGCAGCTATGAGCTGAGCTGCATGGCTCCCATGGCGTTCGCTTTTCATACTCGCTCCTGGAACGACAGCGTTCCGCATCCATCCATGACCAGGAGACAGTATGAGCACCGCCTTCAGAGAAAAGGCCTATTTCGATGCCCGCGCGACACGCGACATGGCGCAGCACCTGCACGCCGTCGAGCGCAGCGTGCAGGAAACCATGGCCTATGCCTGCCGCATCCTCGCCATGACAGAACAGGAAGCCGGACTGGCCGGACAAATCAGCGTCCGTTCTCAGCGGCCCGGTGCTTACTGGACCCTGCGCTTTGGCCTTGGCTTCGATGAAGCGACCCCCGACGATTTCATCGAGGTCGACCGCGACCTGAACACGCTGACGGGCAAAGGCATGGCCAACCCGGCTACGCGTTTTCATCTGTGGGTGTACGAGGGTCGCCCCGACGTGCAATCGATCATCCATACCCATTCCCCGTGGGCGTCGGCACTGGCGGCCGCTCGCCAGCCGCTGGTAATCGCGCATATGGACATGACGCCGTTGCACGATGACTGCGCCTTTCTGGCGGACTGGCCGGGCGTTCCGATCGCGGACCAGGAGGGCGTGCTGATCTCCGAGGCACTGGGTGACAAGCGTGCGATCGTGCTGGCGCACCATGGCTATCTGGCCGCGGGCGCCTCGTGCGAAGAGGCGACGTATCTATCGGTCTATCTGGAACGGGCGGCGCGCATGCAGATCCGCGCGCAAGCCTTCGGCGCGTTGACGCCGGTCGACGACGCCCTCGCGCGCGAAGCGCACGACTATCTGCTCAAGCCCTCGATCGTCAACGCGACTTTCGACTACTGGGCGCGCCAGACCCGGGGCATCGCCCCGTTGCCGGCGGCCTGACCGGTCGGCTTTCGCCATCTCACTTCAAGGAAGCCGCTATGACAGCGCCTGTTCCACAGGCGGCGCGGTCGCGCCGCCAATACATTACCGCCGGACTCGCGAGCATGATGGGCACCACCATCGAGTGGTACGACTTCTTCCTCTACGGTACCGCCGCAGCCCTGATCTTCAACAAGATCTTCTTTCCCGCCTTCGATCCGATCACCGGCACGCTGGCAGCCTTCGCCACCTACTCGGTGGGCTTCTTCGCACGCCCCCTTGGCGGTATCGTGTTCGGACACTTTGGCGACAGGGTCGGCCGCAAGTCGATGCTGCTGATCACGTTGTTGTTGATGGGGATTCCGACCATCCTGATCGGACTGATTCCGTCCTATGACAGCATTGGATACTGGGCCGCCGTGCTGCTGGTACTGATGCGCCTGCTGCAGGGGGTGGCCGTGGGCGGCGAATGGGGAGGCGCCGTGCTGATGGCGGTCGAGCACGCACCGGAAGGCAAGAAGGGCTTTTTCGGCAGCCTGCCGCAGGCCGGCGTCGCGCCCGGGCTCATCCTCTCTTCCCTGGCGATGGCCGCGGTGTCGACGCTGCCCGACGAAGACATGCTGACATGGGGCTGGCGCGTGCCGTTCCTGGCCAGCGTCATCCTGCTGCTGGTGGGTTGGTTCATTCGCGTCAAGGTCGCCGAGTCTCCCGACTTCGAGCGGATGAAGAGCAAGGGGGACAAGGTACAGGTGCCCGCCAAGGTCGTGCTGCGGCGCTACCCCAGGGAGTTGCTCGTCGTCATCGGCGGCCGGCTGGCCGAGGTGACGTGGTTCTATACGGTGGTGACCTTTGCGCTGGCCTACGCGACCGGTACGCTCGGCATTCCGCGCATCGCCATGCTCGACGCCACGGTGTGGGGCGCGGTGGTTGCGCTGTTCGCCATGCCGCTGTTCGGCATGCTCGGCGACAGGGTGGGCTACAAGTGGGTCTTCATGGCGGGCGCGGTCGGCGTCATCGGCTTCGCACCGCTGTTCTTCGGCATGCTGCAGTACCGCGACCCCGGCTCGATCACCTTCGCCATGGTGATCGCCATCGGTGTCGTCTACGCCTGCCTGTATGGTCCGCAAGGGAGCCTGTTTTCCGCACAGTTTCCGCCCGAAGTGCGCTACAGCGGCATTTCGATCGCGGTGCAGGTCTCGGGCGCTATCGGCGGAGGCCTGGCGCCGATCGTCGCGACTTCGCTGCTCGCCTACGGCAATGGCGACCCGCGCTACATCGTCTGGTATCTGAGCGCGCTGGGCATCATTGCGGTAATCAGCGCGGCACGGATGCATGGCCCGCTTCGATTCGCCGTGCCGCCGGCAACCACCGAAGGAGCGCGCACATGAGCACGGCCGCCATCGACTACTACTTCTGGATGAACTCCGACTGGGCCTATCTCGGTGCCGACCGCCTCGAGGCGATTGTGCGGCGGCACGACATCGCGATCCGGTACCGGCCTGTCGATCTTCCCGAAATCTATGCGCGCACCGGCGGCATCCTGCTGCACCAGCGCTCCCCCGAGCGCCAAGCCTACCGCCTGACGGAACTGCGTCGCTGGTGCGACAAGCTAGGCATGCCGATCAACCCCAAGCCGGCTTTCATGTGTCCGAACGCGGATCTCGCCTCGTGCATCGTCATCGCGGCCGATTCCCTTGGACTATCCGTGGGCCGTCTGCACAAGGCGATCCTCCATGCGCAATGGTGCGACGATGAGGACATTTCATCGGAGGCGACGCTTCGGCAAATCCTGATTGCCTATGGCATGGACGATCGCGCCCTGCTGTCGAAGGCGAGAACGGCCGAGATCTCGCAACAGTATCGGCGCTACACCGACGAGGCCGTCGCGGCGGGCGTCTTTGGCTCACCCTCCTACGTCTATCGCGGCGAGCTGTTCTGGGGACAGGACCGGCTGGAGATGCTGGAGGAAACCATCGAGGCCAGCCAAGAACGATCTCGCCCGGATGGCTCATAGGAGGCGGTCGGTGGGGCGCATGGCCTGTCGGCGGCCCCGATTTTTTTATGCGCCTTCGCACCGGTTCCCGCCGCGGGAATCCCGGCAGCGGCGCTCCACTATCCCCCTCCACGACCTATGCTGCGCACGGCGGCCGAGGTGGAACAGCGAGCCGCACGTTTGAAGCTCGATGTCGGAGTCAGCCCACTGCGAATTCCGCGGCAGCCAGTAGGCATCGAAAGCGGCGTCCTTGCCACTCACGTCGCCAGCCTCCCATCCGCCCCGCCTCCTCGATGTACTACCCCCTCAGCGTAAACCCTGATAAATCCCACCCTTGTCCTCAGTGAAATATCACACTAGTATCACTCTCACTTCAGATGAGAACGAGAGCGGACCGTGGCGACATCCATCCGACTGGTAGGAACCGACGACGAAACCGGCCAGCAGAGCGCCTCCCAGACGGGGGCGGCCATGCGTGAAATGGCCTATACGGAAATCAAGCGGCGCATCATTTCGTGCGAATTCCGGCCCGGCGAGCCTTTGAACGAAGCGCAGGTCGCGACCATGCTCGGCCTGGGGCGCACCCCGGTCCATCAGGCGCTGCATCGGCTGGAAGTCGAAGGGCTGGTGTCGATCATGCCGCGCAAGGGCGTGCTGGTGACGCCGCTGTCGCTGAACGAAGTGCTCGACATGATCGAGGTGCGCGCCACCAATGAGGTGCTGTGCGCCACGCTGGCCTGCGAGCGCGGGCACGACAGCGATTTCAAGGCGATGCGCGACATCGTCGACCGCTCGCCACCGCTGATCGCCGGTCGCGACATCCCCGCGCTGGCCTCGTTGGACCTCAAGTTCCACACCGCGATGTCGGCCGCCTCGCGCAACCGGGTACTGGCCGAATTGCTGCGCGGCCTGCATGAAAAGCAGGCGCGCTTCTGGTTCCTGTCGCTGTCCGACCCGCAGCATCTCGAGAACGTCTACCAGGAGCACCTGGAGATCGTCGATGCACTGGAGCGCAGGGACGTGCCCGCTGTGCGGGAAGCGGTCCGCACGCATATCGACGAATTCCGGAAGAACATCATCCGGACGCTCTAACCACCCCCTTTTCCCCAATCAAGGTAGTACGCAATGCCGACACTGCATTTCCAAGTCGCCGGCGGGGGCGAACTCGCCCTCGACATTCAACGTTTGATCATTGCCGGCTGGACCGGCCGCGATCTCCAGGCCGTCCAGCACCATATCGAAGAGCTGCAGGCCATCGGCGTGAAGCCGCCCGCCAGCGTGCCGACCTTCTATCCGCTGGCCGCGTCGCTGCTGACCACGGCGGAGGTCATCGAAGTGCCGCGCGACGACTCGTCCGGCGAAATCGAAGTCGTGCTGCTGCAGGGTAACGATGGGCTGTACGTCGGCGTCGGGTCGGACCACACCGATCGCAAGGTCGAGGCCTACGACGTGACGGTGTCCAAGCAGATGTGCGACAAACCGGTCGGCACGCAGGTCTGGCGCTTCGACGATGTAGCCGACCACTGGGACAGTCTCGAGATGCGCTGCTGGCGTGTGCGCGACGGCGAGCGCGCGCTGTACCAGGAGGGCAAGGTCACGCGCCTGCTCGATCCGCGCGAACTGATCCAGCGCCTGACCGGCGAGGCCTCGCTGCCGCCTGGCACGGCGATGTTCTGCGGCACCCAGGCCGTGATCGGCGAGCTGGGCCATGGCGAGGCGTTCGAGGTCGAACTGCATGACCCGGTGCGCAACCGCACGCTGCGCCACGCCTATCGCGTGCAAACCCTGGCGGTGGCCGAATGAGCGAGCCGACCATTGCAGCGCTGGCGGCCCAATTGGCCGCTGGACAGACCACCAGTGTCGCGCTGACCGAGCGGGCGTTGGCGCGCATCGACAGCCATCGCAGCGCCGGCGGCGCGGCGTTCGTCGAGGTGGACCGAGCCGGTGCGCACGCTGCCGCGCGCGCCGCCGACCAGGCACGGGCCGCCGGTCTGGTGGCCTCGCCCTTGGCCGGATTGCCGATTTCGATCAAGGACCTGTTCGACGTGCGCGGACAGGTGACCCGCGCCGGCTCGCGCGTGCTCGACGGCAATGCGCCGGCGGCCGCCGATTCGCCAGCCGTCGCGCGCCTGCGGGCCGCGGGTGCGGTGCTGATCGGCCGCACCAATATGAGCGAGTTCGCGTTCTCGGGACTTGGCCTGAACCCGCACTACGGCACGCCCCGCTCGCCGTTCGATGCCGAGCGGATCGCCGGGGGCTCCACCTCGGGCGGCGCGGTGAGCGTGGCGGGCGGCATGGCGGCGGCCGCGCTGGGCACCGATACCGGCGGCTCCATCCGCATTCCGTCGGCCTTCTGTGGCCTGACCGGCTTCAAGCCGACCGCGCGCCGCGTGCCGCTCGACGGGGCCGTCCCGCTGTCGACGTCGCTCGATTCCGCGGGCCCGCTGGCGCGATCGGTTGCCTGTTGCGCCGCGATGGATGCCGTGCTGAGCGGCGAGACGCTGGACGCGCGTCCGGCGTCGCTGGCCGGGCTGCGCCTCTACGTGACGCGCGATTTCGTCTGCGATGGCGTCGATGCCGACGTCGCCCAGGCATTCGAAGACATGCTGTCGCGGCTGTCGGCGCAAGGCGCGCGCATCGTGCCGTTCGATTTCCCCGAACTGCGCCGCTTGCCGGAGATCAACGCAGGTGGCGGCCTGACGGCGGCCGAGGCATGGGCCCTGCATCGCGACTGGCTGACGCGCGATGGCGAACGCTACGACCAGCGGGTGGCACAGCGTATCCGGCGCGGCGCGCAACAGAGCGCGGCCGACTACATCACGCTGCTGGCCGAGCGCCGCGCGATGCAGCAACACGCGGCCGCGCGGCTGCGCGAGGCGGACGCCTGGCTGATGCCCACCGTTGCGGTGCCGGCGCCGCGGCTCGATGCACTCGAGCGCGACGAGGATTTCTTCGCGACCAACGCGCTGGTGCTGCGCAATCCCAGCGTGATCAATTTCCTGGACGGCTGCGCGGTGTCATTGCCGGTCGCGCCGGGTATTGGCCTGAGCGTTTGCGGGCTGCATGGCAGGGACGCGCGCGTGCTGCAGGTGGCCGGATCCATCGAGCCGCTGCTGCGCTGACACGGCCCCCGTCGGCCCCAACTACACGGCACAGAGAAGATCGCGCCGCCACGGCTGGTGTTCCCCCAGCACAGCGACCGTCCGAGGGCTGCGCCAATGCAGCGCGGCCCCGCCCACCACACCCTAGGAGCAACACCCATGTCTTCCGCGATGAGCGGCGCCGCTGGCGCCCTGGAGAACGCGCAGCCCATCGAGGTCGCGCGGCAATGCGAAGTGGCGTATCGCAAGATCGCCATCCGCCTGATTCCGTTCCTGGTCTTCCTGTTCATCCTCGCGTGGATCGACCGCGTCAACGTCGGCTTCGCCAAGCTGCAGATGCTGCAGGACCTGCAGTTCAGCGAGGCGGTATACGGCTTCGGCGCCGGCATCTTCTTTCTCGGCTATTTCCTGTTCGAGGTGCCCAGCAACCTGCTGCTCGAGAAGATCGGCGCCCGCAAGACGCTGGCCCGCATCACGATCCTGTGGGGGCTGGCGTCGATGGCGATGATCTTCGTCAAGACGCCGATGCAGTTCTACGCGCTGCGCTTCCTGCTGGGCGTGTTCGAGGCGGGGTTCTTCCCCGGCGTCGTGCTGTACCTGACGTACTGGTTCCCGGCGGCACGGCGCGCGCGCATCAATGGCCTGTTCATGACGTCGTTTGCGATCGCCGGCGTGATCGGCGGCCCGCTGGCCGGCTTCATCATGACGACGATGGATGGCGTCGATGGCCTCGCCAACTGGCAATGGCTGTTCGTGCTCGAAGGCATTCCGTCGGTGCTCGCCGGCATCGCGGTGATGATGTACCTGCCGGAGAAACCCGCGAACGCGCGCTGGCTGTCCGATACCGAGAAGCAACTGGTGACCCGGGCGATCGAGGCGGAGAATCGCGATCCCGCCAAGCATTCGACGCTGAAGGCCGCGTTCGTCAATTCCCGCGTCTGGATCTGCGCCGCGATCTATTTCTGCGTGGTCAGCGGCAACGCCACCATTGCGTTCTGGTCGCCGTCGATCATCAAGGAACTGGGCGTCCAGGGCAATCTGCAGATCGGTCTGGTATCGGCGATTCCGTTTATCGCGGGCACCATCGCGATGGTCCTGAACGGTATTCACTCGGACCGTAGCGGCGAGCGCCGGATGCACTGCGCGATGGCCACACTGCTCGCGGCGGTCGGCCTGACGTTGACCGGACTGTGGCTGCACAGCGCGATGCTGGCCCTGGTCGCGCTGACGCTGGCGTCGATCGGCATCCTGGCCGCATTCCCGGTGTTCTGGTCGCTGCCGTCCGCCTTCCTTGCCGGCACCGCTGCCGCGGGCGGCATCGCGCTGATCAACTCGATCGGCAATCTGGCGGGCTTCGTGGCGCCGTACATGATCGGCTGGTTCAAGACCAATACCGGCCAGCTGTCGTCGGGCCTGTACTTCGTCGCGTTCCTCGAGGCGTGTGCGACCGTGCTGGTGCTGGCGGCCATTCGCGGCCGCGCCGCCGTGGCGCGCTGAATCAGGACTCCGCCAGCCACTTGCGCGGCGACACGCCCATCCGCTGCCGGAACGCCTTCGAGAACGACGATGCGCTGGCGAATCCCAGCTCCGTGGCGATCAGGTTCACCGGTCGCCCGGAGCGCATCATCGACGCGCCGAGACTGAGCCGCCAGTCGGTCAGATAAGCGGCCGGGGTGGTGCCGGTCGCGTCCTTGAACGCCGCGGCAAACGCGCTGCGCGACATGCCCGCGGTCGAGGCCATCCGCGCCAGCGGCCAGTCCTCATACGGCGAACGATGCAGGGCGACGAGCGCCTTCGCCAGGCGCGGATCGGATAGCCCCATGATCAGCCCACTCGTCACGCCCACCTCCGCGGGATGATCGATGATCCAGCGCAACAGCTGGATCAGCACGACCTCGAACAAGCGATCGGCCAGCACGCGCGAGCCGCAGCGGACCTGATCCGCTTCCGCAAACAACAGGTCCAGCGCAGGCCCGAGCCCTTCCACCGCATCGATCGGTACCCGCACCAGCGAGGGCAGCGATTGCACGATGGGATTGCGTTCCCCGCCGTCGAAATCCAGCGTCGCACAGGTGAAATCCGACCCGTCCTCGGGAGGATTGATGAACTGGTGATGCACGGGGCGGGGATAGAGCAGCAGCGTTGGCTCGGCAAGGTGGAAGCGCGGCACGTCGGTATCGCCGGGCCGGTGCCGCACTTCCATCTCGCCTCGGCGCAGCACATGCAGGAAGGCCCGTCCCGGCAGCGGCTCGAAGGTGGATCGCCCACACAGCTTTCCCGTATGGAACAGCCTGGTGCGGACACGGAACCGGTCCAGCAGCGCGGTCAACCGATCGACGGGATCCGTCGGCGACTGGGCGGCGATTTCGGATGAATGGACAAGTTTCATGGACGTTATTGCACCTCGCGTCCAGGCATTCTACCTACCATTCCACTCGACCGCTCCATTCGGACGGCAGCCATCCCCTTCAAGGAGTCACCGCATGTCCCGCGTCCCGTTGATCGATCCCAATCACACCACCGCAGACCGCCAGGCACTGCTGACGCAGATCCACGGCGCGTTCGGCGCCACGCCCAACATGTTCAAGGCCGTGGCCAATTCTCCGGCCGCGCTGGACAGCATGTGGGGCAGCTTCGGCGCGCTCGGCGGCGGCGTCATCCCTGCACGGCTTGGCGAGCAGATCGCCGTGGCGATAGCCAACCGCAATGCCTGCGAATATTGCCTCGCTGCCCACACCGCGCTGGGCCGCAAGGCGGGTGCCAGCGCCGAGGAAATGTCGGCAGCGCAGGGCGGCGAATCCACCGATCCCAAAACCGCGGCAGCCCTTCGCTTTGCACTGAAGGTCGTCGAGACGCGCGGGCAGGTCAACGATGCCGATGTGCGCTCGGTTCGCGAGGCAGGCTTCAGCGACGAGGAAATCGTCGAGATCCTTGCTCACGTGGCGCTGAATCTGTTCACCAATTACGTCAATGTGGCCTTTGCCGTGCCGGTGGATTTTCCGGCGGTGAAGCTGCGGGCCGCCGCGTAAGCCCTTTGGCCTGGCGGCAGGGCGGGCGGAGCATTCATCCGCCCGCCCTGCCGGCCGAAATGCGGGCCGAATTGCGGGCCGAGATGCTGCCAATACGGCGACCGATTGTTTGATTGATGGAATGGAGCTGAACCGCATGAATCCGATCGCATTGGCAATCCGCCATGTCGCCTTCGAAGACCTCGGCATCATTGAACCGCTATTGACCGAACGCGGTTATACGGTCCGCTATCTGGAGGCCGGCGTCGACGCAATCGACCGTGCGACGGTGACGGCGGCGGATCTGTTGGTGGTGCTGGGCGGCCCGATCGGTGTGTACGAGACGGATCGCTATCCCTTTCTCGCGGAGGTAAAGGACGCCATCGCGGCGCGCCTCGGGCAGGACAAGCCGACTCTCGGCATCTGTCTCGGCGCGCAGCTGATGGCCGAAGCGTTGGGCGCGACGGTGGCGTCGGCGGGCAAGGTGGAAATCGGCTACGGCGAATTGACGATGACCGAGGACGGCCGAGCCTCGCCGCTGCGGCATATTGGCGCCATTCCGGTACTGCATTGGCACGGCGACCAATTCGCCATTCCGGAAGGCGCATCGCGTCTGGCCGAAACGCCAGGATTTCCCAATCAGGCGTTTTCGCTCGGACCGCGCATTCTCGGCTTGCAATTTCACCTTGAGGCCGATCATCGGCAGATAGAGCGATGGTTGATCGGGCATGCGCATGAGTTGGCCGCGCATCGGCTCGACATCGCTGCGATCCGTGCGGATGCCGCGCGGCATGGTCCTCTGCTGGAACGCGCCGCACGCACGGTCATTGGCGAATGGCTCGACCCACTGTCGTGCGGTTAAAGACGGATCGAGATAGGTTGCCCCGCCCTACCGCGTGACACTGACGCCGGCGTCGACCGTGCCGTACATGGTGATGCCGGATTGCCGGTCGCCCGGGGCGCCGGTGTTGCTGCATCCCGCCATCATTCCAAGCAGCAAGACGAGACTCATTGCACTCAGGAAAGCTTTTCGCATGATGGATTTCCATATCGGTCCCAATCCAGCTTGGACGATATCGGGGTGCGGGAGGTTCCAGGTATGGAGCGACATCGGCTGTCATTGGTTATCTGCACCGATTCGGCTTCAATTGCGACTGGGTTCCCCGCCTTCCCGTATTCGCGTAAAGCACTGCAACAGGTGCGCGGCAAATTGCGTGCGACGAGCCTCCGCGGCGGCACAGGCGTCCGACGTCGGATTGTTCTGGCAACCAGCCTTGATCGACTGGATTTCGGCTCGCAGCAGTGCGTAATCCTCGTACGTGCATGCCTTACCGCCAGCGACACCTCGCTCGTCCTCGTCGAATCGTTCGAACTTTCCATTGAACCAGGGCCAGAACATCCGATGCCGCGGGATCTGTACCGCGGCGATGCGACCCTGCAGGCCGGGCATCGCATTCAACGCTGCAGCGGACACCAGCCGCGAATCGATGAAGGACATGAAATCGAGCGCGCACGATTGCGACCGTGCGTCGAACGACTCGGGAACGAGCGCCAGAACGACCGAACGCATGTGTGGTCGTCGGATCCATATCGGCGTGGTCATCATGCGGATAACCGAGAACGTCGCGCCGGGCTCTTCGCCGATCTTCAAGCTGACGAGATCGGGAGACCCGTCGTGGACCCTCGTGGAAAAGAACGCCTCCGAAGCCTGTGGCGGCACCTCGGCGTGGATGCGCAGATGACACGCGTTTTCGTCCATTGCCCATTCCGGATCGAAGTACGCCAGACCACTGAGCCGGGCCGTGCGCGGCAGTACGGTCAATGAGTAAATCTGCCCGCCGATCCGCAGCGTTGCGGCAGACCGCTCTTCGAGGGCATCGAGCGACCGGTGGGCCGCAACCGCAGTCAGCGCGGCGTGAATCGGAGCCAGGCGATCGTTGGGCAAGATTCCTCCCATGACGATCTCCAACGTCGCGGCATCGAACCGATATCTCGCGGGCATCACGGCGCGATTCGAATAGCTGCCGGTCCGGCGCTTGCCGGAGCGGTAGACGAACTTTCGCCCACCATCGCGCAGCACCGGCTCCAGTGCCGTCATAACCGCCGCACGATCCGCCGGCGTGTCATGCGTCAGCCGCACGGAGACGCGGGTAGCGGAGTAGCCGACCAGTGCCGTCAGGTTGCGCTGCAGCTGCGATTCCTTCGGGAATAGCACAATCACCGCCACCACCAAGGCGACGATCACCGCGATCGTCACCCATCGCCAGACGGCAGTGAATCGGTTGCCTTGCAGTTGTTCCGCAGCCAGCGCATGGCGGTATTGACCGGATCTTGCGCGCGGGGCTCGTGCACGTCGCCAGCATGCAACCATCAGCCTGCCGATCTGATGGACAACTCCGCCGCCCAGGGATGGCAAGATGAGAATGGCAAGGATGAAGAAAATCCCGTGCAGCAACGACATGGCGGATCACTCGATCCGAATCCCCCATTTGTCGTACTGCTTCATGTGGGCAGGCTCGGCGGGCTTGCAGTCCTTTTCCAGACTTCGGGGTACGAGGCTCCAATCCTGCTGCCATTGACGCGTATAGCTTGCCCCGGCAAACCACCACACCTTCGCGACCTCACAATCGACGTTGTGGCATCCGGAGCCGCCGCTCCTGCACTTCGCACCATCACTACGCATCGACAACAGCTTGAAGGCTGTCCTGCTACCCCACAATTCAGGGTCGCCTTCCTTGTCGTAATGCGTGATCTTCATCGGCTCGGAGGAATAGCGAAGGTTGAACAGGAAAGTACCTTCGATTCGCCCGGCTCTGTCGTGAGGGGCGTGTACAACCGCGAACGATACAGGGTAGCGGAACCCGTACAGCGCGCACACCAGCCAAAGGCAGATGGCAAGCAGAACCGTGATTGCGGAACCACGCATCCCCAGCTTCCACTTGGTGATGACAAAGGATACAGCGGTACACGCCAAGGCCAAGGTTCCGGGAACTAGCCAGCCATTGTGCACCGACGTCACCGGTCCCACGTGCCAGTCGTTCCCGCCAGCGACAATCACGACCGCTGCAGTAATGGAAAAAATTGCCCCCAAGATCGTGGCGACTTTCGCCGTCGCACTTCGGTGGTTTTTGTCTCTTTGCTGAGCGCTAGCGATTTGCTTCTGAAGCATGGGTTCCCTTTATGGCATCGACATGCTGCCAAAGATCGGCCGTTGGCCGCGAACAATTCAAACGAGCGTCGAAATCGGCGGATAAGTGATAGATGCCCCGATTCGATGCTGCATTCGCGAATGGCAGCTCATATTCACGACCCAGACGATTTAACCAATATCGAAATGATCGAAAGGATATCACCGCAGTCAGGTAAAACGAATCAGTGATCGCGACCGGCCTGACTGGAATAAAAAACTACGCTGGCAGGGATGCTGCTCGACCGGATCGGTACGAAAACTGGATGGCATTTCGGCCCCAAAAGGGCCGAGTCAAACGAATCCTGCAGGCGACATCATGTCGTAGGACTGCCGTCATGCCAGATATCGGCTTACAGTCGGAGTTCTTCGGCGCCTGCCGCTACCACGCTCTGCGCCCACCGAAGAATCGGTCCAAAGCGCGGCGGCAGCAGGTCCAGCGCCGCGGCAAACGATACCCAGCGAAACTCGTGATGTTCCGGACGACCCAGTTCCGCGCTGAACGGAAGGCTGACCTGCTCGTCTCTCGACAAGGCAATGTAGAAGCGCGCGACCTTGCCTTTGGCGTACGGCTCGGTCTCACGATAGTCATCGCCCCACGGCAACGTCAGCGCGGACAAATCCGTCTCCTCGGCAGTCTCGCGCAGCGCGGTCTGCAACAGGTCTTCCCCAGGTTCCGGGGTTCCCTTGGGAAGGTCCCAGGTGCGGTACGCACGCAGCACCAGGCAGCGCCATTGGGCGCCAAACCGACGAACCACCACCAGCCCTGCCGAACGCCTCGCCACGGTCATGTTTCCCTCCGCTTGAGTTTCCGAGGACTGTAACCCCATCGCCTCGATCGCGGCATTGTTTCGGGTTGTGGCATTGCGCAGCACAGTGCGCGGAATTGGCACAGCGCACGTCGTGAACAGCCGTTCCAGCGTGCCTGCGCATCGCTGACCGATTCCGCAACAACTGTCCTCGAGCGACGCATCGACCGGTCATTGAACTCGGCGTCTCGGGATGCCCACGCCGAGCCTCCTGTTTCGTTTTGCCGCATCGATCGGCACGGCTGCTTCAAGCGTGCGCATCGGTGCCTCACCGCGCCACAGCCCTTCGATCCGCCCCTCTTCTTCAACTGCTCCGGCACGCCGCTTGCGCAATGCGCCCGGCCGGCAAACCGGCTGCATCAGATCAACAACACAAGAGGAGACATCCATGCACAAGCAGCACGCAACACCGAAACCGCCCCAACAATCCATCCGCCGCGCATGTGTCCTCGCCGCGCTGGTCTGCACGAGCCATGCAGGCGCCGCGGAGTTCCAGGCCGGCGACTGGACGCTGACGGTGGGCGGCAATATCAATGCCTTCTATACGACGAACTCGTGCTCGGGCGACAACATCGGCGGCCTCGCGCTTGGCAGCCGCGCGCTCGCTTGCGGCGGCAAGGACAACAGCACGGTCATCGGCAATGGCCTGCTGCCCAGCTATCTGTCGGTCGGCGCGAAGTCGCGCCAGGACGAATACGATGTGGCCGCGCTGATCGGTATCGGGGCGGCAGCCGCGACCGGCGACGCCATCTCCCAGAACAACGTGGTGGACGTGCGCCAGGCCTACCTGACGTTCGGCAACAGCAGCATGGGCACGGTCAAGCTCGGCCGCGACTATGGGCTGTATGGCTACAACGCGATCATCAACGACATGACGCTGCTCGGTGTCGGTGCCGCGACCCGTGCCACGCAGCGCGGTCGCGTGTCGCTCGGTCATATTGGCGCGGGCTACGCCTATGTCGGCACCTATGGCCAGTTCGTCTACACCACCCCGTCGTTCAGTGGCTTGTCCGTCGATGTGGCAGTGATGAGCCCGGTCGATCAGCAGCCGGTGATCGGCGTACCCGACTACACGGCGAAGAACACGCCTCAGTTCCAGGGCCGCGTCAATTTCGGCACCGACCAGTACAAGCTGTGGCTGGGCGGCAAGTCGCAGCGCATGGAGGACACCGCTGGAAACTCGCTGAACATGGCGGCAGTGGAAGTCGGCGGCTCGGTCAACGTCGGGCGCTTTGGCCTGCTGGCGAACTACCAGACCGGCAAGGGCCTGGGCATTCTGTCGGATGCGGACCAGGGCGATGTGCGGACCTCCGCCTATCTTGTGCAGGGCACGTACAAGGCAACGGATCGAATCAAGCTCGGTCTGGGCTATGGCCAGAGCCGCAATCGCGACAACCCAGGGACCGGACTCAAATCCAACGCCAATCTCACCGCGGGCCTGTATTACAGCCTGACCAAGAGCATCACGTTGGTCGCCGAGATCGGCGAGACGCGATCGAAGTCGTTCGACGGGCTGTCGGCGAGGCAGCGCGGCGGCGCGTTGGGGGGCATCCTGCTGTTCTGATCACGACCACCGCCTTCACGCGCGGTTCATGGCGGACGCCGGCTCCGCAGTCCGAATACTCCACCCGTGGGGCTCGCGGCGGCCGCCCGCACGCGTGGCCGAACCGGCCACGCGGCGCTGCGTTCGAATTCACGTCACTGGCGGCCTTGGATCCCGCCGGCCGGGCGTCAAGCGATCATCCGGCCGGCATCAAGGATGCACCGGCCCCAATTGCACCAGCGTCGGGTCCGGCAGCGGATTGCTGGCGCGCGGCGTCACCACCGAGGGCAGGATATTGAACAGCTGGCCGCGCAGCCGGATGTCCTGCGACGAAGCGCCGACCAGGACATCGACCGCGCCGGCTTCCGATACCCACGCATTGCGGGCTGGGTCGAAATACGACAGCGAGCGCTGGTCCAGGTACACCGTGACCCGTTGCGTTTGCCCCGGTTGCAGGAAGACCTTGGTGAAACCCTTGAGCTCCTTGACCGGTCTGGGCACCGCGGATCCGCGCTGGCTCACGTAGACCTGTGCCGCTTCGGCACCCGCCATCTGGCCCGAATTGGTGATATCGAACGACACGGCGATCCGGCCCTGCCCCGCGGCAAACCCTGGCGACACGCTCAGCGACGAGTAGGTAAAGGTCGTATAGGAGAGCCCGAACCCGAACGGGAACAGCGGTGCCACGTTGCTGCGTTCGAATCCCCGATAGCCGACGAAGATGTCCTCGGTGTAGGTCATCGCGCGGATGTTGGGATCGTTGGAAAACTGCGGGTAGTTCGGATAGGTCGGGTTGTCCGTGATGTTCCGCTCGATCGTGATGGGCAGCTTGCCGGAAGGATTGACGTCGCCGAACAGGATCTCGGCCAGCGCCTGCCCGCCGTTCGAGCCGGGATACCACGCGTGCAGGACCGCGCCTACTTGATCGATCCAGTTGCGCATGTCGAGTCCGGTGCCACCGTGCAGCACGGCGATCGTGCGCGGATTCGCTCGCGACAGGTTGGCGATCAGCTCGTCCTGGAATTCCGGCAGCGTAAAGGGATGATCGAATCCTTCTCCCTCGTACTCCGCGCTGTTGCCGGCCGCGACCACCACCGCATCGTAATTGCGCAGATCCGCTGGCGCCTGCAGCGAGGCCCAGCTCAATTGCGCGCCGAGGAAGCCGCCGAACACAGGGATATAGCCAGGGCGGCGCGAGTAGTCGAACTGCACGGTATAGGTCTGCCCAGCCTGCAGATGCATGCGCGCGCTCAGTGGCACGGTAGGCGGAATCACGTTGTTGGGAAGCGGCGTCCCCTCGCCGTTGTCCATGATCAGCTGGCCGTTGACGTAGAGACGGACCGCGCCATCGGCCCTGGCCTTGAACACATGGGGCCCGGTGATCGTGGGCCGGATCGTGGTCGTCCAGCGTACCGACGACGGTGGCGCCGAGCCGTCGCCGCCATAGCGCGTGGTATAGGCGCTTCCCGGCGGCGCATTGCCCGACGTATCGAGGTTGATCACCGGCTCCACGCGCGACAACACCGGCGCACCGCTCCAGGTGGCATTGGCGAAGTACTGCGCCTGCGCGCCCGGCTGCCCAGTCGGCGTGGTCCAGGCGGAGCGGGCCGGATCCAGCGTCAGCGCGTCGAGCAACACGATATTCGTGCCCGGACCGGCGATCTGCCGCAAGCCGTCGATCTCGGTGATGAAGCGCGAAGCACGGACATAGGCGCTGCCGAAGCCGGTCGGCGGCACGTCGGTGGCCAGCCGTCCAATCACCGCGATATTGCGCACCGAGCCGCGCTGCAACGGCAGCAGTTGCCCGCCGTTCTTCAGCAGCACGATGCCCTCGCGCGCCACGTCCAGCGCGGCGCGCTCGGAAAACGGAGGATGCGATTCGCCGGTCGCCGGCGGCACGCTGCCGATAAACCCGTAGGCCACGACGCGTCCAAGAATCCGGCGCACCTTGTCGTCGAGCTGGGCTTGCGTCAACGAGCCGTTTGCCAGCATCGCGCTCAGCGCCGCCGGCGTGAAATGCATCGCTGACGGCCGTTCGATATCCACGCCCGCCACTGCCGCGGCCTGGCCATGTTTCAGCGTCGCATAGTCGGTCTCGACGATGCCCTTGAATCCCCATTCGTTCTTCAGCACCCGCTGAATCGCATGCTCGCTCTCGCAAACGGGATCGGCGCCATTGAGCCCATTGAATCCGCACATGATCACCGCGACATTGGCGTTCTTTACAGCCGATTCGAACGGCACCATGTAAATTTCCCGCAGTGCCCGCTCGCTGATGGTCTCCATCAGGTTGAAGCGGTTGACCTCCTGCTCGTTGGCGAGATAGTGCTTTGCGTCGGCCCACACGCCTTGCGACTGGATCGCATTGACCTGCGCGGCGCCCAGCACCGCGCCAAGAAAGGGATCCTCACCGGACAGGTACTCGAACGCGCGGCCGGCGAAAGGCGTGCGATACATGTTCAGGCCAGGGCCGGTCACCTGCTGGAACCCGTGGTTGCGCGTGTCCAGGCCAAGGCCGACACCCATCTGCTTGGCGCGATCGACGCTGAATGTCGATGCGAGCGCAGGGCCGGCCGGATAGGCGACGCCTTGCGGATCGCTCAATCGCACGCCAAGGCCGCCGTCCGTCGCGCGGATCTGCGGCACGCCCAGCCGAGGCAGCGGCTTGACGTCCCATGCGCCGGTGCCGCTGACGTAGTCGAGCTTCTCGGCTTGCGTCATCTGGTTGAGGATCGATTGCACGATCGCGTTGATCTGTGCATCGGTGGAAGGCGCTTGCGCCGGAGCCGGATGTGCGGCCAGCAAAGTCGCACCGACGAGCGATATCACTGCAATTCGAGCACCCATCTGTTGCCTCCTTGGCGGGGTCACCAAAGGCTGAACATCGACATGCGGGCCGCATATTGCAGACGGTAGTTCGGGCGATCCAAATGAGAAGACGCGTAACGATCTGTTACAGCTTTCGTCTTCTCCGTCGCGTCGATTTGCGACAAGACTGCCCCTACGAAGGCAGGGCCGGGCCGCACTGCCGAGCGTGCCGCACCATGCAGCGATTGCCGAGAATCAGGAGGTGCAAGGTGAAACAGGATTCGATGACCCGCTGCGCCGGCGTAGCGTTCGCCGCAGCGCTGGCAGCCCTTGGGGTGTCGGCGTGCGGTGGCGACGATGACCGTAGAGTCGGTGTATCGGAAGCCCCGGCGACGCAGGCGCAGGGAAGTACGGCGCCGACCGGCTCTGGCGCAATAGATCCGTCCTCGCTGGTCTCGCCGGTCAGCAATGCGCCGGTAGGCGAGCAGAAGGTACAGGAGACGCGAAACCCCGCAGGAAGCGATCCGAATCCGCCGCGTCATTGATCGCTTCGGATCGAGCGGCAGGTCAACGGCAAAGCTTGCTTGCCTTCAAGCCAAAAGGGCTCGGGCCCGTTCACCGCTGCATGGGGCAAGGACTATGCGACTCCACGCCCCATCTTCTCGAGGTTCACGAGCCGGTCGTACTCCTCGCCGCCGAGCACCCCCAGGTCGACCGCCGCCTGACGTGGCGACATTCCCATTGCCATGGCGTGGCGCACGATCCGTGCTGCCTGGTCGTAGCCGATCACTGGATTGAGCGCGGTGGCCGCCAGAAGCGGACTCTCGAGCTGTCGCGCCATGGTCGCGTGATTTGGCTCCAGTCCTGGAATCACCCGCTGTGCCAGCGTACGCGCGCTGTCTGCGAGCAGTCGAATGGACTGGAGCACGTTATGGATCAACACCGGCTTGGCGACGTTCAGCTCGAAATTGCCGCTGGCGGCTGCCATGGTTACGGTCACGTGATTGCCGGCCACCTGCATGCCAGCCTGCACCATGACCTCGGCGATCGTCGGGTTGCGTTTGCCCGGCATGATCGACGATGTCAACCCGTCCTCCGGCATGACGATTTCTCCGATGCCGCAGCTCGGCCCCGAACTCATCCAGCGCAGATCGTTGGCGATCTTGATGAACGATGCCGCGATCACGTTCAGCGCGCCAGACAGCTCCAGCAGCGCGTCGTGGGCTGCCATGCCTTCGACCTTGCAGGGATTGGGACGAAATGGCTGACCCGTCAGGCGGCTTGCCTCGTCGCAGAATGCCTGCGCAAATCCGGCGGGCGCGTTTAGTCCGGTCCCTGCGGCGGTGCCGCCCTGCGGCAACATCAGCAGCCGCGGCATCGTCGATTCGATGCGTGCCACCGCGTGATCCATCTGCGCGGCGAAGCCTTCGAAGCTGCGGCCCAGCGTCGTCGGCACGGCATCCATCAGATGCGTGCGGGCCAGCTTCAGGATATCGGCGAAGTCCCTGGCGCGGGCCTGCAGACTGTCTCGTAGTGCCGTCAGTGCCGGTAGCAGCGTGCCTTGCAATTCCAGCACCGCACCAAGGTGCATCACCGTCGGAAAGCTGTCGTTGGATGATTGCGAGCGATTGACGTGATCGTTCGGATGAACGGGCCGCTTGGTCCCCAACGGTTGGCCTAGCCGCTCGTTCGCGCGATTGGCGATGACCTCGTTCGCATTCATATTGGTCTGCGTACCGGATCCCGTCTGCCAGACCGTCAATGGAAAATGGTCGTCGAAGGCGCCGTGCCACACCTCTGCGCTCGCATCGATGATGGCGGCCGCAATGCCGGCATCCAGCGCGCCGCACTGCAGATTGGCCGTGGCCGCCGCCATCTTGTGCAGGCCGAACGCGCGGATCAGACAGGGCGGGAAGCGCTCGCTGCCAATGTCGAAGACGGCCAGGGCACGCTGGGTCTGCGCGCCCCAGTAGCGGTCGGCGGGGATGTCGACCGGGCCGAAGGCGTCGTATTCGGTGCGGGTCGCCGTCATCGCGCTCAGTCCAGCGAGATATTGGCCTTGGCCGCCAGCACCTTCCAGCGGGCGACTTCCGCTTCGGTGTGCTTTCCCAGCGCGCTGGCCGTGTACTGGTCCTCGCGCAGCATCTGGATCGCCTGCGCCGACAACCGGTCGGTGAACGCCTTGTCCTTCATCACTTTCAAATAGGCCTGCTGCATCTTTTCCACTGCCGCCGGTGCCGTGCCCTTGGGCGCATAGATGCCATACCAGGTTGCCGCTTCGAAGCCGGGAGCGACCGTCTCGGCAAGCGTCGGCACGTCCTTGAGCTGTGCCACCCGCCTGGCCGACGTGACGGCCAGCGGCCTGACCTTGGCCTCGGTGATTTGCGGCAACGCGGTGTTGGTCTGGTCGAACATGCCATCGACCTGCCCGCCGATGACATCGATCAGCGCCGGACCCGCACCCTTGTACGGCACCAGCGAGACCTTGATGCCGGCGGACGAGGCGAACATCGCCGCGATCAAGTGCGAGGTCGAGCCCATGCCGGCATTGCTGATGAATAGCTTGCCCGGATTCTGTTTGCCATAGTCGACCAGCGCCCTTACATCCTTGGCGGGATGGTCCTTGCGCACCATCAAGACCATTGGCGTATCCGGAAAGCGGAAGACCGGGGCAAAGTCCTTGACCGGGTCGTAGGGCAGCTTCTTGTAGAGCGCCGGCGCGGCGCCCATATAGCCCATATGCCCCACCAGCATCGTGTAGCCGTCCGCGGGCGCGCGAGCTGCCTTCCCTGCCCCGATCGTGCCGCCTGCGCCAGGCGTGTTTTCGATGATGATCGACTGGCCGACTTCGCGCGACACGCGGTCGGCAATGGTGCGTGCCAGCGCGTCGGTGGGGCCGCCGGCGGCGAAGGGCACGATCCAGGTAATCGGCCGGGTCGGCCAGTTCTGCGCGTGTACCGACGCCGCGGCAAGCAGCGCGGCGATCGTCATCGAGGCGCGCACGACGGTTGGGATGGCTTTCATGATTTGTCTCCTTGGTAGGCTGCAGCGATCGGACTGCTTCGGCCCGCCGCCGCAATGGATGCGCTTGAATCGTTGGATGCGATCGGTGCGCGTTGACCGGCCTCGGTCCCGTACTGGCGGCGCTGGCTCAGGGGATTTCCGCCGATAGAGCGACGGCGCGGTCCACCATCTGCGGCGCGAGTCCGAGGTAGTTGGCGGGATCGACCATCTGCTCGATCGCCGCACGGTCGAAGTGCTGCGTGACAGCGGGCAAGGCGAGCAGGGCTTCGGCCAGCGTGCCGCCGGCTTCGTTGACGGTGCGGCAGGCGTCGTAGACGACGTCATGCGCTTGTTGGCGACCGATATGCGGGGCCATCCGCATCATCACGGCTTCGGCCACGATCAGGCCCTTGGAGATGCCGAGGTTGTGAGCCATGCGTGGCGCATCGACGATCAGTCCGCCGAGCGCGAACTTTGCCTGGTGCAGCGCGCCGGACGTCAGGATGAAGCTCTCGGGAATCGCGATCCACTCCGCGTGCCATGGCCCCGTGGCGCGCTCGAAGTCCTGCACCAGCGCATCGACCATCAAGCCGGCGTGCTGACGCACCGCCTTCGATGCCGCCAGCATCAGTTCGCTCGAGATGGGATTGCGCTTCTGCGGCATCGTGCTGCTCGCCCCGCGCCCCTTGACGAAGGGCTCGTAGACTTCCGCAAACTCGGTGGACGCCATGATCATGATGTCCAACGCGATCTTGCCGAGCGAGCCGGTGACCAGCGCGAGCAGATTGACGGCTTCGGCAAGGCCGTCGCGCGCGACGTGCCATGTCATGGTTGGCACGCCCAAGCCCAACTCCTCCGCCAGCGCGCGCTGCACCGCGAAGCCCTTGTCCCCTATCGATGCCAGCGTGCCCGCGGCACCGGCAAATTGCACCACCGCCACCCTGGGCCGCAGTTGGGCCAGGCGCTGCTGGTGCCGGTCGAACATCGCAAGCCAGACAGCGGCCTTGTAGCCGAAGGTCACCGGCAGCGCTTGCTGCAGGTGCGTGCGGCCGGCCATCGGGGTATCGCGATGCGCCTTGGCGAGATCGGCCAGGATGCCGCGCAGCGCGCGAATATCGGCGTCGATGCTGTCCAGCCCGTCGCGCACCTGCAGGGCCACCGCCGTGTCCATGATGTCCTGCGTGGTGGCTCCCCAGTGAACGTAACGTCCTGCGTCGCCGCACATCTGCACCAGCTGGTGCACCAGCGGCAGGATGGGATAGCCGACAATATCGGTTTCCTCGCGCATGTGATCGAAGTCGATGCGCTCGATACGCGCTTCGCGTGCGATCGTCTCGGCCGCTTCGGCCGGAATCACGCCAACGCGGGCTTCGGCCCTGGCAAGGGCGACCTCGACGTCGATGTAGCGCTGTACCAGCGCACCGTCGGAGAAGATCTCTCGCATCTTCCTGGTCCCGAAAGCATCGCGGAACAGCGCGGAATCGACGACGGTACTGGCGGCGGGAATGCTGTAGCTGGGCATGGAGCGACCTTGTTGCAATAGGCTGGTCGTTCGATATGTTCGAACATATTCGCATTAAATATGTTCGAACATATGCCGGGAAATAGGTGTTAACCCTTGAATCGCGCTCCGTTGAGTCGGGGACAATGGCGAAATGAGCAGACGAACCGCATCAGAGATCACTCGCGAACTGTTGGACGGCATCAAGGGCGGCCGCTATCCGGTCGGAGCGCTGTTGCCCACCGAGTTCGAGTTGTGCGAGCAGTTCCACGCCAGCCGCTACACGATCCGCGCTGTATTGCAGGAACTGCAGGACCTCGGGCTGGTGTCGCGCCGAAAGAACGTCGGCACACGTGTCGAAGCCGCCGAGCCCAAGGCGGTGTTCAAGCCGACGCTGGCGTCGGTCGAAGATCTGATGCAGTTCGGGGAGCAGCATCGGCGCGTAGTGCAAGCCGTGGAGACGACCGTCGCGCCTGCCGAAGTGGCTGCTGCGTTGGGTGGCACGCCGGCAACGAAATGGCTGCGCATTTCAAGCGTCCGATGGAACGACGATGCGGCCGCCACGCCGATCGCGTGGACCGACATCTATATCGATACCGCCTACGAGGACATCGGCGCCATCGTGCGAGATACGCCGGACGTGCTCGTCAGCTCGCTGATCGAGTCGCGCCACGGCCGGCAGATCGCCGAGATCGAACAAAGCGTACGTGCCTCGACGCTGACCGACAAACGCGTGGCCCGCGCGCTCGGCATCGAAATCGGGTCGTCGGTGCTGAAGGTCGTGCGCCGCTACCTTGACGAGGCAGGCGACACCTTCGAAGTCTCTGTCACGATCCATCCCGCCGAGACGTTTTCCGTGACGACGCGGATGAGGCGTTCGACGCGATGATCGCGCGTGGCGGCGGAAGGCTGAGGCAGTCGAGATGTTCGGGTGGAGACCTGCGGTACGCCGCCGGCTCCCACCCCTGGTCCGGGGTGCAGGCCGGCAGCCTTGTCCGTGTTATCCAGGCTTACCGCAGATAGTTGAACAGATTCATCCCCTGAATCTGCATGAACGACTGCTGTGCCGCCTGCAGCGCGGTCTGGCGCTGATAGTACTCGGCGATCGCCGACGCGTAGTCCAGATCCTGCAGCCCCGACAGCGTCTGCTCGTAGTTCAGGTCGCGGTTGGCCCCGATGGTGTCGAGCGCATCGAGTTCCTGCATCCGCGAGCCGACCGACGCGCGCACGGTCAGCACGTTGTCGAGGGAGTTGGACATCTTGCGGTTGGCGGTCGACAGTGCGTTATCGAGCCGCGCACGGTCGGCCTCGGTGACGATCGGCTGCTTCAGCGCGTCGATGGCGGCCTGGATGTTCGCGAAGATGTCGGTGCCCGCCTGCTTGGCCGGGGCCAGCGTCATCGAGTCGCCGTTGGCCGGCGCGCCCTTGACGGTAAACGACACGCCGCCGAACTGGATCGCGTCGCCGGCTACGTAAGGCGTCGACGGCACGATGGCCGTGGGCGGCACGGCGCTGTTGTCGGTGACGGTGTAGCTGGTATTGCCGGCGCCGTCGACGGTGAAGTCGATCGAGAATTCGTGGCCGTACAGCGGGTTGCTCGGGTCGGTGACCGACAGCGCGCCGTAGAGCGCCGTGCCGGTGTTGCCGCCGCCTTCGGTCATCACGTAGTCGGCCGAGCCGGTGACGCTGAGGAATACATCGCGGCCGTTGTCGCCGGCGGCCATCTGGCGGGCGACGTCGACCTGCAGCAGTTGCGAGCCGGTGTCGCCGACATATTGCGCGGTGCCGCCATTGGCCGCGAACGGCGGGGTGCCCGACTTGAAGCCGGCAAACAGGTACTGGCCGTTGCCATCGTCGGCGTTGGCCAGTCCCAGCAGCTGCTCGTAGTTGCTCTGCAGTTCGGACGCGATCGAGGCGCGGTCGGCGTTGCTGATGGTGCCGTTGCCGCCGTTGACGATCAGCGTCTGCACGTTCTGGATCGTGGTGATCACGCTCTGCAGCGTCTTTTCCTCGAGCGCCAGGCTGATGTTGGCCTGGGTACGCGAGGTGGCGTATTGCTCGTTGACGCCGATCGACTGCGTCACACCGAGTGCGCGCGTGGCGGCAATCGGGTCGTCGGACGGGTTCAGCACGCGCCGGCCGGTGCCGAGCTGCTGCTGCACGTGCAGCAGCGAGGACTGCTGGCCGTTCATCGCGGACAGGCCGAGCTGGTAGAACGTGGAAGTGGCGACACGCATGATGGTTTCCTGGTCTCGGTAGGCGGGCGGCCCGTCAGCGGATATTGATGATGGCGTCGAACAGCGACGAGGCGGTCTGGATCACCTGCGCGCTGGCCTGATAGAGCTGCTGGAAGCGCAGCAGGTTGACGGTTTCCTCGTCCATGTTGACGCCGGAGACCGACTGCTGGGCGGTACGCACCTGGGTCGTGATGCTGTTCTGCGAGGTCGACGCGATATCGATCGACTTGGTACGGCTGCCGATGTCGTTGACCAGCTCGGCATAGGCGTCGTTGAAGCTGGACACGCCGTTGATGGTCTTGGTGGTCTGGAGCTTGGCCAGCACCAGCGCATTGCCGTTGTCGGACGAGCCGCCGACGTTGGAGCCGATCGTGAAGCTGTCACCGGCCTTCGGCGCGCCGCCGAAGCTGACGGTCACGCCGTCGAACGTATAGTCGACCGCGCTGCCGTTGGGCACCGGGCCGGCGTCCGGCGTCACCGGATTGCCGGCGGCGTCGGTGAAGGTATAGCCGGTGCCGTCGTAGGTCGCGACGATCTTCGACGGCGGCACGTTGAAGCCCTGTGCGACATTGCTGACCTTGGCCGTACCGGAGCCGACATTGGATGCGCTACTCTCGGCGAGCACCGGCGAGGCGGCGGCGACCTTGGCGGGGTCGGTGATGGCGAGGTCGAACGAACGAGCGACATTGCGGGTCGGCTGGATCTGGAAGGTGTCGCCCGCGGCCATGGTGCCGCCGACCGTGATGCTCAGGCCGTCGGCCGTGAAGGTGGGGCCGGCGCCGGTGGCGACCACTTCGTTGTCGGACATCCGCACCAGGCTGTAGCTGGTACCGTCGTAGGTCACCGTGTAGTCGCTGGTGGTCAGCGCGGTGGCATCGGCAACCGTGGCCGCCACCGTGCCGGTGCCGTTGTTGCGCGTGTTGCCGATCACCGTCGGCGAGCCCATCGCGAACATGTCGCCGCCGATCTGGCCCTTCAGGTCCATGCCCAGGCGGTGCTGCGCGTTGAAGGTCTGGCCGATCGCCAGCGACAGTCGGCCGATCGCGTTCTGCGCGGCGTCGAGGGTCTCGCTGCGGAACTGCATCAGGCCGCCGATGCTGCCGCCGCTGAACAGCGCGTCATCCATCTCGATCGCGGTGCCGTCCGGAAGCGTATAGGCGATGCCCATCCGCGACGGGTCGGCCGCGGATTGTACGGCCTTCAGGTCGTACGAGTTGGCGCCGACGACCAGCGGCTGGCCGTTGCCGACGAACACGTTGTAGCTGCCGCCGTCCTGCGCGACCACCTTGACGCCGACGAGCTTGTTCAGCTGCGCGACCATTTCGTCGCGCTGGTCCAGCAGATCGTTGGGCGGCTGGCCGCCGCTGGCGGCGGTGGCCTTGGCGATCTCGCTGTTCAGCGAGGCGATCTCCTTGGCGAAGGCGTTCACCTGCGTGACCGAGCTCTGGATCTCGCTGTTGATGCCTTCCTGCTGGTTCTGGAAGTACGACGCCGCGGAACGCAGCTGGCCGGCCAGCGACTGGGCGGCGTTCAGCATGTTCTGGCGGACCGCGGTATCGCCCGGCTTGTCGGCCACGCCCTGCACCGCGGCGAAGAATTTCTGCATCAGCGGCGCGATGCCGCCCTTCTGGTCGGCCAGCAGGCTGTCGATCTGCTTGATCTGTTCCGAGTACGTCGACAGGTGCGCGCTCGACGTTTCGGCGGCGCGCAGCTGGCCGGTCAGGAATTCGTCGTAGACCCGCATCACCGTGGTGGTGGTCGAGCCCTGGCCGAAGAAGCCCTGGCTGGTGTACTGGCCGCCCGACGACGCGATGATGGTGTTCTGGCGCGTGTAGCCGGCGGTCGCCGCGTTGCTGACGTTATGGCCGATGGTCGTCAGCGCGTTCTGTGCCGTATTCAGGCCGGACAGGCCGATATTGAAGAGAGACATGCACTAGCCCCGGATTCTGTTGGTCGCCCTGGCCGCGCGATGCAGTCGCGACCGTGGCGGTGGATGAGGGTGGTAACGGCAGATTGGGCGGCGGACTTTAGGGTTGCGGGTCGTTTCGGGCGGCGGTGGCGTGCGAACCGCGGAACGCCCTCTCCCCCGCGCCTCTCCGGCAAGCGGGAGAGGAGAGAAAACCGGCGGTGTTCTGGATCGCACAGCCGGTCCTTAGACCGGCACCTTGCGCATGATCCTGACCAGCTTCGCTCCATACTCGGGATCGGTCGCATAACCGGCGCGCTGCAGGCCGTGCGCGGCTTCCTCGGCCGAGCCCGCCGATACCACGCCGGCATAGCGCGGGTTGTTGGTCAGCAGCCGTGCGTAGTCGGCGAAGGCTTCCTCGTACGAGCCGTAGGCGCGGAACTTCGCCTTGATCTTCTGCGGCTGGCCGTCGACGTATTCGGTGGTGGTGATCTCGGCGACCGGGCCCTTCCAGTTGGCGCCGGCCTTGATGCCGAACACGTTGTGGGTAGTGCTGCCGTCCGCATGGGTGATTTCGCGGCGGCCCCAGCCCGACTCGAGCGCGGCCTGGCCCAGGATCAACCGTGCCGGCACGCCGCTGGCGCGCGAGGCGGCCACGGCCGGGCCGGCCATGCGGCTGACGAAGGCGCTGATATGGGACGGCGTGTCTTCGGACATGGCGGCGCCGCCCTGCCACTGGCCGCTCTGTTGCGCCTGGTACTGGCGCAGGCCCGCGGTCGGGTTCCAGTTGGCGCCCGGCACCACGGTGCCGGCGCGCGGCACCTGTTCCTCGTCGGCCCCGGCCGCTGCGGTGGTGCGTCCGTCCAGCAGCGGACCGAGGGAGCCCGCCACATCGTCCATGCGGCTGGCGGCGGCGGCCTCCGGCGGCAGCGGCTGGCCGCTGGCACGCGCCAGCTGGCGCGCCATCACCTCGGCCAGGCCAATGCCCTTCGACGACAGATGCTGGGCCAGCTGCTGGTCCAGCATCGACATATAGAGCTTGGTCTGCTCGTTGTCGAACAGCCCGTCCTGCGGCGTCGCTTCGCGCATGCTCTTGAGCACCATCTGCGTGAAGACGGCCTCGAACTGTTTGGCGGCGGCTTTCAGCGTGTCGGCGCTGCCGTCGCGCGCGCCCTGCTTCAGCGCTTCGAATCCCTGCGTGTCGAGCGCGAAGCGCTGCGACAGATCGGCTTGAGCGTGGATCGGTTGGCTCATGCGATGGCCCGTCGCGATCAGATGATTTCGAGCTCGGCGCGCAGCGCGCCCGCCGCCCGCATCGCTTCCAGGATGGTCTGCAGATCGGCCGGCGTCGCGCCAAGCGAGTTCAGGCCACGGACCACCGCCGACAGCGAGGCGCCGGCGCGGACCAGCTGCAGCGAACCGCCGTCGCGCTTCAGGTTGATCTCCGACACCGGCGCGACCACCGTTTCGCCGCCGCTGAACGGCGCCGGCTGGCTGATCACCGGCTGGGTATTGATGACGACCGACAGGTTGCCGTGCGCGATCGCGCAGTCCTGCACGGTGACGTCCTGGTTCATCACGATCGAGCCGGTGCGGGCGTTCAGGATGACCTTGGCCGCGGCGCGGGCCGGCGTCACGTCGATGTTCTCGATGCGCGCGAGCATCGCCACGCGCTGCGACGAGGCCTGCGGCACGCGCACCTGCACCACGCGCGCGTCGAGCGCGCTGGCCACGCCGCCGCCCAGATTGCGGTTGATCGCCTCGACCACGCGCTCGGCGGTGCCATAGTCGGAGCTCTTGAGCTCCAGCGTCAGCATGCCGTTGTCCGCCTGGAACGCCGGCACCGCGCGTTCGACGATGGCACCGTTGGCGATGCGGCCGACCGCCAGCTGGTTGATCTGTACCTTGCTGCCGTTGGCGGAGGCACCGGCGCCGCCGACCAGCAGGTTGCCCTGCGCGATCGCATAGACCTGGCCGTCGGCGCCCTTGAGCGGCGTCATCAAGAGCGTGCCGCCGCGCAGGCTCTTGGCATTGCCCATCGACGACACCACCACGTCGAGCTGGCTGCCCGGCTGCGCGAACGGCGGCAGCGTCGCGGTGACCATCACCGCGGCCACGTTCTTCAGCTGCATGTTGCGGCCGGCCGGCAGCGTGATGCCCAGCTGCGACAGCATGTTGGTCAGACTCTGCGTCGTGAACGGCGTCTGCATGGTCTGGTCGCCGGTGTTGTCCAGACCAACCACCAGGCCGTAGCCGACCAGCGGATTGTCGCGCACGCCCTGGATGGTCGCCAGGTTCTTCAGGCGTTCGGCATGGGCGGGGCCCGCGGGCAGCAGCAGGCCAAGCGCCAGCACCAAGGCGAGCGCGAACAGCGGCAGGAGGCCCGGCGTGGAGACGCCGGGACGGCTAGAGCGGCGGCAACCGCGGAGGCAATCAGCCAGGCGCAAAGACATGACGCGAATCAGAACGGTGAAACGTTGAGGAAGAAGCGCTGCAGCCAACCCATGTTCTGCGCTTCGTCGATATAGCCCTTGGCGGTGTATTCGATGCGCGCGTCGGCCACCTGGGTCGACGGCACCGCGTTGTCGCCGGTGATCGTGCGCGGATTGACCACGCCCGAGAAACGGATGAATTCCGCGCCCTGGTTGATGGCCATCTGCTTCTCGCCGGACACCACCAGGTTGCCGTTGGCCAGCACTTCGATCACGGTGACCGTGATGGTGCCGTTGAACGTATTGGCCGCGCTGGAACCGCCGCTGGAGCGAATCCCGTTCTCGCCGCTCATGTTGGCGTTCTGGCTGGCGCCGAACAGGCCGCCGAGCGCGCGCGGCACCGCGTCGAAGGCCAGCGCCGCATTGCTGGTGCGCGAGGCGTTGGTGCCCGAGTTCTTCGACGCGTTGACGTTCTCGCTGATCACGATGGTCAGGATGTCGCCGACGTTGCGCGGGCGGCGATCCTCGAACAGCGGGTTGCCGGCGTAGGAGTTCTGATAGATCGAGCCGGTCGGCGCGATCATCGGCCGCTGCTCGGCCCGGGCCGTGGTCGGCATCTGCACCAGCGGCTCGCGCGGCATCAGCGCGCAGCCGGTGGCCAGCAGCGGCCCCAGAATGCAGGCCAGACGGCAGGCCGACCGGCCCAGACGGAACAGCATGGCGTTCATGTTCAACCCAGCTGAGTCAGGCGTTGCAGCATCTGGTCGGACGTCTGTACGGCCTTGCTGTTGATTTCGTAGGCGCGCTGGGTCTGGATCATGCTGACCAGCTCCTCGACCACATTGACGTTCGACGCTTCGACGTAGTTCTGCTGCAGGATGCCGGCGCCGTTCAGGCCGGGGACGGTCGGGTTCGGTGCGCCCGACGCGTCGGTCTGCACGTACAGGTTCTCGCCCAGGCTTTCCAGGCCGGTCGGGTTCATGAACGTCGCCAGCTGCAGCTGGCCGACCTGCACGTTGTTGGCATTGCCCGGCTGCGTGACCGACACGGTGCCGTCGCGCGCGATCGTCAGCGAGGTCGAGTTGGCCGGGATGGCGATGGCCGGTTCGATCACGAAGCCGCTGGCGGTCACCAGCTGGCCGTTCTGATCGACCTGGAACGAGCCGTCGCGGGTGTACGCGGTGGTGCCATCCGGCAGCGTGACCTGGAAGAAGCCCTGGCCGATGATGGCCACGTCCTTGGCATTGCCGGTCTGCTGCGGATTGCCCTGCGTGTGGATGCGCTCGGTGGCGACCGGACGCACGCCGGTACCGAGCTGCAGGCCCGACGGCAGCGTGGTCTGGTCGGACGACAGCGCGCCGGGCTGGCGGATCGTCTGATACATCAATTCCTCGAACACCGCGCGGCTGCGCTTGAAGCCCGTGGTCGACACGTTGGCCAGGTTGTTCGAGATCACGTCCATCTGCGTCTGCTGCGCATCGAGGCCGGTCTTCGCAATCCAGAGAGAGCGGTTCATGGTGTTCCTTCGGTGGCGGGCACGCGCGCCGGCGTGCCCTGTCGATTCATTGGTGGGTGCTTGGCGTCGGCGCTTAACGGTTCGACAGCAGCGCGTTGGCACGCTGCTCGTTGGCGTCGGCGCCCTGGATCATCTTGATCTGCATCTCGAAGCGGCGCGCGTTGGCGATCATGTCGACCATCGCCTCGACCGGATTGACGTTGCTGCCTTCGAGCGCGCCGGCGATCACGCGGACGGTCTGGTCGGTCTCCAGCGGCGCAGCGCCCGGCCGCAGCCGGAACAGGCCGTCGTCGCCGCGTGCGATCGCATCGGGCGGCGGATTGACCAGCCGCAGCCGGCCCACCTGCGCGAGGCCATTGGCGGTCTCGCCAGGGCCGCGCGCGGTGATGGTGCCGTCGTTGCCGATCGTCACCGTGGAGCCGGGCGGCACCGCGATCGGGCCGCCGTCGCCGAGCACCTGCAGGCCGTTCGAGGTCAGCAGCTGGCCGTCCGGGCCCACCTGCAGCGAGCCGGCCCGGGTATAGCCTTCCGCGCCGTCGCGCCCCTGCACCGCCAGCCAGCCGTTGCCCTTGATCGCGATATCGAGCGGACGCTCGGTATAGGTCAGCGGGCCGGCCTTCATGTCGGCGCCCGGCGTGCTGGCCAGCGTGAAGGCGCGGGTGGGCGTCTCCTGCCCGACCACTGGCACCGCGCGGAACATGTTGACCTGCGCGCGAAAGCCCGTGGTCGACACGTTGGCCAGGTTGTTGGCCACCGCGGCCTGCTGGTCCAGCGTCTGCTTGGCGCCCGACAGGGCGGTGTAGATCAGGCGATCCATCTGCGATTCCTATCCAATGCTTGCGGTTACCGCTGACGTGCCGATCAGATGTTGACCAGCGTCTGCAGCACCTGGTCCTGCGCCTGGATGGTCTGCGCGTTGGCCTGGTAGTTGCGCTGGGCAATGATCAGGTTGACAAGCTGGCCCGACAGGTCGACGTTCGACGCTTCCACCGCGTTCGACTGCAGCTGGCCCATGCTGCCGCCCGGCGAGCCCAGCAGCGGCTGGCCCGAGGCGCCGGTGGCGCTCCAGACGTTGTCGCCCTCGGGCTTGAGCCCTTCGACGTTGCCGAACGAGGCCATCACGACCTGGCCCAGCGACTGGGTCTGCTCGTTCGAGTAGCTGCCCAGGATGGTGCCGTCCGCTTCGATCGAGAAGCCCAGCAGCGAGCCCGACGTATAGCCGTTCTGCACGATCGACTTCGGATCGTTGTCGTCGCCGAACTGGGTCGTGCCGGCCAGGTCCAGCTGGATGTTCATCGCGGCGGCGCCACCGGCGGCCGGCACGTTGACCGGAATCGTCGCGCCCGGCGCCGGCGTGACCAGCGCACCGTTCAGATCGAAGCGCATCGCGTTCGGACCCGACAGCTGCGCGCCGGTGGCGTCGGTCACGTAGACCTCCCAGTCGGTGCCGGTCGCGTCGGTTGCGCCCTTGCGGAAGTAGGCCGTGACCTGCTGCGCGTTGCCCAGCGAATCGAACACCTCGATGGTGCTGCTGTAGTTGAACATCGCGGCGGCGGGCGGGTTGCCGGCCGAGGTCGTGAACGGCACGGTCGGCGCGGTGCCGCGCGAGTCCAGGTTGTATTGCGCGGTGATGCGGTCGGTGGCCTTCGGCGCCATCTGGGCGCTGGACACCACCAGCGGTTGCGGCTGCACGCCGCCGCCGGGCTGCACGCCGGCCGGATAGCCGGTCAGCTGCAGGCCCTGCGCGTTGGTGATGCGGCCGTCGTCGGTGCGCAGGAACTGGCCGTTGCGCGAGAAGAAGACGGAACCGTCGGCGCCCACCATGCGGAAGAAGCCATTGCCGCCGGTGATCGCCACGTCCAGCGAGCGTCCGCTCGCCTCGATATTGCCCTGCGTGAACGACTGCACCACCGAGTTCACGCGCGTGCCCAGGCCGACCTTCGAGCCGGCGTAGACGTCGGCGAACTGTGCGGTCGATTGCTTGAAGCCGACGGTGTTCGCGTTGGCGATGTTGTTGCCGATCACGTCCAGATTCTGTGCCGCGGCATTGATGCCGCTGACTCCTTGACCGAAACCCATGATTTCCCCTTGTTACGCGTCGTACGAATTTGCCCGCGCCGGCGCCCGTGGCACCGCCGCGCTGGCGTTCTGTTGAATGCCGATGATTCGGATTAAAGGATCTTGCGAACGTCGTCGACCAGCGCGGTATGACCGCCGCCGATATCGACCAGCACGCCATTGGCATCGCCGCTGATGGCCTGCACCTTGCCGTAGACCAGCGCCACCGGCTGCACGCTCTTGCCGTCCGCGGTCGCGCTGACCTTGAACGTGTATTCGCCGTCCGGCACGACGCCGCCGGCGTTGTTCTTGCCGTCCCAGCTCACGTCGTGCACGCCGGCGGTCTGCCCCTTCAGGTCGATGGTGCGCACCACGTTGCCGTCCTTGTCCAGCACGTCGACGGTGACCGCGTCGGCGGTGGCCGGCAAGTCGATGCCGAACTGGCTCGGCTTGCCGCCCGAGACGGCGACTTCCTTGCCCGGCACCATCACCGTGCGGCCGATCAGCGCGGCCGAATCCATCGCGCGGCTGGCGCTGACCTGGTTCAGCAGCTGGGCCAGCGTCGCGTTCATCGTCTGCATGCCGCTGACCGTGCTGATCTGCGCGAGCTGCGAAGTCAGCTGCGCGTTGTCCATCGGCTTGAGCGGATCCTGGTTGTTCATCTGCGTGACGAGCATCTTCAGGAAGTTGTTCTGCAGATCCGCGGCGCTGGACGCGCTGTTGGCCAGCTGGTTGGCGGCGCTGTTGCTGTTGTTGCTGACGGGTGGCGTGGTGGTCATCGTTGGTCCCGTTGGTCCGGTTGGTCCCGTTGAAATGGCGGAATCACTGACCGATGGTCAGCGTCTTGAGCATCATGTTCTTGGCGGAGTTCAACACCTCGACGTTGGCCTGGTAGGACCGCGACGCCGAGATCATGTTGACCATCTCCTCCACCGGATTGACGTTGGGCATCACCACGTAGCCGTCGGCGTTGGCCAGCGGATGGGTGGGGTTGTGCACCATGCGCGGCGGCGACGGGTCTTCCATCACGCCGCGCACCTGCACGCCGCCGATATCGGCCTGGCCGGGCGTCGGCGCGAGGCCGAACACGACCTGCTTGGCGCGGTACGGCTGACCGTTGGGCGCCACCGCGCTGTCTGCGTTGGCCAGGTTCGAGGCCGTGACGTTCATGCGCTGCGACTGGGCGGCCATCGCCGAACCGGTCACGTCGAAGATATTCATTGCGGGCATGGCTTCCTCACGACTGGATGGCGGACAACATGCCCTTGATCTTCGCGTTCATCACCGTCAGGCCGAACTCGTACTTGACCGAGTTGTCGGCGAACGCCACCCGCTCGGTGTCCATTTCGACGGTGTTGCCGTCGATGCTCGATTGCATCGGAATGCGGTACGCCAGTTCGAACTCGCTGGCAACCGAGGCCTGCCCCGGCAGATGGCGCGTCGACGTGGTCGACAGCGACACGCCGTTGGCCTGCCGCCCCCGCTCGACCGATTCGGACAGCTGGCTGGCAAAGTCGAAGTCGCGGGCCTTGAAGCCCGGTGTATCGGCATTGGCGATATTGGCGGCGATCACCGATTGCCGCTGATTGCGCAAGTTCAACGCTTCCTGCTGGAAACGGAACGACGCATCGAGTCTGTCGATCATGTCCGTATCTCGCTATCTCTCGCTATCGAGGAACGTGTGACGAAACCACGCGCCCCTGCGTCGGCAAAGGCGTGAGGGCGGCCGGGATCGGACCCGGCCTTCTTTACGGGTGCCATCTTAGGTGCCGGCTGGCCAGTGCAATCGGATGAATAAGACGGGGAAACGTGCGCATTTCGGGCGGAGGGCGCGCGGGCCGCTGCCTACAATGAGGTCTCGTTGCCGGACGCTTGTCGCCTCCACGCGCGCCTGCCGCGCGCGCCCGCGTACGGCCTGCCGCCTTGTTTCTTGACTTTCCGTTTCGCCTGCCGGGATCACGCCATGTTTCGCACGCACCGATCGGCATCACGCCGCCTCGCCTTGCTGGCGCTCTGCGCGGCGCTGCCATGCACCGCCGCGCTGGCGGCCACCGCCACGACACCCGTCACGACATCCGCCTCGCCGTCCCAGGCTGCGCAGCCGTCGCCGTTCACCGACGATCCGGTGCGCGTCGCGGTCGAACAGTTCCTGCTGCGCGAGACCGCCGGGCTGCCGGGCAAGGCCAGCATCCAGGTGGTGCCGCCGTCGGGCGGGCGCGCGCGCGAATGCGTGGCGCCGCAGCCGTTCCTGCCGGGCGGCGCGGCGGCCTGGGGCCGGGTTTCGGTTGGCGTGCGCTGCGGCGGAGAGCGGCCATGGACACGCTACGTGCAGGCACGCGTCTCGGTGGTGGCTGATTACTATGTCGCCGCGCATGCGCTGGCGCCGGGCCAGCCGATCGGCCCGGCCGATCTGGAACGGCGCGAAGGCGATCTTGCCGGGCTGCCGCGCGCCGTCGTCACCGACCCGGCGCAGCTCGAGGGCGCGGTCACGGCCAACCGGATCGCGGCCGGCTCGCCGCTGCGGATGGACATGGTCCGGAAGGCGATCGCGGTCAAGCAGGGGCAGATGGTCGCCGTGACCATCGAAGGCGAGGCCTTCCAGATCCGCAGCGAGGGAAAGATCCTGGCGGACGCCGCCCCTGGCAACACCGTCCAGGTCCGGCTCAAGAGCGGGCAGGTGGTCAATGGGCTGGTGCGGGACGCCGACACGGTGGTGCTGCAGCAATAGCCGCCGCCATAGCCCAGCCGTAGCCCCACCCGCAGCCCCAGCCGTCGCCACAACGTCGTTACAGCGTGTCACAATTCGCGTCCTAAAGTTTGGCCACGCCCCGCCGTTAAGCTGAGCAAACCCAGCAAGGACATCCCGTGAAGATCCACCAATCGACCCTGCCGCGCACCGGCGAAGGTGCCGCTGAAAGCACTGGACGCACCGCGTCTAGCCCCGTGCCGGGCGCCGCACCGTCCGCGAGCGGCCTGACCATGAGCCCCCTGGGCAGCCAGGTACGCGATATCGGTTCGCGTCTGGCCCATGAGGCCGACGGCGATATCGATCAAGCCAAGGTGGACGAGATCCGCCAGGCCATCGCCGAAGGGCGCCTGAAGATGGACCCGAGCAAGATCGCCGACGGTCTGCTGGCCACGCTGCGCGAGCTGACACAGGACGGCGGCCGCTGATCAGGCTGAACCGGCTGATCTCACTGAACCCGTAGACCCTACCCCCACCGATTTCCTTCGACTTCGCGCCCATGAGCCAAGCCCTGATCGCCAGCATGCAGCGGGAAACGCAAGCCATCGCGGCCTTCGTCGATGCCCTGCAGCAGGAACGGACCGCGATTCGCGCCGGCGACTTCCAGTCGCTGGGCGAGCTGGTGCAGAGCAAGCAGGAGCTGGCGCAGCAGATCGCCCAGTTGGGCACCGCACGCCAGGCCCAGATGGCCGCGCTCGGCATCCGCGTGGGCAGCGGCCGGCAACTGGTGGGATTGCATATCGATGAAGGCGTCGCCGCCGCGTGGCGCACGCTGGTACTGACCGCGCGCGGCGCGGCGGAGGCCAATACGCTGAATGGGGCCGTGGTGTCCGCGCACCTGGAATACACACAGGACGCGCTGCAGACGCTGCGCCAGCGCGGCGACACGGCCACGGTCTACGGCCGCAACGGCCGGGCACAGGCCGGTCCGCGCGGCGTCAGCCTGGCCAGCGGCTGATTCTCTCTCTGGGGAGAAGAGGTGGTTGCAAGCGCCACCACATAGCGGCCGCCCGCCGCCCTCTCCCCCACCCCTCTCCCGCAAGCGGGAGAGGGGCGAACCCGACCCTTCACGCGGTCGGCTCGACCGTGCTGGCGCGCCTTCCCCGCGCCTCCAGCAGGAAATATCCCACCACCGCCGGCAGCATCGGCAGCAGGTAGTACATCGCCCGATAGGCCAGCAATGCGGCCAGCAGCGCGTGGTGCGGCACGCGGTCGCCCAGCAGCACGACGAATACCGTCTCGAGCACGCCCAGGCCCGCCGGAATATGCGCGACCGCGCCGGCGATGCTGCCGATCAGCACCACGCCCAGCACCACCAGCAGCGGCACCGACGATGGCAGCAGCGTCTGGATGATGGCCGAGATGGTCAGCCAGTTGGTTATCGACAGCGCGCACTGCATCACCGCGAACCGCAACGGCGGCAGATGGAAGGCATGGCCGCGTACCGTCCAGCGGCGCCGCCGCGCCCTGGCGCACGCGACCAGATACGCGGCGACCGCGGCCAGCAGCGCAAACCCCGCGATCTGCAGCAGCGTGGCATTGAGCCCCCACTCGGGCGGCAGCACCACGGTGCGGGCAGCCAGCACCGCGCCGAGCAGCGCCAGATAGCCGATCCAGTTGCTGACCACGCCGATCGTATAGACCGACGCGATCTGCGCGCCCGACAGTCCCGCCCCGGAATAGAGCCGATAGCGAATGCCGAGCCCGCCGACCAGCGCGCCCAGGTTCAGATTGAAGGCATAGCTGACGAAGGCGATCACCAGTACGCGCGGCGACGACAGCCGATGCCGCGCATACCAGCGGCCCAGCAGGTCGAACGCCGAATGCCAGAAATAGCTGAGGACGACCAGCAGCGCAGCCGGCGTCAGCGTGCGGTAGTCGTATTCCTGCAGCGTGACCCAGACTTCGGCCCATTCGACCTCGGCAAGCTTCCTGACCACCAGCACCACCACCAGCGCGACGAAGACGATGCCCAATACGCGGCGCACCTGCGCCCAGCGGCTGCGCCGCCGTGTTCTCGTGTCGTGGTCAGTCGCCTGTCGTGCCGTCATCTGGTTGTCGTGGTCGATTTGCCGTCGTCGTATTGCCGTCATCCTCGCGCGTCATCCCTGTGTACCGTCATCTATTCCGCTCCGCCGGCGCCCCGCTTCAGGACCGGAAATCGCCAGGGCCGGCGCGGCGGCTCGGCGGTGGCCACCACCAGCTTCGGCGTGTGGGCCGGCAGCCAGCCCGCCCATGCGGGGAAGCGGCGCAGGAAGTGGAACATCAGCGTGGTCGCCGCCAGCTGCAGCGGCGCGCGCCGCGTCTGGCGATTCGGCGGGATCTCGCGGCACGCATTGGCCATCAGCGTGTCGAGGTTCTCGCGCAGGCCGCGGGCGAAGCCGGCGTCGCGGATCACCAGATTGGCTTCGAGATTCAGCGACAGGCTCAGCGGGTCGAGATTGCTGGAGCCGACGGTGGACCAGTCACGGTCGATCACCGCGACCTTGCCGTGCAGCGGCCGCTCGCAATATTCGAAGATGCGCACGCCGGCGTCCTGAAGATGGGCGTACAGCATGTCGGCCATCCGCTTGACCCACAGCATGTCGGGGTTGCCCTGCAGGATCAGCCGCACGTCGACGCCGCGCTGCGCGGCCTCGCAGATCGCGTGCAGCACGCGATAGCCGGGCAGGAAGTAGGCGTTGGCGATCACCACCTGGTGCCGCGCGGCGCGGATCGCCTGCAGGTACTCCCATTCGATATCGGTCGGATGCGCGTCGTTGTCCCGCGTGACCAGCCACGCGGCCATGGTGCCGGCCGGCGGCGGAGGCGGGACCGCGGGCACTTCGACGTCGCCCGGCGGCAGCGTCTGCGCGAGGAAGCGATGCACCTCGTGGGCGACCGGTCCCTCCACCTCGACCGCATAGTCCTGCTTGGCCTGCGGACCATGGTCGGTCAGGTGCTGCGCGGAGAAGTTGATGCCGCCGATGAAGGCGATCCGTCCATCGATCGCCACCAGCTTGCGATGCAGCCGGCGGAACAGATTGGTCCGCACGCCCAGCAGCCGCCGGCGTGGCGCGAAGATGTGGAAGCGCACGCCCGCGGCGACCATGCCGGCGACGAACTCCGGCGGCAGATCGGGCGAGCCGTAGCCGTCGACCGTGATCGCCACATGGACACCGCGTTTTGCCGCGGCAATCAAGGCCTCGCGCAGCGCCACGCCGACGCGGTCGTCGAACAGGATGAAGGTTTCCAGCAGCACGCTGGTCCGGGCGGCGGCGATCGCGGCAAAGACGCGCGGGAAATATTCGTCGCCGTTCTCCAGCAGGCGGATGCGATTACCGCTGGTTCGGTTGGGGCTCATTTCGATGTCTCGCTGCCAAATTCTCCATTGGCAACAAGCACATTCAATGCCACCCGTTCCGAGCCGGCAAGTCCACCGCAAATCACGTCGTCACGACGGCGGCTTCGCGGTCACCTTGCCGCCTCCGCGGCGCCCGCCATTCAGCGATAGCTGACCGTGATCTGGCTGGCCTGTCCTTGCAGCACGGGGCTCAGCGGCCCCTGTCCCGGAATGCGGAACGCAAAGACGAAACCCTTGTCGGCATCATCCCCGCGGAAGGCATCGGTCTTGCCCTCGGGCCCCGGCAGCATCACGCAGCGGTTGGCATTACAGAGATAGGCTTGCAGATTTGGCGGTGGCACACGGGCAAAACGGTAACGCCAGCGCACCGCGGTGATCACCCCTTCGGCCTGTGTCAGAAAGCCGCTGGGTAGGATAGGCGCCGACAAGGCCCGCACGCCGCGGCCGTACAGCGCCGGTGCGGACACCGAGGCCGTCCACGCATGGCGCGAGTCGGCACCGAAGTTCGTATGCATCAGCGGCGAGGCGACGACGGCGGTCGACGTCATCGCCGCGGCGACCGCCGCGATCGGCCGGAACATGCGAGCTGCCGTGCCAGCCATCACAGCAGCCCGCGCAACTGGCTGCGCAGCCGGTTGATCGCCTGGCTGCGGATCTGGCAAACGCGCGATTCGGTGACCTCGAGCACCGCGCCGATTTCGCGCAGGTTCAGCTCCTGGTCGTAGCACAGCGACAGCACCAGCTTCTCGCGTTCGGGCAGCCGTTCGATCGCGCGGATCAGCGCGCCGCGCATGCCGCTCTCCATCAGCAGCGTCAGCGGATTGCCGTCCTCGGTGACGGTCAGGTGGCGATCGAGGAAGTCCTCCTCGCCGGAGCGCTCGAAGTCCTCGTAGTGCAGCAGCTGGCAGCCATAGACCTCGTTGAGCATGCTCTGGTATTCGTCCAGCGGCATCTCGAGTTCTTCGGCGACCTCCGAGTCCAGCGGCGTGCGGCCGAGCTTCTGCTCCAGCGCGCGCACGGTCCGTTCGATCCGGCGCGTCGACTGGCGCAGGCTGCGGGACTGCCAGTCATTGGCGCGTACCTCGTCGAGCATCGCGCCGCGGATACGCTGGCTGGCATAGGTCTCGAAGCGCGCGCCGTGGGTGTCTTCGTAGCGCCGGGCGGCATCGAGCAGGCCGATCATGCCGGCCTGGATCAGGTCGTCCAGTTGCACGCTGGCCGGCAGCTTCGCCGCCAGCTGCAGGGCGATGCGCCGGACCAGCGGCGCATGGGTCTGGACGGTGTCGGTCTGTTCGAGCTTTCCCTGGATCGTGTACATGGTGGAATTCTCGCGAGTGCTAGCAGGCCATCGCCGATGCGGGCGGCGCGGCGCTGGCGACAATGGTCGAGGCGCCAGGAGGGCCCGCAGCGGGCATCGGTTCGGGATCGGGTGAAAGAGGCCAGCCAGCGATGCTGGCGGCAAGTCGGCGCAGCATGGCGGTGGCCGGCGCGCCCGGGAAGGCGTCGACGACGCCGCGCGACAGCGCCGTGCCGCGCGCGACCAGCGGGTCGGCCGGCAGCACGCCGGCGCAGCGCGCCTGCACGCCCAGGTACTGGCCCGCGGTGCGCGCCAGATTGCCGGCGATGGCCATCGCCGACGCTTCGCTGGCGGCGCCGTTGACCACCAGCTCGAACTGCCGGCAGGCGTAACGATGATGCAGCCGCTTGATGCAGGCATAGGCGGCGGTCAGCGATTCGCGTTCGGGCCGCATCACCACCACCAGGTTGTGCGCGGCGCCGGCGAAGCGTGACAGCGCGCCATCGGCGCCGACTCGTGCGTCGGTGACGACGGTGCGAAAGTCCTGCAGCGCCTGCAGCGAGCCCCACGCCGTCGCATCGCCGGGCAGCAGCGCCGGCATGCCGGCTTCGCGGCGACCGACCGCGGCATCGGCCGCAACGGTGCCGGCGAGCACCTGGGCCAGCGTGCCCGAGGGCGAGGCACCGGCAAGGCGCGTCGCGCGCGCGTGCGGCAGGTCCTCATCGACCAGCAGCACGCGCTCGCCCTGCAGCGCCAGCGCATGCGCGAGGCCCAGCGCGACCGTGGTCGCACCGGCCCCCGGCTCGCAGGCGAACACGGCGATACGGCGGGTGGCGCGCGGCGCCAGCATGCGGCGCAGGCTTTCGGCCTGATCGACGGCAAGCATGTTCAATCAGTCTCCAAGCGCGGCCAGGTCGAACTTCGCCGACGCGTTCTCTTGCGTGCCCGCGGCGCTCCGCGTCATCCGTTGGGCGAGGTGCTGCGCGGATTCGGGCAGCGCCGGAGTGGGCGGTGCAGTGGCCGCATCGGCATGGGTCGCGACGTGGATCGCGGCGATCGGCGCATCCGCAGCACGCTGTTCGTTCGAGCCGGTAGCCGGCGACGACGCCGCGGCGTTGCGGCCCGGGAAGTTCTCCAGCACGTCGAGCAAGGCCAGCAGGCGGCCCAGTCCTTCGAGCAGCGCGGCGGCGCCGGGCGCCGCGTCCCTGGCGGCCGACCGGCCTGCTTGGCCGGCCAGCCCTGCCAGGCAGTCGATCGCCGCCTGGGCCGGCGCATGAGCCAGCCGCAACGCGGTCATGCCCGCCTGCAGCGCGACCAGCGCATCGACGTCAAAGGCCTGCGGCGACGTGCCGGCCGGGCGGCCGAGATGGTCCAGCGCATGGCGCAGCGTGCGGCATTGCAGCGCCGCGGCCTCGCCCCAGCGTGCCCACTGGGCGAGCTGCGCGCCGGCGCCGGCGAGCGCCGGATCGGCCAGCAGATAGTCGACGGCCAGCGTCTGGCCGCTGTCGCGCTCGATGGTGCGCGCCACCAGCAGCACGGCCTCGATGCCGCCTTCGGTGGCGGTGCCGCGCGCGGCGCGGGCCTGCCCTTCCAGCACGCGCACCCTGGTCTGCGCAACCCATTGCACCGCGTCGCGGTCGCGCCAGCGCAGCTCGGCCTGCGCGTGGAAAGTCAGCGTGTCGGCCAGTGCGTCGAGCTTCCATGCCGTGCCATCGCACAGCACGCGCGTGCTCTTGCGTGCTGCCGCCAGCCAGCGTTCGCCGCTCGACTGCCAGCGTTGCAGCGTGGCGCCGGCCGGCATCGTATCGAGCAGATGAACGACGGTACGGCGTGCGGCCAGCGCGGCGCGCCAGTCCGCCATCTCGGTGTCCCAGCCGCCGGCCTGCTGCGTGCGCGCCAGCGGCGTCACGGTGGCCATCAGCGGCATGCCGTCGCGGTCGCCGAGCCACAGCGTGTGCTGCCACGGCTGCGGCGCGCGGCGGCCCGGCACCGCGCAGGGCAGCGTCACCGAGGCGGACAGCACGAAGTGTTCGCAATGCCGGCTGGCGTCCTGGCAGACGGCATCGCGGACCTGGCGTACCAGCGGACGCAGCTCGGTCGGGGCGGCTTGGCCCTGGCCGCGGCTGGCCCACAGCTCGCGCAGCAGCGCAAAGCCATAGGGGCCATCGCGCAGCGCGTTGACGCAGGCGCCGACGGCATGGCCGCTGTCGGCGATCGAGCGCAGCACGTCGTGGGCTTCGCTGCGCGCGCCGTGGCTCGCGTCCGCGGCATCGTCGGCGCCTTGCGCCGCCAGCGCGCGGCGCGCGGCCTGCGCGTCGGCAAACACGGAGCCGCGCCGCGGCATCAGGAAGGCGCGCTCGACCAGCGCGTCGCCGCGCGCCAGTTCCAGATGCTCCGGCACGCGCTGGCCGGTCGACGCGTAGAACACCGGCAGCCGGTGCCGGATCACGACATCGAGCACCGAGCCCAGATGGGTGGCCTCGTCGAGCTTGCTGATGATGCAGCCGTCGATGCCGGCGCCCGGCGCGGCATCGTGGCGGTAGGCGTGCACCACCTCGTTGAGCGTATCGCCGTGGCTGGCGCCATTGAGCAGCAGCACGCGCTGCACCGGCGCCGGCGCGCCGGCCAGCATCGCGATCTGCTCGGACAGGTTGCGGTCGCGCTGGCTCATGCCGACGGTGTCGATGATCACCAGATGCTTCTGCGACAGCGCGCCCAGCGCGAGACGCAGATCCGACGCATCCTTGACCGCGTGCACCGGCACGCCGAGGATGTCGCCGTAGATCCGCAGCTGCTCGTGCGCGCCGATCCGGAAGGTGTCGGTGGTCAGCAGCGCGAGCTTGTCGGCGCCGTGCTTCAGCACGAAGCGCGCGGCCAGCTTGGCGGTGGTGGTGGTCTTGCCGACCCCGGTGGGGCCAACCAGCGCCAGCACACCGCCCTGGCCGAACAGCGCGTCCTCGTCGGCCAGCACCGGCACCTTGCTGGCGATCTCCTGGCGGATCCAGCCCATTGCGGCCGGACGGTCGTAGCCGGCCGGCAGCCGCGCCAGCAGCGTGCGCGCCAGTTGCGCGGAAAAGCCCGCGCCGACCAGCCATTCGAACAGCGACTCGCGCAGCGGATCGGCCGCGGCGGCCGGCACGGCGGGGACCGCGATGCCCGACAGCTGCCGCTCGATCAGCGCGCGCATCGATTGCAGTTCGCCGCGAATGCCGTCGATGTCCTCCGCGGCCGCGGCCTGGATCGGCTCGCGCAGCGGCGGCTGGAACCGAGGCGCGCTGTCCGAGATCGCGCCCAGATCGGTATCGCGCATGGCCACGATCTCGACGCCGCCGTCGACGGTGCGGTTGGACAGCACCACGGCGTCCGGCCCCATGGCTTCGCGCACCTGGCGCAAGGCTTCGCGGCCGTTGGCCGCCACAAATTTGGCTACGCTCATGTTTCGCGACCCTTGTTTCAGCGGGATCCAGCGGCACCGCCGCTCGTGGCAATCATTCGATGTTCGGTTGTCCGGCACCGCGGCATCGCTGGCCGCGATGGTGTCGGCATGCGGCCGACGGGCACAGGCCGGTCTGTTCTCGCGTGGTGGCGACGGACGTCTCGCGCAGGAAGGAGGGAGCGGGACGTTGCGGGGATCGCCGCATTCGGCTATCGACACCACGTGGCGAAGCGGCAGCCGGCCTCTTCGACGTGTCGATTATGCGAGCGGGGGTCTCGTGCTATTGGGCTGAATAGGCGGGGGATTGCGGCGCTATTTGGGCGATGACGGCGCCGCACGTCCTCGTCTCCGGGTTAACGGCAGCGGCCAGCAATTATTTTGGCCCCTGATGAGAAACAGGCGACAGGGAGTGCTCCTGTCGCCTGCGATCGCACCGCGGCTGCGGCGCCGGCCCCGACGATCCAACTCAGCCCGCGCCGCCGATCATCGCGGTAATACGGATATTGCGGTTGTCCGGCACCTCGGCGTGCGACAGCACCCTGAGCTGCGGCATGGTCCGCCGCAGGAAGCGGGACAGCAACGGCCGCAGCGCATGCGGGACCAGCAGCACCGGATCGAGGCCCATCTGCTCCTGGCGGGCCACCGCGGCCTGCGCCTGCTGCACCAGCGCATCGGCCAGGCCGGGCTCGATGCTGCCGCCCGAGTTCAACGCCTGCGACAGCACGCGCTCGAGGCCGGCATCCAGGCCGATCACCTGCAGGTCGGCACCGTTGGGGAACCACTGCTGCGTGATCGCGCGGCCCAGCGCCATGCGCACCAGCGCGGTCAGCTCGTTGGGGTCGCTGATCTTCGGCGCATGTTCGGCGATCACATCGAGGATCGTGCGCATGTCGCGGATCGGCACACTCTCGTCGAGCAGGTTCTGCAGCACCTTCTGCAGCGACGTCAGCGTGATCGTCTTGGGCACCAGGTCCTCGGTCAGCTTCGGCGAATCCTTGGCGATACGGTCCAGCAGCGCCTGCACTTCCTGGCGGCCCAGCAGCTCGGCCGCGTGCTGGTGGATCAGATGGTTCAGGTGCGTGGCGACCACGGTGCTGGCGTCGACCACGGTATAGCCAAGCGCCTGCGCCTGTTCCTTGATGCCGCTGTCGATCCAGACCGCCGGCAGGCCGAACGCCGGATCGCGCGTCGGCGTGCCGGGCAGCGTGCCGCTGACCTGGCCCGGATCGATCGCCATCCATTGGCCGGGCACGGCCTCGCCGTAGCCGATCTCGACGCCCTTGAGCGTGATGCGGTAGGCGTTGGGCTTCAGTTCCAGGTTGTCGCGGATATGCACCACCGGCACCAGGAAGCCGACCTCCTGCGCGACCTTCTTGCGGATGCTCTTGATCCGGCCCAGCAGCTCGCCGTTCTGCGCGCGGTCGACCAGCGGAATCAGCCGGTAGCCGACTTCCATGCCCAGCGGATCGACCAGCGTGACGTCGTCCCAGGTCGCCTCGGTGTTCTCGTTGGCCAGCGCGGCGGGCGTACGCTCTTCGCGCTTGGCGGTTTGCTTGGCAGCCAGCTGGCGCTTGCTGACATAGGTACCGAACCAGACCAGCCCGCCGGCCAGCAGCAGGAAGGCAATGTGCGGCATGCCGGGGATGATGCCCAGCAGGCCGATGATGCCGCCGGTCAGGTACAGCACGCGCGGATCGGAGAACAGCTGGCCGGTCAGCTGCTCGCCGACGTCCTGGTCGTTCGACACGCGCGAGACGATGACACCGGCGGCGGTCGAGATTACCAGCGCGGGGATCTGGGCAACGAGGCCGTCGCCGATGGTCAGCAGCGTGTAGTTGCGCACCGCGGTCGAGAAGTCCAGGTCGTGCTGCACCATGCCGACCACCATGCCGGCGAACACGTTGATGAACATGATCAGCAGGCCGGCGATCGCATCGCCGCGCACGAACTTGCTGGCACCGTCCATCGCGCCGTAGAAGTCCGATTCCTGCGCGACCTCGGCGCGGCGCTTGCGCGCGCCCTCTTCGTTGATCAGGCCGGCGTTCAGGTCCGCGTCGATCGCCATCTGCTTGCCCGGCATCGCGTCCAGCATGAAGCGCGCGCCGACCTCGGCGATACGGCCCGCGCCCTTGGTGATCACCATGAAGTTGATCACGACCAGGATCGCAAACACCACGATGCCGACCGCGAAGTTGCCGCCGACCAGGAAATGGCCGAAGGCCTCGATCACCTTGCCGGCCGCGTCGGGGCCGGTATGGCCCTCGAGCAGCACCACGCGGGTGGAAGCGACGTTCAGCGACAGCCGCAGCAGCGTCGAGAACAGCAGCACGGCCGGAAACGCGGCGAAGTCCAGCGGACGCTGCGTGTACATGCCGACCAGCAGCACCATGATCGACAGCGCGATATTGAAGGTGAACAGCAGATCGAGCAGGAATGGCGGCAGCGGCAGCACCATCATGCCGAGGATCATCACGATCAGCAGCGGCCCGGCCAGTGCCTTCAGCTGGCCGGCGGACTGCCCGCCGGGCAGTCGGAACAGCGAGTTCAATGCATTCATGCGCGGCTTTCCGGTACGGCAAGTTCGTCGGGCACCGGCAGGCCGGTCGGGGCTTCGGGCAGCGGCCCGTTGGCGTGGTGCCAGTGTTTCAGTTGGTAGACCCAGGCCAGCACCTCCGCCACGGCGGTGTACAGCCCGGAAGGAATCTCGTGGCCCAGCTCGACATGGCGGTGCAGCGCGCGCGCCAGCGGCGGCGCGGACAGGATCGGCACGCGATGCTCGGCGGCGAGCTCGCGAATGCGCGCGGCGACCTCCTCGGTGCCCTTGGCGACCACGCGAGGCGCGCCCATGCGGCCTTCCTCGTAGCGCAGCGCCACGGCGAAATGGGTCGGGTTGGTGACCACCACGTCGGCCTTGGGCACCTCGGCCATCATCCGGCGCCGCGCCATCTGGCGTTGCAGCTGACGGATCCGGCCCTTGACGTGCGGGTTGCCCTCGCTTTCCTTGTGCTCCTGCTTGACCTCTTCCTTGGTCATGCGCAGCTTCTTGAAGTAGTCCCAGAATTGCCAGGGCACGTCGATCGCGGCCACCAGCAGCAGCGAACCGGCGGCCAGCGCGCAGCACAGCAGCACCAGCTCGAGCAGGCGCAGCAGCGCCTCCTGCACCGGCGCGTTCATCAGCGCCACGGCGTCCGGCAGATGGCGCCACAGCACCCAGAAGCCGATGCCGCCGACCAGCAGCGACTTGGCGACGGCCTTGGTCAGCTCGACCAGCGACTGCGCGGAGAACAGCCGCCCCAGCCCCTTGAGCGGGGACAGCCGGGAGAAATCGGGCAGCAGCGACTTGGTCGAGAACAGCCAGCCGCCGAGCACCATCGGCGCCAGCAGCGCGGCGACGGCGAACAGCAGCAACAGGGGCAGCACCCCCAGCAGCGATTCCCACACCAGTTGCGCGAAGCCGGACAGCATGCGGGCCGGATCGTGCGCCACGGCGGGCTCGAACGACAGCGCGGCGCGCATCACGGTATCGAGCTTGCGGCCGAGCATCCCGCCCAGGCCCCACAGGCCTGCCACGCCGGCCATCAGCATCACGAAGGTGCCGAGCTCGCGCGAACGCACCACCTGCCCCTCCTCGCGCGCCTTTTCCAGGCGCCGGGGTGAGGCGGGTTCGGTTTTCTCGAGATCGCTTTCTTCGGACATGGCCGCTCCGTGGCGAAGCGGCATGCCGCCCTTCGACGGGGTCGATTATCGGAGCGAGGGAGCGCCGCCATTAGGGGAAATAGGCGGGGGATTGCCACGCTATTTGGCCGATGGCAGGGGCGCGCGGGCACGCAGCGCCGCGAGAACGGTTCGATCACAGAGGTTAACGGCGGTCCTGCGGGATTCTTTCGGGATGGCGGCGCGCCGGCGAGCGATTGCGGTAAATCCGGGGCAATTCGAAAAGAGCCGGTGATGGCATGCCGCTATGGTGCCCGGCTCGATCCCTTGTCCGGCCGGGGCGGGCCACACCGCAGCGCGAAAGCGCGGCGACACGACGGAGGCAACCATGCCCTTCCAATTCCTTATCTCTTCATCCGGCGAAGCGATCGCCGCAGCCCACGCCAATCCCGAGCCGGCGCAACATGCCACCGGCAATGGCACCCTGGCCCAGGGCGCCGGGCGCATCGCGCTCGATACCCTGCCCGAATGCATGCTGCGCCAGATCGTCGAGCGGCTGCGCGGCGCGGCCATCGTGGCGCTGTCGCGGACGTCCAGGCGCATGCATGGCCAGCTCGATCGCGACTTCGTCGCACCCGTCCGACTGCGCGAGCGATTGAAGTGGATCGTCTCGAACTCGGCGTTCCAGCGAGCGCTCGGCGACATCGCCCAGCTGGCCCCGGCGGATCGCTGTTCGCTGTTGAACCGGATGCCGGTCGAACAGCTCCATCCGGCCATCCAGATGCGCGCCGATATGGCCCGGTTCGCACTGCTCCACACCGACGCGCCAGGGCCAACTGCGCGCGCGCCGCTTGTTGACATCGCGCAGCGGCCGGTCCCGGCCCTGCTCGATATCGCGCTGGCCCTGGACGCGGACGCACGCGTCCCGGCGCTGACCGGCCTGGCCGCCAGGGCGTCGAGGAACAAGGAACGATGGCGCGACCTGCTCGAAGGCATGCTGGCGGCTGCCCACGAGCGCAAGGGACGCGCCGGCGTGGCCAGCCTGGCCGAACGCGTGCAATTGCTGACGGCGGTCGCCGAGGCACTGGGCGATCCGTCGCGTTATGTCGTGCGGATGGCGTGCCGCGCATCGCTTTGGCATCGCGTCTTCGACGAAGCCCGGGCGTTACCGCCGGCAGCGCGGCCGCCGATCTGGCTGGCGCTGGCAGCAAGCGCGGCATGCGACTTCGCCGCTGCGTTGGAACAGGACATGCCCGCCGAGCCGCGCGACACCTGTTGGTACCGCATCATCGGCGCGATCGGCAACCAGATGCCGGCGGACCAGGCCAATGAGGCCCTGGTCGCCATGCTCGACCGGATCGACGGGCTCGACGAGATCACCTCGAGGCCGGCGCCCTATATCGCCTTGATGGAAGCGGCAAGCCGGCTGCCCGACGCGCTCGCGGTCCTCGTGATGAACCGGGTAGTCGAGCAGGCGTCCCGCATGAATTCCGTCGCGGTTTACGAGCGGATCTGGGAGGCGGTATTCGGGGCGTCGCGCGGGCTCGAGCCCGCGCTTCAACAGCAGGTCCTGGTCGCGCTCGGCCAGCGCTTGCCGGACGCCGACGGTCGCCTGCAACGCTGGTTCGCGCTGAGCGACCGCGTTGCCGCCCTGCCACGCGCGCTGCGGCGCGAGCCGTTGCTGGCCATGGTCGATGCCGAGCTGAGCACGGACGTGCCGGCCGGCTTCGCGGTACCGCGCCTGATGGGCTTACTTGAGGAACTCGATCTGGACGATCGGCCCACGTTGCTGTCGGGCCTGCTCCAGGTGTATGACGACGCCCCCCGCCATTGGTCCGATATGGTCAACGCGGCGGTCGATCTGCCGCGGCGCATGCGCCGCGACCCCTTCGCCGCGATCGCGCACAAGCTGCTGGTCACGCGCGAGCCGTTGCCCGACACACCACCGCCGCAGCGAGCCGACGACACTGCCGCGGCCGCACCAGGCGATGTCTCGCTCGCGGCCTGGCCCGTCAGCGAGCGTCAGGCGCGGCGACAATTCACCGAGCTGCTGGGCATGCTGACGTGGGCGGATCGCGGCTTCGTATTGATGGCCATGGCGCCTTACGCCTCCGTCCACCGATTTACCTGGCTGATCGACGAAGGGCTGTACTTGCCCCGCAGCGGACGCCACGAAGTCAGGCTGTTCACGACGCTGGCGGAACGCGCCACGCGGCTCACCGAACCGCGCGACGCCGCGCAGATACTGCCGGCGCTCGCCACGGCGATTCGCACGTTGCAACCGGACCAGTGCGCCTCCGCGTTGTACTGGCTGCACGATGCCTGCCAGAAGGCCGACATGATCCACCTCTTCGCGCCGGTATGGGCGCATTTCCATGCGTCGCTGCCGGTCGAGGATGAGCCACCGGCCGCCGACGGCAATCGCCTCAAACGCAAGGCACGGGACCGGCCAGCCGATGCGTGAACGGCGCGAAATCCCATCCCAGGCGCCATGCCTTCCCTTCTGATCGCCCTGTCTGCCGCCATGCCACTGACCGCTACGCCCCCCTCCCCTGCCACCGCACCCCCTGAAGGCCTCGGCACCAACGACCATGTGCTCGAACATGTCGCCACCTGGCTGCACAAGGCCGACAAGGTCCGGCTGGCCCGGGTCAATCGCCATATCCATGCCGTGATGGAGCGGCTGTTCACCGGTCCCGCCCGGGTCAAGGACCGCATCCGATGGACCCGCTCGCTGACACAGCTGCATGCGCGCTGTGCGGAAATCGCGGCACTGCTCAAGCCATGGCATGCGGTTCTCCACGAGCGCCTGTTCCAGTGCGTCACGACGCGATGGAGGATCCTGGACGACGAAGCCAGCCGCATACTGGCACCGTTTCGCCCCGCCGTGGCCGCTGGCACCCGCATCCAGCATGCCCGTCGTCCCGCTTTCGTGACCGACATGCTTGCCCTCCCGCCGGGCGATTGCAGCCGGGCACTGGCCACCTGCGTATCCGACAGCAAGGGCAGCGTTCTGGCGGAAATGCCGCTGCGGCAATGGCTGGCCATCGCGGACGATGCACCGGACGAGCAGGACGCCATCGCGCTGCTGGCCGCCATCGGCACCTACGCCAGCGCTCCCGATCGCGCATCGGGGACGCGCTGGCTCGAGACGCACGCCTGCCTGTTCGAGCGGCAACAAGCCCTGGCATCGCGAGGCGAGCCCGCGTGCGCGCTTCGTACGAAGCTGCTGTGCGCATCGGCGCTTGGCCTGGAGGAGGCGAATCCTGGCGATCTTCTTGGGGTGACGGTGTCCGATCGCCGCGCGCGCTGGGATGCGCTGCTCCATTGCGCCACCGAGCTGCCGGCGCAGTCATGCGCCGAGGTATTGATGGCACTGGGTCGCAGCGTGCGAATGGATGCCACGCATCCGCTGCCGGAGACATCGCTGCCGCGCTGGCGATCGCTGGCCGACATCGCGGTACAACGGCTGCGGCCCGCCGAGACCGCACGCGTGCTTCTCGGCATGGTCGCCCACGTGGTCGAGCCTGAGGAGCGATGCGCCATCGCGGACAGCGGCATGGCGGGCTACCTCGCGGATTGCGCCATGCGTCTCGATGCATCGCTGTGCGTCGAGCTGTGCGAACACCTGCTGTCGATCGCGGACCAGGCCGAGCGGCTGGAGAGCGTCTGGTCCACCGTATTTCGTCTGGCCGATGCGGCGCGCGACATGTCGGTCAAGGCCAGATTGGCAAAGCTCCTGGCTTTCCGGGTCGATGCGATGGACGCACGGCCGGCCGATTCGACACGTCGGTGGAACCTGGTGCATGGGCTCATCAAGGACTGGCCGCCGGGTGTCCGCGAAGCGCTGCTGCCCTCGATGGTGTGCAACCTGGGCCGATGGCATGCCGATCCGGAGGGCGCGGTATCGGCTTATCTGCAGCTGGCCACGGATGTCTCCGACCGCGGCAAGGCGTCCGCGCTGGCGGGCGCGATCAAGACGCTTGGCGCCCATCCCTGTTATTGGGACTTGCATCTCGCGCGCGTGTCGGCCTTGCCGGCTCCGGTCCGACACAAGGCAATGGAGCCCCTGGCCAAGAGCTTGTTCGGCGTCATGTCGGGCAGCAGCGAGATGTGGCGCGATGCCGTCCGAAACGGGGCGCCCGTCACCATCGATTCGGTTCGCGAGCAACTGGAGCGGCTGCTGGACATGCTGACGCCGGGACAGCGTGGTGCCATCCTGCTCGACCTCACTTCAGCGGCCACGTACACCCGTTGGACCTGGAACGCCGAGGTCGCATTGTGGCTGCTGGCACAGGTTCGCAAACTGCTCGCGCACCACCAGCTGCCCGGCCAGCAGCGGCACGAGGTCGTCATCGTCACCGCTCTGGCCCGCTGGGCCGCGGACGCGCGTGACGAAACAGGCGTCGACACGGTGTATCCGCCCCTGCTGAACGCCATCGAAGCGCTGCACCGCGAAGCGCGCGGCGGCGCCGTGCACGGCCTGCTTCGCGGCATCGGTGCGACGGCGTGGCGCGATCGGGTCTGGGCGCTGTACGACACGCTGCCGGCAGCCGACAGGACGATCGGCTGAACGCACCGCCGTTCGCGTACAGGCGTACAAGCGTACAGGCGTTCAGGCGTTCAGGCAGTCGCAGGTTCGGAAGCTCAGAAACCCAGGCTCGCCAGCAGATCGTCGACCTGCGACTGGTCCGATACCACGTCGTGCTTGCCTTCCGGATTGACCTGCGGTCCGTTCATCAGCGTCGCCGGGCCGGTCTCGACGCGGCGCTCGGCCGGGACATTGTCGATCAGCATCTGCAGCAGCTCCTGCTCCAGCGTCTGGATCATGTCCATCATCTTCTTGATGACCTGGCCCGTCAGGTCCTGGAAGTCCTGCGCCATCATGATCTCGAGCAGATGGCTGCCGGTGGCGCGGGCCTGCGTCGGCACCTCGGTCAGGAACGACCGCGTGTCGAGCACCAGCTCGCGCGCATCCGCCAGCTCCACCGGCCGCGCGAACCAGTCCTCCCAGCGCTTGTCGAGCGCCTCGGCCTGCTTCTCCAGATCGGCCTGGATCGGCTGCGCCAGCTCGACCGCGTTCAGCGTGCGCTCGGCCGCCTTCTCCGTCATGTTGGCGATGTAGCTCAGACGGTCGCGCGCGTCGGGGATCGCCTGCGCCGCGCGCTCGATCTCCTTGTCCAGGCCCAGCTCGCGCATGCTGTCGCGCAGCATGCGCGTCAGGCTGCCGATGCGCTGGATGATCTGCTCGGCGGACTCGATATTGATATTCGACGTGGTGGACATAGCGGCTGCCTCAAGCCCCTTCCTTGGCGATCTTCTCGAAGATCTTGGTGATCTTCTCGTCCAGCGTCGCCGCGGTGAACGGCTTGACCACATAGCCATTGGCGCCGGCCTGCGCCGCCGCGATGATGTTTTCCTTCTTGGCCTCGGCGGTCACCATCAGCACCGGGGTCTTGGCAATCGCCGGATCGGCGCGAATACCTTGCAGCATCGTCAGGCCGTCCATGTTGGGCATGTTCCAGTCCGAGACGACGAACTGGAAGCTGCCGTCCTTGACCTTCTCGAGGCCGGCGGCGCCGTCTTCGGCTTCCTCGACGTTGGCGAAACCCAGCTCCTTGAGCAGGTTGCGGATGATGCGGCGCATGGTCGGGAAGTCGTCGACCACCAGGATCTTCATGTTCTTGTCCACTCTACGGCTCCATTACGGTTGTGGATGATTGCGTCTATCCGGACGCGCCGCGCAGCCGCGGCGCATCCGCGTGGTTTTCAAACGCGCTGCGCGCGGGTACCGAAGGTGGCCAGCCGCGCCATCACGCGCTGGCTCATCGCCGACAGCGGCACCACCTCGTGCGCGCCGCCGGCGGCGATCGCCTCCTTCGGCATGCCGAACACGATGCAGCTCTGCTCGTCCTGCGCCAGGTTGTAGGCGCCGGCCTCGCGCATCCGCAGCATGCCGCGCGCGCCGTCGCGGCCCATGCCGGTCAGGATCACGCCGATGGCGTTCTTGCCCGCATGCACGGCGGCCGAGTCGAACAGCACGTCGACCGACGGCCGATGCCGGTTGACCGGCGGGTCCTGCGACAGGTGCGCGACATAGTTGGCGCCGCTGCGCGCCAGCAGCAGGTGCTGGTCGCCCGGTGCGATATAGGCATACCCCGGCAGCACGCGCTCGCCATGTTCCGCCTCCTTGACCTTGATGCGGCACAGGCCATCGAGCCGCTGCGCGAACGAGCGGGTAAAGCCGGCCGGCATATGCTGGACGATCAGCACCGCGGGCGCGTCGGGCGGCAGCGGCATCAGGAATTCCTTGATGGCCTCGGTGCCGCCGGTGGAAGCGCCGACGATGATCAGCTTCTCGGTCGACAGCAGCGGCGTGCGCAGCATCGGCGCCGGCGCCGCGGGCTCGGCGCCGGGCGCCGCCGCGGGCCGCGGGCGCGCGCGCGAGGCGGCGCGCAGCTTGTCGGCGATGGTGTCGGTGTATTCGAGCAGGCCGTCGCGGATGCCGAGCTTGGGCTTGGTGATGAAGTCGACCGCCCCCAGTTCCAGCGCGCGCATCGTGATCTCCGACCCGCGCTCGGTCAGCGACGACACCATCAGCACCGGCATCGGCCGCAGCCGCATCAGGCGTTCGAGGAAATCGAGCCCGTCCATGCGCGGCATTTCGACATCCAGCGTCAGCACATCGGGGTTCAGGCGCTTGATCATCTCGCGCGCGACCAGCGGATCCGGCGCGGTGCCGACCACCTCCATGTCGGGCTGGCTATTGATGATCTCCGTCATCAGGCTGCGGATCAGCGCGGAGTCATCCACGCAGAGCACCTTGATCTTGGCGGCGGCGGTCATGTCGAAAACGGGTCCTTCGAATTCAGGAAACGGTGGAAGCGGCGCCGCGCCGCCCGAACAGCTCGACGCCGCCGCGTACCGGCGTCGCGGAAATGGCGCGCGCCAGCGCGCGTTCGCTGCGTTCGACGACCGCCTGGTCGTCCTGGCGCGTCAGCCGGCGCACCAGCGCCAGGCCCGTCTGCGGGAAATAGCTGACCCGGCGCGCGTGCGGTCCGCGCAGGTCCTGCGCGGCGACCCGGATTTCTTCGGTCTTCAGATAGCGCAGCACGAACTCGGCGTTGCGGTCGCCGATGTTCAGCGTGGTCATGTTGGCCAGCACCGCGCCGCCGCCGAACACCTTGGCCTCGAGCCGCTCGCGGCGCGCGCCCATCTTCAGCAGCTCGTTGATCAGCACCTCGAGCGCATAGCAGCCGTAGCGCATCGATGCGGATAGCACGCGGTCGGGCCCGGCGTTCTCGTCGTCCGGCAGCATGAAGTGGTTCATGCCGCCGACGCCGGCCTTTTCGTCGCGGATGCAGGCGGCCACGCACGAGCCCAGCACCGTGGTCAGCACGACGTCGTCGCGCGTCACGTAGTACTCGTTGGGCAGCAGCTTGATCGCCTGCTTGCCGAACTCGCGGTCGAAGTAGGTGCGGGTGGCGATCGCCTCCGGCAGGTGCGGCGTCTGCATCAGGCGGCTCCGGCCCTGGCGGCGCCCGGCGCCAGTTCGTAGACGGTCTGCCCGCGCAGCTGGAAGGCGCGCGTCACGTAGGAGAAATTCTCCGAATGGCCGGCGAACAGCAGGCCATGCGGCTTGAGCAGCGGGACGAAGCGCTCCAGGATGCGGCCCTGGGTCGGCTTGTCGAAATAGATCATCACGTTGCGGCAGAAGATCGCATCGAAGCGCTCGCGGATGCCCCAGTCGGGCGCCAGCAGGTTCAGCGGCTCGAACGTGATCGTCGAGGCGAGCTCGGGCTTGACCTTGACCTGGCCGGCACGCTGCCCGGTGCCTTTCAGGAAGAAGCGCTTGAGCCGTTCCTGCGACAGCCGCGCGACCTGCTCGGCCGAATAGACGCCGGTCCGCGCCTTGGCCAGGACCTGCGTGTCGATATCGGTGGCCAGCACGGTTCCGGCGCGATCGCCGAGCGCCTCGGCCAGCGTGATCGCGATCGAATACGGCTCCTCGCCGGTCGAGGCCGCCGCGCACCAGACCGAATACGGCCGGCCGATCCGCTTGGCATGTTCGGCCAGCAGCGGGAAATGGTGCGCCTCGCGGAAGAACGAGGTCAGGTTGGTGGTCAGCGCGTTGGTGAAGAACTCCCACTCGCCGGAGTACTCGTCGGCTTCGAGCAGCGCCAGGTAGCTGGCGAAGTCGCTCAGATGCAGCGCGCGCAGGCGGCGCGCCAGCCGGCTGTAGACCATCTCGCGCTTCTGCGCGCCCAGCGAAATGCCGGCGCGGCGGTGGATCAGCGCGCGCACCTTGTCGAAGTCGCGGTCGGTCAGCAGGAAGTCGCGCGCGTCGTCCCGCAACGTGGCGAGCGGCATGGCGGGGGCCGCGGCGCGGGGAGCGGGGGTTCGGTGCGGCGTCATGTCTGCGGGCGGATCGGCGAGGGTGGCGACGAGGTGAGGATGATGCGCGGGGCTGGCGATGGCGAGCGGCGGGCCGTTGGGGGCCCGCGCCCGCTCAGGCGGCCTCGCCCTCGATCAGCTCCATCTCGGGGCTGGTCATCATCCGTTCGATATCGAGCAGGATCAGCATGCGGCCTTCGACGGTCGCCAGGCCGGTCAGGTGCTCCGTCGACACCGACACGCCGAACTCGGGCGCCGGCTTGATGGCCTCGCCCGTCAGCGTCAGCACGTCCGACACGCCATCGACCACGATGCCGACCACACGGCCGGCGATGTTCAGGATGATGACGACGGTCTGGTGGTCGTACTTGACATTGCCGAGGCGGAACTTCATGCGCAGGTCGACGATCGGCACGATCACGCCGCGCAGGTTGGTCACGCCCTTGATGAAGTCCGGCGCGTTGGCGATCCGCGTCACGCCGTCGTAGCTGCGGATCTCCTGCACCTTCAGGATGTCGATGCCGTATTCCTCGGAGCCCAGCGTGAACACCAGGAATTCCTGGCCCGCCGCCTCGCTTCCGGGGGTGTCGCTATGTCCGATGCCGGCCATGATGTGTTGCTCCTTGTTCAATCCTTGTCGTCCCCGCGAAGGCGGGGACCCAGCGTCTTTCCCGCATCGTGTGTCGAGTCGCTGGGTCCCCGCTTTCGCGGGGACGACGGTATGAATATCCGTTTGTCGTTACGCCAGCGCCGGCTCCTGGCGCCGCACGCCGGTGCGCTGCAGCGCGGCGACGTCGACGATCAGCGCCACGCTGCCGTCGCCCAGGATGGTCGCGGCCGAGATGCCGGGCACCTTGCGGTAGTTGGTCTCCAGGTTCTTCAGCACGACCTGGTGCTGGCCGATCAGCTGGTCGACCAGCAGCGCGAAGCGCTTGCCCTCGGCCTGCAGGATGATGGCGATGCCCTGGGTCGGCTCCTGTACCGCGTTTTCGACGTTGAAGACGCGGTGCAGCTCCAGCAGCGGCAGGTATTCGCCGCGCACGTGCATCACGCGCTCGGTATTGGCGGCGGTGCGCACGTCGTCGGCCTTCGGCTGCAGCGACTCCATCACGCAGTTCAGCGGCAGGATGAAGGTCTCCTCGCCGACCTTGACCGACATGCCGTCGAGAATCGCCAGCGTCAGCGGCAGCACGATGCGGGTGGTGGTGCCGTTGCCGGGGCGCGAGCTGATCTCGACATGGCCGCCCATCTCCTGGATGTTGCGCTTGACCACGTCCATGCCGACGCCGCGGCCCGACAGGTCGGTGACCGCCTCGGCGGTCGAGAAACCCGGCGCGAAGATCAGCTGCCACACTTCCTCGTCGCTCATGCTCTCCGACACCGGCAGGCCGTTCTGCATCGCCTTGGCCAGGATCTTGTCGCGGCGCAGGCCGCCGCCATCGTCGCTGACCTCGATCACGATGTTGCCGCCGTGGTGCTGCGCCGACAGGATCAGCTGGCCGGTCGGATCCTTGCCCGCGGCGACGCGCTTGTCCGGCGTCTCGATGCCGTGGTCCAGGCTGTTGCGCACCAGATGGGTCAGCGGGTCGATGATCCGCTCGATCAGGCTCTTGTCCAGTTCGGTGGCCTTGCCGAAGGTCACCAGGTCGATCTGCTTGCCAAGCTTGGCGGCCAGGTCGCGCACCAGGCGCGGGAAGCGCGAGAACACATAGTCCATCGGCATCATGCGGATCGACATCACCGCTTCCTGCAGATCGCGCGCGTTGCGCTCGAGCTGGCCCATGCCGGAGAACAGCCGGTCGAACAGCACCGGGTCGAGCGACGACGCGGTCTGCGCCAGCATCGACTGCGTGATCACCAGTTCGCCGACCAGGTTGATGATCTGGTCGACCTTCTCGGTCGGCACGCGGATCGAGCCGGACTCCTGGTGCGCGGCCGCGGCACTGGCCTTGGCGCGCTCCTTGTCCTTGGCTGCGGGTGCCGCCGCCGGTGCGGGGGTAACGGGGGCCGGAGCCGGCGCGGCCACGGTTTCGGCAACGGCCGTCGCGGCGGTGGCGGCCGGCGCCGCGGCAGCCGCGCCCGTGGCGGGTTCGATCACGATCTGCTCGGCGTCGATCACGAAGCAGCAGACCGCGACGATATCGTCGGGACTGCACTGCGTCGCCAGCTCGATCGCCAGCTCGCTGTCGCTCTGCGTCTCGCCGAGGATCTCGCCGAGATTGCCGAGCTCCTCGCGCAGCAGCGCCTGGTCGTCCTTCGACACGTTCAGCAGGCGCACCTTCAGCGCGCCGCCGGGCGCGGCCGTGGCGGCAGCCGGGGCCGCCGCCGGAGCGGCCGCTACCGGCGCGGGGGCCGGTGCTTCGCCACCGGTCTCGTACGCCAGCTGCTGCAGCACCGCACAGATGCGCGCAAGGGTCTGCGGATCGGGTTCGGTACCGTTGCGGTAGGCGTTGAGCTGGTCTTGCAACACGTCCTTGGTTTCCAGAAAGGTATCGATGATGGCCCTGGACAACGCCAGTTCGTGGCGGCGCGTGCGGTCCAGCAGATTCTCGAGCAGGTGGGTGGTTTCGGTCAGCGCGCTGAAGCCGAAGGTCGCCGCCCCGCCCTTGATCGAATGCGCCGCGCGGAAGATCGCATTGAGGTCTTCCGCGTCGGGCGCCTCGATGTCGAGGCCGAGCAGCAACTGCTCCATTTCAACGAGCAGCTCTTCCGCTTCCTCGAAGAAGGTCTGGTAGAACTGCGTGATATCGATATCGACAGACATGACCGTCCTGAATCACTGATTGCTAAGCATTGAGCCGTTACCAGCTGGTTATCGACCTCGCCGACGGTCTTATTAAATTTTGTTACTGATTTAAGCGCCGGCTGCCCTCTCCCCTACCCCTCTCCCGCATGCGGGAGAGGGGAACACCCTCGGCATGCGGAAGGCGCTCCCCTCTCCCGCTTGCGGGAGAGGGGCCGGGGGAGAGGGCAAGCCTTTCTACTGCGCCCGCGCCGCCGACGCGCCGGTCGCCTCGTCCATTCCCTGCTGCAGCGCCTGCGCCGACTCGCCGGCCTTGGCGCGCACCGCGACGTCGGCCGCGCTGGCGTTCTCCGCCTCGAAGCGGGCCTGGGCGCGCTGGTTCAGCACCACGATGCTGATGCGGCGGTTGACCGGCGCCAGCGAATCCTTCTTGTCCAGCGGCATGGTGGCGGCCAGGCCCAGCACGCGCAGCACCTTGCCCTCCTGCATGCCGCCAGCGATCAGCTCTTGGCGGGAGGCATTGGCGCGGTCGGCCGACAGCTCCCAGTTCGAATAGGTCCGCTCGCCGTTCATGTAGGTCGACGAATCGGTATGGCCCGACAGGCTGACCTTGTTCGGCATCTCGTTGAGCACCGGTCCGATCTCGCGCAGGATGTCGCGCATGTACGGCTCGACCACCGCCTTGCCGGTGCGGAACATCGGCCGGTTCTGCGTATCGAGGATCTGGATGCGCAGCCCTTCGCTGGTGATGTCCAGCAGCAGCTGCGGACGGAACTGGCGCAGCACCGGGTTGTTCTCGATCAGCTGTTCGAGCCGCTGCTTCAGCGCGCGCAGCCGCTCGGTCTCGAGCTGGTCGCGGCGCTTCTGCAGCGATTGGGGGTCGTCCTCGCGCATGCGCCGCGTTTCGCCGTCCTTGCTGGCCGGATCGATGCCGCCGCCGGGAATCACGCTCGGCGACTCGCTGGTCTTCTGGCCGCCGGCGATCGCGACCTTCAGCGGCGTGCGGAAGTACTCGGCCACCTGCACCAGGTCCTTCGGCGTCGACGTGCTCAGCAGCCACAGCACCAGGAAGAAGGCCATCATCGCCGTCATGAAATCGGCGTAGGCGATCTTCCAGCTGTGGTTGCCGTGCGGCTTGTCGTGGGCGGCGACGCGTCGGACGACGATGGGGCGCGCGTGATCGGTCATGCTTGGCCTGCGTTGGACGGACGAATGGACTGGCTCGCGGACTGCCTGGACGACGCGCTTACGTCAGGCTCTTGACTTCGCGCACGTGGTCGTCCAGTTCCAGGAACGACGGACGCTCGCTCGAGTACAGCACCTTGCGGCCGAACTCGACCGCGACCAGCGGCGCGTAGCCATTCAGCGAAGCCAGCAGCGTGACCTTGATGCACTGATACATCTTGACCGTCTCGGCAACCTGATGCTCGACGCGCGAGGCCAGCGGCGAGACGAAGCCGTAGGCAAGCAGGATGCCCAGGAAGGTACCGACCATCGCATGCGCGATCAGCGCGCCCAGCACCGACGGCGGCAGGTCGGCCGAGGCCAGCGCATGGACCACGCCCATCACCGCGGCGACGATGCCGAATGCCGGCAGCGCATCGCCGACCCGCGCCAGCGCGTGGGCGGGCACTTCGGCCTCGTGCTTGAAGGTCTCGATCTCGTGGTCCATCAGGGCCTCGATCTCGAAGGCATTCATGTTGCCGTTGACCATCATGCGCAGATAGTCGGTCAGGAATTCCATCATCGCCGGGTCGGCGAGGATGCGCGGGTACTGGCTGAAGACGCTGCTGGCGGCCGGATCGGCGATTTCCTTTTCGAGGAACAGGATGCCCTCGCGGCGCGCCTTGGACAGCAGCACGTACAGCAGCGCCATCACTTCCATGTACAGCGCCTTGTTGTATTTGCTGCTGCGGAGCAGCTGCGGCAGCGCGCGCAAGGTCGCCTTGATCGCCTTGCCGCTGTTGGCGCTGATGAAGGCGCCGACCGCGGCGCCGCCAATGATCACCAGTTCTGCCGGTTGATATAGCGCGCCCATGTGGCCGCCAGTCATGGCGTATCCACCAAGCACCGCCGCCACTACGACGACATAGCCAAGAACAACTAGCACGATCGATTCCCCGTCAGAAAAACACGCGTCGGACACGCGCGAGCCGTACCTCGGAAGACACGGCAAGCTGCGCGCCGTGCCGCCTCGGTCTGGCTCGCCGCGCAAGCCCGGCGTGAATCAGGCGGGTTGCGCTGGCGTGGCGTCCTTCGAGGGCTTCTTTGCCTTGCCCGCGCGCGATGGCGGCCGGCACAGGCTGCAGACGAAGTTCGCGTTCGGCTCGTAGGCGTGTGTGACGAACTGTCCTCCGCAGCATGTGCAACTGGAAAGCTGCAGCATATTGCTCTCGAAGAACCGTACTAACGTCCAGGCACGCGTAAAACTTAAGACAATTTCGCCGCCTAGCAGGGACACGTGCTCGAGGTAGAGCCGGTATGCGGCGACCACGGCACGAATGCCGCTCGCCTCGCCCTGCTCGACCATGAACTGGTAGGCCGAGAAGAACAGCGACGAGTGGATGTTCGGCAGCCAGGTCGTGAACCAGTCCGTCGAGAACGGCAGCATGCCCTTGGGCGGGGACACGCCGCGCAGTTCCTTGTACAGACGGATCAGCCGGTCGCGCGACAGCGTGGTCTCGGCTTCGAGCACCTGCAGTCGCGCACCCAGGCCGATCAGCTCGATGGCGAGCTGCGTCTGGTTGGCATCCTGCAGTACGCTCTTGCGCGGGGCGGCCGGAGCGGCCGTGTAGCTCCGGGCCGGTTGGGCCTGCAGCAGCGCGCTCAATTGAGCGACTCCACCGGTTGCCGCGCGAGCAGGATCGCAGCGTGGATCTGCTGCATATCGTGGCTCTTGGCGGTATGCGTCAGCGTGGACAGCAACGCGTGATCGTCGAACCGGAATCGGCACAGGACCATGTTGGACGCCGCCAGCTTGACCAGCTGAGCCGGCGTCAGCTTGGCCAGGATGTCAGCGATCTCCTTGCTGACGCCCAGGCGGAACATGGCTTCGAGTTGGTTTTCGCGCACCAGGCGTTGCGCGAGCAGCAGATAGGCGAGATTGACCTCCCTGATCTCCTGCAGAAGTTCACTGCTTTCCAATTTATCCCCGCTACCAAGGAACCCTCGCCCGCTTGTCCAGCGCTTACCGGTGGCAGACCTCCGGCGTCCAGATCGTTTCAGTGCGTGTGCGACGGGTACTACATCTGATCGGAACTACTCCGGTCCAGTTACAAAACTCACATCTGGTAACAAATGTTACGGAATGTAAATGGACTGACCGCTTTATATCGGCAATCGGCTGCCGCTGCCAATCCCTACTTACGTTGGGGATGCGCATTGTCGTACGGATGATACATGGCCGAAACGACGCAGACAGATGTAACAACCTTGTAACGTGATCTGAATCAAATCTGTAACAGCAGACATGCTGCGAGAATCACTTGGGAGGCGATTCAGCGCAGTTTTCGGGCGAGTTTCCCGTGTTACTGGAAACGCTTCACGTTCACGGCGAACGCCTGTCGCTTTCCACCATTGACGGCGCAGCCGGCATCGGCTTGAAGACGCGGCGCAGCCACGCGGCGAGCCGCGCGAATACATCGTCGGGTTCGTCGCGGAACAGGTGCGGCCGGGCGTGCTCGATCTGCTCCATCACGCGGCCCGCTTCCTGCGCGTCGATCGCGCCGTAGTCGAGCGCCAGGCCCACCATCGCGCGCAGCTCTCCCAGGCGGGTCAGCGCGGCGCCAGTGCCGCGCTCGGTCTGCACCAGATACAGCAGGTCGTAGACGCGCCGGCGCAGGCTGTCGGCAAGACGCCAGGCCGGCGTCTGCATCTGTTCTTCGATCGTGCGCACGTCGATCGCCGCGTTGGCGATGTGTTCTGCCAGCGTATCGGCCAGCGCCGGATCGGCGCCGGCGTGGTCGAGAATCTCGACCGCCCACTTGCGCGCCTGCGCCAGCCGTTCGGACTGCGACCATTCCGAGCGCACCGCAAGGCCGAAGCCGAAGCGTTCGGCATCGCGCATCAGATTGGCCAGCGCATGCGGCAGTTGCTTGTCGAACACGCGCTTGGCCCAGGCGTACTCGCCGCCGGTCAGCAGGCGCGTGACCGCGCGCTCGGTCAGCGGCCCGTCCTGGTGCATCACGCGCGCACGCAGGAAGTCCTCGAACGAGGGCGGCACGAACTGCCGGTCCAGCCCCGTGGAGAGCCGGACGAAATGGTCGAACTCGCCGCGCAGCTTGTCCGCGGCCTCACGCGGCAGGGACAGGGTGATTTCGCTGTTCATCGTCTGTCATGGTCGGGGGCGCGCCGTGCCGGCCGCGCCCGCCCCGCCGCGGCGGGGTGTTCAGAAGGCGCTCCAGTCGCTGTCGGCACCGGCGGCGGCAGCAGCCGCAGCGGCGGTGGCAGCGCGCGGAGCCGGACGGCCCGGCAGGCGCGGGGCGGACTTGGCCGGAGCCGGCTCGGCACGTTCGGCGCGTTCGGCACGTTCGGTACGTTCCGCACGATCCGCTGCAGCAGGCTCGTCGTGACGGCTGGCGACCGCGGCGGCCGATGCCGGCGCCGCGGGAGCGGCGATCGGGCTGGCGACCGACGGGGCCTGCAGCGACGGCGCGAACAGCTCGTCGGCGGCCAGACGGAAGCGGGCCAGCGACGCCTGCAGGCGGGCGGCCTGGTCTTCGAGCGAACCGGCCGCGGCGGCGGCCTGCTCGACCAGCGCCGCGTTCTGCTGCGTGACCTCGTCCATCTGCGCCACCGCCTGGTTCACCTGCTCGATGCCCGAGCTCTGCTCGGCCGACGCCGCGCTGATCTCGCCCATGATGTCCGTCACCCGCTTGACCGCCTGCACGATCTCGCCCATGGTCTGTCCGGCCTGGCCCACCAGCGCCGAGCCGTTGTCCACCCGCGCCACCGTATCGCCGATCAGGCCCTTGATCTCCTTGGCCGCATTGGCGCTGCGCTGCGCCAGGCTGCGCACCTCGCCGGCCACCACCGCGAAGCCGCGGCCCTGCTCGCCTGCGCGCGCCGCTTCCACCGCCGCGTTCAGCGCCAGGATGTTGGTCTGGAACGCGATGCCCTCGATCACGCCGATGATGTCGACGATCTTCTTGGACGCACCGTTGATCTCGTCCATCGTCTGCACCACCCGGCCGACCACCTCGCCGCCCTTGACCGCAGTCTCCGACGCGTTGGCCGCCAGGCCGCTGGCCTGCCGCGCGTTGTCCGCGTTCTGGCGCACCGTGCCGGTCAGCTCTTCCATGCTCGACGCGGTCTCTTCCAGCGACGCCGCCTGCTGCTCCGTGCGCTGCGACAGGTCGTTGTTGCCGGCGGCGATTTCGCGCGAGGCCGACGCGATCGATTCGGCCGCGGTCTTGAACTCCTGCACCATGCCCGATAGCTGCAGCTGCATCTGCTTCATCGCGTACAGCATGCTGTCGCGGTCGCCGGCGCGCAGCTTGATCTCGGTCGAGAAGTCGCCGTCGGCGATGCGCGATGCGATCGCGGCCGCGTAGGCCGGTTCGCCGCCCAGCTGGCGCGACAGCGCGCGGGCCAGGAACACGCCGAGCAGCAACGACACCGCCAGGCCGCCGAGCACCAGCGCCAGCATCCACAGGCGCGAGCTCTCGTAGACCCCCTCGGCTTCTTCCATGTTCGCGCGGGCACCGGCGTCGCGGCGCTTGACCATGTTGAACATCAGCTCTTCGATCGCATGGCCATCCTTGAGCAGCGCCGTGCTTTCCTCGAACACCTGGCTCTCGAACTGCGAGGTATCGAGCGGCTGGCGCGAGACCAGCTCGACGTACTTGGCCATGCGGTCGCGATAGGCCGGCAGCAACGTATCGAACTGCTTGATCAGCGCCTGGCCTTGTTCGGTCTGGAAGGAATTGCGGGCCTGCTTGATGCGCTCGTCGACCACGCCGAACGACTTCTCGATCAGCGTCTTCTCGGTCGTCCGTTCACCCATCGTCGAGGCCGACAGCAGCGCGATCTGCGCGCGGCTGGCGTACAGCAGATTGATGTTGGCGTCCTGCACGGCCTTCAGCGCCTGCAGGTCGGTGTTGTAGATCCGGCTGGTCCACTCGGTCATCCGGCCCATATTGACCACCCCCAGCAGGCCCATCGCCATGCCGATGACGGAAACGATCAGAAAGCCGACGACCAGCTTCGTCGCGACTCGCAGTTGCTTGAACCATTGCATGAGAACTACCTCTTCTTCTGGATGACCGTCCGGCCGGATGCGGCGCCGATCGCCAGCGATCGGTGCGCTTGCCGGCTTGCTTTCCGGCTTCGTTGTCGTGCCGGTTGATACTGCTGTCCGTGCTTCGATCGGTGCCGGGCGCCTGCCGGCGTCCGTCCCGATCGCCCGTCAAAAACCCATCATCACGCGCGTGCCAGCCGCGGCGCTGCAGTGTCGGGCACCGCCGCGGCGCGCGGACGTTGCGGGCGCGGCTCGGCGTGCAGGCTGACGCGGAACACCGCCACCGCGTCGCGCAGCCGCGCGGCCTGGTCCTCGAGCGAACCGGCCGCGGCGGCGGCCTGCTCGACCAGCGCCGCGTTCTGCTGCGTGACCTCGTCCATCTGCGCCACCGCCTGGTTCACCTGCTCGATGCCCGAGCTCTGCTCGGCCGACGCCGCGCTGATCTCGCCCATGATGTCCGTCACCCGCTTGACCGCCTGCACGATCTCGCCCATGGTCTGTCCGGCCTGGCCCACCAGCGCCGAGCCGTTGTCCACCCGCGCCACCGTATCGCCGATCAGGCCCTTGATCTCCTTGGCCGCATTGGCGCTGCGCTGCGCCAGGCTGCGCACCTCGCCGGCCACCACCGCGAAGCCGCGGCCCTGCTCGCCTGCGCGCGCCGCTTCCACCGCCGCGTTCAGCGCCAGGATGTTGGTCTGGAACGCGATGCCCTCGATCACGCCGATGATGTCGACGATCTTCTTGGACGCACCGTTGATCTCGTCCATCGTCTGCACCACCCGGCCGACCACCTCGCCGCCCTTGACCGCAGTCTCCGACGCGTTGGCCGCCAGGCCGCTGGCCTGCCGCGCGTTGTCCGCGTTCTGGCGCACCGTGCCGGTCAGCTCTTCCATGCTCGACGCGGTCTCTTCCAGCGACGCCGCCTGCTGCTCCGTGCGCTGCGACAGGTCGTTGTTGCCGGCGGCCACCTGGCGCGTGGCCGTGGCGATCGCGCTCATGCCTTCCTGGATCTCGCGGACGACCGACAGCAGGCTGCGCTGCATGGTCTGCATCGCCTTGGCCAGCGCGCCGATCTCGTCGTTGCTGGAGAACTCGTAGCGCGTGGTCAGGTCGCCGGCACCCAGGCGCAGCGCGAAGTCCAGCATCTCGCGCATCGGCCGATGCACCATCGCCAGCAGCGCCGCGCCGGTGGCCATCGCCGACAGCCCCGCCAGTACGAAGCCGCCCCACAGCCATGGCCGCAGTGCCGCGCGCGTCTGCGGTTCGGCCAGCAACTCGAAGGCGACCAGCGCCGCCAGGAACCATGCCAGGCCCACGCCCTGCGACAGCATGATGCGGCCGCGCAGGCCCAGGCGGCGCAGCCCGTCGATCCAGCCCAGCGGCCCGCGGCGGACCACCGCGCCCTCGCGGATGCGGATGCCGCCGGCGTTGCCGGCGCGAATGCGCGCGTACGCGGCCTGCGCCGCCTCGATCTGCTCGGCGCTCGCCATCGAGCGCACCGACGTATAGCCGACGGTCTGTCCGTCGACGCGGGTCGGCGTCACCGTCGCGCTGACCCAGTAGTAGTCGCCGTTCTTGCGGCGGTTCTTGACCAGCCCGACCCACGAGCGGCCCGCCTGCAGCGTGCGCCACAGGTCCTCGAAGGCCTCGGGCGGCATGTCGGGATGGCGCACCAGATTGTGCGGAGCGCCGAGCAGTTCCTCGGCGGTAAAGCCGCTGACCTCGATGAACGCGCGGTTGGCGAAGGTAATGCGGCCCTTCAGGTCGGTGCGCGAGATCAGGTAATCGTTGGGCGCGAGCTTGTATTCGCGCGCGGTGACAGGCTGGTTGTTTCTCATGACGTTGTGCTGCTCGATTCGTTCGGGGTGCGCGCGTCAGGCCGCGGCGGCGGCTTCGATCGCGGCCAGCTCCTCGGTCGCCAGCAGCTTCTCGATATCGACCAGGATCAGCATGCGGTCTTCGACCGAGCCGAGGCCGCGGATGTATTCGGTGTCGAGATTGCCGGAGAACTGCGGCGTGGGCTTGATCTGGGCGGGGGTCAGCGTCAGCACGTCGGAGACGCCGTCGACGACGATGCCCGTGGTGCGATGGTTCAGGTCGACGATGATGACGACCGTGTACTGGTCGTAGCTGACGGTCTGCTGCTGGAACTTGATGCGCAGGTCGACGATCGGCACGATGGTGCCGCGCAGGTTGATCACGCCCTTCAGATAGGCCGGCGCGTTGGCGATCTGCGTGACCGCCTCGTAGCCGCGGATTTCCTGCACCTTGAGGATGTCGACGCCGTATTCCTCGCGACCCAGCGTGAAGGCGAGAAACTCCTCGCCGCTTCCTTCGGTCCTGATGCTGACGTTCATCTTGCGCTCCCGCTCCCCGGTTGTGGCCGTCGTTGCACGCTGGCGGAGTGCACCCCAGCCGGCCCGACCGCCTTTATTGACCACTGCGTGGCAACTGCCCTGGCAACTGCATGGCGATGGCGCCGCGATGGCGCGGCCCCAACGGCGCCCGCGAACGGCGCGCGCCTCGCCCCTTGCTGGTTATCGGCAGTTCCGATGCGCGGCTGAAGGGTCGGAAGCGGCCGGAATTACCCCTCTTCGGAGGGGGATAGCAGCGCGGCGACCGACTGCATCAGCTGATCGGGATCGAAGGGCTTGGGCAGGAAGCCGCTGGCGCCTGCCTCGCGCGCCTGCGCGCGGATCTGGCCGTCGGCCTCGGTGGTCAGCATCAGGATCGGCATCGCGGCGTAGCGCGTCGTGGCGCGCAGCCGGCGGATCAGCGTCAGGCCGTCCATGCCCGGCATCACCTGGTCGGTGACCAGCATGTCGAACGGCTGCGCCGGCGATGCGGCCTCGGCCGCCGCGTGCGCCTCGTCGCCGTCCCCCGCCTCGGCGACGTCGTAGCCGCCGGCGCGCAGGCAGGCGGCGATCATGCGACGCAGGGAAGGCGAATCGTCGACGACAAGAATGCGTTGAGCTGGCATGGCGGCTACCTCGAAACGGCGGCGGATCGGCCGGCATGGTCCGTGCGGCGATCCGTATGCTGTGCTGGTCGGCGCCGGCCCCTGCCGGCGCATCGCTGCGGCGCGTGCCGCCATATCGGACCGGGATCGGCCCCATACCGCGGCGCTGTGCGCCAACCAGACTTATCGGCCGGCAGGCTCGCTTCCTTTAGTTCGCAGGTTCCGAGGCGTGGCGTTCAGCGGCGCGCAGTGATCAGCAGGTCGGCGAAGCCGGCGGCTTCCATCGGGCGGGCCAGCAGATAGCCCTGCACTTCGTCGCAGCCCATGCGCGCCAGGATGTCCAGCTGGGCCTGCGATTCGACGCCCTCGGCTACCACGCGCATCCGCAGCTCGTGCGCCAGCGCGACCATCGAACCGACGATAGCGCGGCCCTGCGGATCCGACTCCAGGCCGCCGATCAGCGTGCGGTCGATCTTCAGCGTGCCGACCCGCAGCCGCTTCAGATAGCCCAGGCTGGAATAGCCGCTGCCGAAGTCGTCCAGCGCGACGTGGATGCCGAGCGCCTGCAGTTCGGTCAGCGTCTCCAACGACTGCGCGATGTCCTTCATCGCCGCCGTCTCGGTGATCTCGAGCGTGATCGCCGACGGCGGAATGTCGTGCTGGTGGATCTGCTCGAGCAGGTACTGCGGGAAATCGCGGCTGGCGAAGCGCAGCCCCGACACGTTGATCGCGACCGGGACCACCGGCAGGCCGGCGTCCTGCCACTCGCGCACCTGGCTGCAGACGCTGGCGATGACCCAGTCGTCCAGCTTGTCGATCTGACCGGACTGCTCGGCCACCATGATGAATTCGGCCGGATTGACCGCGCCGAGCGTCGGATGGCGCCAGCGGCAAAGCGCCTCGGCGCCCACCACGGTGCGCGCGTCGACGTCGAACTTCGGCTGGTATTCGAGCGACAGGCCGTCGTCCTGGATCGCCAGCCACAGGTCGCGGCGGATCACCCGCATGCGGCGCGCGCGCTCGCCGGCGGCGGAATTGAAGGTGCGCACCTGGTTCGAGCCGGATTCGCGCGCCTCGGACAGGCTGACGCGCGCCGCCTGCATCAGCCCTTCCGAGCTCTGCGCGTCGCGCGGATAGACCGCGATGCCGATATTGACGCCGATCTGCATCTGCAGGCCACGCGCGGTGACGAACTCGGAGATCGACGCCAGCACGCGCGAGCCGAGCTCGTGCGCGCGATTCGAATTGAGCAGCGCCGGGACGCCGACCGCGAACTCGTCGCGGGCCAGACGCGCCAGGAAGTCGTGCGGCTCCAGCGCGGCCTGGGCCAGCACGCTGGCGTCCTGAGCGAGGATGTCGTCGGCGCGCACCTCGAAGACTTCATCGACCTCGCGGAAGTCGGCGATATGGATCAGCAGCACCGCGCAGCTGGTCTCGGCCAGCCGCGCATGGGCGATCGACTGGTCGAGCCAGCGGGCGAACGCCGCGCGATCGGGCACATCGGTCGCCACGCTGTATTCACCGACGGTCGCCTGGCCGCGCCCCACGGGACGGACCGTCAACCGGCCCGGCATGCGGCCGTTCAGCCGGCGCACGATCCGCGCCGGCAAACCCGGCGACGCGCCGCCGTTGCGCTCGCTCTCGGGCTCGCCGGCATCGCTGAGCAGGACGTCGCGTTCGCGCTGCGGCGCATGGCGGCGGTCCAGCAACGACAACAGCGCGAACGCCGCCGTCCCCAGCACGGCCAGGCCAAGGCCGAACCAGGCCGGATGCAGCAGGTTCACCGCATCGATGCAGGCGGTGCGCGAGGCCGCGCCGCCGCACTGGTGGCCAAGCCCGATTCCTGCCGCGGCGATCACGCCCGCGCCGGCCAGCGTCGCCAGCATGGCGGCACCGCGCCAGTACGCCAGCGCGCGGTGCAGCCATTGGGCCAGCACCGTCGTCGCGATGCCGCCCACGAGCGCGGCCAGCGCCTGCGACCACTCCGCTGAACGCGGCACCGAGCCGGACAGCAACACGACCCAGACCGGCAGGCCGATCGACGCCTGCGACACCAGTCCCGCGGTCAGGGCCATCATGCGGCCGGACCATCCCGTCCCATCGCGGCCACGGCCGACAGCGCGAAGGCCGACGGCGATGCCGAGCAGGATGGCGAGCAGCAGAACGCTAAAACTCATATCGAAGGGGGCGCTGCGGAATGCGTGTAGGTGGCGCCGTCAGGCTCGGGCCCGCAGGCCGGCGACGGGACGCCCTTGGTATTGCGGAACCGCGTCGAGCGCGGCAAATCGTGGTGCGGGACCCCGGCGCACCGTGCACGCACCGGCTGCCGTCGGCCGCCGGGTCGGCATCGCCCGGGACGTTAGCATAGCCACCGCACGCAGTGCACGCGACGTCACCTTATTGCAACGAAAGCAGTCGGTGATCGCACGTTGCCTGGCTTCACCCGCGCTGGCAGCAAGCTGTGCGCGGACATTCGACGACGAAGACAGGACAAGGCGACGCAAGGACATGGGACGACTCGATCGATCAGTAGCGGCGGACAGTCCGCCAACCTGCCGGGCGACAGCCCATGCTGTGGGGATATCGACCGCCGGTGGGGATTACTTGAATCGGGGAATGGCGGCGGGGTCCCTGTGGCGGAGATCCGTGACGCCGACGGGCAATGGAAACGCGCCAAGGGCAACATCGCATCCGTTTTACCGCGCCATATTGCACAAAACGAATGCGACAAACGAAAGAGCCAGGCCCATGGCATCACGAAACCACGCCGGCGAGGCGGCAATCGCATGGAATCCGGCCAAAGATGACGCCGGCGACCGACCGGCGCGAGAAAAGTTCATCATGAAAGGTTTCGTGACCGATTTTGTCAAAAATCGGTTTCAACCTGCGCCAGCATTTGCATCGCTATCGCAGGCCGTTATAATTCATGCCGTTCATCTCGCCCACCGTAATCAGAGGTCTCAAAATGGCAACCTATCAGGAAATCGTTCAGAAAATCAACGAATTGCAGAAGCAAGCCGAAGAGATCAAGGCACGAGAGCAGGCAGCGGTAATCGACGATATCCGCAAGAAAATCGAAGAATATGGCTTGACCGCCGAAGATCTCGGTTTTGGCAGCAAGGCGGTACCCGGCAAGAAAACCGCGCGCAAAGTGCCTGTGCGCTATCGCGACAGCGCTGGCAATACCTGGACGGGCCGCGGCAAGCGCCCCGGCTGGCTGACCCAGGCGCTGGCCTCCGGAAAATCGATCGACGACTTCCTGGTGCGATAAAGGCAGCATCCGCCGGGACGCCTTGCGGCGTCACCACACCGGCAAGCCCCAGCCACCGGGATTGGGGTCGGCGCGGGGCAATAAAAAAACCGGGCCAAACCCAGGCCCGGTTTTTCATTGCGGCAATCGGCGAGGATCGTCCCTCAGGACGCAAACCCCAGCGGATTCATCGACTGCCAGCGCCACGAGTCCGCGCACATCCGGTCCAGATCGTGACGCGCCTGCCAGCCGAGCAGGCGCTGTGCCAATGCCGGGTCCGCATAGCACGAGGCAATATCCCCGGGGCGGCGGGCGACGATTTCATACGGAATCGATTTCCCGCTGGCGCGGCGATACGCTTCCACCACCTCCAGCACGCTGTAACCGCGGCCCGTTCCCAGGTTGACCGTCATTCCCTCGCCGCGCTCGTTCAAATAGCGCAGCGCCGCCAGATGGCCGTCGGCCAGGTCGCAAACGTGAATGTAGTCGCGCACGCCGGTGCCGTCCGGGGTCGGATAGTCGCCGCCAAACACCATCAGGCGCTCCCGGCGGCCCGCCGCCACCTGCGCCACATAGGGCATCAGATTGTTCGGCACGCCGCCCGGATCCTCGCCGATCAAGCCGCTTTCGTGCGCCCCGACCGGGTTGAAGTAGCGCAGATACCCAATACGCCAGTGCGGGTCGGCGCGTTCGAGATCGCGCAGGATCTGCTCGCCCATCAGCTTGGTCTGGCCGTAGGGATTGGTCGCCGACAGCGGGAATTCCTCGCGGATCGGCACCGCATGCGGATTGCCATAGACGGTGGCCGAGGAGCTGAATACCAGCGTCTTGACGCCGGCCCCCTGCATCGACGCGCACAGCGTCAGCAGGCCGTTCAGGTTGTTGTCGTAGTAGGCGAGCGGCTGCGCCACCGATTCGCCGACCGCCTTCAGCGCGGCGAAATGGATCGCGCCGCCGATCTTGTGCTCGGCGAACAGCCGGTCCAGCAAGGCGCGGTCGCGCACGTCACCCTCGACGAATCGCGGCGTCTTGCCGGAAATGGTGGCGATCCGGTCGACCACCGCACGGTTGCTGTTGGACAGATTGTCCAGCCCGACCACGTCGTAGCCGGCCGCGAGCAGTGCAACCCAGGTATGCGAAGCGATATAGCCGGTGGCACCGGTCAGCAGCAGAGTGTCTGGCATCGTGAACTTTATCGATTGAACATGCGGACGGCGGGGCCGAGCCACCGCCGTCAGGGGCGTTATGGTAACCCGGCCGGCGATCCCGCCCCGGCCGCGGCAAGCTGGCCGCTGCGCGCCTGCCAGGCGGTATACGCTGCGTGCAGCCGCCAGCCCGACTCCAGATCGCGCATGCCCAGATACTGTGCGACGGTGGCCGGCTCGGCGCCGGCCTCGAAATGCAGCGCGCCATAGCTGTTGCGCAGCGTCTGCGGCGAGGCGCGCTCGGTGCGTCCGTCCAGCACGCCGGCCTCGTCCAGCAACTGCTCGACCCGCCGGTACAGCGAGGCGGCGTGCAGCGGCCGTCCCGCGGGCTGTGCCGGAAACACCAGCGTGCCGAGCGTGCCACCCGCCTCTCGCACCGCCAGCCAGGCAAGCAGGGGCCGGCGGGCGAAGTCGAACACGGGCGCGCGATAGGTGCGGCCGTTGTCGGTACGGGTCAGCCGCAGCTCGCTGGCGTCGGACGCAATGCTGTCGAGCCGCAGCCCCCGTACCTCGCCTACCTTGAGGCCGGCGCCCAGCATCGTGGCGACCACCGCGATGTCCCGCGCGCGCTTCCAGGCGGTCGCGCTCGGCGTGGCATCCGCGTCCGGCATCGTGACCGGTTCCAGCACACGCGCCACCACGGCGTCGCGCTCGGCCGGCAGCAGGAAGGGGGTCGGATCGTTGTCGCCTTCGGCCAGATGGGCCCGCACCGCCTGGCTGCCGGGGTTATGCAGGCCCGCCTGCTGCAGCGACAGGTAGTGAAAGACGCGCTCGATCAGCCGCGTATAGCGATAGCGATGGCGCTTGTGGAGCCCCTCGGCATCCAGGAAGGCGCCGATCTGCGCGGCCGACCACGACAGCGGCGCGACGCCATGTTCGCGCGACCAGCGCAGCAGCTTGCCCCACATGGCCCGATAGACCACTGCGGTGCCATGGCCAAAGCCATGGACCGCCAGCCAGCCATCGAAAGCCCGCTCGGGATCGGCATGCCAGTCCGCCAGATTGCCTTCGAACAGATCGCGGCCCGCGGCTGCCGGTCGAGGATCGTCGCTCACCTGCACTCCTGCTGATTCATTGGGCACATTGTAGACAAGGCGCCACCGCGTCCCCACGCAGCGGATGCGCGGCACCGTACGGTAATCGCCCGGCGCAAGCGTCACAGCGCGCCAATGCGTTGGTCACGGGTATTGAAAGCCTGCGAACGCCGTGCTAACTTTCGATTCACTATGCAACTGGTTGCATATCGATGCAGCCATCGATTGCAGCCATCCATCGAACACAACCCTTCTTTACGAACCGAGGCCGCCATGTCCCTTCCTCCGCTCCTGCAACGCCTGCGCCTGCCAGTGGTGTGCTCGCCGCTGTTCATCATCTCCAATCCCGATCTGGTGATCGCGCAGTGCAAGGCCGGCGTGGTCGGCTCCTTCCCCGCGCTGAACGCACGGCCGGCCTCGCTGCTGGAGGAATGGCTGGACCGCATCACCACCGAGCTTGCCGAGCACGACGCCAGGCATCCGGACCGCCCGTCGGCTCCGTTCGCGGTCAACCAGATCGTGCACAAGTCGAACGACCGTCTCGAGCACGACCTGGAGCTGTGCGTGCGCTACAAGGTACCGATCGTGATCACCTCGCTGGGCGCGCGTGTCGAGGTCAACCAGGCGGTGCACTCGTATGGCGGCATCGTGCTGCACGACATCATCAACAACACGTTCGCCCACAAGGCGATCGACAAGGGCGCCGACGGCCTGATCGCGGTCGCCGCGGGCGCCGGCGGCCATGCCGGCACGCAGTCCCCGTTTGCGCTGCTGCATGAAATCCGCGAATGGTTCGATGGTCCGCTGCTGCTGTCGGGCGCCATCGCCAGCGGCAACGGCATCCTGGCGGCGCAGGCCGCGGGCGCCGACCTCGCGTATATCGGCTCTGCCTTCATCGCCACCGAGGAAGCCAACGCGCAGCCGGCCTACAAGCAGATGATCGTGGACAGCACGGCCGGCGATATCGTCTATTCGAACCTGTTCACCGGCGTGCACGGCAACTACCTGCGCCAGAGCATCGTCAACGCCGGCCTCGACCCGGAAGCACTGCCCGCGTCCGACCCGACCGCGATGAACTTCGGCTCGAACCGGGTCAAACCGTGGAAGGACATTTGGGGCGCCGGCCAGGGCGTCGGCGCGATCAAGCGCGTGGTACCCGCCGCCGACCTGGTCGACCGCTTCGCCGAGGAATACGCGCTGGCCCGCCGCCGGCTGGGGCTGGCTGACGTCGGCGCGGGCGTTGGGGTGAGGGATCTGGTGTAAACGAAACCGGACGGGGGACCGTCCTGGCCCCCGTCTCCATTGCAGTGAGCCAGATTGACACCCCCTATTCACGTATCTACACTGTAGATACGTGAGGACGCCGCACCGCAGCCGTCCCGTTACCAAAGTTATGAATTGGTTGACGGTGGAGCAAAAGAATGGAGCTGTCTGCGATATAGCCTGCGGTCCCGCTCCCCGAACATGACGACCAGATCACGGGGGGCTCTCCTCACGCGCGAAGTTTGAAAGTGGAGGAACAGCTAATGACCGCATTGACAGTGAAGCGTTGGGGCAACAGTCTTGCTCTTCGCATTCCGTCGTACTTGGCAGAAGAAGCAAATATCACTGAGAACGCGGTGATAGAGGCGACGGTACTTGAGGGGAAATTGGTCCTGGAGAAGAAGGCCGAGCCTTCCTTCTCGCTGGAGGAGTTCATCCTCGAACTGCAAGCCGGGCATGAGGTCGAGGCTACCGTTGATTGGGGAGCTCCGGTAGGCAATGAATTTGGTGCCGCGGGCAATCCTGATAACGACTGATGATTGTCTATGCGATCAACCACGACGAGCGGCACGGCAATCGGCGCGTTCGCAACGGCCGACGTTCAGCATCGAGTTCCCCAAGCGGGTGAAATCTGGTGGATGAGCCTCGATCCAACGAAGGGACATGAACAAGCGGGCTTCGGGCCCATACTGGTGTTGTCGCCGGCAGGAATCAACGGCCCGACAAAGCGCTTTATCGGGGTTCCGCTGACGACCTCTCTCGCGCCCGCCGGCACCGCTCGTGCCCGCATGCAAGTGCGTATATCGGGCATGCCGCGCGAATGCGCGGCCTTGCCGGATCAAATCACCACGTTGGATTGGATCGCCCGAAGTGCCCGCTATGATGGGCAATGCGCGACCGAACAGGAACTCAAAGAGATTCGACTGCGGGTGGCAGCGATCTGCGGTATCGGTTAGCGAAGTCCCATTCCATATCGACATCCTGGTGCGGCGATGGCGGGCAACAACACCATTGCCGCGCGGGCTACCGCCCGCCCTCCGGCTCCAGCAACGGCAACACCGCCGTGCCCCACGCCACCCAATCCTCTTCGTAACGGATCCCGCGGCGCAGCAGCGCATGCCGCAGCTGTTGGGCGCGGTCCGGGTGCGGAGCGGCGAAGTCACGCTGCTCGATCGCGCGATAGGTTGCCAGCCGTTCTTCGTGCAACGCGATCATCCGCCGCATCTCGTCGCCCAGTCCGAGCGGGCCGGCCACCGCGTCGGCGCGCAGCTTGACCAGGATCTCGTCGCGCTGGTCCAGCCCGGCCGTCGGCGACAGCACCCAGCGCACCAGCTCCTCCCGCCCCGCCGGCAGCACACGATAGACCTTCTTGCGGCTGCGCGCGTCCGTTTCGTCGTCCTGCGCGGCAATCCAGCCGCGTTCGGCCATGCGGCCGAGTTCGCGATAGATCTGCTGGTGGGTGGCGTGCCAGAAATAGCCGATCGACTTGTCGAAGCGCCGCGCCAGTTCGTAGCCTGACGAGGGCTTCTCCATCAACGAGGTCAGAAGGGCGTGCTGGATCGACATGCGGACGATGGGAGCGAAATGCGCGCCGGAATGCGCGCAAAGCGCCAATGGTAGCGCATGGAGGCGGCGCGCAAGCCATCGGCTCGGCCCTGCACCCTATTGCTCGCAATATGACAAATGGAGCCGATGGCTAGGCCAGAATTAAAAAAGGTGAAATAGCAAATCGGCTGGCGCTGCAATACATTGGAGACAAAGCCGCATTTGATCAGGAACAGCCGCCATGCCCGGATCGCACGATCTCGCCGAGGAGCGGGATATTCCGTGGGAAGGCGACGGTCCCTCCGCAGTGGAAGGCCGAATCGCCGCCCCAACCAGCGCCGCCCCGTCCAGCGCCATCTATTACCGCCTGCCGGATACCCCGGTCGGCCATCACATCAAGGAGTATCCCAGCGGGCTGCGCCAGCTGGTCCGCTTTGTCGGCGTCGAGGAACAGGTGGTCAAGGTCAGCCTGAACTGAGGCCGAGTCAAGGCCCAGGCCAAGACCCGAGCCCGCCCGACGCCCAAGCCGAGGCAGCCGCGCTGCCGCGGCTCCCAACGATGTCTCCTCCTGCCCGGGTGGGCCGGAACTCGAGCTCGCTGCCAGTCGCGAGCTTTTTTTTGCCGCCGCTCCCGGCGACCCGTGCCGGCGACCCGTGCCGGCAGCCAGTGCCGGCGATCAGTGCGCCGGCAATTCCCGGACATCCCCGCCCTTGTCGTGCAATGCAAAGCGCTCGACCATCGCTGCGCTGGGCGCGTTCAGCCCGACGACCTCGACGTCGATTCCGGCCCGCCGCAGTTTGAGCACGACCTTGTCGAGCGCCCCGATCGCGGTGATGTCCCAGAAGTGAGCCCGGCTGACATCGATCCGAATGCGTTTGACCTCTTCCTTGATGTCGAAGGCGCGGACGAACTGGTCGGCGCAGGCGAAGAACACCTGGCCCGTCACCGTGTAGACACGCACGCCGCCCTCCAGCGACGACGCGACATCCAGCATCCTGCCCACCTTCCACGCGAAGAACACGCCCGACAGCAACACGCCGACCAGCACGCCGCGGGCCAGATCGTGAGTCATCACAACCACCGCGACCGTGGCAATCATCACGATGCTGGAGCTGGGCGGGTGCTCGCGCAGGCGGCGAATCGAGGCCCAGTTGAAGGTGCCGATCGACACCATGATCATCACCGCGACCAGCGCCGCCATCGGAATGCGGGCAACCCAATCGCCCAGGAACACCACCATCACCAGCAGCAGCACGCCGGCCACCAAGGTAGACAGCCGTCCGCGGCCGCCGGATTTCACATTGATCACCGACTGCCCGATCATTGCGCAGCCCGCCATGCCGCCCAGCAGGCCGGCGGCGATATTGGCCACGCCCTGCCCCATGCATTCGCGATTCTTGTCGCTGGGCGTGTCCGTCATGTCGTCGACGATGGCCGCGGTCATCATCGATTCGAGTAGCCCGACCACCGCCAGCGTCGCCGAATACGGCAGCACGATTGCCAGCGTCTCCAGGTTCAGCGGCACCTGCGGCAGCAGGAACATCGGCAAGCTGTCCGGCAGCTGGCCCATGTCCCCGACGGTGCGGATGTCCAGCCCGAGCAGCATCGACACCGCGGTCAGCACGACGATCGTCACCAGCGGCGACGGCACGGCGCGCGTGATCCGCGGCAGCAGATAGATGATCGCCAGGCCGGCGGCCACCATCGCGTAGACGTGCCAGCTGACGCCGATCAGTTCTGGCAGCTGCGCCATGAAGATCAGGATCGCCAGCGCATTGACGAAGCCTGTGATCACCGAGCGCGACACGAAGCGCATCAGCACGCCCAGCCGCAGCCGGCCAGCCAGGATCTGCAGCACGCCGGTCAGCACGGTGGCGGCCAGCAGGTATTGCAGGCCGTGCTCCTTGACGAGGGTGACCATTACCAGCGCCATCGCGCCGGTGGCGGCCGAGATCATGCCAGGCCGTCCGCCGGCGAAGGCAATGACCGTGGCAATGCAGAAGGACGCGTACAGGCCGACTTTCGGATCGACGCCCGCGATGATGGAAAAGGCGATGGCTTCGGGGATCAGCGCAAGCGCGACGGCGGTGCCGGCGAGCAGGTCGTTGCGGATATTGCCGAACCATTGCTGGCGCAAGGAAAGCATGGGTCTGGTCTATGGAGGGCGCCGCGCGCGCTCGCAACCGCGTTGCGACGAAAAAACAGGGGAAGGCGAATCGGAGTGCAGTCCGGCGTTCGGGCGTGGCATGGGGATGCCGGCCGGAAGCTGCGCTGAAAGCCGCGGATTATACCGGCCCCAAAAAGCGACGGCCATGAAAAAGCCGGCCCGAAGGCCGGCTTTCCCGTCGTTGCGCCGCGCGAACCTGGCGCGGCATCCGCAACGATCAGTCCACGGTCGCGCCCGAGGCCTTGACGACCTTGGCCCACTTGGCCGCTTCGGTCTTCATGAAGGCAGCCAGTTGTTCCGGCTTCTCGGGGTTGGGCTCGGCGCCCTGACCGGCCATCTGCTTCTGCACGTCGGGCATGGCCAGGATCTTGACCACTTCGGCGTTCAGGCGATCGACGATGGCCTTGGGCGTGCCGCCAGTGGCGTACAGCGCGAACCACGACGTCGCTTCATAGCCCGGCACGCCGGCTTCCGCGACGGTCGGCACGTCAGGCAGCGCCGGCGAACGCTTGGCCGAGGTCACGGCCAGCGGGCGCAGCTTGCCGGCCTTCACGTGCTGGTACGACGACGGCAGGTTGTCGAACATCAGGCCGATCTGGTTGCCCAGCAGATCGTTGACCGCCGGGGCGCTGCCCTTGTACGGCACGTGCTGGATGTTCAGGCCGGTCATCGAGTTGAACAGTTCCCCCGACAGATGCATCGACGAGCCGTTGCCCGACGAGCCGTAGCTGATCTTGTTCGGATTGGCCTTGACGTAGGCGATCAGCTCCTTGACGCTCTTGGCCGGCACGTTGGGGTTGACCACCACCAGGTTCGGCACCATCGCGACACGGGTGATCGGCGCGAAGTCCTTGACCGGGTCGTACGGCAGCTTCGAGTACAGCGACTGGTTGATCGCGTGCGTACCGATGGTGCCCATGAACAGCGTGTAGCCGTCGCCCGGCGCCTTGGCCGCCAGCGAGGCGCCGATGTTGCCGCCCGCGCCCGGACGGTTCTCGATGACCACCGGCTGGCCGAGCGCCTTGCCCAGCTGCAGGCCGACGATGCGGGCCAGGATGTCGGTGGTGCCACCGGCCGAGAACGGCACGATCATCGTGATCGGCTTGGTCGGATAGCCATCCTGCGCGTAGGCAGCGCCGGAGACGCCGGCGAACGTGGTAGCCAGCGCGACGCCGGCGGCCAGCAGGCGGCGGCGCGCCTGCGACGGTTGCGACTTGAACTTCATCGTATGCTCCAGGGAGTTTCCTCGGTGGCCGTCCATGCGGGCCACGACTTGTAATAGGGCCGCGCCTAGACCGGTGCGACGCCCAGCGTGGTACCGCCACAGACGTACAACACCTGTCCGGTGACGAAACCATTTTCGGGGGAGAGAAAGAACAGCGTGGCGCGCGCCACGTCCTCGGGCGTGCCCATGCGCTTGACCGCGATGCTGGCCAGGATGCGCTTGGTCTGCTCGCTGCCCTCGGGATTGCTGCGGCGGAACAATTCGGTGGCGATCGGCCCGGGCGCAACCGCGTTGACGGTGATGCCGTCGCCGCCGAGCTCCATCGCCAGCGTGCGCGTCATGCCGACCATGCCAGCCTTGGTGGCGGAGTACACCACGCGCTCGGGCTTGCCCAGCGCCGCGCGCGAGGCCATGTTGACGATGCGGCCGAAGCCCGCGGCGCGCATTGCCGGCAGGCAGGCCTGCGTCAACAGCAGGCTCGCCTGCAGGTGCAGGCCGACCACGTAGTCGAGATCCTCGACGGTCGCGCTATCGGCGGTGCCGGGACGGGTCGCGCCGGCATTGTTGACCAGGCGCGTGATGGCGAAACGCGACGTCACCTCGGCAGCCGCAGCGCGCGTGGCCGCGGCGTCGGTCAGGTCCGCCTGGAAAAAGGTCATGTTGGGATGCGACCAGCCCGGGGCGGCATAGTCGACATTGACGACGCGGGTCACGCCGTCGGCCAGCAGCATTTCGCTGATGGCGCGGCCGATGCCGGAACTGGCGCCGGTGACGAGCGTGGCAACGGGAAGAGACATCCGATTACTCCATGCCGGTATGGAACCGGTACTGCGAAGATTCAGCAGAAGTTCAGCGCAAATTCGGGCGCAAAGAAAGCGTGCGGCGGACCGGCGAGCCAGTCGGCCCGGCCGCACCAACTGCGTTGGGAAATCTGTCGCAGCGCTGAGCGTCGGCGCCTGCCTTGGTCAACGGCAGGCGCGCCGCAAAACTTGAGCGGATGGAGCGGCTTGAGCGGCTCGAGCGTCCTCTCGGCGCTGCGAATGCGGGCGCCGCTCAGACGCGCTCGATCACCATCGCGATACCCTGGCCCACGCCGATGCACATCGTGCACAGCGCGAAGCGGCCGCCGGTGCGATGCAGCTGGTACATCGCGGTGGTCACCAGGCGCGCGCCGCTCATGCCGAGCGGGTGGCCCAGCGCGATCGCGCCGCCGTTCGGATTGACGCGCGCATCGTCATCGGCGACGCCGAGCTCGCGCAGCACCGCCAGCCCCTGCGCGGCGAACGCTTCGTTCAGCTCGATCACGTCGATCTGGTCCATCGTCATGCCCAGCTGCTTGAGCAGCTTCTGCGTGGCCGGCGCCGGGCCGATGCCCATCACGCGCGGCGCCACGCCGGCGGTCGCCATGCCGACGATGCGGGCCTTCGGCGTCAGGCCGTGCTGGCGCGCGGCGGCCTCGCTGGCGAGCAGCAGCGCGCAGGCGCCGTCATTGACGCCCGAGGCGTTGCCGGCGGTCACGGTGCCGTCCGGACGTACGACGCCCTTGAGCCTGGCCAGCGCTTCCATGCTGGTGGCGCGCGGGTGCTCGTCGCGCTCGACGACGATCGGATCGCCCTTCTTCTGCGGGATCGTGACCGCGGTGATTTCCTGCGCCAGCGTGCCGTCGGCCTGCGCGCGCGAGGCCTTTTCCTGGCTGCGCAGCGCCATCAGGTCCTGGTCTTCGCGGCTGATCTTGTAGTCGGTGGCGACGTTCTCGGCGGTCTCGGGCATCGAGTCCACGCCGTAGGCCGCGCGCATCGCCGGGTTGATGAAGCGCCAGCCGATGGTGGTGTCGAAGATCTGCGCGTCGCGCGAGAACGCGGTGGTGGCCTTGCCCATCACGAACGGGGCGCGGCTCATGCTCTCGACGCCGCCGGCAATCATCAGCCCGGCTTCGCCGGCGCGGATCGCGCGCGCGGCGGTGCCGGTCGCGTCCATGCCCGAGCCGCACAGGCGGTTGATGGTCGCGCCGGGCACGCTTTGCGGCAGGCCGGCCAGCAGCAGCGACATGCGCGCAACGTTGCGGTTGTCTTCGCCGGCCTGGTTGGCGTTGCCGTAGATCACGTCGTCGATCGCGCTCCAGTCCAGGTTCGGATTGCGCGCCATCAGCGCCTTCAGCGGTACCGCGCCCAGGTCGTCCGCGCGCACCGCGGACAGGCTGCCGCCGTAACGGCCGATGGGGGTGCGGATCGCGTCGCAGATAAAGGCTTCGGTCATGGTGTCTCGTCCTTGGTTTCAGTGGTGGTGGCGGCGGTATCGGCAGCAACTGCGATCCGTCGCCATCGGATGGTGCATCAGGCGGGGCATCAAGCGGGCTGCGCCTGCTTCAGCGGCACGCCGGTCAGGCGCTGCAGCTCGTCGAACGACAGGCCTTCGACCAGGTCGCGGGCGACCAGGCCGTCCGGGGTCACGTCGATGGTGGCCAGGTCGGTGTAGACGCGGGTCACGCAGCCGATGCCGGTCAGAGGATACGTGCATTCGGGAACGATCTTGCTCTCGCCCTGCTTGGTCAGGTGTTCCATCATGACGAACACCTGCTTGGCGCCGATCGCCAGGTCCATCGCGCCGCCGACGGCGGGAATCGCGCCCGGCGCGCCGGTGTGCCAGTTGGCCAGGTCGCCGGTGGCCGACACCTGGAACGCGCCGAGCACGCAGTAGTCCAGATGGCCGCCGCGCATCATCGCGAACGAATCGGCGTGATGGAAATACGAGGCGCCGGGCTTGATCGTGACCGGCTGCTTGCCGGCGTTGATCAGGTCGCCGTCTTCCTCGCCGGGCGCGGGCGCCGGGCCCATGCCCAGCAGGCCGTTCTCGCTGTGCAGCAGGATCTCGCGGTCGGCCGGCAGATGGTTGCCGACCAGGGTGGGCAGGCCGATGCCGAGGTTGACCACGGCACCGTCCGGAATGTCTCGGGCCACGCGGGCGGCCATCTGATCGCGGGTCAGGCGTTGCATATCGCTTCTCTCTTCGATGCGGGTTGGGCGCGTCCGCGCGTCAGGCGGCGTTGGCCGCGGCGTTGTCTGCGGCAGCGGCGTCGACCTTGACGACGCGCTTGACGAACAGGCTCGGCGTGACGATGTGCTCGGGGTCCAGTTCGCCCAGTTCGACCACGCGGCTGACCTGCACGATCGCGCATTTGGCGGCCATCGCCATGATCGGGCCGAAGTTGCGCGCAGTCTTGCGGTAGGTCAGGTTGCCCCAGCGGTCGGCGGTGTCGGCCTTGATCAGCGCGAAGTCGGCGTGGATCGGCGACTCGAACACATAGCCCTGGCCGTCGATGATGCGGGTTTCCTTGCCCTCGGCCAGCGGCGTGCCGTAGGCGGTGCGGGTGAAGAAGCCGCCGATGCCGGCGCCGGCGGCGCGGATGCGCTCGGCCAGGTTGCCCTGCGGCACCAGTTCCAGCTCGATCTGGCCGGCGTGGTACAGCGAATCGAACACGTAGGAATCGACCTGGCGCGGGAACGAGCAAATGATCTTGCGCACGCGCTTGGCCTTGAGCAGCGCGGCCAGGCCCGTTTCGCCGTTGCCGGCGTTGTTGTTGACGATGGTCAGGTCGCGCGCGCCCTGGGCGATCAGCGCATCAATGAGTTGCGCCGGCATGCCGGCGAGGCCAAAGCCGCCGATCATGATGGTCGCGCCATCATGGATGTCGGCCACCGCCGATTCCACCGAGTCGAAGAGCTTGTTGATCAATTGCGTTCCAGTCGAGATGGCCTGGCCGGACCGGCCGGAGCCCGCCGCCCGACGTGTCGGGCGGCCGCTGGAAGCGTCGTCTCCGGAGGGTTCTGCCTGGCGTGGTTCCGGGCGCGCCGTGGCGGCGCCCATAAAGGCCCTAGCAGTCAAACGATGGTCCGTCATGCGGACTCTTGTTGTTGCCGATGTTCGCTATACGAACTTCAATTCGCAGAATGAACAACAATGCAGAGGGTACACCCGTGGGGTTCCGGGGTCAAGGCGGGAGCCCGGGCGCCCCTGCAGAGATGGAAGTGAAACCGCAAGCCGCGCGCCGCTTCAGCGGAACAGTCAGGCAGCAGCGAGGAACACCAAAGGAAGGAAGAAAGGAAGGAAGGAATCCAACACGGCGGCGGCGGCCGCGGCATGCGCGGCGCCAGCCGTGCGGCACGCTCATTCGACGCGGAAGCCGACTTTCAACGTGACCTGGTAGTGCGCGATCTGGCCATTGACGATATGGCCGCGCATTTCCACCACCTCGAACCAGTCCATGTTCTTGATGGTCTCCGACGCCTTGGCGAGCGCGCTGCGGATCGCGGCATCGGTGCCGTCGGGCGACGTGCCGACGATTTCGACGAGCTTGTAGGTGTGATTCGACATCGCTTGCCTCCAAGGGTTGGGCGCCGGGCTGATGGCGCCTGGGTTGGGATAACCGATCGGCGTCGGCATGTGCCGGCGCGCGTTTCATCATAGGCAGCCGGGCCGCGCCGTTCCAACCGCCTTGCCTTTGCGTGCTCGCGCTGCTAACTTCCCCGCCTCGCAACGTTTCCATTTCGATTCGTTATTCAATTGGCTACCGTTGCCGCGAGCGGCGCGCTCCGCGGCAACGCATTCACGCTGTCTCATGTCCTTTGTGTTTCGCGCGCCCGCCATCGTCGCCGGCGCCCTGTTGTCCGTTCTGCTTTCTTCTTCACTGCTGGCGCCCGCCGCGTCCGCGCGCATCCTGCCCCGCAGCGGCGAAGTGCCGATAGCCCCCGCCGACGGCGCGCGCAGCTTCGCTGACGGCGCCAATTACGCGCTGTGCTTCACGCCCGATGGCGAGAGCTGCCAGGCCATGCTGGTCGACGCGATCCGCAATGCGCGGCGCAGCGTGCTGGTACAGGCGTATTCGTTCACCAGCAAGCCGATCGCCGAGGCGCTGATGCAGGCGCGCAAGCGCGGGGTCGATGTGCGCGTGATCCTGGACAAGAGCCAGGTGTCCGAGCGCTATACCAGCGCCACCTTCCTGAAGCACCAGGGCATCGAGGTGATGATCGATTCGCGCCCCGCCATCGCGCACAACAAGGTGATGATCTTCGACGGCGAGGCGGTCTTCACCGGCTCGTTCAACTTCACCAAATCGGCCGAGGAACGCAACACCGAGAACGGCATCCTGATTCGCGGCGATGCACGTCTGGTCAAGCGCTACGTCGACAATTGGCAGAGCCGGCATCGGCTGTCATTGCCGTACTAGGCTCAATCGTTGTCCTCCGAGGCCGCGCCGCCACGGCGCCCGCGCGAGCCGTACAGATCGGTTTCCTCGAGGCCGCGCTCGATATCGCGCGCGGCCTGACGTCCCACCGGCCGGCTGCCGGTGTGCTGGCTCTGATGCGATTCGTCGCGCTCGTGCGGCAGGCGCGGCATCGGTTCGCCGCCGCCCTTCTGCGGCAGCGTGCCGGGGTCCGGCTGCGACTTCTCGGCCAGCGGTCCCGGACCCTCGCTGGTTCCCTGTGCCGTTCTTTCTCCCGTCGTCTCGCCCTGCGGCCGTCCGCCGGCCTGACCCTGCCGAGGTTCACGTTCCGGATGCGTCGGTTGCTTGGTCATATGCCCTCCCCTGACCGAATGTTGACCATCGACGACACGCAAACGCCATACCTGCGTCGTCTCATGCCCGGGCGCCCGGCTTGCAATCATGTTGCGGCGCGGTGGCACGCCCATTGCACGACACCAAGGCGCGGCATTTCGCCGCTGATGGAGACCAGCAATGAAACAGCAACAGCAACCGCAGGCGCAGCAAGGCGGCACCGAAAAGGGTGGCATGGGCCAGGGTGGCCAATCGTCTCAGCAGCATCAGCAGAGCGGCAGCCAGACCGGCCAGCAGGGCGGAATGGGTAACCAAAGCGGCCAGGGCGGTCAGCAACAGCAAGGCGGTCGCCAGGGCGGTCAGCAGGGCGGCATGGGCCAGAGCGAAGGCGGCATGGGCGGCATGGGCGGCCAGTCGCAGCAAGGCGGCGGCCAGAGCGGCCAGCAGGGCGGAATGGGTAACCAAAGCGGCCAAGGCGGCCAGCAGCAGCAAGGCGGCAGGCAGAGCGGCCAGCAGAGCGGCATGGGCGGCCAGAGCGGCGGCCAGCAACAACAGCAGTCCGGCACCAGCGGCCAGCCTGGGCAGCAGTCCTCCGGCGGCCAGTCGGGCCAGAACCGCGAGCGGTAATTGCCGATGATCGGCTGCCTTCCATCGGCAGCAAAGGGACGCATCCGCGTCCCTTTTTTCTTCCCCTTCCCTCCCCTTCTTACGACCCGTGAAAATTCCTCACGGCATCGCTGTGGTCATTCGCTGACAACGCAATCCGCCGATCGCCGAGGCCGCGCCGCGGATCAAGCCGACGTGCCGCGCGCGCCGTCGCTCCTACGCTGGTAAGCAAGAACGCGAGATCGCGCCGCCGTGCTGCGTTCGCGAGCGCGGCATCGCGTTACCAACATCAAGGGGAGCGTGCGATGCAAGGCAAGACGACGACCCTGCGCGAGGCCGCGCAGAAATGGCTGCCGCTGTCGGCCAGCCACCCATGCCGGGTCACCCGTTTCGGACATACCGGCAGCGGCCGCGTGCCCTATGCGTGCATCGGCTTCGAACGCGCGGGAAAACGGCTGTCGATCGTCTTCTTCCGTCATCGCGACGGTTCGTGGTACGTGTTTCCGCCGCAGCGATAGAGGGACACCGATCGACAGCATTCAGTGGCGGCCTCGTTGAAACGACAGGAGCGCGGCGGGCCGATGCCCGCCGCGCTCCTTGCTGTCCCCGGTACTCGAATCGATGCAGCCGGCCGATCAACCTCCGTCGAGGAACTGGCTGCGCTTGCCGACGCGCGAGCCCAGCGTCGACAGGTCGTGATAGTGCGTGTCGTGATTCTCCATGCGCGCGTCGTAGCTGCCGCTCATCGGCATCGGCTGCGTGCCCGCCGGCGCCAGATACTGCTGCGTCGGCTGGTTGGTGCCCTGCGTATACGGATCGAACTTGTCGCCCACGCGCGCGCCGCTGCTGTACGGATCGCGCGTGCCTGCCGCGGCCGGATTGGCGGGATCGTATTGGCCCGCCGGTGCGGTACCCGGCGCGGTGCCGGTGGCAGCGCCGCGGTCACCCGGCACCTGCGCCAGCGCGACGCAGGAACCGGTCAATGCCAGCGCGGCGAGCGCGCTACGTACGAGGTGGTGTTTCGTCATGTTGTTCACTCCTGAGACGGCCCATGCATGCCGCGATGGCGCGCGCGTTGGCGGCACGCCCGCGGCCACGCCAGGCGGGTTCGTGATCAGGCCCTGCCGGCACGGCGATGCCCCGCGCAGGACCCGGCCTACGCCGCCCATGACGCGAAACGCATGCCAGAAACAACAGGTCTTCCACGCGCGGCCGACACGCTTCGCCGCGCGCCACGGCGACGCAATGGCTCGCGGCAATCACCGCAGGCCGCGCCGCGGCGACACGCGGCCATATCGCCGGTCAACACGGCGCGATGCGTCTGGCTCGTACTTTTTACTCGGCCATGCAGGATGTGCACGGCGGCGTCTGTGCGGCAGCGCCCATAGCGCGGCAACATGCCCGCTGTTCGTCATGCGGATCCGCTCGCCCCGCTATCCCGCCATGGTGGCGATCGTTCCGGTCATTGCCGGATGTAGGACGGTGGCCGATGGATCGCCGCATTCCGATTGCCTATAAGCGAACTAACAAGCGAAATCTCAAGCGAAATCTCAAGCGAAATCACGGCAATGCAAATGCCGCGCTTGACGCGAAGGACCAGGGCCACGCAATTCCGCGTGTTCCGATCGAGGAGCGGCCGCAATGGCGACAAAGCGAGCAGCAAAGCAGCCGGCCAAGGCCGCAGCGAAGCGAACCGGCAGGCAGACCCCTGCAGCCGCGGCCAAAGGCTCGGGCACACGGTCGACGTCGCGCGCCGCCGCGCGTCCGGCGGCACCGCGCGCGGCGCGAGGCGCGAATCCCGACCCGCTGCAGCGCTATCGCACGATGCGCGACTTTGGCACGACGGCGGAACCGGCCGGCCGCGCGGTCGCCCAGCGTGCCGCGGCGAAAACCGCCGAAGCGCTGTCGTTCGTCGTGCAGAAACACGCGGCGCGCCGCCTGCACTACGACTTCCGCCTCGAACTCGACGGCACGCTCAAGAGCTGGGCCATTCCGAAGGGTCCAAGCCTGGACCCGGCCGACAAACGGATGAGCGTCCACGTCGAGGACCACCCGCTCGAATATGCGAACTTCGAAGGCGTGATCCCCGAAAAGCAGTACGGCGCCGGCACCGTGATCGTCTGGGACCGCGGCACCTGGCTGCCGATCGGCGATCCGCATCAGGGCTATCGCGACGGCAAGCTCAAGTTCGAGTTGCAGGGCGAGAAGCTGCATGGGGCCTGGACACTGGTACGGATGCGCGGCCGGGACGAACGGCAGGAGCCATGGCTGCTGATCAAGGAGCGCGACGACGCGGCGCGGCCGGCGGCGGAGTTCGATATCACCGAGGCGATGCCGGACAGCGTACTGGGCGGTGGCGCGCTGGAGACGGACGGCGCGCGCGCGCGCAAGGCATCGTCGAAGACCGCGCCGAAGCCCTCGACCAATACGGCAACCAAGACCGCAACCAGGACCGCGGCAACCAAAGCCGCGAAGAAAACAGCCTCCGGCAAATCGGCGGCCAGCGGCAAGACTGCCGCCAGCAAGCGGTCCGCGGCCAGCGCCATCCGGCTTCCACCCGGCGCGCGCCGCGCCGCACTGCCGCTGACGCTGGCGCCGCAGTTGGCGACGCTGGTGCAAGGCGCGCCCGCCGATGCGCAGAACTGGATCTACGAGCTCAAGTTCGACGGCTATCGCCTGCTGGCCCGCATCGACGGCAGCGACGTCAAGCTGTTCACGCGCAATGGCCACGACTGGACGTCGAAGCTGAAGACGCTGGCGCGCGAACTCGGCACGTTGAATCTGCCGTCGGCCTGGCTCGACGGCGAGATCGTCGTCGTCGACAAGGACGGCAGCACCGATTTCCAGGCGTTGCAGAACGCCTTCGACAGCGACCGCACCGATGCGATCCAGTTCTTCGTGTTCGACGTCCCGTACTATGCCGGCCACGATCTGCGCCAGGTCGCGCTGGTCGAGCGCCGCGACCTGCTGCGGCGGGTATTCGAAGAACACAACGTGTCGGCGCATCTGCGTTTCAGCGAGAGCTTCGAGGCAGGCCCCGAGGAGATCCTCAGCGCGGCTTGCCGGTTGCGGCTCGAGGGGCTGATCGGCAAGCGCGTCGATGCGCCGTATGTGTCCGCGCGCTCGCCGAACTGGATCAAGCTCAAATGCAGCGAACGGCAGGAGTTCGTGATCGGCGGCTTCACCGAGCCCAAGGGCACGCGCAACGGTCTGGGCGCCCTGCTGCTGGGCATCCACGACGAATCGGGCCGGTTGATCTATGCCGGCAAGGTCGGCACCGGCTTCGACACGAAGACGCTCGATACGATCCGGGCCAAGCTCGATGCCCTGCGCACCGATGCCTCCCCGTTCGACAAGATGCCGGCAATCGCCAAGGGCGTGAAGGGCATCTGGGTTCGGCCCAAGGCGGTCGCCGAGGTGTCGTTCGGCTCGTGGACGCGCGACGGACTGATCCGCCATGCGGTCTTCCATGGACTGCGGTCCGACAAGAGCGCCAGCGCAATCGGCAAGGAGAAGGCGATGCCCGCTCCAGGGAAGACCGTGGGCAAGGGAAAAACGGTGGCCTCCGAGCGGAAGGCGAACGATAAGACGAAGGACAAGACGAAGCAGGACGACAAACCGGCGAAGTCCGCCAGAAAGCCGGGCAAGGCCGACGAGCCAGAGACCGCGGAAACGTCGCGATCGGCCAGACCCGCTGCCGCGACGAAGTCCTCCTCCGGCCGCCAGCAGATCGGCAACGTCCGCGTCAGCCATGCCGATCGCGTCATCGATCCGTCGACCGGCGCGACCAAGGGCGACCTGGTGCGCTACTACGAGGCGGTCGCCCCGCGCATGCTGCCGGAATTGCGCGGCCGGCCGCTGGCGGTGCTGCGCGGCCCGTCCGGCGTCGGCGGCGAACTGTTCTTCCAGAAGCATGCCGAGACCTTCAACATCGCCGGCGTCAACCGCCTCGATCCGTCGCTGTGGCCGGGCCACCCGCCGATGATCGAGGTCGCCAGCGAGACCGGCATCGTCGCCGCGGCGCAGCTCAACGTGATCGAGTTCCATACGTGGAACGCCGACAAGCGCCAGATCGAAAAGCCCGATCGCGTGATCTTCGACCTGGACCCCGGAGAGGGCGTGCCCTGGAAGCATGTGGTCGAGGCGGCCGCGCTGACCAAGGGCATGCTCGACGAGCTCGAGCTGACGGCCTTCCTGAAGACCAGCGGCGGCAAGGGCCTGCACGTGGTAGTGCCGATCACGCGCCGGCTCGGCTGGGACGAGGTCAAGGACTTCGCCCAGCAGCTGGTCGTGCATATGGCAAAGACCATCCCGCAGCGCTTCGTCTCCAAGAGCGGTCCGCGCAACCGCGTCGGCAAAATTTTCATCGACTACCTGCGCAACGGGCGCGGCGCCACCACGGTGGCCGCGTTCTCGGCGCGCGCGCGGCCGGGCCTTGGCGTGTCCATCCCGTGCAGCTGGGACGAGCTGCCATCGCTGCGCTCGGGCGCGCAATGGACCATCGCCAACGCCCTGGCGCGCATCGAGGAGATGGAGCACGCCGATCCCTGGGCGGACTACGGCAGCACCAGGCAGACGCTGACCGCGGCGATCCGGCGCCTCGGCAACGGCTGAAGCCCCCCGGACCGGCGCCCCGCCGCCGTTCCACCCCCGCAGTGCATCATGCGGCTCCCCCGTGTCGGACAAACGAGGGCATGGTTCTTGCCACTTCGGACACATGCGTCCGCGCATTGCAGCGCCGGACGCGTGACGGAACGACGACGCAAGCACGAACCGGGAGCCACCATGACAACCCCTCGGACCACGATCCGCATTGCCCACTTTGCCGCCCTGGCGCTGATGACGGCGCTCGCCTGGACCCCCGCGCAGGCCCGCCTGCCGGCGCCCACCGCCGAACAGCAGCGCGCCGCCGACGAACGCAAGGCCAAGGAGGCCGAGGTCGCCAAACAGCAGGCCGACGCGCTGGCGCGCGTGCAGGACCAGATCGCCGCCCGCTTCGGCAAGGGCGCGCAGCCGTCCGGCACCACGCCGCCCAGCGAGGTCTCGCAGAAAGCGGCCGAGGTCCGGCCCAGCGGCCCGCATGGCGGCACCGCCCCCAGCGCGGAGGCCCACTCCGGTCAGGCGCAGCGCCGCTAAAGCCACTTATCGAGCGAATTCCGCCTCAAAAGTGGCTTTGCATCAACTACAAGTGTTGGAGAGCTAGATTGGTAATTATTACAAACCGCGTTGGCGGCAAGATTGCGCCGAACGCAAAAACCGACCTGCCACCTCGTTGCCACGCCGCACGCCTGCCGATGGCGAGGACAGCATGAGTCCGATCGAAACAAGAACGTCGTCCGATTCCCGCGACAACCGGCCGCTGGTGCTGGTGGTCGACGACAACGAGGGCTCGCGCTACATCAAGAGCCGCATCCTGCGCCGAGCGGACTATGCGGTGCTGGAAGCGTCGACCGGCGAGTCGGCGCTGTCGCTGGTGCGCCGCTATGCGCCGGACCTGGTGCTGCTCGACATGAAGCTGCCGGACATCGACGGCCTGGACGTCTGCCGCATCATCAAGGACGACCCGCAAAGCTGCCGCACGCTGATCCTGCATACGTCGGGATCGGCCAGCGACCCGCGCTACCGGGTCGAGGCGCTGGACCACGGTGCCGACAGCTATCTGGTGGAGCCGGTCGAGCCGGAGGAACTGGTCTCCAGCGTCAAGGCGCTGCTGCGGCTGCGGCGAGCCGAGGAGGCCTACCACCGGACCTCGCAGGCGCTGCGCGACAACGAGTTCCTGTTCCGCCAGCTGGCCGACAACCTGTCCGACGTGCTGTGGATCTTCGATCCGCAGGAGCGCAAGTTCCTGTTCGTCGGTCCGGCCTTCGTCACGCTGACGGGCCGTCCGGTCGAAGACCTGCATCGGCACGGCAGCGCCTGCTTCGGCTGGGTCGCCGAGTCCGATCGCGAACGCGTGCGCGCTGCCTGCGACGCGATGCTGCGCGATGGCCATATGGACCTCGAGTTCGCGCTGGTCCACGCCGACGGCCAGACCCGCGACGTGCGCGCGCGCGCCTTCCCGGTCAACAACGCCAGCGGCGAGTTCTACCGCGTGGTCGGCGTGTGCGAGGACATCACGCAGCAGAAGCGTGCCGAGAAGATGCTGCGCGAGGAAGAGCGCCGCAAGGACGATTTCCTCGCGATGCTGGTGCACGAACTGCGCAACCCGCTGGCGCCGATGCGCAGCGCCGCCGATCTGCTGATGCACTGCGCGCCCTCGCGCGAGGACAGCTTCAAGGCGCGCGACATCATCGCCCGCCAGCTCTATCACCTGACCCGGCTGGTCGACGACCTGCTCGATATCTCGCGCTTCACGCGCGGCACCATCACACTGCGCGACGACCTGGTCGAGCTGCGTTCCGCGCTGAACACCGCGGTCGAGACGGTCCGCCCGCTGATCGAGTCGCGCAACCATCAGCTGCGCCTGTCGGTGCCCGAGGGGCCGATGCCGGTGCGCGGCGACCTGGTGCGCCTGACGCAGATCTTCGGCAACCTGCTGAACAATGCGGCCAAGTACACGCCGCCCGATGGGCTGCTGTCGATCGAAGCCCAGGCCGATCAAGGCATGGTCACCATCAGGATCACCGACAACGGTACCGGGATGTCGCCCGAACGGCTGCAGGGCCTGCGCGAGACCTTCGAGCGCGACGGCGCCAACGGCAATATCGCCGTGGCCGGCGGCAATGGGCCCGGCATCGGCCTGTCGCTGGTCCATCGGCTGGTCAGCATGCATGGCGGCCAGCTGTCGGTGCAGAGCAACGGGCCCGGCCATGGCAGCAGCTTCATCGTGCAGCTGCCGATGCAGCCGTGGCGCAGCTGGCAGCCGACGCTGGGCGGACGGCAGGCGCCGGCCGGCAAGCCGCGCACGGTGATGGTGGTCGACGACAACGTCGACGCGCTGGAGGCGATGGCGATGACGCTCGAAGCGCTCGGCCATACCGTGATCACCGCGCTCGACGGCGCCGCCGCGATCGTGCGCGCGGTCAAGTACAAGCCCGAGCTGGTGCTGCTCGACCTGGGCATGCCCGGCATGGACGGCTTCGAGATCGCGCAGCGGCTGCGCGCGATACCGGAGCTGCAGACGATGAAGGTGGTCGCGCTGACCGGCTACGGCCAGCCCGGCGACAAGCTGCGCACGCAGGCCGCCGGTTTCGACGACCACCTGACCAAGCCGGTCGATCTGGAGGTGCTCTCGCGCCTGCTCGACGAATGCCGCGGCGATGGCCGCAGCGATGGCGGCTCGGATGCCACGACCGGCGCTGGTGCGCCACCGCCGCTGCATTCGCCATTGGCGCACCCGGTCGGCACCGGCGCGGCCGCCAGTCCGAACGCTTCCACGGAGAAACGAATGCACACCACGCCAGAACCGGATCAAACCCCGGACCAGCCGCCCAGGACGCCCGAACCCGAGGTGCCGCCGATCGATCCGCACGAGCCCGTCATCGATCCGCCGCCGGGCGACGTGCCGCCGCCTCCGCCGCAGCGGGCCTGAGCCGGAGCTGCCCAGTGCCGCGCATCATCTGGAAAGGCGCCATTTCGTTTGGCCTGGTCAACATCCCGGTCGTGCTGAAGGCGGCCGCGCGCGACAACGCGCTCGACTTCGACTGGCTCGACGAGCGCGACATGGCGCCGGTCGGCTACCAGCGCATCAACAAGAAGACCGGCAAGCCGGTCGACAAGGACCATATCGTCAAGGGCTATCAGTACGAGAAGGGCGAATACGTGCTGCTGTCGCCGGAGGACTTCCGCCAGGCCAACGTCGAGGCGACGCAGACCGTCGATATCGTCAGCTTCGTGCAGGCCGACCAGATCCCGCCGTACTACTTCGAGACGCCCTACTATCTCGAGCCGGACCGGCGCGGCGAGAAGGGCTACGCGTTGCTGCGCGAGACGCTGCGCCGCACCGGGCGCGCGGCGCTGGCCCTGGTGGTGATCCACAACCGCCAGCATCTGGCCGCGGTGCTGGTGCTCGGCGATGCGCTGGTGCTCAACACCATGCGCTGGGCCGAGGAAGTGCTGCCGATGGACGAGCTGAAGCTGCCCAAGAGCAGCGGCAAGCAGCAGGGCGTCAGCCCGCGCGAGATCGAGATGGCGACCCGGCTGGTCGAGGACATGCAGGAGGACTGGAACCCGGAGGCCTATCGCGATACCTATCGCGACGACCTGATGGAGCGCATCGAGGGGAAGATCGCCGAAGGCAAGACCCACTTGCTGACGCCGGCCGAGCCAGGCGGCGAGGAACCGCGCAAGTCCGCCGAGGTGATCGACATGATGGCGCTGCTGAAGGAAAGCATCAAACGCAGGGGCGATCGCGGCGGTACGCGCGGGGAGCGGCGTAACGAGCCACGCGACGAGCCACGCGACGAGGCGCAGGACGAGGAAGCGGACGAGCAGCAGGAAGAGAAAGCACCGCGCAAGCGAAGCACGGGCGCGCGCAAGACCGCGCGTAAATCAGCCGGGGCCAAGGACGAAAAGGAGGCCAAGCCGGCAAGCAGCCGCAAGAGCGCGGCCAAGTCCGGCAAGGCGTCGTCGTCCACGAAGAAAACCGCGGCCAAACGCGCCGGCAGCGACAGCGCATCGCGCAGCCCGCAGCGCAAGCGCGCATAGCGGTCTCTGTCGTTGGCCACCGCCGTCGTTCCCGCGCTCGCGGGAACGACAGTCAGCAGACGGTATGGGGCCTGAAGGGGGCCTCAAGGAGGCCTCAAGGAGGCCTCAACCGGGGCATCAGGCGGGCCATCATGCCCACGGATCGTACGAGTCCTCCTTCCAATACGGCGAGGTCCCGTAGTACTGGTGGATGCTGGTCGCCCATTGGGGGTCGGCCATCGCCGGCCAGTGGTCCTTGTCGAAGCCGGGCGCGGCCTTCAGCTTGTCCTTGTCGACCCCCAGCACGAAACACTTGCGACGCGTGTCCAGCGTCAGCGCCGACCACGGCACCGCGAACAGCTTCTCGCCGATGCCGAGGAAGCCGCCGAACGACAGCACCGCATAGGCGACACGGCCGCCCTGCACGTCGAGCATGATGTGGTCGATGGTGCCGAGGTCCTCGCCGGCCGGTCCGATCACGCTGTTGCCTTCCAAGGTATCGGCGGCCATCACGAATGGGCCGGGCCCGCTCGCATTGGTATCGACGTCGCCGACGATGGTCGCGCCGGCAGGCGCGCGTGCCGCGGCGGGATCGCGCATGTCACGCGGGTCGCGGGGATCGCGTGGGTCTCTGATGTCTCGCGGATCGCGCGGGTCTCTGTCCAGTGGATTCATTGGCGGCTCCTGCTTCGGTTATCGGTTGACACAACGGCGCGCTCGCGCCCCTGATCGCCGCGGCCGCGGCTCGCATTGAACCGGCAAGCCTCACGGACGGCTGGCCGGTACCGGCGGCGCGAGCGGGTCGAAATCGACCCAGCGGCCTTCGCTCCAGCGCCCGTAGGCGCGCTCGACGTCCTTGGCGCCGGCCTGGCGCAACACCTCGGCGGCCGTCTCGCGCGTATCGGGATTGACATGCACGGCCAGCAGCACGCCGGCATCGCGCTCGGTCTTGACCTGGCGATTGGGATCGGGCGCGTTCGAGACGCGGTCGGGGTCGCGCGTCATCGACAGCGCGCCGACCAGGGAACCCAGGTAGGCGCCCAGGCCCGTGGCCAGCGCCAGCACCAGCACGGAGGCCTGCATCAGCGCCAGCGCCACCGCGCCGATCACGGCACCGGCGATGGCGCCGAACACGATGCCGCGGCCCGCGCCCGCCCCTGCCTTGCGGGTACCCGCATCGACCGCCACGTCGCCGCCGAGCGGGAAGCGTCCGTGCTGCCCCGGGGGATTGACGAAGAACAGGGTCACGTCGTCCTCGGCGAAACCGCGGGCAAACAACTGGCCCGCCGCCGCCTCGGCCTGGGCGAACGTATCAAAGCGTCCGGCGATGATCAGGGACATGCTGGCTCCTTCGAATCGGTTGGCAGACACCCGCTTGGCGAGCGATGGATCGGCAATCGAATTCGGCATGGCGTTCGGCGGTCGCGACGCCAGCCAGGCTGGCATCAGGACTTGGCCTTCGACGTGGATTTCGTTGCAGACTTGGCGGCCCCCTTGGCGGCGCCCTTGCGCTCGGCCGCGGGACGCGTGCCCTCGGGCTGATGCGCGCTGCCCGGTTCGATTTCCCAGTCGGTGTCGTCCACGTCGGTGCTGGTCTCCTTCTCGGCATGCATGGCGGCGCTCGGTGAAATCGGGTCGCTCGCCGGGAAGGTCATCTCCACCGATTCGTCGACCGCCTGCTGATACGTACAGGCGTCGCTCTGTTTCACGTCGTCCTGCCGGTCGGCCTTCTTGCCCGGCTTTGCCGCGCTGGCGGAGGCAGACTTCGCGGCGGATCCATGGGCGGGTGCGGACCCGGTCTTGGCCTTCTGCATCATCGGCTCCTGCTCGTTTGGAATAGCGAAACAGATGCAAGCGACGGGCCAGAAGCGAAGATGCCGGGACCGGCGCGCAAGCGGCGCATACGACAGCACTCGGCGTTGCACAAAGTGCATCGCACGTAAAAAGTACTGGCGTCGCGAGCGGCCGGTGCGCGCGTGTGAAAAGGGGGGAAGGCGGGAAAAAAGAAGGGGAGAAAACGACAGAGGAAGGGCGGGAAAAAAGGCGGATCCAGCAGCCGGGAAACAGCGCTGGACCTGGTGCGCGTCAGGCCCTGCGGTGTCCGTCAGGCCGGACCCGCGGACGGACCGAACGGCGGCTCATGGCCTGCCGCCGCGGCCGCCGGCGGCACGCGCGGAAAGGTCACCGCGATGCAGGCGCTGTCGCCGTCCTGCTCGCATTGGGTCGACGGTTCAGCCCCCAGCGTCGCGCCATGCAGCTCCGCCATGCGGCGCGCCAGCAGCAGCGCCGAACTCTGGCGCGCCGGCGCGGCGCCGGCGTTGCCCACGTCGCGCCGGAAAAACTCGGACAGTACCGACAGGCGCTCCTTGATGCGATCGGATGTCGCGCGGCTCTCGGTGAGGCGCAGCTTCACCTGGTCGTCCATCGGTTCGAGATGCGCGTCGATGGTGTCGCCGTTGCGCGCCTGTTTCAGGCAATGCAACACCAGATGGCGCAGCATCGGCTCGAGCCGTCGCGGGTCCGCCAGCACGAGGACATCGCCGCGGCCGCCGCGGTCTTCGTGCACCAGCACATCGGCCAGCGTGACGCGGCGCGCTTCGGCGGCCGGCTTGACCGACTCCATCGCCTGCGCCATCGCGGCCGCGAGATCGACCGCCTGCCATTGCGGCTCGGCCTCGTCAGCCAGCAACCGCACCGCCTCTTCCATATGCTGGATCAGCGCGACCTGCTGCTGCATCGCGGTACGCAAGCCCGCCAGTGCCCGTTGCACCGACGCGGTGGGCGCGTCCAGCGAATGGTCCAGCACGTAGGCCCAACTCTGGACGCCGTTCAGCGCCGAGCGCAGATCGTGCGACACCTGGTCGATCAGCGTCGTGACTTCCGAGGTGGCATCGACAGTCGCCGGCACCCAGTGTTCGGTGCCCGCCCCGCCGGACTGGCCACCGGATTGGCCACCGTTTTCCGCATCGGCGCGGCTGGAGGGGAGAGGTCGCTTGGACATGGAGGTTTGGGTCATCTCAGGGTCCCCGCGCCATTGCGGTGGGCCGGATTTCCGAGCCGAAGCATACCTCGGGCCAGCCCGAGGCTTCGGTGGTGGGGGGCGGGCAGGACAGTCTCGTGCAGGGTCAGCTGGCGGCGGGCGGGCGCTCGTGCGCGCCGCTGTTGGTTCCGCTGTTGGCGCCATTGCCGGAGGTCTTGAACGACTCCGGCAACTTGCCGCCGGCCGCGTACTCCTCGAGCCGGTTGTACAGCGTCTTCAGGCTGATGCCGAGGATCTCCGCCGCGTGCTTCTTGACGCCGGCGCATTGCTCCAGCGTGGCGAAGATCAGCTCGCGGTCCGCGTCCGCCAGCGACATGCCGACGGGCACCGTGACGATCGCGGTGGCGGGCACCTGCGAGGCGGCAGCCTGCAACGGCACCGGCGATTCGGCGATGACGTCGTCCTCGGCCATGATGAAGGCGCGCTGCACGAAGTTGCGCAGCTCGCGCACATTGCCCGGCCACGAATGCAGCCGCAGATTGGCCAGCACGTCCGGCCCGAAGCGGCGCTGCGTGCCGTGTTCGGCGTTGAGCTGATCGAGGAAGGCCCCGGCCAGCTGCGCCACGTCGTCGCCGCGGGTGCGCAGCGGCGGCAGTTCGATCGGGAACACGTTGAGACGGTGATACAGGTCCGCACGCAGCTTGCCTTCGGCGACCGCCTCCTCCGGATTGCGGTTGGTCGCCGCGACCACGCGCACGTCGGCGCGCAGCTCGCGATTGGTCCCCACACGCATGAAAGTGCCGGCCTCGAGCACGCGCAGCAGCTTGACCTGCAGCTCGATCGGCATCTCGGTGATTTCGTCCAGGAACAACGTGCCGCCGGCCGCGCGCTCGAAATAGCCCTTGTGCTGGCGCTCGGCGCCGGTGAAGCTGCCGCGCTCGTGGCCGAACATCTCGGATTCGATCAGGTTCGGCGAGATCGCGCCGCAGTTGACGGCGAGGAAGGGCTGGCGCCGGCGCGGCGACAGCTCGTGCACCGTCTGCGCGGCCAGCTCCTTGCCGGTACCGCTTTCGCCGACCAGCAGCACCGTGGCCTCGGTGGGCGCGACCTTGCTGATCTGGTCATAGACCGCCTGCATCGCCTCCGAGCTGCCCAGCAGCCGGCCGAAGCGGCCGTAGCGGCGCAGCTCGCCACGCAGCGAGCGCACCTCCGCCTTCAGGTCGCCCGTGGTGGCGATGCGCTTGAGCACCGTCTGCAGGCGGGCCACGTTGATCGGCTTGACCAGGTAGTCGGTCGCGCCAAGGCGCAGCGCCTCGACGGCGCTCTCGACACTGGCGTAGCCGGTCATCAGGATGATATCGACGCCGGCCGAGCCGACTTCGTTGAACAGATCCTTGCCGTCGCCGTCGGGCAGCTTCAGATCGGCCAGCACCGCATCGGGCATCTGCCAGCCGATCTGCAGGCACGCTTCGCGCAGGTCGCCCGCGGTGGCCGCGGTGAAGCCCTCCGCCGCGGCGATCTCGGCCAGCGCTGCACAGGTGTTCTCGTCGTCGTCGTCGATCAGGATGTGAGGCATAGGCTTGACTGATGCCGGCCGCTGAAACCCTTGACCGGAATGGTGGAAATGAGACAGGCGCCGCGGCCCTTGCCGCCGCGGCGGGCGTTGCTGCCCTGAATAGACCCCATTCTATGCAAGCGCCAGGCGCCGCCATACCGGTGTTAGTCTGACATCCGCTGGTGGCCGCGCCGTACCGGCTTGTCGGACAAACTGCAATGGTGGCCCGCGCGATCGCAAGCTAGCATTGCGTTACGCGAACCGCAATGCGGCTCTCGCCAAGCCGTGGATCGCGCGCGTCTGCCGCCGGCCGTGCCGCCCGCGACCACCGTCCGCCGACCGCCTGTCTCTATTTTCCGCTCCGCCTTTCGCTACATGTCGACCAGCACCTCGAACGATCTGCCGGACACGACGCGCTCCCGCCATCGGGAATCCGCGCGGGACCACCCACGCGAGGACGGCGGCCAGGGGCCGGCGCGCGACGACTTTGCGCTCCTGTGGCGCAGCACCTCGCCGGCGATGCGCCGGCTGCTCGAGCAGATTCCCCGCGTGGCGGCCACCGATGTGCCGATGCTGGCCGTCGGCGAAAGCGGTACCGGCAAGGAACTGGTGGCCCGCGCGATACATGAGCGCAGCAACCGGCGCGGCAAACCCTTCGTCGCCGTCAACTGCGGCGCGATCGCGCCGGCGCTGATCGAATCGGAGCTGTTCGGCCACGAAAAGGGGGGATTCACCGGCGCGATGCAGCAGAAGGCCGGCTATTTCGAACAGGCGCACGGCGGCACGCTGTTCCTGGACGAGGTCACCGAAATGGCGCCCGACATGCAGATCAAGCTGCTGCGGGTGCTGGAGACGCGCACCTTCCATCGCGTCGGCGGCGACGCACAGGTGGTCTGCGACGTTCGCATCGTCTCGGCGACCAATCGCGATCCGCTCGAGGCCGTGCGCAGCGGCGTGCTGCGCGAAGACCTGCTGTACCGGCTCGCCGTGGTGCCGCTGCATATTCCGCCATTGCGCGAACGGCGCGAGGACATCGTTCCGCTGGCCAGGCACTTCCTGGCCGAGCTGAACGCCGCCGAAGGCACCGACAAGGTGTTCTCGGCCAGCGCACTCGAGCGGCTGTGCCAGTACGGCTGGCCCGGCAACGTGCGCGAGCTGCGCAACACGGTCTATCGCGCCTTCATCCTGGCCGACCGCGTGATCGAACTGCCGAACCCGAACATCGCGTCGCAGCCGCCGTTGCCCACCGCCGCCGACGGCGTGCTGAACGTACGCATCGGCACCACGCTGGCCGACGCGCAGCGCGGCCTGATCCTCGCCACGCTGGCACGCTTCGACGGCGACAAGCGCCGCGCGGCGCAGGCGCTCGGCATCAGCCTGAAGACGCTGTACAACCGCCTGGACGCCTATCGCGACGGCTGATCGGCCTGGCGCGCCAGGTCGGCTTCCTCGTCCGCCACCGCCGCGGATGACGCGGCCGCCGGCACCGCCGGCCGCGCATGCAGCCGCGCCAGCAGCGGCAGGTGATCCGACGCAATCCGTGCCAGCGCGCTGCGGTGGCTCGACACCGAGGCCAGCACCGAGCGCGGACAACACCAGAGCCTGTCCAGCGCCAGCACCGGCATCCGCGACGGGAACGTCGCCACATGCGGCGCACCGTCGAAGTACGCGTGCAGCCAGCGCAGCGGCCGACCCCACAGGAACCATTCGTTGACGTCCCCCAGCAGCACGGTGGGCACCCCCGGCTGCTCGGCCAGCGAGGTCAGCAGCCTGCGCACCTGCATGCGCCGCTCGCCGGGCCATAGCCCCAGATGGGTGGCGATCACCCGCAGCGGGGCGGCATGGACGCCGTCGGGACAGCTCAGCGTCGCGTCGATCGCGCCGCGCGGTTCGTGGCGGCCCACGCTCAGATCGATCTGCCGGATCCGGCTCGGCGGAAAGCGCGTCAGCAGCGCGTTGCCGTATTCGCCGTCGTGCCGGGTCAGCGTCGGTCCGGGAATCGCGTGATAGCCGGTCTGGTCGCGCAGATAAGCGAGCATGTCGAAGCCGGTGCTGCGCGATTCGACTTCCTGCAGCGCGACGATGTCCGCCTGCAGTTCCGACAGCACGCCGGCGATCCGCTTCGGCAGGAAACGTCCGTCCACGCCGATGCCGCCGTGGATGTTGTAGCTGGCCACCAGGAACTGCGCCGGCGCCGCGGCGGCGGCGGCCTCCCTCGGTGTCTGCGCGACCGGTTCCACGACGTCGCCGGCACGGAATGGATAGATCCGACTCATGCATGCCCTCCATGGCGGGGTTCGCCGATGGCGGCGCGGTGCACCGCCTGGGAGGTCTGCGCCGGCTGCATCGCCTGCGCGACCTGGGCCTCCCTGGCGGCCTGGGCCGCCTCCGCGGCCTGCGCCGCCTGCGCGGCATCCGCGCGCCGGCGCCGGCGCAGCAGCCACAGTACGCTGAGCGGGATCAGCAGCACCAGCAGCAGCAGCGCGACCGTCAGCGGGTTCGGATTGCGCGCCACCGCCGCGATGCGGTCGACCAGCGAGGCCGAGATCACGATGCCGGGCGTCATGCCGATCAGCGTGCCGAGCAGGCAGTCGCGAAAACGGATGCGCGAGGCCCCCACCACCAGATTGACCAGTGTGAACGGCGCGACCGGCACCAGGCGGAGCACCACCATCGCCAGCAGGCCGTGCTGGCCGACCTGCTGGCTCAACGCGTTCAGGCGCTTGCCGCCATAGCGCCGTACCGCATCGCGCCCGACGAAGCGGCCGATGCCGTAGCCGGTGGCGGCGCTGAGCACCACGCCGCCGAGCGCGCACAGCGCGCCCTTGACCGGACCGAACACAATCACCGTGACCACGATCAGCAGCGTCACCGGCACCATCACCAGTCCCGCGGCGACATAGGCGCCGAGCATCGCCAGCGGCGCCATCGGCATGTCGCGGATCTGCTCGACCACATCGAGCACGCGGCGGAAGTCCGCCCATTCGCGCAGCGGCGTATAGCGCCATGCAAATGCCAGGCCCGCCAGTACCACCAGCAGCAGGATCGCCACGCCCAGCCGGCCGATGACACGCGGACGCGCCTCGTGCGTCAGGAACTCATCGACCAGCCCGTCCGGATCGATCGGCTCGATCGGGTCCAGCAGCCGCTCGTCGGGCACCACGGCATCCACTTCGGGGACCAGCGGCGGATCGAAGGCCTGCAGGGTCCGTTGAGCGGGCCGATGACAACGCGCGATGGTCTCGTGCAGCGGCTCGCCGCGCGCATGGGCGGCGGCCAGTTCGTCGGCATCGCAGGCCAGGTGCTCGGCCACCAGCCGCGCGCGCATCGCCCGGATCGCCGCGGCGATGCGGTCATCGCCGCCGGCCTCGATCACCAGATTGCATTCGGTGTCGAGCCCCATCGAGCGATTGTTCAGATTGGCCGAGCCGATCGTCAGCAACGTGTCGTCGACCACCATGACCTTGCTGTGCACGTTGATGCCGGGCAGCGGGGCGCCGTCGGGGCCGGGTTCGCCCTCGCCGGGCAGTTGCGGGTAATAGAGCCGATAGCGATGCCCCGCATCGACGCTGCGCAGCTTGCGATGCGCGCGGGCGCGCAGCACACCCATGCTGTGCTCCTCCAGCCAGCCGCTTTCGCTGCGGCGCGAGACCAGCACGACCTCGGGGCCCTCCGGCTCGGCCAGCCGCGCGGCCAACGCGTCGGCCAGCACGCCGGAACTGAAATACTGGTTCTCGAGATACAGGGTGCTGCGCGCGGCGGCGATCGCGTCCAGATGCAGCGCGCGGATTTCGCCGACGCCGGGATCGCCGGCGAACGCCGGCGCGGTGCGCGCGATCGCCACCGGCACATCGGTCAGCAGCGGGGTGACGCCATCGGGCCACAGCCGCCGGCCGCGGACATCCGCGGGATCGGGCGCGCGCGGCTCGCGCCGGGTGCCGCGGCGCCAGCGCTCGGCGGCCATCTCGCCAAGGGCGCGCGCCACGTCGCCCTCGACCACGGCCTGCACGTCGTGGAACGGCCCATAGGGCTTGCCGTCCGGGTCGACACGGCGCGGATCCTGCAGCGCATGCGAGGGTGTGTCCCAGCGGCACCGCGTCAGATCCAGTCCGCCGACGAAGGCCAGGCTGTGGTCGATCACGACCACCTTCTGATGATGCGAGGCACCCACCGGATGGCGGGCGTCGAGCCGGAACGACAGCCGGCGATGGGTCTGCCAGTCCAGCTTGACCGCCGGCAGCCATTCCCGCTCCATCGCGTAGACCATCGCGAAGTCCCAGCTGAGCACGTAGATGCGCAGCCGGCGGCGGCGCCGCACCAGCGCGTCGAGGAAATCGCGCAGCCCGCGCGGAAAGCCGTCGTCGGCGCCGCCGGGCACCAGTTCGAAGCGGCTGTCGATGTCCCAGCCGAGGATGAAGACCGTGTGTTCCGCATGGGTCAGCGCCGAGCGCAGCGCGCGGAAGTACTCGTCGCCATCGACCAGCATGGCGAAGCGCGACGCGCGTTCGATGCGCCAGCAGTTGCGGCCCGGCTGCAGCAGCCGCGCGGTGGTGGCGTCAGGCGCGCGATGGCCGGCGCCGGCAGGCGGTGCGCCATCGCGGCGCTCCGTCCTCGCTACGCCGGCTGCACCATGCCGGTCTTCAGGCGCGTCTTCAGCGGTCATCGGCATCCCTGCGGAAACGAAAGGAGGCGCAGCGGGACCAGGATGTCCGGCGGACCTCCGCCAGCAGTATGGCAAGCCCTGCACGGAACCGCCGTCCGCCGCCGGCCCCGGCGCTTGTCGGAATCCGCCTACATGCGATGTGGGCAGCGTCCTCGATGGGGCTGCGGCCGACCGTGCGCGCTTGGCAAGCTCGCGCGGCTTGCCTTACCCTGTGCGCCCTACCGATGGAGGAAACGATGACCGCAACCCTGTCCGCAAACGATACGCTGCGCCGCTGGATCCGCGTCGGCACCGACCCGCATGCGTTCGATGCCTACCTGAGCCTGCCGCCCGGCGGCACGCGCCCCGGCACACCAGGCATCGTGCTGATCCAGGAGATCTTCGGCGTCAACGAACATATCCGCGCGGTGGCCGACCAATACGCGCTCGATGGATACGTCGTGATGGCGCCGGACATCTTCTGGCGCGAGGCGCAGCGCATCGAGCTCGGCTATGTGGGCGCCGACAAGGAACGCGCGATGGCGCTGTACAAGGCCACCGATCCCGATGTCATCGTCGACGACATCGCGCTGACGGCGCAGGCGCTGCGCGCGCAGATCGGGCCGGACGGCCGGATCGCCGCGGTCGGCTACTGCTTCGGCGGTCTGCTGGCGTATCTGAGCGCGGCGCGCGGTCTGGTCGACGCGGCGGTGCCCTACTACGGCGGCGGAATCCAGCGCCGCCTGGACCAGGCCGGCTCGGTACGCGTCCCGATCCAGTTCCACTATGGGGAGCGCGACGCCAATATTCCGCCCGAGGCGGTCGAACAGGTGCGCGCCGCGATGGCCGGCAACGCGCGCGCCGAGGTCCACGTGTATCCGGGCGCCGATCACGGCTTCAATTGCTGGGCCCGCGGCTCCTATCACCAGCCGTCGGCGGTGCTGGCCCACGGCCGCGCACTGACCTTCCTCGCGCAGGCGCTGGCGCAGCCGGCCTGACGCGCGTGCCCTAGCCGCGCGACACGCCGTCGTCGTTGAAGGCGGTCAGGCGCGCGATGCGGAACGTGTGGCGCAGCGATTCGAGTTCGCTTCGATGCAGCAGCGCCAGCCGGTTCAGGCAACGCTCGCCCTTGGGCTGCAGATGGACCTGGACCACGCGGCGGTCGGCCGCGTTGGTCTTGCGCTTGACCAGCCCGGCCGCCTCGCAGCGATTGACCAGCGCGACCACGCCGTGCTGCTTGGCCTGCAGCCGCTCGGCCAGTTCGCCGATCGAGGCCCAGTCGCGCCCGGGAAAGCCGCGGATATGCAGCAGCAACAGATACTGCTGCACGGTCAGGCCCTCCTCGCGCACGGCGTCTTCGGAGAAACGCATGAAGCGCCGCAGCTGGTAGCGGAAGTCGGACAGCGCCTCGAAGTCCTGCTTGGCAAGCTCGGCGGCGCTCGGGGAACGGGGCTGGTTCATGGCGTGCGATGGCGCGGCCGGCGTGGCAGCGCGGCCGCAATCTGGAGTCGGCCGTCATTATAGGTGCGCGGCAAGGCGGCCAGACACGGCGCGGCGCACCGGCACGCCTCTGCGGCCTGGGCCACCGTTGCGCTACGCGCGGCATGGCGGGTATGGCAGAATCTGTGCGTCCGCAGACACCTGCGTCACGACCACGGAAATCCGATGCTCTCGCAAATCGCCATCTTTCTGCTCGACACCGTTTTCACGCTCTTCGGCATGGCGCTGCTGCTGCGGCTGTGGATGCAACTGACGCGCTTGCCCGCGCGCAATCCGATCTCGCATGCGGTGTTCCAGGTCACCGACTGGCTGGTACGGCCGCTGCGGCGGATCATTCCCGGCGTCGGCGGCATCGACTGGGCCACCGTGGTCGCGGCCTGGCTGACCGCCGTGGTGTTCCTGCTCGCGGTGATCGGACTGACCGCAGGCAGTCCGTTCGGCCTGCTGCCCGCCGTGCTCGGCATCGCGGTGCTCAACGTGCTCAAGTGGGGCATCAGCCTGGTGATGTGGGTCACGCTGCTGATGGCGATCCTGTCCTGGGTCAATCCGCATTCGCCGATCACCCCGGTGATCCAGCAGCTGACCGATCCGCTGCTCGATCCGATCCGCCGCGTGATCCCGCGCCTGGGCGGCTTCGATATCTCGCCGCTGGTGCTGTTCATCCTCGCGCAGGTGCTGCTGATGGTGATCGCCGGACTGAGCGTCAACCTGTTCGGCCTGCGGCATCTGCTCTGAACCCCGCTTGTCCCGCTGCCGCCAGCGCGGCCTTGTCCAGACGATGGTTCGCGGCCATTGTCCGCATGCCTGAACAGTGTGTTGCTGCAGAGCCTCTTTTTCCACGCCAACGACGGGCGTAGATTCGGGCGGTGTGGTCGGCTGACGCCGGCCACACGGCTTTGATCAAAGGAAAAAAACCATGAAGACTCTTGCACAACCCCGTCGCCTGGCCTTCGCGCTGCTCTGCGCCGCCGGCCTGTCCCTGTCCGCCACCGCGCTGCACGCCACCACGCTCGAGCGCGACGTGCTGCGTCTCGAAGGCGCCTCGATGCACGTCGGCAAGGCCGACCCGTACACCGACGGCGCCCGCACGGTGGACGCCTACACCGATGGCGCCCGCAGCGTCGATGCCTACACGGACGGCGCGCGCGCCGACCACGTGTCGGACAACCGCGATCGCTTCGGCCAGGGCGCCTGACGTCCTCGCGCGCCCTTCGGCGTGCCAATGAAAACCGGCCTGCGGGCCGGTTTTTTCATTTCACCATGACTTCAGTGCCGCATTCCTGTGGACTGCGCCAAACGCCGATACAGTCAGCCTGCCGACCGCTGGGTTCTCGCCAGCATCAGCAACAGCACGCAGACCAGCAGAGCCGCGCCGAGGTTGTAGAGCATCCCGGTTACGAAGGCCGAGGCATATTGTCCAGCCTGTGCGGCGACGCCTTCATCGGCAGCCAGCGCCGCACCGAACAGGATGCCGACCACCGCCACGCCCAACGCCGCGCCGATCTGCTGCACTGTCGAGATCAACCCCGAAGCCATCCCCACCTGTGCCTCCTCGACGAAGCCCAGCACCAGATTCAGCAGTGGCGTCATGACGAAACCCTGGCCCGCACCGACCACGACCAGCACGGGAATCAGCCGCGCGGGCACCAGTTCCGCGCCCGCCATCCGCACCTGCACGATCAGCAGCCCGACGGAGACCGCGTAGACCAGCGCACCCGCGACGATGGCGCGCGTTCCCCAGCGCGCCACCAGCCGCGGCGCGGCAAGCGACGCCAACACGAAACCCACGCTGCACGGCGCGAAGATGCTGCCCGCCACGAAGGGGTCGAGGCCCAGCCCGGTCTGCACCAGCAAGGCGAAGCACAAGAAGAAGGAACTGGACGTGGAATAGACCAGCAGCACCAATACCGCGCCCAGCGCGAAGCGGCGTTGGGCCAGCAGCCGCATATCCACCAGAGGCAAGCCGCCAGCCCTTCGCCGCTGCTCCTGCTGCCGATGGAACAGCGCCAGCAGCGCTGCCGCTACGCCCAGCGACCAGAAGCTCCAGGCCGGCCAGCGTTGGCCCGGCCCCTCGATCAGGGGCACCAGCAGCAACGCCAGCCCGGCGCTGACCATCGCCACGCCCGTCCAGTCCAGGGCTGGTCGTTGCGGCGCGCGAGATTCGGGGATGTAGCGTGCCGCCGCGATGGCAAACAGCCCGATGGGAACATTGATGAGGAAGATGCTGCGCCAGCCCAGCCCGAACAGGTCCGCATGCACCAGCCAGCCACCCAGCACCTGCCCGGCGATGGCAGCCAGGCCCAGCGTCATTCCCAGCAGTCCGAAGGCGCGGCGGCTATCGTCGGCGTCGAAATTGACGCGGATCGACGCATAGACCTGTGGAAACAGCAGGGCTGCCGCCAGCCCTTGCGACACCCGCGCGCCGATCAGGAATCCCGCGCCGGGGGCCAAGCCACACAAGGCCGAGGCCATGGTGAAGCCCGCCATGCCGACGATGAACAAGCGCCGTCGCCCGAACCAGTCGCCCAGCCGGCCGCCAGTAATCAGCAGGATTCCGAAGGCCAGCTCGTAGCCGGCCACGATGAAACCGATCTGCGCAAAACTCGCGCCGAGTCCGGCCTGCATGCTGGGGATGGCGACATTGACCACGAACAGGTCGAAGATCGTGACGAAACCGGCCAGCAGCAGAACGGACAAACCGAGCCACGGCGGGCCATTGACGGCGCGCGCCGGCAGCGCCGCCAAGCAGGAATTCGAGTTCATCTTGCGTATCCCGAGTAAAGACGCAATCATTCTCGAATCCTTGTTAAACAATTACAATTTAACAGCTTATGCTATTACTTAAAGTAATGGGATAGCGATGCGAAGCTTGGAACGAACCCGCTCCGATCTGGCGGCCTTCCTGCGGGCGCGCCGCGAGCGCCTTTCGCCCGCCGACCTGGGCTTGCCCAGCGGTGGCCGTCGCCGCACGCCGGGACTGCGGCGCGAGGAAGTCGCAGCGCTCGCTGGCGTCGGGCTGACCTGGTACACATGGCTGGAACAAGGACGCGACATAGGGGTGTCGGCGACCTTTCTGGACAACCTGGCACGGGTACTGAAACTGGATGCCGCCGAGCGCCGTCACCTATTCCTGCTGGCCCACGAACGCCCGCCTGCCGAGCCGGGCAAGACCTGGTGCGTGCTGCCGCCGCTGGTCCGACGCTTGATGCACGACCTGCCGCACCCGGCCTTCGTACTCAACCTGCGCTGGGACGTGCTCGGCTTCAATGCGCCAGCCGACGCGCTTTTCGGCTTCGCAACGCATGCGCCCGAGCGGCGCAACCTGTTGTGGCTGCTGTTCACCGATCCGATGCTGCACGCGCGCATCGACGCATGGGAGGAACAGGCTCCGCTGATGTTGTCGAGCTTCCGCCGCGACTTCGCCCGCGCCACGCAGGAAGCCGATATTCATGAACTGGTGGACCAGCTGGAACGGGTGGCGCCAGAGTTCAAGGCGTGGTGGCGGCAGCACGATGTTCATGCGCCCTGCAATGGCGTGCGCAGGCTGGTGGTCGACGGCCAGGCCGAGCCGTTCGAGCATACGTCGTTGACGGTTGACGAAGACCGGCACCTGCGGCTGGTGGTTTATGCGCGGCAGCAGGATGACGGCGCATCTGGCGGTCGCTGATCGCAACGACCCGGTACGACCGACACGACTCCCCTTTTCGCGGCCTGCGCCTGCAGGCATTTTTCATGGGCGCGCGCGGCGCCGATTGTTCCGACAGCCGGACGAAGTTTCCAGCGCAGCCGGTTTTTCGCGCACGCGTGCGCGGCTAAGCTGGCGCCCATGCCCCACCAACCTTTGCCGGCGGGCCTGCCCGCGCCAAATCCCTCCCCGACACCTTCGCTGCGTCTCGCCTCGCACCCCGAGATGGGACCGCTGCGGCTGTCGGCATTCGGGCTGACGCTAGGGCTGGTCACCGGGCTCGACTTTTCGTCGACGCTGATGATGGCGGTGGCGAGCCAGCACATCCAGGGCGGCGTCAATGCGACGCCGAGCGACTACCTGTACGCGGTCAGCGCCTATGCCGCGGCCGCCGTGCTGATGAACATGCTGCTCGACCAGATCGCGCGGCGCATCACCTACAAGCGCTTCACGATGGCGTCGCTGGTCGTGTTCGTGCTCGGCGCGATCCTGTGCGCGGAGGCCGGCTCCCCCACCGGCCTGATCGTCGGCAAGACGATCGAGGGCCTGGGCGCCGGCGGCCTGTTCGCGGCCTCGCGCATCCTCGTGCAGTTGCTGACGGCGCCCACCGAACGCGCCCCGCTGCTGCTGCGCTTCGGGCTGGGATCGTTCGGGCTGCTGGCGGTGACGCCGTGGCTGACCGGCATCTTCCTCGACGAGATCGGCTGGCGCGCGGTGTTCCTGTTCCAGGCCGTGATCGCGTTGCCGGTGCTGGCACTGGTGGCGCTGACCTACCCGCGCCGCGGCCCGCGCGACCCGCACCCACCTGTATCGACGCTGGACTGGCCCGCGGCGCTCAGCGCCGCCGCCGGCGCGCTGGTGCTGCTGCACACGCTGCAGGAGATGCGCTACACGCGCTTCTTCAGCACGCCGCACATGCCGCTGATGGCCGCCGCCGGGCTGGCGCTGCTGCTGTTCTGCGCCTGGCGGCTGCATCGCCACCAGGACCCGTGGATCGATCCGTCGCGGCTGCTCGGCCGGCGGTATCTGTATGGCCTGGGCTTCTACACGCTGTACTACCTGCTGTCGGCGATCTGGGCCTACCTGCTGCCGACGCTGACGCAGAGCGGACTGGGCCTGACCTTCCGCACCACCAGCATGCTGCTGTCGGTCAGCGGCACCGTGTCGGCAATCGGCGCGGTCGTGCTGACGTTGTGCATGGCGATGGTGTTCCGCAAGCGGCGGGTGATTGCGGCCGGCCTGGTGGTCTACGCCTGCGCCGCGATGCTGCTGTCGCAGCGGCTGATGCCGGGTGCGCCCGACTACGCGCTGGTACCGGTGGTGCTGCTCGAAGGACTGACGCCGGTGCTGCTGATGATCCAGGTCGCCTCGATGACCTATCTCGATCTGCCGGTCGAGGACTTCGCCCACGCCTACCAGTTCAAGAACGTCTGCAAGCAGATCGCCTCGGCCACGGGCACCGGGCTGGCCAGCATGTGGATGCAGCAAGGCGCGGCCACGCACCGCACCCATCTGGTCGAGCACGTGACGCGCTTCGAGCCCGCGCTGCAGCAGGGCGGCGGGCTCTCCAGCTTCGATCTGGCGCGGCTGTCGCAGGAGGTGGACCGCCAGGCCACGCTGCTGGCCGGCATGGATCTGCTGCACGGCTTCGCGCTGGTCTGCATGCTGATCGCGGGTTTCGTGCTGGTACAGAAGAGTTTCCGCTGAGCGTGGCGCCCGCGGCGCCAGGCCTCGGGCGCTGCCGGGCGCGACCCGCCGCGGTCTGCGGCACAACGGGGCATTGCGGCATGCCCCTCTGGCGGTTTGCGGCCTTTTCCACTACTCTTTCGGCCTTTCCGTGCGCATTCGGCATCCAGCCGTATACCTCGATGGCCAGCCACGCCCCGAACGATTCCCAGGATTCCCAGCCGTCCGCCGCCGAAACGCAGGGCAGCACCGGCAACGCCGGCACCGCGGCCGAGAAGCCCAGCGACAGCTACGTCCAGTCCTTCGCGCGCGGGCTGTCGGTGATCCGCGCCTTCAACGCCCAGCGTCCGGCCCAGACCCTGACGGAAATCGCGCAGGCCAGCGGGCTGACCCGGGCCGGCGCCCGCCGCATCCTGTTGACGCTGGTGGGCCTGGGCTATGTCGAGGCGGACGGCCGGCTGTTCCGGCTGACGCCGAAGATCCTCGACCTCGGCTTCGCCTATCTGACCTCGATGCCGTTCTGGAACCTGGCCGAGCCGATCATGGAGGCGCTGTCGCAGCAGGTCCATGAAAGCTGCTCGGTATCGGTACTGGACGGGACGGAAATCGTCTACGTGCTGCGCGTGCCCGCGCGCAAGATCATGACGATCAATCTGTCGATCGGCAGCCGGCTGCCCGCCTATTGCTCATCGATGGGCCGCGTGCTGCTGGCCGGACTGTCCGACCAGGAACTCGACCGCGTGCTGCACGCCAGCGATCTGCGCAAGCGCACGCAGCGGACGGTCACCGATATCGACGAACTGAAGGCGATCATCGCGCGCATCCGCGCACAGGGATGGGCGCAGAACGATCAGGAGCTCGAGGAAGGACTGGTGTCGCTGTCGGCGCCGATCCGTAATCGCGCCGGCCAGGTCATCGCCGCAATGAACATCAGTGGTCAGGCCAACCGCACCAGCGCCGAGGAGATGGTGCGCCGTTTCCTGCCGCCGCTGCTCGAAGCGTCGGAGAAGATCACCAATCTGGTCAGCCTGCGGACCTGACGGCTGCGCCTTCCCGTTTCTTCGGATTCAGCGCTTCAGCTCGCCATCGGCGCGGGCAGTTGCACCATGCCGTGCTGCGCCGAACGCGTGCCGGGCAGCGGCCGGTTGCTCAGTCCCAGATAGGCGAAGGCCACCGACAGCTTGACCGCGTCGGACAGGTTCTGCCCCGCGCTATGGAACAGCCGGCTGTCGAAGAACAGCACGTCGCCGCGCTGCAATGACAGCGGCGTCGCGCCCGCCAACAGCGCCGCGCTGGCCGGATGGCTGTCCACCAGGAACTCCGCGGCATCGAGCTGCCCAGGCTCCAGCGCGACCCGATGCGAGCCGGGTATCACGCGCAGCGCGCCGTTGCTCTCGTCTTCTTTTCCCAGGGCCAGCCACACCGTCACCAGCTCCGGACTGGCGAACGACCAGTAGCGCGTGTCCCGATGCCAGCCGGTCTGGCTGCCATAGGTCGGATGCTTGGTCATCACGCAGTTATGGTGGGCCAGCGTCAGCTGCGCCGGCTCGCCCAGCAGCGCGGTGACCAGCGTGGCCACGCGTGGGTCGGTCGCCCATTGCTGGAATACCGGATCGCGATCGTAGGCCTGGCGCAGGCGCCGCACGGTCGCTCCGCCCGCCGCGTCGCGGCTGCGGGGTGCCCCGGGATAACCCAGTTCGGCTTCGTATTCGACCGGCTCGACCGCCGCGCCGAGCTGGGCTCGCGCCACGCGCTCCATCGCATCGCACAGGGCGGGCTCCGCCAGGCCACGCAGCACCACGAAGCCGTCGCGGTGAAACGCCGCGGCGAGTGCCTCCAGTTCCTGCGCATCGAATGAGGACGTGGCGGGCGGCGCGGCGGCGTCGCCGATTGCATCGGGATGTTGGGGAGCGGCAGGGGTCGTCATGGCGACAGCGGGACGGGCAAGGCGGCGAGGCAACAGGCTTTGCCGCGGGTTCAGCCAGGCGCGAAGGGGGCGGTTTCGCGCGCGAATAACCGGATGATGCCAGAAGCGCGCGCGGCGCGCCTCGAAGCAGAACCGACGTAGCGCGCGGCCCCGCTGACCGCTGCATCGATAGGCAAGGCTGATGGCGTGCGAGGATCTGTATCGCTCGATCGCGCTGCTGGCGCGGTGCGCGGCGGCGATGCTGTGGCAGCGCCGGCTCGATGGAGCGCGCCGCGCGGGACCGCGGCAGAGGCTGCGGTCGATGTGAGGGTGTTGCCCGGCAGCGTTGCCGTCGTCAGAACAACGGCAGCTGGCGCATGCCGAAGCCCACGGTCTCTTCGACGCGCATGCGCGCGTGCGCCAGCGACCCTTCGGCGCCCGAATAGTTGCCGGCCGCCCAGCGATAGACCACGGGCACTTCGCCACGCTCGGACAGATGTACTTCGCCCAGCTTGTCGCCGCGCTCGTTGCGGTAGTAGTGGGAACGATAGCCGCGCTCCCAGTAGGTGACCTCTACCTTCTTGCGACGACGGGGCGACGGCGTCGCGCGCGGCATGCGCCGCGCCCGGTCGGTCGCCGTCACCGTAGATGCACGCGTGAGATCCAACTGCATAGACTTCCTTTTCGATCGAGTCCACAAGACGATGGCACCGATGCCTCGTCATGCATCGCAGTCGAGATGATACGCCGTGATTGCGTTCCTGTGTGGCTATGCAGCCCGGAAAACCGCTCTGGGCAACGATTTCGGGGTGGGTACGTATACGTATACCTGCCGTCGACGTCGGCGCGTATACGACAGGTATACGGGGTCGTATACGTGCGCGTATACCTCCTCGTATACGCTGGCGCGCGACAGCGCACTGGCAAAAAATGGCGTCGCGCCCGGGCTTGTCGATCGTCTATCGATCGCCCGTGCGCGACGCCTTGCGCGCCTTTCGGTCTGCCGAGTTCGATCAGCCCAGTTCGATCGGCACGAACAGCTGCGTGTCGTCACGCTGCACCAGCAGCGCTACTTCCTTGCCAGCCTTCGACACCATCGTGCGCAATTGCTCGACCGATTTGATCGGCGTGCCGTTGAAGGCCAGGATCACGTCGCCGGGTTGAATGCCGACGCGTGCCGCGGGACCCGACGCGCCCTCGACTACCAGGCCGCCGGCGATGCCGCTCTCGCGCTGCTCCGCTGGCGACAGCGGCCGCACCGCGAGGCCAAGCTTGCCGCCAGACTCGGCGCCATCGCTCTTTTGCGCGACGGTCTGCTCGTTGGCCGCGCCTACCTTGACGGTCAGCGTAATGGGCTTGCCCTCGCGTACGACCTTCAGCTTCGTTTCGGTGCCGGGTTTCAGATCGGCGACGTGTTCCGGCAGATCGGTCGAACGGTCGACGGTGTCATCGCCGATCTGCACGATGACGTCGCCGGGCTTCAGGCCCGCCTTCGCCGCCGGGCCATCCGGCTCGACCGTATTGACCAGCGCACCGGCCGGCTTCGGCAAGCCGAACGACTGCGCCAACGCCTGGTTGACCTCCTGCACGCCGATGCCCAGGCGTCCGCGCGTGACCTTGCCATGCGCAACCAGCTGCTGCTGAACCTTGGTGGCGACGTCGATGGGGATCGCGAACGACAGGCCCTGATAACCGCCGGTGCGGCTGTAGATCTGCGAGTTGATGCCGATCACTTCGCCGCGCTGATTGAACAGCGGGCCGCCCGAGTTGCCGGGGTTTACCGCGACATCGGTCTGGATGAACGGCACATAGGTATCGTCAGGCAGCGCGCGCGACTTCGCGCTGACGATGCCGGCCGTCACGGTGTTTTCGAAGCCGTACGGCGAACCGATCGCCACGACCGGCTCGCCGACGCGAACCTGAGACGGGTCACCCAGCTGCACGGTCGGCAGGTCCTTCGCATCGATCTTGATCACCGCGATGTCGGTCTGCTTGTCGACGCCCAGCACCCTGGCCTTGAACTCCCGACGATCGGTCAGCTTGACGACGACCTCCTGCGCGCCATCGACGACGTGCGCGTTGGTCAGGATCATGCCGTCCTGGCTGACGATAAAGCCTGAGCCCAGCCCGCGCGCCAATTGCGGCTGGTCCGGCTGCGGCCCGTAGGGGAACGGAATGCCAAAGCGCTTGAAGAACTGGAACATCGGATCGTCGGGATCCATGCCCGGCGGCATCTGCGCCGCAGTGCGCTGCGCGCGTGCGGTTACGCTGATATTGACGACGGCCGGACCGTAACGGTCGACGATGCCGGAGAAATCGGTCGGCGTTGCCATCGCGCGGCCCGGCGCGGCGCTGACCTGCGCGACAACCGGAGTCGAGGCGGCATAGCTCGATGACACCGCTTCCTTCTGGAGATAGTTGTACCCGCCTGCCAGCACGCCCACGGCGGCAATGGCGATGGCGGTACGAGCAACAGTTCGGCGAATCATCTGGTTCTCCTCGTTGATTCAGGCGCCCACGGTGGCGCGACGAGGACATGCTAGGGGCCGAGACTTAAACGAGCCTTAAGGAAGGAAAGTGCGGGAAGGAAAGTGCGGGAAGGAAAGTGTGGGCCCTGCTCACCAACAAATCACGCTTCCCCAAGCGGCGCGGCGGCCGTGGATGGACGGCCGCCGTCGCGAAGCCACGCCAGCAAATCCGGCATGTCGGCCTGGTCCAGCTCCAGCAAGGCGCACAGCTCTCGTTTTCGCGCGACGTGCAGGCGCTTGACCAGCGCTTCCAGCCGTGACGCTTCCGCCCGGTCGGCACAACGCAGCTGCGCGGCGATCGCGATCGGTTTGCGCGAGCGCGTATAGCGGGCACCCGTGCCCGCCTGGTGCTGCGCGAATCGGCGTGCGACATCGGTGGTGATGCCGGTATAGAGGCTGCCATCGGCGCATTCGAGCAGGTACAGGTACCAGCAATGGTCGGATGGCGTGGTCACTTTCAGATAAAGGATGAGAGGCGCGGTCGCGAAACCGGCATTGTGAGGCACTTGCGGCAAGCGGGGAAGCGCTGCTGAAGTCGCCCTATTTCGGCCCGCCGCAAAGCAAAACGCCCCAGACCTTGTGGGATCTGGGGCGTTTTTGAATGGAGAGCCTGGCGATGACCTACTTTCACACGGGTAGTCCGCACTATCATCGGCGCGAAGTCGTTTCACGGTCCTGTTCGGGATGGGAAGGGGTGGTTCCGACTTGCTATGGTCACCAGGCATAA